>NZ_JAFCXF010000006.1:0-459196 GCF_049898205.1 Pararhizobium sp. DWP3-4 | reverse complement strand
GTCGCCATCGTTGCGACAATGCGCAAGCTTCTCACCATTCTCAATGCCATCATCCGGGACAATAAACCATGGCAAAACGCTTGACGAACAAGACAGTCGCTCTCCCCGCTGGGGAGAAGAGGGAACTCCACCTCCCCCTTGAGGGGGGAGGTCGCGACGCAGTCGCGGGTGGGGGTGACCACCGCGAGCGCCATAGTCAATTGCATATGCCGCAGATCACCCCACCCCGGCACTACGTGCCGACCCTCCCCCTCAAGGGGAGGGTAAAACTGCCGCAAACGCCAAGGGTAACCCCGTGACAGCCCCGTATGGATCGGCTAAACCAAGCCCCGCGAAACAACAGGCTTCCTTGATGACCGCTACCGATCCCGTCGCCAATCTCTCCGCGCTGATCCGCTGCCCGTCCGTGACCCCTGCCGAAGGTGGTGCGCTGACGGCCCTCGAAGCGATGCTGAAGCCGCTCGGCTTCGTTACCGACCGGGTGACGGCGACCGAGGACGGCACGCCGGATATCGAAAATCTCTATGCCCGGCTTGGCACCGATGGCCCGCACCTGATGTTTGCCGGCCATACCGACGTCGTGCCGGTTGGCGACGAGAGCGCCTGGACGCATGGACCGTTTTCCGCCGATATCGCCAATGGCGAAATGTATGGCCGCGGCGCCGTCGACATGAAGGGCGGCATTGCCTGCTTTGCCGCCGCCATCGCCCGTCATATCGAGAAACATGGCGCGCCCAAAGGCTCGATCTCGTTCCTGATCACCGGCGATGAGGAAGGCCCGGCGATCAATGGCACCACCAAGCTGCTCGAATGGGCAGCCGCCAAGGGCGAGCGCTGGGACGCCTGCCTGGTCGGCGAGCCGACCAACCCCGACCATCTTGGCGACATGATCAAGATCGGCCGGCGCGGCTCGCTGTCCGGCACCATCACCGTGCACGGTGTCCAGGGCCATGCCGCCTATCCGCATCTGGCAGACAGCCCGGTGCGCGGCATCCTGTCCCTTACCCAGGCGTTGATGGACCCGCCCTTTGACGGCGGCACCGACAATTTCCAGCCGTCAAACCTCGAAGTGACGACGATCGACGTGGCCAACAAGGCCGTCAACGTCATCCCGGCCAAGGCGTCGGCAAGTTTCAACATCCGCTTCAACGACACCTGGGAAGCCGATAGCCTGAAAGCGGAGATCATCGCCCGGCTGGATCGCGCCGCCGCGGAAAGCCCGCTTCGTCCCGGCCGGCCGCCGGTCCGCTACGATCTCGTCTGGAGCGAACGGCCGAGCCACGTCTTCATCACCCGCAACAACGCCCTGATCGCTTCGCTGTCAGGCGCCGTCGAGGCCGTCACCGGCCGCGAGCCGAAACTGTCGACCACCGGCGGCACGTCGGATGCGCGCTTCATCAAGGATTACTGCCCGGTCGTCGAGTTCGGCCTTGTCGGCCAGACCATGCACATGGTCGATGAGCGCGTCGCCGTCGCTGACCTCGAAACTCTGACGCAGATCTACGAAACCTTTATCAGCCGCTGGTTTGGCCATGCCGCAGATTGAGGAGATCGGGGCTTATCTGAAGGGTGTGTGGCTGCTGGTTCTCGGCGATAGAAGCGGCTTCGACTGGCTCGACATCACGGCGACCGGCGTCTGGCGCTCGTTTGCCGCCTTCCTCTGGTGCCTCCCGGCCATGGCCGTCGGCTGGGCGGCGTGGCGTCTGTTTTATCTGGAACAGATGCCGACAGGAACGGAGACAGGACTTGGCTTCATTTTAAGGCTGTTTCTGGTCGATATGACGATGTGGATCGTGCCGCTGGTGCTGGTGGCTGTGCTGGCAAAACCGCTCGGCTACGGCGACATGCTGGCCTCGATCATCATCAGCACCAACTGGCTCGCCGTCCCCACGGTCTACGCGATGGCCGTTCCCCTGGCGATACGGCTGGTCATCCCAGGCGGCCAAGGGCTGGCCTACCTGTTGTCGCTGATCCTGCTGCTCGCCAATTTCACGGTGATCTTCAAGCTGGTGAAAACGGTGACCAACAACCAGCTTCTGCTCGCCTCGGCGATCTCGGCCCTTTTGATCCTGCCGTCCCTGATGCTCAGCGAAGCCCTGCCGCCCCTGCTCGGCCTGATGCCGATCTATCCGACGCCCCTTTAGAGCCTCTTACGATCTAATAATCGACCTGCATGAAATAAAGCCCGTCGGGCGGCGCGACGGGACCGCAGGCCTTGCGGTCTTTCGCTTCCAGTGCTGCCCGCACGTCGTCCGGCGTCCAGCGCCCGTCGCCGACCATTTTCAAGGTGCCCGCGAACGAGCGTATCTGATTGTGCAGGAAACTCTGGGCCGTCGCCCGGATCTCGATGACATCGCCAGACCGTGTCACATCCAGCCGGTCGAGCGTCCGCCACGGGCTGTTCGCCTGGCAATGGGTGGAACGGAACGTGGTAAAATCGTGATAGCCGACCAGCATCTGGGCAGCGGCGTGCATGGCTTCGTGATCGATCGGTTTCGACACCCACCAGGCCCGCTTGGCTTCCAGGGCCAAGGGCGATGGCCGCGATATGATCCGGTAAAGATAGTGCCGCCGCAGCGCTGAAAAGCGGGCGTCGAAATCATCGGAAACCTCGGCCGCCTCGATGATCGACACCTGCTGCCCGGCCCGCCCGAGATAGGCGTTCAGCGCATTGCGCAACGTCTCCGGCTTCCAGGCCCGCGACAGATCCACGTGTGCCACCTGGCCCCAGGCATGCACGCCGGAATCGGTGCGCCCCGCACCCCGGATCAAAGCCGGCTCGCGGGTCAGGGCCAGGATCGCCTTTTCGACGGCACCCTGTACCGACGGCCCATTGTCCTGCCGCTGCCAGCCGACATAATTGGAGCCGTCATACTCGATCAGCATGCGAAACCGCGGCATCAGGACAGCCTTGTGCCGGCGGGAATGGGCGTGCCGCGCCGGAAATCCTCGGCATTCAGCACCTTGCCCCCCGCCTTCTGCAGCCGGGTCAGCCGCACCGACCCCTCGCCGCAGGCAATCGTCAGGTCGTCGAACAGCGCGGTGCCCGTCGGGCCGCCGGCGGTTTCGACCACCGAAGACAGAACCTTGATCCGCTCCGGCTTGCCGCCGATCTCCAATTCGAACCAGGCGCCCGGAAAGGGCGACAGTCCGCGAATGTGATTATGGACTTCAATCGCGGGCTTGCGGAAATCGATCCGCGTCTCGGCCTTGCTGATCTTGGCCGCATAGATGACGCCATCATTGGGTTGCGGCGTCAGCGGCAGGTCGCCGCCATCGAGCTTGTCCATCGCCTCCTTCATCAGGCCAGCACCGGCCAGCATCAGCTTGTCGTGCAGTTCACCGGCCGTCATCTCGTTGCCGATGGCGACCACCTTGGTCAGCGCCACGTCGCCGGTGTCGAGACCCTTGTCCATCTTCATCACCATCATGCCGGTCTCGTGATCGCCGGCCATGATCGCCCGCTGGATCGGCGCCGCACCCCGCCAGCGCGGCAGAAGCGACGCGTGGCCATTGTAGCAGCCAAGCCTCGTGCCGCTCAGAATCTCCTCCGGCAACAGCAGGCCATATGCCACGACGACGGCGACATCGGCGTCGAACTCGCGAAACGTCTGGCGGTCAGCTGCATCCTTGAAATTGACGGGCGTCAGAACCTCGATACCAAGCAGTTCGGCCGCCTGATGCACCGGCGATTTCTGCAGGTCGAGACCACGGCGCCCGCCGGGACGCGGCGGCTGGGTGTAGACGGCAACGATCTTGTGACCAGCCTGCGCCAACGCTGCCAATGTCGGGACCGAAAATTCCGGCGTTCCCATGAAGATGATGCGAAGCGGCATGGTGCGCGGGTCTCCGTTCTGATCAGGCTCCTTCAAACGGGTTTACGAGCTTCAAATCAAGCCCCTCGAAGTCTTTTGTATTGCGCGTCGCCAGCGTCGCATCATGCGACAGGCAGATTGCGGCAATCATGGCGTCCTTGGTTCCCATCGCTCTTCCCGCCCTCTGACGTTGAGCGGCAATAGCCCCGTAAAACCCTGCTGCGGTTTGCGAAAAGCTCAGGATTCGTCCGGAGAACTCATTTTCAATGCGCAAAAACGTCTGGCGCAGGCTCTCTTGCCGGGCGCTCGGATCCAGTAGGGCGATACCAAACTGAATTTCCCCCAGCGCGATTGCTGTCAGAAAGATCACCTCGCTATCATAGCCGTCCAACCATCGCAGAATGCGTTCGCTGTGGTGTCGTCCCTGAAGCTCCGAAATTACGTTGGTATCGAGAACGATCATGTGAAGTCCGGCGGAAGGCGGTCGGACTGCCTGCGAAATGCATCGATGGCGCGCAACTCCTCATCCGCAAATTCGGCCTCGCCCAAAACGGCGCGAAGCCGTTGCCCGGCTGTCTGTGCACCGCGCTGCTCTCTCTCTAAGGCAGCACGAATCTGCACGATGGCCTCGTCAGAAAGACTGCGGCCGTTGCGGCGCGCACTTTCCTGCAACTCGACCTTCAAGGCATCGTCAATTCCACGAAGAAGCAGATCGCCCATGCGCAACCCCCTATGATATCGCTGATATCATAGGCTCGCTGGCACGGGTTTTCAAGGAAAGCGTCAGATCGCCTTGGCGCCGCGGGTCTTGGCGGCCTTGGTGAACTTGCGGATCACCATTTCGCGCTTGAGCTTGGAAATGTGGTCGATGAACAGAACACCGTTCAGGTGATCGATCTCGTGCTGCAGGCAGGTCGCCAGAAGGCCATCGGCCTTGGCCGTCAGTTTCTTTCCTTCGAGATCGATGTATTCGATCGTGATGGCCGCTGGCCGTTCGACTTCGGCATAATAGTCCGGGATCGACAGGCAGCCTTCTTCGTAGACGGACGGCTCGTCGGATGTGGTCAGGATCTTCGGATTGATAAAGACCAAAGGCTGCTTTTCTTCGCCGTCCTTCGACACGTCGATCACCAGCATCTGGCGGGGAATGCCGATCTGGATCGCCGCAAGCCCGATGCCTGGCGCATCATACATCGTGTCCAGCATGTCGTCGGCCAGACGGCGGACATCGGCATCGACCGTTTCCACCGGCTTGGACAGCTGGCGCAGGACGGGATCGGGAAGAATGATGAGCGGCTTGATGGTCATCTGGCTCCCATAACCGATCTTTCGCGCCGATGGAATTCTCGTTTTCAAGATTTTTGCAGCAAACGCAGCAGTTTGTATCGATCGATTTACCAATGTTCTTGTTTTGATCTAGTCAACACATTCGAATCCCCATACGCTAGGCCGATGGAACCGACAATTCTCACGCTCGATCAGCCGCTTTTCATTCTTGGCTCCTATACGGTAACGCTGGGCATGTGCCTGTTCGGCGCCGTCGTCATCCTGCTTTTTGCGGGCATTCCGGCGGTTCTTGGCAGGCGGCGGGACCGGCAGACGGCTGTCGATGCCGAGCAGCGCATGACGGCGCTCCTAGCGGCGCAGACAGAGATGCAGGGCCGTATCGCGGCGATGGCCGACGTGTTTGGGGCGCGCCAATCCGAGCTCAACCAATCGATCAGCCAGCGGATCGACGGCATGACGCACCGGCTCGGCACCTCGATCACCGAGCAGACCAAGGCGACGCATGAAAACCTGCGGCGGCTGCAGGAGCGGCTGGCGGTCATCGACACGGCGCAGACCAATATTCAGTTGCTGGCCAAGGACATGGCCGGGCTGCAGAGCATCCTGTCCAACAAGCAGACGCGTGGCGCCTTTGGCCAGTCACGCATGGAAACGATCATTGCCGATGGCCTGCCGATGGGCGCCTATGCCTTCCAGACGACACTGTCCAATGGATCACGGCCGGACTGCACGATCCGCATGCCGAACGGCCAGCCGGTACTGGTGATCGATGCGAAATTTCCGCTCGAAGGCTGGAACGCCATTCGCAACGCCGAAAACCCGGAGATGGTCCGCCAGGCGCAACAGCAGTTCCGCCGCGACATGGAGGTGCATATCCGGGATATTTCCGGAAAATACCTGATCCCCGGGGAAACCCAGGACACCGCCTTCCTCTTCGTACCCTCCGAATCGATCTTTGCCGAGATTCACGAGCATTTCGAAGGGATCGTGCAGAAGGCGCACCGGTCCCGCATCGTCATCGTCTCGCCGTCGCTTTTGATGCTGTCGATCCAGGTTATCCAGTCGATCCTGCGCGATGCCCGGATGCGCGAACAGGCCCATCTGATCCAGGGCGAGGTGATCCGGCTGATGGAGGACCTGACCCGGCTCGACGACCGTGTGCGCAAGCTGCACGGCCATTTCCTCACCACACAGAAGGATGTCGACGACATTCTGGTATCGTCGGACAAGCTCAAGCGGCGCGGAACGCGCATCGAGGCGCTGGACCTCGAAACCGCCAGCACAGCGGCAGACGGCAAGACGGACCAGAAATCCTTCGACACGCGGATCGGCCAATTGAAGCTGCGGGTGGTTGACGAGGACTGACCCTCTCGGGCACTGTCCCGCAAAAATCGCCTGCCCCGGGAGACACTTCAGATGATCACAGTTTTCGGCTCCATCAACATGGACCTGATCGCCACCACCGCACGCCTGCCCAAGCCCGGCGAGACCGTGACCGGCACGAGCTTTTCGACCGCAGCCGGCGGCAAGGGCGCCAACCAGGCGCTGGCAGCGCGGCGAGCCGGAGCCAGCGTTCGCATGGCGGGGGCGGTCGGATCCGATAGTTTTGCCGATGGCGCGCTGGCTCTCCTGAAACAGGCGGACACCGATCTGTCATTGACCAAAACCGTCAGCGAGCCGACCGGCACCGCGCATATTCTCGTGGGTGGCGATGGCGAAAACGTCATCGTCGTGGTGGCAAGCGCCAATGGCACGGTCAGCGTTGACGATGCGCAGTCCACTGTCGGGACGATGAGCCCCGGTGATACGCTGATGCTGCAGCTGGAAATCCCGGCTTCCTCGGTCGAGGAAGCACTCGTTGCTGCCAAGAGCAAAGGCATCATCTCGATCATCAACATCGCGCCTTTGACGGCAGATGCTTCGCGGCTTGGCCGGATGGCGGATATCGTCGTGGCCAACGAGACGGAATTCGAGCTGCTGGCCGGACGCGACGGGCTATCGGCAACGGAGCGTAAAGACGCCATGCAGGCTCTGTCGCGGGAAACAGGCCAGACCGTCATCGTCACCCTGGGCGCCGAGGGCGTCGTGGCCGTGCGCAACGGCAATATCCATCATGCCAAAGGCTTGAAGATCGAGCCGGTCGATACCGTCGGCGCCGGCGATACCTTCTGCGGCTATCTCGCCGCCAGCCTCGATGCCGGGCTCGATTTCGATGCGGCGCTGCGCCGTGCTGCCGTTGCGGGATCGCTCGCCTGCCTCAATCCGGGCGCCCAGCCGGCCATTCCGCTGGCCGCCGAGGTGGACGCCAGACTCTGACCGGCGGCACGGTCAAACCGTGCCGTTGCGCAATCAGGACAGCCAAAGTCGCCGACGCGGCACTCGGATCGAAGTCCTGTAAAAACTACGGGATCTCGGTCCCTCACGTTGTTCTAATTTTAATAAATATCGCGCTATCAAAAACCTGCAAAGGCTGCCTTCCCAGGATCAAAGGCGGCCTCACGATGTCGGTCGGCATCTGGCGCTCCATGAGGGGGCATCTCCCATCCAAAGATCGCGTCATTCCGCGGCTTGAAACCCGTGGATCTCTCACAATGCGGGGACACCCATGTTCAAGTTCCAGGCCAAATCGCTGGCGACAAAACTTATAGCGGTTACGGGCGGCACCATTGCGCTCGTACTTCTTGCTTCCAACTATGTGCTGATCTCCCAGACGCAGGACCGCGTCGAGACACTGGTTCTCGACCAGGCGCGCACGGAAGCGAAATCCATTGCGTCCGACATTGCCAGCAACATCGCCGAACTGGCAGGGGCTGCCCGCTCGACCGCCGGTATCATCGGACGCGGCCAGGAAGGCGGCTATCTCGACCGCAAGGCCGTGGTCGATTTGCTGAAGGCCAATGTCGAGAAGAACACATTCGCGTTTGGCAGCTGGTTTGCCGAAGAACCGAATGCCTTCGACGGCAAATCCAAGGACTATGCGGGCCAGAAGGATTTCGGCGCCAGCAAGGATGGAACGCTGAACCCATACTGGACGAAGAGCAAGACCGGTATCGCCTTCTCGACATTCGATTCCGACTATCCGGCTGATTGGTATGGACTGGCTGCCAAGAGCCTCAAGGGCGCGATGTCGCCGCCCTATACCGAAAGCACCACGGGCGACAACAACTCGATGTCCTCGATCGCCTATCCGGTCCTCTCCAACGGCAAGCTGATCGGCGTCAGCGGCGTCGATGTTTCGCTGTCCTCGCTTGCCAACAAGGTGAAGGATATTCGCCCCTTCGGTACCGGCCGCGTGACGCTGCTGTCGCAAACCGGCAAATGGCTGGTCGCCCCGATCCCGGACCTGCTGATGAAGGACTATGATGGCATCGGAGCAGATGTCGTCAAGAACGCCGTGTCCTCCGCAAAGCCGGGCATGATCCATGACCTGACCTATGACGGTAACGAGACCTTCGAGCGTGTGGTCTATCCCTTTTCCCTGCCGGACGTGAACACCACCTGGGTCGTTCTCGTCGACGTCCCGCAATCGGCCATCAACGCACCGGTCGTCGACCAGACCTACATGATGATCATCGGCGGACTGATCGTGCTCGGCGCTGTGCTTCTCGGCCTCTACCTCTCCGTTCGCAGCTTCGTTAAGAAGCCACTTGCGGGGCTGGTCAGCGATGTCGAAAACCTCAGCAAGGGTGTCTATGCCACCGCCGTTTCGGGTCAGGATCGCACCGACGAAACCGGCTCCGTCGCCAAGGCGCTCGAAGGCTTCCGTCACCGGCTGGCCGATACCAAGCGCCTGGAAGCCGAAGCACTGCAGGAGCGCCGGTCTTCCGAACAGCAGCGCAGCCAGTCCGAAGCCGAACGCGCCCAGTCGAACGCGACCCAGCGCGAAATTGTTGCCAAGCTCGCCAAGGGTCTGTCGCAACTTTCCTCCGGTGACCTTGCCTATCGCATCACCGACGATTTCCCGGGCGAATATGCCCAGCTGAAGACCGACTTCAACTCCGCCATGGACAGCCTCGAAGAGACGATCCAGACGGTCAACAGCTCGGTCGTCAACATCGGCACCGGCACCAGCGAAATCAGCAACGCCGCCAACGACCTGTCGCACCGCACCGAACAGCAGGCCGCAAGCCTGGAAGAAACGGCGGCAGCGCTCGATCAACTGACCTCGCAGGTCAACGCCAGCGCCGACAATGCCAAGGTCGCGGCGAAATCCGTCGAGACCGCCAGCAGCGATGCCGAACAGTCCGGCGAAGTGGTACAAAAGGCGATTGCCGCGATGAAGGGCATCGAGCAGTCTTCGGGCGAAGTCAGCCGCATCATCGGCGTCATCGACGAAATCGCCTTCCAGACCAACCTGTTGGCGCTGAACGCCGGTGTCGAAGCCGCCCGCGCCGGCGATGCTGGCAAGGGTTTTGCCGTTGTTGCCCAGGAAGTCCGCGAACTCGCCCAGCGTTCCGCCAATGCGGCCAAGGAGATCAAGCAATTGATCAACACCTCGGCCGGCCAGGTTCGCGACGGTGTCGATCTCGTCGGCCGTGCCGGTGGCGCTCTGCAGAAGATCGCCGACCAAGTGGTCCAGATCAATGGCCTGATCCGCCAGATCTCGGGCTCTGCCTCCGAACAGGCCGTCGGCCTGAAGGAGATCAACACGGCGGTCAACCAGATGGACCAGGTGACCCAGCAGAACGCGGCGATGGTGGAAGAAACAACCGCCGCCAGCATGGCGCTGAACGAGGAAGCGCGCGCATTGAGCACGCTCGTCTCCCGCTTCCATGTCGCCCGTCAGGCGCAGTCTTCCACCGACATGCTGCGCAACACTGCCGACCGGATGCGCACGCCTGCCAGAGCATCCACGCCGAGCTACAGCGCGCCTACGAAATCGGCCCCGGCCCGTTACAGCGCCCCGGCGCCAAGGGCAGTGCCGCAGGTTTCCGGCAACACGGCCCTTGCCCAGGACAATTGGGAAGAGTTCTAAGCCGCAGGCGCTCGACCATTCAGACGACATGCAAACGGCGCCCATGTGGCGCCGTTTGGTTTTGTGCGCAGCACACCCCAATGACGGCCAGCCGCCGCCTCTGCTCGCTCGCCAACCTCAAGTGGAACTTTTAGCAACCTTCAGCGTTAAGGGTGCATTATCAACGCGGAGGAATTCGAGATGACTGATCGTGGACCCACAGTTATCAATACGGGCCGCAGCAACACCGGTTGGATTGTTGCTGTCATACTGGCGCTTGCCGTCATCGCCGGCATACTGATGTATACCGGCGTTATCAACCTCAACGGTGGTGGCCGTACCGAGGTGAACGTCAACGTGCCGGCAGTGGAAACCCCATCGACCGACAAGCCCGCAACGGACACCCCGGCAACGGGTACGCCTGCGACCGGTACGACAACGACGCCCACAACGACACCCACAACGCCCACGACGACCACGCCCACAACAACCACACCTTAAATGTGAAGCTCGATCGGGAGTTATGCTCTCAAAGCTGGAAACAACGGCGCCCTTGCGGCGCCGTTGTTTGTTTGACGTTTTGCTGACGCTCAGAGGCGAGCGAGCCGCTCCGTCAGGAGATCGAAAAACCCCTGATCATCAACTTCGCGCATCACCTTGGCATTGTGTTTGCGGCCGGTGACCTGCCACCAATCGACAACGGTCATGCCGACGGTCAATTCCGACTTGGTCTCGATCTCGACATTGCAAGCGCGGCCCTTGAACAGCTCGGGACGCAGCAGATAGGCAATGACGGTCGGATCATGCAGCGGGCCGCCATCGGAGCCGTATTTCTCGATATCGAAGCGTTCGAAGAATTCCAGCATTTCCGCCATGGCGACCGCCGCCGGCGAGCCGATCGCCTTGATCTTTTCGACGCGGGCCTTGTAGGTCAGCACCCGGTGTGTGACATCAAGCGGCATCATGACGATCGGAATGCCGGACTTGAAGACGATGTCGGCGGCATCCGGATCGACATAGATATTGAATTCTGCAGCCGGCGTGATGTTGCCGCCCTCAAAGAAACCACCGCCCATCATCACGATTTCGCGGACGCGCGGCGCGATCTGCGGCGCCTTGTTGAGCGCCAGCGCGATATTGGTGAGCGCGCCCAGCGTGCAGAGCGTGACGGTGCTTGACTCCTCAGTAAGCAGGGTCTCGATGATGAAATCGACCGCATGCTGCGCCTGCATCGGCATGGTCGGCTCTTCGACGACAGGACCGTCGAGGCCGGTCTTGCCGTGTACGTGCTCCGCCGTCACCAGCTGGCGCACCAGCGGCCTGTCGGCCCCGGCATAAACCTTCACGTCGCGGCGATTGCACAGCTCGCAGATCACCCGAATGTTGCGGGATGTCAGCGCGACCGGCACATTGCCGGCGACGGCGGTAATGCCCAGCACATCGAGCTCGCCGGGGCTGCCGAGCGCCAGCATGATCGCGGCGGCATCGTCCTGCCCCGGATCGGTATCGATGATGATCTTTCTCGGCACGGCCATGCGGGTCTCCTCCAAATCGGCGAGCGGGACTATGATTTGCCTCTTGGCCCAGTGCAAGCGCCTTGCACTCGCTACGCACAGCTACCATATTAAGCCTCGCGGATGCTGCCTCGCAGGTCCGTCAAAACAGTCGCTTGAGCTGCAAGGACTAGATATGACCCGGATCACGCCCTTCACGAGCCCGCTTTTGCTCGGTTTCGACGCGATGGAAAAGACCCTTGAGCGCATCGCCAAGGGCAATGACGGCTACCCTCCCTATAATATTGAGCGCGTGCGCCACGACGATTCATCCGTCGAGCCGGACAGTCTGCGAATCACCCTGGCCGTCGCCGGTTTTTCCGAGGACGATCTCGACGTTACGACCGAGGAGAACCAGCTGATCATCCGCGGGCGCCAGACCGAAACCGGCGATCGCGACTATCTGCACCGGGGCATTGCCGCGCGCCAGTTCCAGCGCATGTTCGTGCTGGCCGACGGAATGCAGGTTTCCAAGGCCGAGCTGAAGAACGGCCTGCTGTCGGTCGATCTCATTCGTCCGGAACCTGTCCGTATGGTAAAGAAAATTAATATTTTGGTCCCAGAGTAGGATGACCGGCAGCTTGTGCCGGCTGCACCAAGGACCCGGCCGCTCCCAATGGCCTCGAACTTCGTACAGGAAAATCAATGTGTTGCGGATTTGATTGTCCTAAGGACGACGAAATCGGCAAAGCCACGGAGTACGACTCATGGGATTGAAACACGTCAGCTCACATCTGTCGAAAAATGACCTGGCGCATCTGGGCGCCGGCGAAGTTGGCTATATCCGCAAGATGCGCTCGGACGAAGTGTCCCGCGTCTTCCCGGAAGCCCCCAACATGGACCCTGATCTTGACCTGTGGGCCCTGTTCGGCGCCGACGGCACGCCGATTCTTTTAACCGACAACCGTTCCAGCACCTTCTTCAAGGCCGCAGAAGACGATCTGCGCACCGTCAGCCTGCATTAAGACGACGGGCTGACGTGACATTCCGGCCTAGGGCGCTTCATCTTGAAACGGGAGCGATTCTGTTGGCTCAAAACGGCCGCTCCACACGAAGGATGGTGCAGAGCGATGCCGATCCATCGGGCCAGCCATCCGACACAGTGGACGGCCGTTTTGAGCCAACCCGAAGGGCCGGATGAATTTCGGCCATTACCGGCGGCAGCCGTCTCGACCGCAGCTTCTGCTGCGCTCTTCGCCAACCGCCTTGGTCCTGGCCGAAATTCCTTCCGGCAGAATGCTTCCGTTTCAAGATGAAGCGCTCTAGACGCGCCGGAATGTCAGATAGGCGGACTTGCGGCCTTCCCGGCGCGCCTTGGCCTCGTAGCGCGTGCTCGGCCAGCCGGCATAGGGCGTCAGCCAGTCTGAGGCGTTTTCCGCCGTCCATTCGAACGCCGCGTGATCGTGGCAGTGCGACAGCGTCCAGTTGACATAGGTATCGATATCCGAGGCGAAGCAGAAGATGCCGCCCGGCTTCAGCACGCGCGCGAACCGGTCGAGATTGACCGGAGACACGAAGCGGCGCTTCCAGTGTTTCCGCTTCGGCCACGGATCCGGATAGAGAAGATCGATCTGATCGATCGAATTTTCCGGTAGCCAATCCAGGACCTGCGTGGCGTCATCATCGTGCAAGCGGATATTTTCAGCACCGCGCTCCTCAATGTACCCCACCAGCTTTGCCATGGAATTGACGAAGGGCTCGACGCCGATAAAGCCTGTATCCGGGTCTTCAACGGCGCGGTGAATCAAGTGCTCGCCGCCGCCAAATCCGATCTCCAGCCGCACACGTCCGACGGGATGCGTAAACAGCGTCTTCACGTCTGCGGGTGCGGGCGCGGCCAAGTCGAGCCGGATCAAGGGCAGGACCGTATCAAGATGCGTCGCCTGCAGCGCGCGCAAAGGTTTGCCCTTGCGGCGGCCGAAGAAAGCTTCGGTCGAGCGGCTGCGATGCTGTTCAGTCATGGCAATGGTCTTTCACGATAAAAGCGGACGTCTCCGTCAGGAAACATCCGCTTTACAGTTTTATCGGCAGGTCCGTAAAGAGCCGGATCAGGCGGCCTTCAGCCCTTCTTCCTTCAAAGCATCCTTGAGCGGCTTGACCAGATCAAGCTTTTCCCAGGAGAAGGAGCCGTCGCGCCCAGCCTTGCGGCCAAAATGACCATAGGCCGAAGTCTTGGCATAGATCGGCTTGTTGAGATCGAGATGGCGGCGGATGCCTGATGGAGACAGATCCATCGTCTTGCGGATTGCGCCTTCGACCTGGTCTTCCGTGACCTTGCCGGTGCCATGCAGATCGACATAGATCGACAGTGGCTGCGCGACGCCGATCGCATAGGCGATCTGGATCGTGCAACGGTCTGCAAGGCCAGCGGCCACGACGTTTTTGGCGAGGTAGCGTGCAGCGTAGGCTGCCGAACGGTCGACCTTGGTCGTGTCCTTGCCGGAGAACGCGCCGCCGCCATGCGGGGCTGCGCCACCATAAGTGTCGACGATGATCTTGCGGCCGGTCAGGCCCGCATCACCATCCGGACCGCCGATGACGAACTTGCCGGTCGGGTTGATGTACCAGTTGCAGTCGTCGGCAATGTCGATGTCGTGCAGCGCTTCGCGGATATAGGGCTCGACGACTGAGCGGACTTTGGCCGAATCCCAGCTTTCGTCGAGATGCTGGGTGGACAGGACGATCGAGGTTACCGCGGATGGCTTGCCATCGACGTAACGGACCGTCACCTGGCTCTTGGCGTCAGGACCAAGGCGGCCAGCTTCGCCGACGCCCTTCTTGCGGGCCGTCGCCAACAGATCAAGGATGCGGTGGGAGTAATAAATCGGCGCCGGCATCAGCTCTGCCGTTTCCTTGCAGGCGTAACCGAACATGATGCCCTGGTCGCCGGCACCTTCGTCACCCTGCTTGTCGGCGGCATTGTCCACGCCTTGGGCGATATCGGCCGACTGGGGATGCAAAAGCACGTCGATCTTGGCGGTCTTCCAGTGGAAGCCGGCCTGCTCGTAACCGATTTCACGGATCGCCTTGCGGGCGGCGGCCTTGAACTTCGCAGGATTGATAACCGGATGGCCGGCGGCGTCCTTCAAAACATTGCCGTCCTTGTCCTTCTTCAAAAGCGTGTCCGGCACGCGGACTTCACCGGCGATGATGACCCGGTTGGTCGTCGCCAGAGTTTCGCAGGCGATGCGAACACCCCAGGGATCCACGCCGGTTTTGGCGGCTTCACGATACACAAGATCGACGATTTCGTCGGAAATCCGGTCACAGACCTTGTCTGGATGGCCTTCTGCCACGGATTCACTCGTAAACAGGTAGTTAGCGCGCATGCGGGAAGTCCCCTCAAAGAAAAAACTGCTTCAAACGTGTTAGTGATTTTGCCAGGAAATGACAAGCACACAAGGACATAAATATATCTTTATATCAGCAAAAGAGGAACGATTTTCCGGGCATTCGACGCTTTTACGTGGCATTTCAGCAGTCTGCCACTTTCAAGACAACCGTCGTGTCGTGCATCAGCGCACAAAAAAAGCGGCACTATCGGCCGCTTTCTTTCACTCTGTGCCGTCACGTCAGCCTTATTCGGCTTCCGCTTCTGCTGCCAAAGCCTTGACGAGGTCCACGAGCTTACGGCGCACCTTGGGATCGCCAATCTTGACGAATGCACGGTTGAGCTGGAGGCCTTCGGAGGAAGACAGGAAATCGACCACGTAGTTCGAGCTCGAGGCTTCTGCCATGCCAGACGCACCGGTGGACGAATCGCCCGGAGCATCTTCGAAAAAGAAGGATACCGGAACATTCAAGATGCTTGAGATGTTCTGCAGACGGCTGGCGCCGACCCGGTTCGTGCCCTTTTCATATTTCTGAATCTGCTGGAAGGTAATCCCGAGGGCCTCTCCGAGTTTCTCCTGGCTCATGCCCAGCATGGTACGCCGAAGACGAATCCGGCTACCGACATGAATGTCGATAGGGTTCGGCTTCTTCTTGTTCTCTATCATAACGGTTTCCTAATAAGAGAAGTTTCAATTGCTCCATAACCTGGACACTTGCCGAGAGCAGACTACACGTCACGTGTGCAGCCGGGGCGGAAACCCCTCGAACATAGGTGAAGATCGATGGTGAATGCCACTATGCAATTTTAGGGGTTTTTGGTCAATTCTCTCGCAGAATAAAACTTGCGCGGGAAATAATCGCTAAACCGAGCAGAAGGCACCCAATCAGGATTGCGTTTCGTTCTTGCTCCTCATGGCTCATTAGCAAAGCAAACTTTCCCGGCAAAAGTGTGTCCACGAAGCCCCTTGTTCCGAGCGGAAACCCGGTGACGATCTCTCCGCGTCCGTTGATAACAGCCGAAACGCCGGTGTTGGCGTCGCGAATGAGCGGCAGGCCTGTCTCCACCGAGCGTACCTGGGCCTGCTGGAAATGCTGGTAAGGTCCGGGCGTATTGCCGAACCAAGCGTCGTTGGTGAGATTGAGCAGGGCGTCGGCCTGGCGCGCATCCCTGCCGATTTCGCCAGGAAAAATAGCCTCATAGCAGATCAGCGGATAGAGCGTCGTACCGCCCGGCAGTGTCAGCAACGAGCGTGTTGCCGCAGCGGAAAAGCCGCCGGGCATGGCGACCGTATCAAGCCCGGCCGCCTGCAGCAGGTTTTCCAGCGGCAGATATTCCCCGAAGGGAACAAGGTGCACCTTGTCGGACGCGCCAACTATCTGGCCCCGGTCGTCAATCACATAGATCGAATTGTAGTAGCGCGGCGGCTGGCCGGGGCCACTGGCTTCAGCCCGCACGGCGCCGGCGATGAGCAGCTGGCCATCTTGCAGCACATCGGAAATTCTCAGCAAAGCATCGGGATTTTCGGTCAGGATGAACGGCACTGCTGTTTCCGGCCAGACGACGATATCTGGGCGCTTGCCGCCATCGGCCGGTGGCGCCTGTGTCAGTGCAAGATGCTCTTCAAAGATCTTCATCCGCTCGTTATCATCGATTTTCTGCGATTGATCGATCAACGGTTGGACAAGCCGGACCATCAGAGCGGGATCGGCAGGCGGTGGCAACGGCTGTTCCAGCCGGTAAAAACCGTAGCCGAAATGTGCGCATACCAGCAGAACAGCAAGACCCAATCCGACACGCAGTCCCTTGCGGGTGCCCAGCAGCGCCGGCGCTGCGAAGACGAAGACAGCCAGCATATTGACGCCGGCAAGGCCGATCATCGCGGCCGACTGCATCATCAGCGGAACGGGCATGGCCGCATAGCCGATCGCATTCCAGGGAAAGCCGGTGAGGACAAAGCTGCGCAACCACTCAAAAAGCCCGAAGGCAAAGGCGAGCGCAGCAATCCGGCCGAGGCCGTCGGACCAAAGGATGCGGGAGATCGCGGTTGCGAACGCATAGAAGAAAGCCAAGAACGCCGGGACGCCGATAACAGCCAGTGGCACCGCCCAGGCAAAATCATCGGCTTCGACGAGAAGCGCATTACCCAGCCACCACAGGCCGCCAAGGAAGTAGCCGAAGCCGAAACACCAGCCGATCCAGAACGCCGGAAAGCTGCGCCTGATCATGCCATGGTCGGGATTGCCCGATGCGCCATCGATCAGCCAGACGAGAATGGGGAAAGACAGGAACGGTGCCGCGAAAATGCCGAAGGGCGGCAAAGCGAAAACGGCAATCAAACCGGCGACGAAGGCAACAAGAGCCCGGCGGGCTCCCGACAACAGCATGATCCTGCCCGCAAGCCACTCCATTCACTTCCCCCAATCGGCACAAGCCGCCACCCGGTCATTTGCGCGGCAAACAGAAACGCGCAAAAACCGTCGATCCGAATCAACGTGGCGGCAGTGTTCCAAAAAAGCAGCGGCTTGTCGTGCCTGGAAACAGCGTTTTAGGCGAAGAGCGTAGGGGCTCAGCCGGTTTCGCGCAGTGTTTTTTCCGGCTCGGCGATTGGTGATGCCTCGAAAGGCACATCCTCTTCGCCCTTTGCCGGACGGCGGCGGGCCGGTGGACGCTTTCGAACGATCCGCACGCGCTTCACACGGCGCGGATCGGCATCCAGAACCTGGAACTCGAAACCGGGGATCGCCTGGACCACTTCGCCACGGGCGGGAATGCGGCCGAGTGCTGCAAAGACCAGGCCACCGAGCGTATCGACATCCTCCAGCTGCTCGCGCACATCGAAATCCGGTCCGATCGCTGCGGCAATCTCTTCCAGTTCGACGCGGGCATCAGCCACGAAGACATCATCGGAGGTTTTTGCGAACATGACTTCTTCATCGTCATGCTCGTCTTCGATATCGCCGACGACCATTTCGACGATATCCTCAAGCGAAGCGAGACCATCGGTGCCGCCATATTCGTCGATCACCAAGGCCATCTGAATACGGGCGGCCTGCATGCGCTGCATCAGATCCGAGGCGTGCATGGACGGCGGCACGAACAGGACCTGGCGGATGATGCCGGCCTCTTCGACTGTCTTTGACAGATCGATGCGGCCGAGATCGAACCCGGCTTTAGGCTGGCGAACCGGCTTTTCCGCCGTGCTGGCTGTTGCGCTGGCCGTTGAACGGCTGCCGTTGCGCCGCTTGTTACGGGCCTGTTTGGTGACATAGGACAGCAGGTCGCGGATATGGACCATGCCGCGCGGGTCATCGAGGCTTTCGCTGTAGACCGGCATGCGCGAGCGGCCGGATTCCTCGAAAATGACCATCAGCTCGGCGATGGTTATGCTGAGATCCACCGCTTCGATATCGGCCCGGGGGACCATGACATCCTCGACACGGACCTCACGGAAACGCAGAATATTGTTGAGCATGGCGCGTTCGGCCGGCGTAAAAGCCGTATCGCCATCGGCCGCACCAGTCATCAACGCGTCGGTAAGATCTTCACGAAGGCTGGAGGCATTGCCCGCACGCCAGATCCGGGCTGCACGGCTCCAGAAGGAGGAGCCAGACTTGCCGTTCTCAGGTTTCGGGGCGGTGCTACTACTGCCCGCTTCGTCCTGACTGGAGGCTTCCGCCTCGTCTCTTACAGCCGGGGCCGGCTGTGCTCTAAAATCGCTCATTGTTCCAAACTATCAAACGGGATCGCTGTCCCCATAGGGATCAGATAAACCAAGACCGGCCAAAATGCGAGTCTCCAGGCTCTCCATTCTTTCGGCATCACTCTCATCGAGGTGATCATAGCCGAAAAGATGCAGAAATCCATGCACCAGGAGATGGGTCAGGTGCTCGTCGAAAGGCTTGCCGAGATCATTGGCCTCGCGCACCAGCGTCTCATGGGCAAGGATGATATCGCCGAGCATCGGCCCCGGCATCTTGCCCGGCGTCACCGGAAAGGCTGGAAAAGACAGCACGTTGGTCGGCTTGTCCTGGCTGCGCCATTCCGCGTTGATCTCACGAATGGAGGCATCGTCGGTGAAGACCAGCGACACTTCCGGCGGCATTTTCGGAAACGGCTGTTTTTCCTCGCGCTGCAGGAATTCGGCGCTCGCGCCAAGGACGCGCTCGCTCAGCGATAAAAGTTCCGCCTCGGAAGGCCATGGGCCTTCCTCGACGCTGATCTGAATATCAAGGCTCGTCATGATTGGCTTGCTTCCGCCTCAGCGGTCGCCCTGCTCGCTTTCGTCATGCACGGCGGTCGTTGCCTCATAGGCACGAACGATGCGGGCAACCATCGGATGGCGAACAACATCGACATCCTTGAAGCGGACCACCGACACGCCCTCGACCCCCTTGAGGATCTGCAGGGCCTCGACAAGGCCGGACTTGACGCCGCGGGGCAGATCGACCTGGCTTGGATCGCCGGTGACGATCATCCGGCCGTTTTCACCGAGACGCGTCAGGAACATCTTCATCTGCATCGCCGTGGTGTTCTGCGCCTCATCGAGGATGACGGCGGCATTGGCGAGCGTGCGTCCGCGCATGAAGGCAAGAGGCGCGATTTCGATGACACCGGCAGTGATAGCCCGTTCGACCTTGTCGCCGGGCATCATGTCGTAGAGCGCATCGTAGAGCGGCCGCAGATACGGATCGACCTTGTCCTTCATGTCGCCGGGCAGGAAGCCGAGGCGTTCGCCTGCTTCGACGGCAGGACGCGACAGCACGATGCGGTCAACCGCACCGCGCTCCAGAAGCTGTGCAGCGTGTGCCACCGCCAGATAGGTCTTGCCGGTACCGGCAGGGCCGACACCGAACACCAGCTCGGACCGCTCCAGCGCGCGCATATAGGCGTCCTGCGTCGGTGTGCGGGCCGCAACAGTCTTCTTGCGCGTCGAAATCTGCGCGAGGTTGAGCTTGGCTTTCTTTTCCATTGTCGGCAACTGTAGCTGGTCATCGGCGGCAACAGCCATGCGGATGGCGCCTTCGACATCGGAGGATTCAACGGTGCTGCCGTTCTGCAGGCGCCCGTAGAGATAATCGAGCGCCCGGCGGGCCTGATTGGTGGCGACCACTTCGCCCGAGATCGAAACGGAATTGCCGCGCGGCCGTGCATCGATATGCAGGCGCTGTTCGATCAATTTGAGGTTCTGGTCGAACTGGCCAAACAACTCGCTGGCGAACCGGTTGTTCTCAAATGTGAGCACGAAGTGATTGACGTCTGTCGCGGATGTTTTCGACTGGCGCGGCGAGGATGAAACCAATTCGTGTCCGTTCAAGCGGTCAGGCTCCTTGAGTTAGCGGTCCTTCAGCTTACCACTTCGGCAAACAGACTGTTAGGGCCCGCACCAGTGATTCGTACAGAAACAATGTCACCGATTTGCGATGCGTTTGCATCAACATTCACCGACTGCAGCCAAGGCGAACGGCCGATCAGCTGCCCCGGCATGCGGCCAGGCTTCTCTAGAAGCAGGTCGATGGTCTTGCCGATACATTGCTGGGCAAATTCGTTTTGCTGTTTTAGCAACAAAGCCTGCAATCTTTCCAATCGCTTGGCTTTGACGTCTTCCGGAACCTGATCGCCGAGGTCGGCGCCGGGAGTTCCCGGGCGGGTCGAATACTTGAACGAAAATGCCTGTGCATAACCAACGGTTTCCACCAGGCGCAACGTATCCTCGAAGTCCTCGTCGGTCTCGCCGGGAAAACCAACAATGAAATCGCCCGACAGCGCAAGATCGGGCCGGGCTGCCTTGATACGGGCAATCAGCGCGATGTACTCGGCCGTTGTGTGCCGCCGGTTCATCGCCTTGAGGATGCGGTTGGAGCCGGACTGGATCGGCAGATGCAGGTAGGGCATCAGCTGCTTCAGGTCGCGATGGGCCTCGATCAGGCTGTCTTCCATGTCGCGCGGGTGGCTGGTGCTGTAGCGCAGACGGGCAAGGCCCTCGATCTGGGTCAGGCGATGCAGCAGTTGGCCCAGCCCCCACTTTTCGCCATCGGCTCCAAGGCCGTGCCAGGCATTGACGTTCTGGCCGAGAAGCGTGATTTCGCGTACGCCGGCATCGACCAGCTTCTGGGCTTCGGCAACGATCTGAGCAACCGGCCGGGACACTTCGGAGCCGCGCGTATAGGGCACGACGCAGAAGGTGCAGAACTTGTCACAGCCTTCCTGCACGGTGAGGAAAGCGGTGACGCCTCTCGCCTTGGTCTTGGCCTTGTCCGGTGCCGGCAGGTGCTCGAACTTGTCCTCGATGGCATAATCGGTTTCCAGCACCCGCTCGCCGCGCTGGACGCGTTTCAAGGCTTCCGGAAGACGGTGATAGGTCTGCGGGCCGATGACGAGATCAACGGCGGGCGCCCGGCGCAGGATTTCGTCGCCTTCGGCCTGCGCCACGCAACCGGCAACGCCGATCATCATTTCGCGGCCTTCGCTGGCCTTTTTCTTCTTCAAATCACGCAACCGCCCGAGCGCCGAGTAGACCTTCTCGGCCGCTTTCTCACGGATATGACAGGTATTCAAAAGCACAAGATCGGCGTCTTCCATGACGTCGGTCGAGACATAGCCGTCTTTCGCCAGCGCATCCGTCATCCGGTCGGAATCGTAGACGTTCATCTGACAGCCGTAGGTCTTCACAAAGACCTTGCGGACCGGTGGGCTTTCAAGAGCAATTTCGGGCTTTGCGGATAAAACGGCGATTTCCTGTGTCATGCCCGGTTCCATAGAGCATCGAGGCCCAAAATTGAAGCCCCTTCCCTTGCCCCGGCTGCGTCAGCGGCCGCGCAACTTGAGAGCCAGCATCGAGCGGATGCTCTTTTCCACCTGGCGGCTGACGACCTTGCGATTGCTCTCTGCGGTGTAGGTGATCTGCTCGCCGTAGATCACATCGACATCGACAGCACCCTCGTAGAGGATACCGAGCAGATGCGGCGCCAGCGCGATGTCACCCGGCCAGGCGGCGACCGGCCGGTGATAACGGCCCATCGGCATGCCGTGAATGCCGGTATAGGCGATGGCGACCGGCTGGACATGGACGGCACCGGTTGGCGACATCGGCACGGCGGCAGCGGCGGCGCCAAACAGCGAGGTCTTGATCTCCAGCAACCGGTTGCCATCCGATGTGGTGCCCTCGGGAAACAGAACGACGATCTCGCCGTCGGCCAGCCGCTTGCCGATCTCGTTGACCTGATTGCCGGTGGTGCGCTTTTGATCGCGATCGATGAAGATCGTTGCCTGCAAGCGTGCCAGAAGGCCGAAGACCGGCCAGGCCTTGACGTCGGACTTGGCGACGAAGACCACATCGGCGATCGAGCCGAGAACAAGGATATCCTTCCAGCTGGCGTGGTTGGATACCAGCATCAGTGGCCGCTGCCGGTCCGGCGTACCGTGGACGCGGACCCGGATACCGACGAGGTGGCAGGCCAAGCGGTGCCAGAGGCGCGGCAGCGTACGCCGTTGCGGCGTGTCCAGCCAATGGAAAACGATTTGCACCGGCGCCATGACAAGGGTCGCAAGCACGAGAATCGTCATGCACAGCGTGACGCGCAGCCAATTGATCACGCGCTGTTTCCCAGCACGGCGGCCGGCATAGCCGCCACCCGCAACGAGCCGCGTCTATCGTGATCTCTGCATGGTCTGTGGGGATTGCAGCGCAAGCGCGTTTCTCTTCCAGGTCCGCTTCACATCAGTCAGGTCAAGCGGGTACGGCTAGCCAAGATCGAGACGCATGACAAGGGCGCCGGTTTTGGCGCCGTTAATATCTTGATAATATGCACGTCTCTCACCAACCTTGGCAAAGCCGAGTTTCCGGTAGAGAGCGATGGCGGCAATATTGGTCTCGTCAACTTCAAGAAAAACCGCTTCGGCCGCCTGATCGCGCACCTCGCGCAACGCGGCCCGCATCAAACGCCAACCAAGACCGAGGCGCGAAAATCGTGGATCGATACCGATCGTCAGGATTTCCGCTTCACCGCCCGCCACCCTCGACAGCACGAAGCCACCGACAAGCGGTTGCGTAATGAATGGTCGCGTATAGGCGTTGTTCTGACGGGCGATGAAGCCGAAAACGGTGCCCTGGCTCAGCAGCGAATGCAGTTCGCCGTCGCTCCAGGCGTGGGTAAAGCGCGATTTGTGGATCGCGGCTGCCTGCGGCAGATCAGCTGTTTCCAGGGCGAAGATTTCGAATTCCGGCTTGCGGACGAAATAGTCGGACAGCGACATCTTATGCTCGCGCCACCGCAAAACCGGCCTGCGACTTGACGTCGGGACCCCGCAGATAGAGCGGGCTCGGCTTGCCGCGCGAAGGATCGGCTATGGCACCCAGGCGGGCGACAAGACGGATGTCGGTCAAATCCGTTTGCGCGGTGTTTTCCGGCGGGTTGTCCTTCAGATGCCTGGTGGCGGTGCCGCAGATGAGGCCGTCGAAATCGGCAAACAGTCTTTGGGCCTCTGGAATTTCAAGCATCAGCGCTTCACTGCGCGGCCTGCCGTCGGCTTCAAAACTCTGGCAATAAAGCTCGTCGCGCTTGGCATCGATCGTCGCCAATATGGCGCGTCCCGGATGCGTTTGGCGGGCAGCTTCGGCAATGGCGGCAAGTGTTGTCACGCCGACGGCGGGCACGCCAAGCGCCAGGGCAAAACCACGCGCGGCAGCGACGCCGACACGGATGCCGGTGAAGGAACCGGGGCCGACGGTGACGGCGATGCGGTCGATATCCGCAAGTACCTTGCCACAGGCCGCCAGCGCCTCATCGATAAAGCCCATCAGTTGCTCGGCGTGGCCACGGCCGATATCGGCACCGGCAGAGGCCAGAACCATGTCGTTGCCGCTGTCATAGACCGCAGCAAAACAACCCGTCCCAGCCGTGTCGAGGGCCAGGACGATCATGCTTTTTCAACTTTGATGGATAGTCGCGGCACGGATGAACGCTCGCTCAGACGGCTTCGACCGCCTGCACTTCGGGGATGAAATGATGCAAAAGGTTCTGCACGCCGTGCTTCAACGTTGCCGTCGAAGATGGGCAGCCGGCGCATGCGCCCTTCATGTTGAGGAAAACCGTGCCGTCGCGAAAACCCTTGAAGGTGATGTCGCCACCATCCTGGGCCACGGCCGGACGAACGCGGGATTCCAGCAATTCCTTGATGGTCGCGACAATGGTCTCGTCGCCCTCATCGAAGAACTCGCCGTCCTGATCGCTTTCTTCAGCGCGCGTATGGACTGCCATCACCGGCTGGCCGGACATGAAATGTTCCATGATCGAGCCGAGGATAGCAGGCTTCAGGTGCTGCCATTCCTGCGCTTCCTTGGTGACGGTGATAAAATCATAGCCGAAATAGACGCCGGTCACGCCGGGGATCATGAACAGGCGCGCAGCGAGAGCCGATCCGGCTGCAGCTTCTTCCTCATCGCGGAATTCCGCCGTGCCATTTTCCATCACCACCTTGCCCGGCAGGAATTTCAGCGTGGCGGGGTTCGGCGTGGCTTCGGTCTGGATGAACATGTTTTTGCTCCGCGTCGGCCGGGATCGCGTTCAACCAGCCTGTTTAGAATTGTTCAAAAGAATATAAGCCGTTTGGACGGCGGCTTCAAGATGCGTGGGCAAGCGTTTCGGCCGCCCAGGATCAATTCCGTTGATCCTGGCATTAACGGCAGGGCTCAGCTCAGCGCGTCGATTTCCTCGTCCGTCAGCAAATCCGGTATCACCGTCACCGGAATCGGGAAAGCCGCAGTTTTACCGGCAATCGACGACACCAGCGGACCGGGGCCATCCTTGGCGGAACCGGCGGCCAGCACGAGGATGGCAATATCTCGATCCTCCTCGATCAGGCTGTAGATCTGATCGGTTGCGCCACCTTCACGGATGACCATTTCCGGCTCGATCCCGATCGTTTCGCGCACAGTCTGGGCGATCTTGGCAAGCGTTGCCTCGGCTTCGGCGCGGGCTTCCGCGCGCATGATACCCTCGACACCCAGCCATTGCTGGAAGTCTGCGTCGGCAATGACATAAAGCAGAACAAGACCGCCATTGGAGTTTTTGGCGCGCATGCCGGCATAGTGGACGGCGCGGCCGCATTCCGGCGTATCGTCGATCACCGCCATGAATTTGCGGCGGTGACCTTCCAGTCTTGAGAGTCGTGTTGAAACCATGAGGCGACTCTTACACCCGATATTTTTGGCTGCAAGGTTTCTTTTGCGGCGAATTATTGCAGAAAGCCGACGATTTCCCGGACCTGTTTCATCGTCACTTCCGCCCGTGCCCGCGCTCGCTCGCCGCCATCACGCAGGATGCCGTCGATATGGCTGGTGTCATCCATCAAGCGGCGCATTTCGCCCGAGATCGGGGCAAGAATAGTCACCGCAAGATCGACCAGAGCCGGCTTGAAGACCGAGAACTGCTGGCCGCCGAATTCTGCGAGCACCTCGGGCTTGGTCTTGTCGGATAGGGCTGCGTAGATGCCGACGAGATTATCGGCTTCCGGGCGGCCCTTCAGGCCATCGACTTCGCTCGGCAGGGCATCCGGGTCGGTCTTCGCCTTGCGGATTTTCTTGGAGATCGTCTCGGCATCGTCCATCAGGTTGATGCGCGACAGGTCGGAAGCGTCCGACTTCGACATCTTCTTGGTGCCATCGCGCAGCGACATGACGCGCGGCGCTGGACCGCCGATCAGGGGCTCGACCATCGGAAAATAGGCATGCACCGGCTCATCGCCGACCTTGATATCAACACCGTAATCGGTCCGGCGGATATGGTCGCTGAAATCGATGTTGAACTTCTGAGCAATATCGCGGGCGAGCTCCAGATGCTGCTTCTGGTCGTCGCCGACCGGCACATGCGTACCGCGGTAGACGAGAATGTCTGCAGCCATCAGGCTCGGATAGGCGAGCAGGCCCAGCGAAACCTGCTCGGCATTCTTGCCGCCGGACTTGTCCTTGAATTGGGTCATCCGCTCCATCCAGCCGATGCGGGCGACGCAGTTGAAGATCCACGCGAGCTCGGCATGCTGAGGCACGGCGGACTGGTTGAAGACGATGTGCTTCTTCGGATCGATGCCGGCTGCAATGAAGGCGGCAGCGATCGAGCGGATCTGGTTGCGCAAATCCTCATGAACCAGCTGTGCGGTCAGCGAGTGAAGATCGACGACGCAATAGATGCAGTCGTTGTTTTCCTGCAGCGCCACGAACTTGCGGATCGCCCCGAGATAATTGCCGAGATGGAGATTGCCTGTCGGCTGAACGCCGGAAAAGACGAGCGGCTTGAAGTCTGACATCGTGTCCTCATTCGGGCTTGTGGAGGGCCCGGCCTCTGTTGCTGTTGGCGGCTTATGCACATTGGAACAGCGGCGATCAAGAGGCGTGCGATCGACGCCGGCGGCAAATTCCCTCCAGAGTGGAGGAACGGCCTGCCAAGATATTGAATCCAAAGATCCAATTTGGAATTTTTTCCTCTAATGTTCCATGAGAGTTAACAAGTATGGCGCCAATACGGCATAGCTCTTTAGAGCTAGAAGACGAAAATTTCACAAAATTGCTTCATTTCGGATGAATTTACCAATTCGTCACCGCAACCAGGTTCTCAGCCGAGCTCGTTCTGCTGTACTGCGCACTCCGATAGCGCGGCGAACCAATATCTGGATGGGGCCTGCTCCAAAAAGGACACCGAGCAGAGCCATGCCAAGAGGATTGTCATGCGCAACCTACTATCGCTCGCGCTTGCGTGCCTGCTCGCCGTTTCCAATTTCGCCGTCGCCGAAGCCAAGGACGACCGTCCGCGTAAAGTGAGGCTTCCCGTGCACAGCAGAACCACGGCCTATGCCGTCCAGACCGTATCGGTCAAAACCGGCTGCTTTTCCCCGCGTCTCGAGGGCATACTGGCACATATCGCTGCGAAAACCGGACGCCGGCCGTTGGTCACCTCCGGCCACCGGCCGCGCTCACACCGTTCCGGTTCGATGCACCGGTTTTGCCAGGCAGCGGATATCCGCGTATCCGGTATTTCGGATAGCGCAATCATCGCGGCGGCGAAAACAGCACCGGGCATTGGCGGTATCGGCCGCTATTGCAACGGGATCATTCATGTCGATACCGGGTCCCGGCGCCAGTGGACCTATTGCGGCAAATCGAACCGCCACTTCCTCAGCGCCAAGCGCCGTTCCGGAAAGCGGGCGTGAAGCCCTGCTGCTCGCCTCACGTGTCCGTGGGGGGCGGTGTGTTGGCGGCACCCTTGCGCTTGATGTTTCGCCGGATCATCGACAGGTCTGCTCCGCCGATCAGGAAAGCGACGGCGAAATAGACGACCATCGAGACGCCGATCAAAATTCCGAGCGCGCCCAGTTTTGTCCAGAACGGCGACCCTGACGCCAATGAAACGGCGAACACACTGCGTAGATAATAGAGAACGCCACCCATGATCGACGCGGCAACAATCAGCAGAACCGTGCGGCGCAGCAGAGCCCATTCCCATGTCAGATGACCGCGCCGCAGCAGCGTCACGAAGAGCAGGACCGTGCTGATCCATCCGGCTGTGGCTTCGGCAACCGCGATGCCCGGCGCACCCAAGCGGGGAAACAGCGTGATTGCCAGAGCGCAATTGGCAGCAATGGCAACGGCCGAGAAGCGCATCGGCGTCTTGGTGTCCTCGCGCGCGTAAAAACCCGGCTGCAGCGCCTTGATCAGCACGAAGGCCGGCAGGCCAATACCGTATATGGCAAGGATGGAGCCGACGACGGCGGTATTGCCGGCATGGAAGGCACCGCGTTCGAACAGCACCCGAATGATCTCGTCGGAGAGAATCCACAGGGCGATGGCAGCCGGAATGGTGAGGAACAGCACGAACTCGATCGAGCGGTTCTGCAGGTTTCCGGCCTCGCGCAGATGGCCGCCTTTCAGCGCCCGCGACAGTTCCGGTAGCAGCACGACGCCGACAGCGACCCCGACAACACCAAGCGGAAGCTGATAGATACGGTCGGCATATTGCAGCGCGGCGATGGCACCATCCTGCGCCGAGGCGATCGCCTGGCCGATCAACTGGTTGATCTGGGTGATACCACCGGTGATGGCAGCTGGGACCGCCAGGATCAGCAGGCGCTTGACGTTGGGCGTGATGCGGGGAAACCTGAGGCCGATGCTCATGCCGGCATGAAGGACGCCAAGATAGACGACCCCGAGCTGCAGCACGCCTGCTACCATGACGCCCCAGGACAGATACCAGGCGGTCGCCAGCGGATCGGCACCGGTGTAGAGCGCGTAAAACAGCGCGCCGATCATCACAACGTTGAGGAAAATCGGCGCCACGGCGGCGGCAAAAAAGTGGTGCAGCGAATTGAGCATGCCGCTCATCATCGCGGTCAGCGACATGCACATGAGATAGGGGAACATCACCATCGCCATGCGCACGGTGAGAGCTGATTTCTCGGCATCATCGGCAAAACCGGGCGCGATGACGAAGCGCACCAGAAGCGGCATCGACAGTTCCATCGCTATGGTGATCAGCAGCAGCACCGTGAACAGAACGCCGAACACTTCCTCGGAGAAACGCTTGGCGCCATCCGTGCCGTTGGCTTCGATCTCCTTGGAAAACAGTGGCACGAAGGCGGCGTTGAAGGCGCCTTCGGCAAAGAGGCGGCGGAACAGGTTGGGGAACCGGAACGCCGCATAAAAGACGTCGGCCATCGGGCCGGTCCCAAGTGCCGCCGCCATCAGCATTTCACGGGCGAAACCGAAGATGCGGCTGCCGAGCGTGGCGCCGCCGACGGTCATGAATTTCTTGACGAGGCTCATGATTCTGCCTTGGATTTTTTAGCACCGGTGACGGAGCGCGTGTGCTGCGGCGCGATCATGCCGGAGGGCATGCGGTCGCGCATCTCGTCCGCCTCGTCCGACATCACCGCCTTCAGCCGCGCGACGATATTGCTCTGCCGGCTCTCATTGGTGATCTTCTGGCCGACAAGGTCGGTGACATAGAACGTGTCGATGACCTTCTCCCCAAAAGTGGTGATATGCGCCGAGGCGATATCGAGCGACAGGTCGGAGAGCACGGCGGTGACCTCCGACAACAGGCCGGTGCGATCGAGGCACTCGACCTCGATGACGGTGAACTTGTTCGACAGGCTGTTGCTGATGGTGACGGCCGGCGGCACCGTGAACGCCTTGTTGCGCTTGCGATGTTTCGTGCGGCTGGCAATCACTTCCGGCAGGCGTTTCTTGCCCGACAGCACGTCCTCGATCATCTTGCCGATATTCGCCGCCCGGCGCATCTCGTCGTCATCGACCGGAAACTCGCGGGTGATCAGGATCGTATCCAGCGCCCGGCCGTCGGAGGTGGTGAAAATCTGCGCATCGACGATATTGGCCCCGGCGGCGGCACAGGCGCCCGCGATGACGGCAAGCAGACGCGGATGGTCCGGTGACAGGATGGTGATCTCGGTGATGGCGTGGAACTGGTGCGTGCGCACCATCGTTGCCAAAGCACGGCCGGTCTTGTCGGCCTCGCGAATGAAGCGGGCATGGCGCAGCTGGTCTTCGAGCGGCACCGACAGCAGATAGGGCTGGTAGTGCAGCTTGGTATAGGTCTCACGATCCTTCTGGCTCCAGTCGGACAGAGCCTCAAACAGCACATCGGCCGCATGCGCCGCACGCTCCTTGCGCGGCAGATCGGAAAAACCGCCTGACAAAAGCAGTTCAGTCTCGTAGTACAGCGTGCGCAGCAGTTGGCCCTTCCAGCCGTTCCACACACCGGGCCCGACGGCACGGATATCGGCGATGGTCAGGATCAAGAGCATCTTCAGGCGGTCGAGCGATTGAACCTTTTCGGTAAAATCGATGATCGTCTTGCGATCGTTAAGGTCGCGCGTCTGTGCGACCATCGACATGGTCAAATGCTCTTCGATCAGCCACGCCACCGTTTCGGTCTGCTTGGGCGTCATGCCAAAGCGCGGGCAGAGTTTTCGGGCAACCTTGGCACCGGCAGTCGAATGATCTTCCGGACGGCCCTTGGCGACGTCGTGCAGAAGAACCGCAACGAACAAGGCGGTGCGATCCTCGACGCCCGGCATCAGCTTGACGGCCAGTGGATGCAGTTCCTCGTCACGGCCCTGATCGATCCGTGACAGCACATCGACGGCGCGCAGCAGATGCTCGTCAACGGTATAGTGGTGATACATGTTGAACTGCATCAGCGAGACGATCTTGCCGAATTCAGGGATGAAGCGGCCGAGCACACCGGCTTCGTTCATCCGTCGCAGGATCAGCTCCGGATCGCGGCGCGAGGTCAGCATCGACATGAACAGCCGGTTGGCCTCTTCATTGTCGCGCACTGCAGGGGTGATCAGGCCGAGCGACCGGGTAACCTGCTTCAAGGCGGCGGGATGGAACTCCAAGCCGTTGATATCGGCCACGTGGAAGATGCGGATCAGATTTATGGGGTCGCGCTTGAAAATATCCGGGCTTGCCAGCGCGATACGGCCGCCGTCATCGACGAATTCCAGGGTGCCGGCGATCTTGCGGATGCGGTGGGTGAAGCGGCTGAGCGCGGCGGTGAAGCCCGGAAGCTGCTTGGCCTGCTGGTCTTCCAGTGCCGCACAGAAGATACGGGTGAGATCGCCTACACTCTTGGCGACCAGGAAATAGTGCTTCATGAAGCGCTCGACGGCGGTCATGCCGGGGTGGTCGTGATAGCCGAGGCTTTCGGCAATCTCGCGCTGAATATCGAAGGACAGTCGCTCTTCCGCCTTGCCGGTCAGGAAGTGCATATGGCAGCGCACCGCCCAGAGGAAATCGTCGGCCTTCTGGAAAAGCTGATATTCCTGACGCGACAGCACGCCGAGCTTGATCAGATCGGCAGAATCCTTCACCCGGTAGAAATATTTGGCGATCCAGAACAGCGTGTGGATATCACGCAGGCCGCCCTTGCCTTCCTTGACGTTCGGCTCGACCAGATAGCGCGTGTCGCCAGCCTTGCGGTGGCGCTCGTCACGCTCGGCAAGCTTGGCGGCGATGAAGTCGGGGCCGGTATTCTTGACGATCTCGGTATCGAAGCGGGTCTCAAGCTCGTCGGCCAGCTCCTTTGAGCCGCAGATATAGCGGGTTTCGAGGATCGCCGTGCGAATGGTCATGTCGCCGCGCGACAGCCGGATGCACTCTTCGATCGTCCGCGTTGCATGCCCAACCTTGAAGCCGAGATCCCACAGGATATAGAGCATGAATTCGATGGCGGGCTCGGCCCAGACGGCCTTCTTCACCGGCAGCAGGAAAAGAAGGTCTATATCCGACCCCGGCGCCAGCGTGCCACGGCCATAACCGCCGACTGCGGTGACGGAGATGCGTGTCCACGGCTGCGCGTTGGCGGCGTTGAAAACCTCGTTGAGGACGAAATCATGCAGGACGGTGATCAGCAGGTCCTGCAGCCAGGAAATCCGCTCGGCGCATTTCAGCCCGCTGCCATCCTTGAGCAACAGTTCATGGGCCTTTTCACGGCCGGCCAAATTGGCTTGCTTGAAAGCTGCCAGCAGCGCCTGACGCATCATGTCGCGGTGTTCCGCATGCGCAGAAGCGATGAAACTGCACTTGGCCCTGAGTGCCGCTGCATTCAGGATATCGGGAAATGACGTCTCATGTATGGTCATCAAAGGCCGACCGTCTTCCTGTCCGGCGGGCTCGGCGAGCCGCTGCTTTTGCATGCGCTATAGACCTTTTGTCCGAGAATGGACAGGACTGTAGCGGTCAAGAATTGCCAAGTTGTTTCTTCAACGCGTAGAGCGCGTCCATGGCCTCCCGTGGCGTCATATCATCGGGATTGAGGCTTTTCAAAGCTTCTTCCACCTTGGATGGACCGGCCTTGACGCGCTCCTCGCGGCGGATGGCCACCTGGAACAGCGGCAGGTCGTCGATCAGCTGGCTGGCCGGGTTCTTGCGGTCAGCATCTTCGAGTTTTGCCAGCACATCCTTGGCACGCGCAACGACGGAGGCGGGCAGGCCGGCAAGGCGCGCGACCTGGATGCCGTAGGAACGATCGGCAGCACCAGGCCCGACTTCATGCAGGAAGATGACGTCGCCGTCCCATTCCTTGACGCGCATGGTGGCATTCGACAGGCGCTCGAGCTTTTCGGACAGGACCGTCAATTCGTGGAAATGCGTGGCGAACAATCCGCGGCAGCGGTTGCCCTCATGCAGATGCTCGACCGAGGCCCAGGCAATCGACAGGCCGTCGAAGGTGGCGGTACCGCGGCCGATTTCGTCGAGGATAACGAGCGAACGATCGGTCGCCTGATTGAGGATCGCCGCCGTCTCGACCATTTCGACCATGAAAGTCGAGCGGCCACGGGCGAGATCATCGGACGCGCCGACGCGCGAGAACAGCCGGTCGACAATGCCGATATGAGCCGATGTAGCGGGCACGAAGGAGCCCATCTGCGCCATGATGGCAATCAGGGCGTTCTGGCGTAGGAACGTCGATTTACCGCCCATGTTGGGACCGGTCAAAAGCCAGATAGCGCCATCGCCCTCACCGTCATGCGGCGACAGATCGCAGGCATTGGCGACAAAGGCTGCACCCGACTGGCGGCGCAGCGCCTGTTCGACGACCGGGTGGCGGCCACCATCGATGGCAAACATTTTCGACATATCGACCAGCGGACGGCAATAGGCCTGCTCCTCGGCCAGCGTTGCCAGACCTGCCGACACGTCCACGACGGCCAGCGCAAGCGCTGCCGCCTTGATCGCTTCGGCTTGCGCCACGACCATGGCCGACAGCCTGTCGAAGGCTTCGAGCTCGATGGTCAGCGCCCGGTCGGCTGCATTGGCAATCTTGGTTTCGAGATCGGAGAGTGCCGTCGTGGTGAAGCGCATGGCATTGGCCATGGTCTGGCGATGGATGAAGCGGGCCTTGGCCTCCGGGGTATCGGTCATCGGCCCGGCATTGCCCTGGGTCACCTCGATGAAATAGCCGAGCACATTGTTGTACTTGATCTTCAGCGACTTGATGCCGGTTTCTTCTGCATAGTCGAGCTGCAGCCCGGCGATCACCCGGCGCGACTGGTCGCGCAGCGCCCGCATCTCGTCCAGTTCGGCACTGGCGCCATCGCGCAGGAAGCCGCCGTCGCGCTTCAACAAAGGCAGTTCGTCGCCGAGAATGGCCGCCAGTTCTGCGACCATATCCTGCGGCAGCGCGCTGACCGCTTGACGGGCGGCACCCAGCTCTTGCGAAAGATCGCTGCGGCCGAGCAGGCCGGCAACCTCGGCTGCAGACTGGCAACCGGCAAGGATGCTGCCGAGATCACGTGGACCGCCACGGCCGAGCGACAGGCGCGACAAAGCGCGCGGCATGTCGGGTACGTGTTTCAGCGCGGCCCGCAGGTCGCTGCAGAACGACGGCTGTTCTGCAAGCGCCGAGATGGAATCGAGCCGGGCGTTGATCCGCTCCGGGTCCGTCAGCGGCGACATCAGCCGTTCGGCAAGCAGGCGAGCGCCGCCGCCGGTGACGGTACGATCCAGCGCCTTCAACAGCGTACCGTTGCGATCGCCGGACTGGGTTTTCACCAGCTCGAGATTGGTGCGGGTAGCGGGATCGATGAACAGTGTCGAGGCAGCACTCTCGCGCTCCGGCGCGCCCAGAGGCGGGCGTTCGGCAAACTGGGTCTTTTCGACATAGGAGATCGCGGCAGACGCTGCAGCGAGTTCGGCACGTGAGAAACTGCCGAAGCCGTCGAGTGTCTTGACGCCATAATAACGGGTGACGCGGTTTTCCGCCGTGGCGCTATCGAACAGCACGGCCGGCTGCGGAACCGCGACGCGGCCAAGAATATCGATAACCGGACGCATCTCCGGGTCATGAAAGACCGTATCGGCCAGGATCAGCTCACGCGGCTCGATGCGCAGGATATCGGCGAGCAGCCGCGTCTCGGTGGTCTCGGCAAGCCGGAAGACGCCGGTGGAAATATCGATCCAGGCAAGCGCGATCGCCGGCTCCGTGCCGCGAACGCGGGCGAGCGCCATCAAATAGTTGGATTCGAATGGCGACAGCAATTTGTCTTCAGTGATCGTGCCCGGCGTGACGAGGCGCACGACATCGCGTTTGACCACCGATTTTCCGCCGCGCTTCTTGGCTTCCGCCGGGTCTTCGACCTGTTCGCAGACGGCGACACGGAAGCCAAGACCGATCAGCTTCTGCAGATAATCGTCGGCCGCGTGGACCGGCACGCCGCACATCGGGATATCCTGACCGAGATGCTGGCCACGCCGGGTCAACGTGATGCCGAGCGCCCGCGATGCCTCGACCGCATCCTGGAAGAACAGCTCGTAGAAATCGCCCATCCGGTAAAACAGGATCGAATCCGGATTGTTCGCCTTGATCTCGATGAACTGTTCCATCATCGGCGTGGCCGTGGCGCGGCTTTCCTCCGTCGCCAGTTGCGCGGCGGTCAGAACCTCGGGAGGGCGGGTGATTGGCTCGGCTACAAAAGTCATGCTGGTTCCAAAAAAGTGGTGCCACACTATCCATGCGCGTTTATAGAAGACAACACCAAAGCGGCTGAGGAGAGCCGTCGCCCACAAAAGGTTGGAGGACTTATGCCCGCAAACGACAAGCCCGGTCGCAGCACGACCAGCGTTACGGATCAGGAAGCGCTGGATTTCCATTCCCAGGGGCGGCCCGGTAAACTGGAGATTTCGCCGACCAAACCGATGGCGACGCAGCGCGATCTATCGCTTGCCTATTCGCCAGGGGTCGCCGTTCCGGTCAAGGCGATCGCCGCCGATCCCTCCAAGGCCTATGACTACACGACCCGCGGCAACATGGTGGCCGTCATTTCCAACGGTACGGCCATTCTGGGCCTCGGCAATCTCGGCGCACTCGCTTCCAAACCGGTGATGGAGGGCAAATCCGTGCTCTTCAAGCGGTTTGCCGATGTCGATTCGATCGACCTTGAAGTCGATACCGAAAATGTCGACGAGTTCATCAATTGCGTGCGGTTCCTCGGCCCATCCTTCGGCGGCATCAATCTGGAGGACATCAAGGCACCGGAATGTTTCATCATCGAGCAGAGGCTGCGCGAAGTGATGGATATCCCGGTCTTTCATGACGACCAGCACGGCACTGCGATCATCGCAGCCGCCGGCCTGATCAACGCGCTAACGCTGACCGGGCGCGACTTCAAGACGACCAAGCTGGTCTGCAATGGCGCCGGTGCAGCGGCGATCGCCTGTATCGAGCTTATCAAGTCGATGGGCTTCAACCCCGCCAACATCATTCTTTGCGACACCAAGGGCGTGATCTATCAGGGCCGCACCGAGGGCATGAACCAGTGGAAATCGGCGCACGCGGTGAAAACAGATCGCCGCACCCTGACGGAAGCCATGGATGGCGCCGACGTTGTTTTCGGTCTTTCACAAAAGGGCGCGCTGTCGGAGGAAATGATCCGCTCGATGGCGGACCGGCCGATCATCTTCGCGATGGCCAATCCCGATCCGGAGATCACCCCGGAAGAAGTCGCCCGCATCCGTGACGATGCGATCATGGCGACCGGCCGCTCCGACTATCCCAACCAGGTCAACAACGTTCTCGGCTTTCCCTACATCTTCCGCGGCGCGCTCGACGTGCATGCCTCGACGATCAATGAGGAAATGAAGATTGCCGCGGCCCAGGCGCTGGCAAGTCTCGCCAAGGAAGACGTGCCGGACGACGTCGCCGCCGCCTACCAGGGCAACCGGCCGCGTTTCGGGCCGCAATATATCATTCCCGTGCCTTTCGATCCGCGCCTGATCTCGGCCATCCCGGTCGCCGTCGCCAAGGCTGCGATGGAGAGCGGCGTTGCCCGCAAGCAGATCCCCGATCTCGCCGCCTATGGACGGCAGCTGTCGGCCCGCCGCGACCCGATCGCCTCGACGCTGCAGCGTATCTACGAGCGCGTTCGCCGCCAGCCGAAGCGGATCGTCTTTGCCGAAGGCGAAGAGGTGCAGATGATGCGTTCGGCGCTTGCATACGCCAACCAGGAACTCGGCACCGCCATGCTGCTTGGCCGGGAAGACCGGATGCGCGAAACGGCGGAGCGCGAAGGCATCGATCTCGACCGGCCCGGCATCCAACTCGTCAATGCCCGCATTTCCAAGCGCACCGGTGCCTATACCGATTATCTTTACGCTCGCCTGCAGCGGCAGGGTTACCTGTTTCGCGATGCACAGCGGCTGATCAACAACGACCGCAACCACTTCGCCGCGTGCATGGTGGCACTGGGCGACGCCGATGGCATGGTGACGGGCATTACCCGCAACTATTCCACGGCACTGGACGACGTTCGCCGCTGTATCGATCCAAAACCCGGCCACCGGGTGATCGGCGTGTCGCTGGCGCTCTGCCGTGGCCGGACGGTGCTGGTTGCGGATACCGCAGTTCACGACATGCCGTCTGCGGACGAACTGGCCGACATCGCCGAAGAGGCCGCCGGCCTTGCACGCCGCCTCGGCTATGTACCGCGCGTCGCACTGCTCGCCTATTCGACCTTTGGCCACCCCTCCGGAGAGCGTTCGGAGCGGGTGCGCGAAGCGGTCAAGCTCCTCGACAAACGCCGCGTCGATTTCGAGTATGACGGCGAGATGGCGGCGGATGTGGCGCTGAACGCCAAGGTGATGGAACAGTATCCGTTCTGCCGCCTGTCGGGACCGGCCAATGTGCTGGTCATGCCGGCATTCCATTCGGCATCGATCTCGACAAAGATGCTTCAGGAACTCGGTGGAGCGACCGTTATAGGCCCGCTGCTCGTCGGCCTCGACAAATCGGTCCAGATTGTCTCGATGTCCGCCAAGGATTCCGACATCGTCAACATGGCAGCACTTGCGGCACATAACGCCAACAGTTGAGCCAAATGAAAACCCGCCTTGGAAAATACCGAGGCGGGTTTCATTTTGCGCAATATCAGACTTGATTTAAAACAGCCAAGCTCAATACTCGATACACAGCATCGGAACACTTATCAAAAGCCTCCATCAACAGGCGATGTGTATTAGCATTATCTAAACTTTGTCAAGTTAACTCTCGGTAACCTTTGCGCCCGAGCATTCAGCTTGCGAAACGGCCAGCGTCGGCTCCGTAATAGTTCAGGTAGCGGCCGGAAATATTGGTGATCGGCAAAACGATCAGCACGTCGGTGGTGCGGAAAGCGTGATCGACCACGGCACCGTCGCCGACCATGGCGCCCAGACGCATGTAACCCTTGATCAGCGGCGGCAAAGCGGCCAGTGCCTTGCGCATGTTGATGGCTTCGACCGGCATCAGGTCCATGGTGCGGTAGAGTTCCGGGCGGGCAGACACGTCCCACTCGCCCCGCACAACCATGTTGTGGTGCAAGAAGGACAAAGCCAATGCGTGCTCTTCAGGAATAACGCCTGGAAACGAGCCGCAGCCGAACATGGCATCGACGCCGTATTTCAGCGCATAGGCCCAGTTGCCCTGCCACAGAAGTTCGACGGTGCGCTTGGTGCGGTATTCCGGCAGGACGCAGGAACGCCCGAGTTCCATGAACTTCTTGTCCGGATGGCGCTCCAGCAGCGATCCAACCGAAAACTCCGAAGCCGAATAAAAACCACCGGTACGGGCAGCGATGTCCTGGCGAAGCAGGCGATAGGTTCCGACGATCTGGTCTTCGGGATCGCCTTCGATGGACGTATCGAGAACCAAGAGGTGATCGCAGACCAGATCCCAGGCATCTGCGTCGCGTTTGCGGCGATCGGCGTCCTGGGGAATCTGCGCCTTCATCTCCTCGACGAAGACCCGGTATCGGACAGCCTGCGCGGCATCGATCTCGGACGCGTTGCGGGCCAGCCGTGTCTCAAGGTTGCCGATACGGCCGAGTATGTCATGCACCGGGGCATTGACGCCCCGGACACGGGTCTGCGGCTGTTCAACCGCCACAACCATATCCAGAGTTTCGATTGTCATCGTACGTCATCCTAGTCGCTTTGAACCTGTCCGGCTTAAACCATGTTTCTGCGACAGGATAGTGACATCGGCGAGCCAAGAAAACAGTGGAAATCACGGAGCGAGCAGGCGATTGATCTCTGCGGTCAGCGCCTTCGGATCGGCGGGTTTCGACAGCACTGCGTTTGCTCCGGCAACCATGAGTTTCTGGCGCGTCTCGAGTTGCGTATCGGACGTCAGGATGATGACCGGGACGGGTCTGCTGCCGGACTGGCGCTCATGCTGGCGCAGGCGCTCCATCATCGATAGCCCATCACCGCCCGGCATGTTCAGATCGCTGATGATCAGCTCCGGCGCGATACGCACGGCAGCCGGCGCATCGAACAAGGTGACGGCAAGCGCAGCGAAATCATCGACGACCCGAACGGTGTGGCCCGCCCGCTCCAGCACCGAACGCACCATCAGGGCATTGATCGGATCATCCTCGGCGAGAAGCACGCCGCCTTGGCCCGGCATCTGGCGCAGTGCGGGGACCTCGCGCAGCATCGGGCGGTTGTCGTTAATCGCGTCGCGCACTTCCATTCCTTTCATGCGACCGCGCAGCACCTCGACCAGCGACTTTTCCCGCAGCGGCCTGATCAGCCAGGCATGGTAACCGTCCATCTGGTTGATCTGCCGGCCGTTGCGCTCTTCCGGATTGATCAGATAGGTCTTGCGAAGCTTCTGATGTTCGAGGCCGGGCATCTGCGCCAGCAGGCGGCGGAACTGCGCAGCGTGGCGATGATCGACGATGATGTCGGTCAGGGGCATCCCCGTTGACATCGCCCGCACAGCGGCGGCTTGCGCCTCCTCTATCGTTCCGGCACGTTCGCAGAAGCCGCCGAGCGTCCGGATCGTCGCAGACAGCGCTGCGGATGCCGGACCGGCCGGTGCCATGACCAGAACACGGGACATGCCCAGCACGTCTTTTCTGGCAAGAGAGGCGTTGGCGAGATCGCACCCAAGGGCGGGGAAGCGGATTTCAAACGTGCTGCCTTGGGCGGGAACGCTGGAAAGCGTCAGGGAGCCGCCAAATTCCTCCATGATCCGGCGCGAGATGGCGAGGCCGAGACCGGCGCCGCCGGCGCGCTGGGCGCTGGCGCCCGCTTGCTCGAACTCGTCGAATATCCGCGCCTGTTCCTGGGCGGTCATGCCTGGACCGCTGTCATCGATGCTGATGACGATCATTTCGCGTTCCAGCGCGGCACTGACGAGCACACCGCCAGCATGAGTGAATTTGACAGCATTGCCGATGACGTTGAACAAAACCTGGCGCAGACGGGCCGCGTCGAAATCCATCAGGCCCGGCACATCCGCGGCAATGGTGGCGCCGATCTCAATACCCTTTTCATGGGCTCGGTGCGACAGCATCTCGACAACGCTCTCGATGGTTTCCCGCAAGGGTTCCGGCGCTGGGCGCAATTGGAACCGGCCAGCCTCGATCGACGAAAAATCGAGCAGATCGTCAACCAGTTGCACCAGCGCATGGCCCGATTCGCGCATCCCGGCGAGATAGTTCTTCTGCTCGCTCGTCAACCGCGTCTGGCTGATCAGATGGCTCATGCCGAGAATGCCGGACAGCGGCGTGCGGATTTCGTGGCTTACGGTCGCCAGCAATCTCGACTTCGCCTGGCTTGCGCGTTCGGCGCGGCGGCGCGCCTCCTCGCTTTCGCGGGCGATCCGGCTTTCCTCGGTGACGTCGCGGGCGATACTGTGCAGCATGAAGACACCGCTTGCCGGCTCGCGGGCGATTACATCATGCCAGTCGAATATTTTTGACCCCGCATCGGTCAAGATGCGGACTCGGTAGCGATCGGGGGCCGATGCCGGTTCGAATTCGATCCCGAGCGCCTCGCAGGTCCGGCCTTCCGGCTTCAACCATCCGGTCAGCCGGCAAAACACCGAATTGGCCTGGACGATCTTGCCGCCCGGTTCGCGAATGATGGCGATATCGCCGAGCGCGTCGTGGATGGTGGACAGAAGCTGCGACGTCTCGCTGCGCTCCCAGCGGCTATCGCTGGCTTTTTCTTCCCGGACACGTCCCTTGGCGGCAACGGGCCTGACGCTGGATCCGTACCAATCCTTGAGCAACAGGGCGGCACCGGTGACGCCGGCAACGGCAAGACCGGCCGAAAGCAGATAGAACCCGGCGTCGATGCCGGTGCCGAGAATGGCGGCAGAACCCAGAAGACCGGTGCCGGCCAAGGCCGGTTTCAGCGCCGGATAACGCTCCTTGGAAGCATTGAAGCCATCCTCCGGCTCCAGCGAATGCGGATCATCGGCAAGGGGCGCCTTGGATACACGCCTGTTGTCCAGCGTCCGCTTCGGCGCGCTGAATTCGGTGGCAATCCGTTTTCTCAGGTTTGGCAGGTCGCTCATGACACTTGGCCTAGCACGGCAAGCGTTTTGATTGGCTTCAGCCGGTCTCTAAGATTTTAGCGATCCTGCTTTTTCATATGCAGGAGTTCGTCGAGAATGATGAAACCGGCACCGATCGTGATGAAGCTATCGGCAAGGTTGAAGACGGCAAAGGACCATGTCGGCAGGTGAAACAGCACGTAGTCGATGACATAGCCAAAGATCAGGCCATCAATCACATTGCCGATGGCGCCGGCAATAATCAGCGCGTAGCCGAGATGCGTCAGAAACCGATCCGCCGGCGTCTTGCGCCAGAGCCAGATGACGAATGCCACGACGACAATTCTCAGACCAATGATGGCCCAGCGCTCGACACCTGAAAAAAGCGAAAAGGCGACACCGTAATTGTAGACACGGTGCAGAGCCAGGAATGGCAGGACAGCAACGCTTTCGCCGTAGGGCAACCAAAGCTCGACGGCTGCCTTGATCGCCTGATCAAGCAGGACGGCGACGACAATCAGGATTGCGACCGGCACCGGGCGCGAAAAAAGGGCAGTCTTTTGCATCAGGTTCTATCGTCCAGCGTCAGCAGATGGCGGCGGGCCTCGAACAGCATGATGCCGGTGGCGATGGCCAAATTAAGGGAATCGGCCCGGCCCTGCTGGGGAATGCGGGCAAGCGCCGTCGCTTCCCTGGCAAGTTCTTCGGGCAGACCGGCCTGTTCATTGCCCATCAGCAGAACCACCGGCTTCTTGCGGTAGTCGATGGTGCGATAGTCGACGGCACCGGCCAGATGAGTGGCTGCAAGCTGCACGCCGGCGGCCTTCTGCCATTTGACGAACTCGGCGACAGTGGCGCGCATCAGCGGCATGGCGAAGACCGAGCCCATGGTGGCGCGCACCGTTTCCAGCGAAAACGGATCGGTGGTCTCGCCGATAAGGATGACGCCGGATGCACCTGCCGCATCGGCGGTGCGGATGATGGTGCCGAGATTGCCGGGGTCACGGACACGGTCGAGCGCAACATAGGTTTCGCCAACAACCGGCTTCATGTCGCGCAGATGGGCGTAACGCTGCTCGAAGACGCCGACGACCATTTGCGGATTGTCGCGGCGGGTGATCGCGGAGAGCACCTTCTCGCTGACTTCGAGCACGAGACCGCCGGTGGCGACCGTCTTCAGCGCCACCTGTTCGACCTGTGTCTTGCCCTTGGCAGCCTTGGCATAGACCAGCGTCTTGATGGTCCAGCCGAGGTCCAGCGCATCGATGACCAGCTTCAGGCCTTCGGCGATGAAGGAGCGGGTTTCGTCGCGCTCCTTCTTGTTGGCCAGCGCTTTGATATCCTTGATGATCGGGTTGGCAAGGCTGGTGACTTCCTTGACCTGGCCAACGCGCCGGGGTCCCTGATTGTAGTCGTTCATTTCGGCACCCAGCGGCTAAAGAGGGAAGTAGACAGCGCGCGGCCCGGCTCGTTGCCGTCAAGGCCGCCTTCGCGCAGGATCAGTTCGCCCGATTCCACCGCGCCGCCGCGTCCGCGCATCGTCTCGCGCATCAGCTCGTGGATGGAATAGAAGCTCGCGCGGATCGAATAGGCGGTGAGCACCAGCCCCCTGGCATCGTGCGACAGGATTTCGCGGCAAATGTCGAGCATCAACGCGAGGTGATCGAAGAGCTGCCAGACCTCCCCATTGGGTCCACGGCCGAATTTCGGCGGATCGGTGAGGATGATGTCGTAGCGGCTACCGCGGCGTTCCTCGCGCTGGATGAATTTCATCGCGTCTTCGCAGATCCAGCGGATCGGCAGATGGTCGGCGCGTCCCAGCGCCTGGTTTTCGCGTGCCCAACCGATCGCCTTCTTGGAGGCATCGACATGGGTGACCTCAGCGCCCGCCTTTGCCGCGATCAGCGAGGCGACACCGGTATAACCGAACAGGTTGAGCACCTTCAGCGGACGGCCAGCCCTTTCGATCTGCTCCTTCATCCAGCTCCAGTGCGCCAGCTGTTCCGGAAAAACGCCGACATGGCGAAACGCGGTGAAGCGGCCGTAAAATTCGGCATCGAGAATCTGCATCGGCCAGGTTTCGCCGAGCGCTTGCCTCGGAAAGCGCCAGCGCCCCATGCCGTCTTCATCGGTATCGCCGGTGAAAATCGAATCGGCGTTCTCCCAGACATGCGCGGGCAGCGTCTTCGGCCAGAGCGCCTGCGCTTCGGGGCGGACGATCCGGTAAGGGCCATATTGTTCAAGCTTGAGGCCGTCACCGCTGTCGATCAGGTGATAATCGCGCGCACCCTTGGTCTCCAGAATGATCGGAATGCGTTCGTCCGGCCTGTCGCCGGTGCGGATGCGCACCTCGGCGCGCGGCGCGGGCTCGGATGCAGCCGGCTTCGGCGCCATCTTTTCCGGTGCAGCCTTGGCCGCTGGCCGGCCGTCGCCGCTTCGCGGCGCCTGGGGCTTGGAGTACTGCGGCCGGCTGACCGGTGCCTGCACGGCACGGCCCTGCACGCCGCGCGACGACGTTGCCGGTGCGGCTTTGCCCTTTGGCCGTCTATCTTTATCTTTCACGCCGTTTCGTCCGTCAGCTGCTGGGGTTCAAAGGCTGCAAATAGCACCGCTCTTTCTCTTGGCAAAGCTGTTTCCTATCTGAGATACAATCGTGCCGCAGCGGTAAGGAGAGAATGCCAATGGAAATGAAGGGGGAAGAACGCATCGCCGCACCCCGCGACCTCGTCTGGGCGGCGCTCAACGATCCTGATGTCCTTAAAGTGTGTATCCCCGGCTGCACGGCCATCGACCGCCAATCGGCGACAGACTTCACCGCGACGCTCAAGGTCAGGATCGGGCCGATCCCGATGACCTTTTCCGGCAATATGACGCTGTCGAATATCGATGCGCCGCACAGTTACACGCTGAGCGGAGAAAGTGCCGGCGGCATCGCCGGGCTGGCAAAAGGCCGCGCCGATGTGACGCTCACGGCTGATGGCGAAGAGACGATTCTTGCGTACGATGCCACAGCCGAGATCGGCGGCAAGCTCGCGCATCTGGGATCGCGGCTTGTCGGCTCGAGCGCCAGCAAGCATGCGGCGAGGTTTTTTTCGGGTTTCAGCGATGCGGCGCGTGCAAAGGCGATGCGGAAAGCCTGAACGGCGATCGCATGCCAGCCATTATTTGGACGAAGCCGGAAGCAGCGTCTGCGAGGCGATGGTTTCGGCGCGGGTGCGGTGCTTTTCGGCTTCCGCGTGCCATTTGACCGCTTCATGCGCCTCGTTGCGGGCCCGCTTGCGGTATTTTCCCTGCGTGAACCAGGTGGTCAGCGATCCGACGACCATGCCGAAGATCACCGCGAGAAACAGGAAGACGAAGAAGGGGGCCGAGGCCGACAGGACGCTGTCGGTGGGATTGAACGGGTTGAGCGCCAACGTCACCGTCTGCCGGTTGGCGACCGAAAGCACGATCAGGATGATCGCGACCGGAACCAGCACCACGATATTCAACAGCTTCTTCATCATCATTCCGTGTCTCCGTCATGCCGCCTGCCCGGCGCTATCAGTACCGGGCGGACGTCTCATTCATCATCTTCGTCATCGGCGCCAGGATTAAGGCGCTCGCGCAATTCCTTGCCGGTCTTGAAGAAGGGAACCCATTTTTCCTCGACGAACACACTGTCGCCGGTCCGCGGGTTGCGGCCGGACCGCGAGGGCCGGTTTTTCACCGAAAACGCGCCGAAACCGCGCAATTCGACCCGGTTTCCGCCCGCCAGGGCATCTGTGATCTCATCGAGAACCGCATTGACGATATTTTCGACGTCACGGTGATAGAGATGCGGGTTGCGCGCCGCAACAATCTGCACCAGTTCTGACTTGATCACTGTCGCCCCCCTGTTGTGAATTTCCGTGTGATCTTAAAGCGTTAAGCCCATCCGACGGCCTTGTCCACCTCTTGTGCAGGCTTGCATGCCATTTTCAATCTTTCTAAAACGGCATGCAAAAGGCCGTCGCGTCTTTTCAGTCGCCGCCAACCTGCCAAACGGAAACCAGACCGTCAAGAAACAACTTGTCCCGGCCCAAACTTTCGAGCGCGCCAAAACCCGGAAAAGCGTCATATCCCAAGGATTTGACCAGAGCGGCGGCAGCAGATCCAAGGCCGAACGGCAAGGACGAACTCGGCGCCTTCCAATCGATAACGTCCAGTCCCATGCCAACCTTGCGGCTATCGAGGTAGGCGCGGATCTCGTCATCGCCGCCAAGTTCGTCGATCAGTTTGAGCTTCAGCGCCTGGCGGCCGGTAAAGATGCGTCCATCGGCAAGCTTGAGCGCCTCGTCGCGCGGCAATTTCCGCCGGTCGGCGACCAGATCGACGAACCAGTTGAAGCTGTCATCGATCATCGCCTGGATCACCGCCTTGGCGTCGTCGCTCGGTGGATGGAACGGCGACGGCTCTGCCTTGAGAGGCGCGGATTTGATTTCCTCAAGCGAGACGCCGATCTTGTCCATCAAGGTCTTGAACTGCGGATACTGGAAGATCACGCCGATGGAGCCGGTGATCGAGCTGTCCCCCGCCACGATACGGTCGCCGGCAAGCGCAATCATATAGCCCGCAGAGGCGGCCAGGGTCCGCACGTCGGAAACAACCGGTTTCTTCGCCGCGACCTTGCGGATGGCCTTGAACAGCACTTCGCCGCCATAGGTGGTGCCGCCCGGCGAGGAAATGGTGACGACAAGCGCCTTGACCGCGTCGGTCTCGGCGATCGTGTCCAGCCGCTCCAGCAGTTCGCGGTCGTCCTGGATGATGCCGGAAATATCGACACGGGCGATATGCGGCTGGCCGAGGCCGCCCATCGGGCCCGCGCCGGAATAGAAATAGGCAGCCATGCCAGCGCAGAGCACAACAGCAATGGATACAAGCCGCCAGAAACCGAGCTTTCGCCGAAGTTGGCGCCGGTCGGCGATGGCAAGCTGATCCATGATCTTTCCTCCTGTTCAAGGGTATCGGGGGAACGTCGCCCCTTCAACGAAACGAATAATTCAATAGCGTCAGCGCGGCCGCGTTGTAACCCGGTTTGAACAAAATTCGCGCCTCCATTGTCGTGGAACAAAAAAATCTCCATATTCGCGCTCACTCACATCACCTGGAACGCACGGCGCACGCGCCTTTGCGCCGCGATGTATTTTAAATAACGGATTTATTTCATGCTGAATGAAGTGCAGTTTTCCGGCGCCCTGCCGCATTCGGGGCCGACCTTGGCCGACGCCTATTCGGTCGCGGCGCGCCATTCGCGCCGGGTTAAGCGGCTGAAGATCATCCTCCCACTCGTTGCCGTTTTGATCGGCGCCGTTTTCGTGGCCGTGTCGGTAGTCCGCGCTTTCCTGCCGGAGAACCTGACGATCGAGAACGCGACGATCGAGAACGGCAAGATCGTCATGCAAAATCCAGCGATTTCCGGACGCAACAAGCAGGACATCAGCTATTCGATGAAAGCGAAACGGGCGCTGCAGGATATCGCCAATCCCGACATCATCACCCTTGAGACGATCCATGCGGAAATGCCCGTCAATGACACGCTGATGGCCACAGTCGAGGCGATCAGCGGCATCTATGACCGCGGACGCAATACGCTGGATATGAACGCCCCCTTCAGCATTACCATGAACAATGGGCTGATCGCCGATTTCGAAGCGGCCTATCTCGATATCAATGCCGGCGAAATGGAAACAAAGAAGCCGATTGCAATCAGCATGAAGGGCGGTTCCATTGTTGCACAGTCGCTGAGAATGACGGATAAGGGACGCATTGTTACATTTGAAGGCATGGTGAAGGTCATCGTCGATCCCAAAACCATCCGTAAAACCGCCAACTAGAAAACCGGGGCACATATGTCGGCCACTTCAGCCTTTTCCTTTCGGCTTGCCGGAACAGTTATTCTCTTGAGCCTTTTTGCCAGCGCTTCCCTTTCTCCTGCCGCCGCCCAGGCGACGACGAGCAAGATGAAGGGCATGCAGCTTTCCAACGATGAACCGATCCAGATCGAAAGCGACAAGCTGGAAATCAAGGACGCGGAAAGCAAGGCCATGTTCACCGGCAATGTGAAGGTCGTTCAGGGAACGACGACGCTGCAGGCCGGCAAAATGGTGGTTTTCTATAAAAAGGGCGGCGGCTCGATTTCCGGCGGCAATGCCGAGATCGATCGTATCGAAGTCGATCAGAAGGTATTCCTGCAATCGGGAACCCAGCAGGCGACCGCAGACACCGGCGAATTCAACATGACGGCGCAGACGCTGGTGCTGAAGGGCAAACAGGTCGTTCTGTCGGAAGGCAAGAACGTCTTTAGCGGCTGCCAGTTGAACGTCCAGATGGATACTGGCGAGGCACAGCTCGAAGCCTGCGGCGGCCGCGTCCAGATTCAGCTCGACCCGAAGTCCCAGAAAACGAATTGATGCAGACGCCCACGTGAACATTCCCTTTCTTCACAAACGCAAACGGGGCGCCAAACCTGAAGCCGCCGCGCCTGCCCGCGCCGTCGACAAGGCGCGCTATGAGGGCACGCTGATCGCGCGCGGCTTGACGAAGGCCTATCGTGGGCGCCGGGTCGTGGACGGTGTGTCGCTTGTGGTCCGCCGCGGCGAAGCCGTCGGCCTGCTTGGCCCCAACGGCGCAGGCAAGACCACCTGTTTTTACATGATCACCGGCCTTGTACCGGTTGATGAGGGCTCCATCGAGATCAACGGCAATGATGTCACGTCAATGCCGATGTATCGCCGCGCCCGCCTCGGCGTCGGCTATCTGCCGCAAGAAGCTTCGATCTTTCGCGGCCTGACCGTTGAAGACAACATTCGCGCTGTCCTTGAGGTGCACGACAAGAATCGCGAGCGGCGCGAAAGCAAGCTCAACGAACTCCTCAACGAGTTCAACATTTCGCACTTACGCAAATCGCCGGCCGTGGCACTTTCCGGCGGCGAGCGGCGGCGCCTGGAAATTGCCCGCGCGCTGGCAACCGACCCCACCTTCATGCTTCTCGACGAACCCTTTGCTGGCGTCGATCCGATTTCAGTTGCCGATATCCAGGCCCTGGTGCGGCATCTGACATCGCGCGGTATCGGCGTCCTGATCACCGACCACAATGTCCGTGAAACACTCGGCCTGATCGACCGTGCCTATATCATCCATGCCGGCGAAGTGCTGACACATGGACGGGCCAACGATATCGTCACCAACCCGGACGTCCGCCGCCTCTATCTCGGCGACAATTTCAGCCTTTAAAGCCCGCGCTCCAGCGGTTTAGGGAACCAGACCGGCGGTGGAGTAAAATCCTGCCGCTTTTGGGACAACTTCCTCTTGACCGGCAACAGGAATTACGCGAATTTTCGTAGCCCGGAAATGTTGCAACGCGGTATTATTTCCATGATGGGCATGGGATTCGACATTCCGCAGTGACGATAGCTGTTCAGCCTCGATTTGCACCGCGCCGATCATATTAGACGACCCTTGCACATAAAATGCGCGGCGTTGCCGATATTCACCTTATTTCCTGCCGCCGCTTGACCAAACCACATTAATAAGCAATTTTTGGGCCAGTTGACGAACTGGCATTTTTACCCCTCAAAAAATGGGTGCCGGCTCCGATCATCAAGGGGAGTTTTGCGTCAGAATGGCACTTTCAGCCAGCCTCTTCCTGCGTCAAAGCCAGACACTGGCCATGACGCCGCAACTGATGCAGTCGATCCAGCTGCTGCAGATGACGCATTTCGAATTGAACCAGTTCATCGAGCTGGAAGTCGAGAAAAACCCCCTGCTGGAATTCGCGGCCAATGACGACGGGCCTACCGGAGGCGACCGGAACGGCAAGGACGATCTGCATATCACCCAGGACGAACGTAGCGACCGGGACAACGCAGAGGCCACGACATTCGATCCGCTGGGCGACGTTTACGACAGCGCGACGTCTGCGACCGGCGAACGGATGAGCGAACAGCTCGATGCCAATTTCGAAAATGTCTTTCCAGACGACACGGCACCGCAGCGCGCCGATGCGCCGGAACTGCTGAGCCACTGGAAATCCATGCCCGGCGGCGGTGGGGAGAACAGCGACGGTTACGACCTCGACGACTTCGTCGCCAACCGCGTGACGCTGCGCGATTTCCTCAACGAGCAGGTTCCTTTCAGTGTGCATGGTGCAGCTGACCTGCTGATCGCCCAACACCTGATCGATCAGCTTGACGAAGCCGGCTACCTGCACGCCGACATAACGGAAATGGCCGAACGTCTTGGCTGTGCAACAGCGGACGTAGCGCGGGTGCTGGACAGCCTGCAGCAGTTCGACCCACCGGGCGTCTTTGCCCGCACGCTCAGCGAATGCCTGGCCATTCAGCTGAGAGCGCGCGACCGGCTTGACCCAGCCATGGCGGCATTGCTCGACAATTTGGAACTGCTGGCGCGGCGTGACTTTACCAGCCTGAAGCGGATCTGCGGCGTCGATGAGGAAGACCTTCTCGATATGCTTGCCGAAATCCGCAAGCTCGACCCCAAGCCCGGCACCGGTTTCGAGGCAAGCCCTTCGGAAGCGATCATGCCGGATATCGTCGTGCGTCCGGCGCAGGACGGCAGCTGGGCGGTGGAACTCAATCCCGACGCGCTGCCGCGCGTTCTCGTCAATCAGACCTATTACGCCACGGTCTCCCGTCATGCCCCGAAGAACAGCGCTGACCATGCCTTCCTGACCGACTGCCTGCAGACTGCCAACTGGCTGACCCGCAGCCTCGACCAGCGCGCCAAGACGATCATGAAGGTGGCGACGGAGATCGTACGCCAGCAGGATGCCTTCCTGATCAACGGCGTCGATCACCTGCGGCCGCTGAACCTCAAGACCGTCGCCGATGCCATCAAGATGCACGAATCGACCGTCAGCCGCGTGACCTCGAACAAATATATGCTGACGCCGCGCGGGCTGTTCGAGCTGAAATATTTCTTCACCGTGTCGATCGGATCGGCGGAAGGCGGCGACAGCCACTCGGCGGAATCCGTGCGTCATCGCATCCGTAACATGATCGTGCTGGAAAGCCCGGAGGCTGTCCTTTCGGATGACGATATCGTCGATCTCCTGAAAAAGGGAGGCGTCGATATTGCCCGCAGGACTGTGGCGAAATACCGCGAAGCGATGAACATCGCCTCCTCCGTTCAGCGCCGAAGAGAGAAAAAGGCGATGGCCAAGGTTTCCGCCTGACCGTTTGCAGCGCTTGAACACAACCCGTCAATTGCCCATATTTATCCCCGATATCCCGGCGATCAACGGGCTTTCGACCTCGAATTCTTGTTTTCTTAACTGTTTCGTTGACTCAAGCAACAACCGGTAGTATGAGGCGGCCGCAATGAGTACGGGCATAGAGCCTGCTTAAGCATATCCCTCCAAATCCAGGCCGTTCTGACGCAAATTTGTTTTGCGTGCGTGAAGTGCTTGGATGACGGATGCGGTTGGAATAGACTGGCTACGCAAATCACGAAAAGAGAGGAAACTCCATGAGTGTGCGTGTATCCGGTAAACATATGGAAATCGGCGAAACGTTTCGTCTGCGGATCGAAGATCAGATAGAACAAGCCGTAACCAAATATTTTGACGGAGGATATTCAAGCCAAGTCACTGTGGAAAAGTCTGGATCCCGCTTCAGCGCCGATTGCAAGATACACCTCGATTCTGGTGCTGCCTTGCAGGCGAGCGGCGAAGCGAACGACCCGCAAGCTGCATTTGATGCGGCGTCGGAACGGATTGCCAAGCGCATCCGCCGTTACAAGCGGAAGCTTAAGGACCACCACAATGGCAATGGCCATGCTGGATTTGCTGAAGTAGCCTACACCGTGATGGATTCAGTGCCCGACGAAGACGATGAGCTTCCGGACAATTATGCACCGACGATCGTGGCGGAAAGTTCAAAACAACTGAAGACGATGTCTGTCGCAAACGCCGTCATGGCGCTCGACATGACGGACGATCCCGTTCTGATGTTCCGTAGTCCTGGCAATGAACAGTTGAATATCGTCTATCGACGCAACGATGGAAACATTGGCTGGATCGACGCAGCCAATATAAAGAGCTAAGTGGATGATGTCCCGGGCCGGTCAGCCGGCGCGGGACGGTCTACTTTTTTCTGGTGGTTTACGCATGGAAGACCGTTGACGGTCCGCCGGTAAAGCGCCGAGAGAAAGATGGATGGGGACCGCCGTCCGGCATTTTGCCGGGCGATGCGGTTTCTACCTGCGAACGAGGACAAAAGAATGGCATTGGCAGGCTTGCTGCAGCAGAATGCGATACTTCCGGCCATGAAGGCCAATTCGAAGAAGCAGTTGCTTCAGGAATTGGCGGCAAAAGCATCCAAGATCACTGATCTACCCGAGCGTGAAATTTTCGACGTCATCCTTCAGCGCGAACGACTGGGCTCCACCGGTGTCGGCAATGGCATTGCCATACCGCATGGCAAGCTTGGCCATCTGTCGTCGATCGTCGGCATTTTTGCGCGTCTGGAATCGCCGGTCGATTTCGAAGCGCTGGACGACCAGCCGGTTGATCTGGTCTTCCTGCTGCTCGCGCCGGAAGGCGCCGGTGCCGATCATCTGAAGGCGTTGTCGCGGATTGCACGCGTGCTGCGCGACCCGGACATGGTCGCCCGGCTGCGCGCAACGGATTCCGCATCCGCCATCTACGCCTTCCTCAGCGACGACCAGGCCTCCAACGCGGCCTGATGTGGTCGCCTCAGTACAGGTTATGCTGATTGAGGTGATCGATGAAGATGCGAAACAGCTCTGCCTGGCTGGAAATGGCCAGGCGCTTGTAGATGTTCTTCCGGTGGATGCGCACCGTGCCTTCCGAAATACCCATGCTCTGCCCGATCGAGCCATTGCTGTGCCCGCGCAGGATAAGCCGAACGATATTGCGCTGCTGCAGCGTCAGCCGCTCGGCGCAGAGTTTTTCGAACGCCTCCTCCATCAGGTCATCCCGCCCAGCCTGTGCATGCACCGGCCTTTCCGCCGCATGCCGCCAGCTCGCACGGATCGCCGCCTGCACGATCGGCTCGTAGGCGCGCAAGTTGTCCAGTTCCGTATCGCTGAAACCCAGATGACCCGTCACCCGCATCAGCGAATACGTGGCGGTGACGCCGCCCTCCAGCGGCACCAGAAATCCGACCTCCTCCACCAGCGATCCCGATTGCGTCGATACACATGGGTGGACCTCGCGTGACGTGCTGAACTGCGTGTCGAAGAAATCATCCGGCGCCAGTTCCCGCATCCGCCACAGCCCGGCCGGATGGCGGTTGTTGCAGGCGACATAGAAGGGGTCGAGCAGATACGCGCCGCCGAGATAGGCGGCCCAGGCCTGCGGCGCCACATGCCGGGTGTAGCCGTCATGCAGAAGCAGCGGCCGCGCGTCATAGGGAAAGACGAACACACCGGACAGATCGAACGCCGCCGCCCGGCGCAACATCGCATCGAGCGCCGCGCCGAACCCAGGCGTCGAGAGACCATCTATCAGCGCAGCGATCTGGCGGGATTCCTCTGGCAGCAAAGGTGGTACCTCTATGTCTCTGGGCATTCTTCGGGCGATCTATCCCTTATGGGATATCGACAGCCCCCATTGCGTCAACAATAATCCTTGGAAAGCAAAATCACGAGGAGAACGGCGATGGCAGGCAGACTTTCCGGAAAGACCGCGTTGATCAGTGGAGGCGCCGGGGGATGCGGCCTTGTCGCCTCACAGCTGTTTGCCCGCGAAGGCGCCCGCGTCGGCATCGTCGATCTTCCCCGCAGCAAGGGCGAAGAGGTTGCAGCCCAGATCCGCGCCGAGGGTGGACAGGCCTTCTTCGCACCGGCGGATGTTTCGGTTTCTTCCGAGGTCAAAGCGGCCGTCAAGACCGTGGAAGACACGTTCGGGGCGATCACCGTTCTCTTCAATCATGCCGGCATCCTGGCCGTTGGGCCGTTTCTGGAAACGGAAGAAGACGAGTGGGACCGGCTGATGGCCGTCAATGTGCGCTCGATGTTCCTGATGACTAAGGCCGTTCTGCCGGGCATGCTGGCCGCCGGTGGCGGCAGTATTGTCTCGACCTCGTCGATCTCCGCCGTCGCCGCGACCCCGATGGAAGTGCTCTACGATACGACCAAGGGTGCCTGCCACATGTTTGCCAGGGCGATTGCGGTGGAGTTCCGCGACCGCGGCATCCGCTCCAACGCCGTCTGCCCCGGCTTCATTGCCACCGACCACGGCAAACGCGAGCTGGTCGGCCTTGCCAAATATGGCGTCGATGTTTCCGATGCGGCGATCGCCGCCCAGCAGGGGCGGATGTGCGATCCGATGGAGGTGGCGCAGGCTGCCCTGTTCCTGGCGAGCGACGAATCCAGCTTCGTCAACGGCACGCATCTGTTCGTCGATAATTGTTTTACGGCGATGTGAAGAACAAAGGGGAGAACGGGAACATGATGCAATCAGGTGGCCACTGGCGCAACTGGGTGGGGAATCAATCGTGCATCGTCCGGCACCGGGGGGCGCCGGACAGCGAGGCGGCTCTGGCGGATATGGTGCGCGAGGCAACCTCGAACGGGCTGAACGTGCGCTGCGCCGGCTCAGGGCATTCGTTCACGCCGGTGGCGCTGACCAGCGGACTGCACCTGACGCTGTCCGGCCTGCAGGGCATCAGCCATATCGACACGGCGCGCAAACGCGTCTCCGTCCATGCCGGCACGACGATCAACACGCTCGGCAAGGCCTTGAAGCGCAGCGGGCTTTCGATGATCAACCAGGGCGATATCGACAGCCAGGCGCTGGCAGGCGCGCTGACAACCGGCACGCACGGCACCGGCCTTACACTTGGCAACATGGCTTCGCAGATCGTCGGCATGCGGCTGGTGCAGCCGGACGGCAGCATTCTCGCCATCGATGATAGCGAGCCGGACATGCTGAACGCCGCCCGCGTTTCCATCGGCATGCTCGGCGTCATCTCCGAAATCACACTACAGGTGATGGACAGCTACAATCTGCATGAGAAGCTGTGGCGCTGCACCTTCGACGAATGCATGGAGCAACACGACGATCTGGCTGCCAACCACCGGCATTTCGGCTTCTTCTGGTGCCCCGTGCCAGAGAGCCGCCATTGCTACTGCCTGCCGGATACATCCTCGGTCTCGACCACCACAAGCCTGTCTGACGTCTGCGAGATGAAGACCATCGACATCACCGATGCGCCGCCGATGGAAAGCGCGTTCGAAAAGATCGCCTATTCCTCGGAGATCTATCCGATCGAATATGTGCCGAACTTCCACGAGCTGGAATATGCGGTGCCGGTCAAATACGGCAAGCAGGCCTGCACCGAGGTGCGCAAGCTGATGCTGGAGAAACACCCGACCTGCATCTACCCGATCGAATACCGCTTCACCGCCGGCGATGGCGGCTGGATCAGCCCGTTCTTCGAACAGGATTCGATCACGCTCTCGGTCTCCGGTCAGCCAGGCACGGACTACTGGAACTACCTGAAGGATGTCGACGATATCCTGCGCCAATTCGGCTCCCGCCCGCATTGGGGCAAGCTGCATTTCCTGGGCAGCGAGGATGTGACGGCGCTCTATCCACGCGCCGGGGATTTCCGGGCGCTCAGGAACAAGCTCGATCCGGAGGGCCGGTTCTTGAATGATCATTTGAGGCAGCTATTTGGGTGAGACCAATCCTGCGCTGCGAAAAATTTTAGGAAACGCATGCATTAATATGAGATTGGAGCAGGAAATGAAGTCCATTTTTGTATCGATTGTTTTATCAGCATTTATGCTACTTCCCGCGGCGGCAGCGGGCGATGTTTTTGTTACCGGATGTACGTCGGAGAATACGCCTGTACGGATCAAGCTCCTTGCTTCGGTTAAGGATCAGCCGGCAATTCAGGCAGCTTTTCGAAGCTTCAGCAAAAGCAAGGCGGCGAGTTGGTTCCTTGAGCAGAAAAAACATCCGAAGGGCAAAGACTGGCAATCAGCCCTGGTCTCGCTCCAAGGGCAAAGCGGTGGAAGACTTTCGGAACAAAATCCTCTTCGCGTCGCAAAAACCATTTCTTTTTCGAAAAAAGCATCGACCAAAAGGGTCTATTGCGGCGGTTAGGAAAGCGGCCACCAGCAAGAAGTGATGTACCGCCTCTTCCCAGGCACGGAAGCAACAATCAAGCTTCCGGGTTTTCTTCCGCCGCAACCACCTTCGGGCCGCCCTTGGCGACGCCGACCATGGCGGGGCGCAGGACGCGTTCGCCGATGGTGTAGCCGGCCTGGACCACCTGGACGACGGTGTTGTTCGGAACTTCTGCATTCGGCACTTCGAACATCGCCTGATGGAAGTTCGGGTCGAATTTCTGGCCGACCGGCTCCAGTTTCTGGACGCCATGACGCTCCAGCGCCGACAGCATGGCGCGTTCGGTCATCTCGACGCCTTCGATCAGCGCGTTGAAGCCGACATCGCCGGCCTCGCGCGCTTCCGCGGGGATGGCATCGAGCGCGCGGCGCAGGTTGTCGGACACGGCCAGCATGTCGCGGGCAAAGCCGGCGACGGAATAGGATTTTGCATCCTTGACGTCGCGCGCGGTGCGGCGGCGCAGGTTGTCCATTTCAGCGGCAAGGCGCAGGTAGCGGTCGCGCATGTCGGCAGCTTCAGCCTTGGCAAGCTCCAACGGATCCGGCTCGGAAACGGCGGTATCGACCTGATCATCGGCGGCTTCGGCATAGGCGGCAGCTGCTTCGTCCGCGTTCACTTCAGCACCGTGTTTGTTTATATCGTCGGTCATGACGGTCTCCGGAATGTCAATATGTCTAGGATTTGGTGTCGATATCGAGCTTTGAAGCCGAAAAATCAAGGGTACAATCGAAAGCTGCCGGAAAAACCGGCTTCTTCCCGGCCGATTACCGCGACAAACGCGACATCAGCTGCGCCGTATAGTCCACCATCGGCACAATGCGCGAGTAATTCAGCCGCGTCGGACCGATGACCCCGACAGCGCCGACGATCTTGTCGTCACTGTCCCTGTAGGGCGCCACGATCAGCGACGAGCCGGACAGCGAAAACAGCTTGTTTTCCGACCCGATGAAGATCCGCACCCCCGGCCCGCTTTCGGCCAGATTGAGGATTTCGATCAGGCTGTCCTTCTTTTCCAGATCATCAAACAGCATACGCAGCCGGTCGACATCCTCGGCGCCAGCCAGCCCTTCCAGAAGATTGGCACGGCCACGCACGATCAGCTGCGTCGGCTTGTCATCGGCCTCGCTGCCAGACCAGATGGCAAGGCCGCGCTCGACCAGATCCTGGCTCAGCGTATCGAGTTCGCGCCGGACGGTTTCCTTGACCTTCTCCAGCTGGCCGCGCACTTCCGGCAGCGTCTGTCCGGCGAGATGGGCGTTCAAGAAATTGGCGGCTTCCGTCAGTTGCGAGCTGGTGACGCCGGCCGGCAGCTCGATGATACGGTTTTCCACCTGGTCATGCTCGCCGACGAGGACCGCCAGCGCCTTGGTCGGCGTCAGCCGGACGAATTCGACATGCCGCAGCACCGGATCATTCTTGGCGGTGATGACCAACCCTGCCCCGCGCGACATGCCCGACAGCATCTGGCTGGCATCGTTCAGCAACGTCTCCACAGGCTGGTCGCGGTCGACGCGGCGCACATGCCGGTCGATCGAGGCGCGGTCCTCGGGCGACAGATCGCCCACCTGCATGAAGGCATCGACGAAAAACCGCAGGCCATTCTGTGTCGGCAGGCGCCCGGCGCTGATATGCGGCGAATAGATCAGGCCGAGGTCTTCGAGATCGCTCATGACGTTGCGGACGGAGGCCGGCGACAGCGACATCGGCAGGATGCGCGACAGGCTGCGCGAACCCAGCGGCTCACCGCTTTCCAGATAGCTTTCCACGATGCGACGGAAGATTTCGCCCGACCGCTCGTCGAGCGCCGAAAGCCTTTCCCGCATTGCAGATTTATCCAGGACCATTCGAACGCAAAAACCCATGTTGTTGAAGTCAATTGGAATATAGTGATCCCCGCCCGGATAGCAAAAGGGAAATTGGCTGGAAAACCCGCCGTACGCGCCTTTTGGCCCTCCTCCACTCTTTTAGAGCAAATGATTTCCCTTCCTCCCAAGTTAGGTTAGAAGGCTGACAAACATCACAGGAGTTCATGATGCGGCCTTCCGGCAGAAAAACCGACCAGATGCGCAAGGTTTCCTTCGAGCGCAATGTTTCCAAACATGCAGAAGGATCCTGCCTGGTGAAGTTCGGCGATACGCATGTGCTGGTCACGGCGAGCCTGGAAGAAAAGACGCCACCGTGGCTGCGCAACAGTGGCAAGGGCTGGGTTACCGCCGAATACGGCATGCTGCCGCGCGCCACCGGCGAGCGCATGAAGCGCGAGGCAGCCTCTGGCAAGCAGAGCGGCCGCACCCAGGAAATCCAGCGACTGATCGGCCGTTCGCTGCGCGCGGTGGTCGACTTGAAGGAGCTCGGCGAGCGCCAGATCTCGATCGACTGCGACGTCATACAGGCCGATGGCGGCACCAGAACCGCCTCCATTACCGGCGCCTGGATTGCGCTGCGCGATTGCCTTGCCTGGATGGAAGCCCGCAACATGATCAAGGTGGAAAAGGTCCTGAAGGACCATATCGCTGCGATCTCCTGTGGTATCTTCGCCAATCAGCCGGTGATCGATCTCGATTATCTGGAAGACTCGGCCGCTGAAACCGATGCCAACTTCGTCATGACCGGCTCCGGCGGCATCGTCGAGATCCAGGGCACGGCCGAAGGCAAGCCATTTTCCGAAGAGGAATTCGGCACGCTGCTCGGCCTCGCCAAGAACGGTATCGCCGAACTGGTGGGCATGCAGAAGCAGGCCATCGGGGGCTGAGCCATGGCCGCACCGTTCGAAGGCATTCTGGAGACGGCGCTCTATGTCGATGATCTCGATGCGGCAGAGGCGTTTTACGGCTCCGTTCTCGGCCTCGAGAAAATCAGCCGCGCCAGCAACCGGCATGTTTTCTTTCGCTGCGGTCCCGGTGTTCTCCTGATCTTCAATCCGGTGGAAACGCTGACACCGCCGCTGCCGCATGGCACGCAAGGTCCCGGGCATATGTGTTTTCGGGTAGCAGCCGGTGATCTCGATGCCTGGAAGAAGAAGCTGTCGGAAGCCGGGATTGCGATTGAATCCGAAGTGATTTGGCCGTCGGGCGCACGTTCATTTTATTTCCGCGATCCGGCTGGAAACAGCCTGGAATGCGCCGAAGCCCGTCTTTGGAATATCGACTGACACGAATGGGCGGAATGCCCGCCGGATGAGAAAGACGCAGATGCGCAAGCTTGAAGACAAGACCCTGATCGTTGCCAGCCACAATGCCGGCAAGATCCGCGAAATCCGCGACCTGATCGGCCCGATGGGCTTTGAAGCCAAATCGGCGGCCGATCTCAACTTCGTCGAACCGGATGAAACCGGCACGACCTTCGAGGAAAATGCCACGATCAAGGCACTGGCCTCGGCGAAAGCCTCCGGTCTGCCGGCGCTTTCGGACGATTCCGGCCTTGTGGTCGATGCGCTGAACGGCGACCCGGGCGTCTACACCGCCAATTGGGCGGAGACTTCCGACGGGACGCGCGATTTCACTATCGCGATGCAAAAAGTCGAGACCGCCCTCCAGGAAGCCGGAGCCACCGCCTTCGACCGGCGCACCGGCCGTTTCGTCTCGGTGCTGTGCCTCGCCTGGCCGGATGGACATGTCGAACTGTTCCGTGGCGAAGTGGAAGGCCATATCGTCTGGCCGCCGCGCGGGGACCAAGGTTTTGGTTACGACCCGGTCTTTCAACCGCTTGGCTACGACACCACCTTCGGCGAAATGAGTGCTGCGGAAAAGCACGGCTGGAAACCGGGCGATTCCGAGGCGCTGTCGCATCGGGCGCGGGCGTTCAAGCTTTTTGCCGAGACGTGCCTGAGTGCTTGAGAGGCCCAGGCCGGCCGTTTGCTCCGAATGTGGGTAATTACCCCCCTCTGTCACTCCGTGACATCTCCCCCTCAAGGGGGGAGATCATTCTTTTCCCTCAATGCCCAAAAGCCTGCGGCTAATCTCCCCCCTTGAGGGGGATATGTCGGCGTCGCCGACAGAGGGGGGTGACCCGGCTCCGATTTCAGACATAGAGATAAAAGACCAAACCATGTAAGAGGCGGGATAGCGTTTAGCGTCTCCGGTCTCTAAATGTGCAGACAACACGACCCTAACGACATCGCGCCCGAGCGCCTGAAAGACCTGAAAACAGAATGGCCACTTTTTCTTCCATCGGTGACAGCAAGGAGCCCGGATTCGGGGTCTATGTGCATTGGCCCTTCTGTGCTGCCAAATGTCCCTATTGCGACTTCAACAGCCATGTCCGGCATCAGCCGGTCGACCAGCCGCGTTTCGTCACCGCATTTCTCACCGAAATGGCGGCGATGCGGCATATGTCGGGGCCGCGCACCGTCACCAGCATCTTCATGGGCGGCGGCACGCCGTCGCTGATGAACCCTTCGACGGTCGAGGCCATTCTCGATGGCATCGCCAATCTCTGGCACGTGCCCGACGGCATCGAAATCACCATGGAGGCCAACCCGTCCAGCGTCGAGGCGACCCGTTTTCGCGGTTATCGTGCCGCCGGGGTCAACCGGGTTTCGCTTGGCGTGCAGGCGCTGAACGACCGGGACCTCAAGTTTCTCGGCCGGCTGCACAATGTCGAGGACGCCCTGAAGGCGATCGGCCTGGCGCGCGACATCTTTCCGCGCATGTCGTTCGACCTGATCTATGCCCGCCCGAACCAGACCGTCGAGGCCTGGGAACTAGAACTGAAGCAGGCCGTCTCCTATGCCGTCGATCACCTGTCGCTCTACCAGCTGACGATCGAAGAAGGCACGCCCTTCTATGGCCTGCACAAGGCGGGCAAGCTGATCGTGCCGGATGGCGAGCATTCCGCCGTGCTCTACGAGGCGACGCAGGAGATCACCGAAGGTTTCGGCATGCCGGCCTATGAGGTTTCCAACCATGCAGCACCCGGCGCCGAGAGCCGCCACAACCTGACCTACTGGCGCTATGGCGACTATGCCGGCATCGGCCCGGGCGCCCATGGCCGCCTGACGCGCGGCCGCAACAAGATCGCCACAGCGACGGAGCGCAAGCCTGAAGACTGGCTGCAACTGGTCGAGGAGCACGGCCACGGCATGGTCGAGCAGGAAGTGCTGGGCTATGACGAACAGGCCGACGAACTGTTGCTGATGGGCCTGCGGCTGAAGGAAGGCATCGACCTCGTGCGCTGGCAGGACCTGTCCGGCCGAGAGCCCGATCCGGACCGCGAACAGTTCCTGATCGAACACGGCTTTATCGAGCGGCTCGGCAATTCCCGCCTGCGCTGCACGCCGGCCGGCATGCTTATCCTCGACGCGGTGGTTGCCGATCTCGCCTGCTAGAGCAATTCCAGCAAAAGTGCGTCGCGGTTTTACGTCCGCAATTGCGCCAAGACAAGAAGCTGGAGCGTTTTCGCGATTCGGAGAAAAGCGGAAATGCTCCAAGTTCTATTCAAACGCTGCGAGATATTTTTTGGCGATCGTATCCAGCGTCGCCCGCTCGTCAGGCTCCAGCAGCGCCGTCAGCCGGTGCTGGTTGGCGACATGGGCGGTCACAGTGCGTTCGACCAGAGCAAGCCCTTCCGGCTTCAGCGCGATCAGCACGCTGCGGCGATCTTCCGGATTGGTCAGCCGTTCGACGAGCCCGGCCTTTTCCAGCTGGTCGATCCGGTTGGTCATCGTGCCCGACGTGATCATCGTCGTTGCCAAGAGGTCGCCCGGCGACAGCCGGTAAGGCGGGCCGGAGCGGCGCAGGGCCGCCAGCACGTCAAAGCTCGCCGACGACAGTCCGAACTCCGAAAAGGTCTTCTGGACCTCGCGGCTGAGATAGGTCGATAGCCGCGCCAGCCGGCCGAGAAGCCCCATCGGCTCGACATCGAGATCCGGACGCTGCTTGCGCCATTGTGCCAGAATTCTATCGACGTGATCTTCATCCATGGCTTCTGGTACGCAGAATTCATCTTGACGTCAAGATAATCGCGAGTATCCTGATTTTATCTTGAAATCGAGATACTTTAAATGAAGATAAAATCCGCATCCCTTACCGATATAGGCCTGACCGCCATCGCACCCGCCATCTGGGGCAGCACCTATCTGGTCACCACCGAATTCCTGCCGCATGGCTATCCGCTCACCGTCGCCATGCTGCGCGCCTTGCCGGCAGGCCTCATCCTGCTCTTTATTGTCCGGCAATTGCCGCAGGGCATCTGGTGGGCGCGCAGCTTCATTCTGGGTGCGCTCAATTTCTCGTTCTTCTGGGCGATGCTGTTCGTCTCGGCCTATCGCCTGCCCGGCGGTGTTGCTGCGACCGTCGGCGCCATCCAGCCGCTGATCGTCGTCATGCTCGCCCGGCTTTTGATCGGCACGCCGGTCAAGACGATGGCGATCATTGCCGGCAGTGTCGGCATGGCCGGCGTCGCCCTGCTGGTGCTGACACCCGGAGCAGCGCTCGACCCGATCGGCATCATCGCCGGGCTAGGGGGCGCGGTCTCCATGGCGTTTGGGACAGTGCTGACACGCCACTGGGCGCCGCCTGTGTCGAGCCTGACCTTTACTGCATGGCAACTCACCGCTGGCGGTCTGTTGCTGTTGCCGGTAGCCCTGCTGTTTGAACCGGCGCTACCAATGCCGACCACGGCCAATATACTTGGCATGGTATGGCTCGGCCTGATCGGCGCCGCCTTCACCTATCTCCTGTGGTTTCGCGGCCTGTCCAAGCTGGAACCAGCAGCCGTCGCATCGCTCGGTTTTCTCAGTCCGCTGGTGGCCACACTGCTCGGCTGGGGCGTGCTGAACCAGAACCTAACGCCGCTGCAGATCATCGGCATGGCCGCCGTGCTGGTCAGCGTATGGCTCGGGCAACGGGCGCAGATGGCGCCCCGTGCTGCAGTACCGGTCACGCCGAAAACCGTCAGCCCTTAGCGGCCTTGTCCCTTGCGGCCGCCAGCCCCTTGGAGATCGGCCCGGCGATATCGGCCGACAGCATCGCCGTCAGGCCGGCCGCAGTCGTCCCGCCGTACTCGGTAAAGACCCTAACAGTATCGGCCGGTGTTTCCGAAGCATCGGCCATCCACGCGCCGGAGCCGAGAAAGAGCTGACGGACGGCGGTATCGGCAACATCCGGAGCCACGCCGTTCTCGATCGCATCACGGATCATCACATCGGCGAACGCCGCAATGAATGCCGGGCCGGACCCTGTCAGGGCGGTGAAATAATCCAGCTCGCTTTCCGCGGACAGTTTTGTCGTCTTTCCGGAGCAGGCAAAGAAGCCGTCGGCAAAAGCAGCGTCCGCAGCAGTTACCCCCGGTGTCGAAAGCCAGGGGGTAAAAGAAAGCCCCTGCTCGGCGCAGGCATTCGGCATGGCGCGAATGACGCGTTCGCTTTTGAAGCGCGCAAGCAGCACTTCTGCAGGCACGCGAGCCATGACCGAGATGACCAGCTTGCCGGACAGATCAAGCTCCAGCGCATCGATATCCTCTGGCCGCACCGACAGAATGACGATGTCCGCCTGAGCAGCCAGCGACTTGTTATCGGTAACAAACCGGATATCCGGCCAGGCCTCGAATCCTGCTGTCTTGCCGCTGCGCGACGACAGGATGAGATCGGTGGCAGCGACGAAGCCCTTGGCAAGGGCCGGTCGAAGCAGAGCCCCGCCCAGCCAGCCGGTTCCGCCGATGACGCCGAGCGTCGTCAAGCCCACTCGCCCTTGCGCATCACCGGAACCTTGGCGCCATCGACGCGAACGCCGTCGATATCGACTTCCCCTGAACCGATCATCCAATCGATATGGATCAGGCTGGAATTGCCGCCCTGCGCCGCGATCTGTTCCTGGCTGAGCGAGGCGCCGTCAAGGAAGCATTTCGAATAGCACTGGCCGAGCGCGATGTGGCAGGAGGCGTTTTCATCAAACAGCGTGTTGTAGAACAGCACGCCGCTGGCCGAGATCGGCGAGGAATGCGGCACCAGCGCCACTTCGCCGAGGCGCCGCGCGCCTTCGTCGGTATCCAGCACCTTGTTCAGGACCTCTTCGCCCTTCGATGCCTTGGCCTCGACGATGCGGCCACCTTCGAAACGAACCTGGATATTATCGATCAGCGTACCCTGATGCGACAGCGGCTTGGTGCTTGACACATGGCCATCGACGCGCAGCGCATGCGGCGTGGTGAAGACCTCTTCCGTCGGAATGTTGGGATTGCAGGTGATGCCGTTCTTTGCAGTCGAAGCACCGCCATGCCATTCATGACCGTCGGCGAGCCCGACCGTCAGGTCGGTGCCGGGGCCGGTGAAATGCAGCGCGGAAAAACGCTCGCCGTTCAGCCATGTGGAACGCTTGGCGAGGTTGGCATTGTGCTGCCCCCAAGCCGCGATCGGATCGGCGACATCGACGCGCGAGGCGGCAAAGATCGCATTGGCGAGTTTTTCGACGGCAACAGCTTCGGCATCGTCCGGGAACATCTGCCTCGCCCAGGCGGGGTTGGGATAGGAGACGATGTTCCAGTTGATGTCGAAATTGGAGATTTTCTCCAGCGCCGGCTTATAGGCCATCGACATGGCCTTGTTGGCGCGCGCCACCTTGGCCGGGTCCTGGGCGGCCAGCATCATCGGGTTATCGCCGGAGATGGCAAGACGGGCGGTGTTGCCGGCAAAGGCTTTGGCCATGCCGTCGTAAAGCCAGCCACTGGCCTTGTCGAAGCTCTCGTCGGGGGCATGGGCATAGCGGGCGAGCGTCGTATCCTCGTCGGAATAAAACGTCGTCACCAGCCCGGCCCCGGCAATATAGGCATGCTCGGTGATCAGCCGCACCAGCGGTAGCGCGGCAATCGGCGCCGTGATCAGGAGATCCTGGCCACGCTCAAGCCTCAGCCCCACCTTGATGGCGACTTCGGCGAGCTTGTCCAGTTTGACGGGATCGATGGCTTGGTGAACGGGAGAGGTCATCGCATATCCTGCTGGCTGTTTTTTCCGAACCACTGGTTTAGAGCGCTTCATCTGGAAACGGAAGGCTTTTGCGATGACCAGGTCAGGCGGTAATCTTGCTGTGCGTCAGAAGATGAGCGCCATGATGGCGCAGGAAGGCGAGCAGCCGCTCCGGATAATCCGCCTCCACGGCACCCACCACGCTCGGCCGGACGGCAAGCATCTGCCGCCATGCATTGACGCGCGGCAATCCATCGAAGATGCCGCTTGGCAACAGGGCCTCGAACAGTTCGAAATAGCGGAACACCGGTGCAAAGACAGCATCGACCATGCTAAACCGTGACCCGGCGAAATAAGGCCCGGCTCCAAGCTCCTGCTCGAGGGTTGCGAATTTGGCCTTCAGCACCTGGCGCTTGGCCTCGAACTGCGCTGGGTCCTTTGTTGTCTCGTAGACCCAGAGGTCGGCAAGGATGGAGGATCCAAACTCCATCCAGCCGCGATGCAGGGCACGAAGCAACGGGTCTTCGGGATGCAGCGCTGGAGGTCCCTGCGTTTCCTCGAAATATTCGCAGATGACGGCGCTTTCAAACAGGATCGCATCGGCACGACCGCGCGGGATGGCCAGCAGCGGAACCTTGCCGAGCGGCGAGATCCGCAGGAACCAATCCGGCTTGGCGGCAAGATCGATATAGGTCCGCTCGAAGGCGACGCCTTTTTCCGCCAGGACGATCGAGGCACGCTGAACATAAGGGCAGAGGTGATGGCTGATGAGGGTGAGGACTTTGGAGTGCATGGCGAGGCTCCAGCTAATTATATGCAATTGCATATATTAACATTTGCCCATCCCGTCAAGATAGATGTAAATGCATTTATGTCTTTGAAAGCACCCCCAGCGGTTCAGGCGCCGAGCGCCGATGTGACGCAGGCCTGGATCAATCTGATGCGGGCACAGCAGCGCGTGCTCGGCGCCATCGAGCGCGATTTCAAGCATGCCGGCATGCCGCCGCTTAGCTGGTACGATGTGCTGTGGGAACTGGCCCGCGCCCAGGACGGGCGCTTGCGGCCATTCGAAATCGAGGAGCGGACGCTGCTTGCACAATACAATCTGTCCCGCCTGATTGACCGGCTGGAGAAAGAAGGCCTGGTCGCGCGCCGCACCTTCGACGATGACGGACGCGGCCGATGGGTCGTGATCACCAACAAGGGCCGCAGCCTGCGCGAGGCGATGTGGGAGGTCTATGGCAGATCAATCGCCCGGCATGTTGGGGCAGAACTTCAAGAGACCGAGGCGACGCAACTCGCTGGGCTATTGTCGAAACTCGCCTGAGATCAGGCGATCAAAGATGCTGCAACCGCATTCAACGCCTTGCGGGCATCATCGGGTTTAAGCCGCACCTGCAGACCACGCTGACCGCCATTGATATAGACCAGCGGCTCGGCAAGGGCAGCCTCCTCGATCGCCGTCGGCACCTGTTTCTTCTGCCCGAACGGGCTGATGCCGCCGACATGATAGCCGGTCAGCCGCTCGGCCTCGGCCGGTTTCATCATATTGGCCGATTTGCCCTGAAACGCCGCCGCCAGCTTCTTCATGCTGACTTCGCGATCGGATGGCACGACGACGCAGACCGGCTTGCCATCGACCTCTGCCATCAGCGTCTTCAACACGCGGTGCGGCGCCTCGCCCAGCGCCTCGGCCGCCGCCATGCCGATCCGGTCGGCCGACGGGTCGTAGTCATAGGTGTGGACGGTGAAGGGGGCTGCGGCCTTTGTCAGCGCAAGCGTCGCGCGGGTGCTTTTCGACATGGTCTATCCCTGGAAAAGGCCGCCATAGATTTCCGGCTTGAAGCCGGCAGTCAGCGTGCCGTCATGGTCGAGCACCGGGCGTTTGATCATCGACGGCTGGGCGAGCATCAGGGCGATCGCCTTGTCTTCGTTGAGGTCCTGCTTGTCGGTATCCGGAAGCGCGCGAAACGTCGTGCCGGCGCGGTTCAATACCGTTTCCCAGCCAAGCGCCGCCGTCCAGCGCTGCAGCACTTCGCGCGACACGCCGGAGGCCTTGTAGTCGTGGAAATCATAGGCGATCCCCTGGCCTTCCAGCCAGGTCCGCGCCTTCTTCATCGTGTCGCAATTCTTGATGCCGTAAATGGTCACGCTCATGCTCAATCCCTTTTTACCGGTATGCGGGATAGCATGAAGATATCCGGCTGAGAATGCCGGACGGCGTCTATCAGCGCTCCAGCATGTCGATCAGCTGCGGCAGGCCGGCGACGGTTTCGATGACGTGATCGGCACCGGCGGCCTTGAGCTTGGCACCGATCTTTTCATGAAGGGCAGCGCGTTCGTTCGGCGAAAGAGCGGCAAGCTCCGGCAGTGTCAGGCCTGCCTCGTTGCCCGAGAGCGTCAGTCCGACCGTGACGCAGCCGGCGGCCACGCCCTCAGCAATCCCAGGCTCGGTATCGTCGACCTTGATCACCGCGCCGGCCGGATAGACCATCAGGTCGAGGAAGCACTTGTACATGCCGATCGGCGTCGGGCGGCCAAGCGGCAGGTCATCAGCGCAGATCAGGTTTTCGGGCGCAAAGCCCTGTTCGGCCGCAAGCGGCAGCACCCGCTCCATGATCGAGCGCGTATAGCCGGTAGTCGATCCGATCTTCATGCCCTTGGCGCGCAGGTAGGCAACCGTTTCGAGTGTGCCGGGAACAAGCGTGCAATAGTCGCCGACCACCTCTTCGTTCAACGGCACGAACAGGTCATAGACCCTGTCGATGGCGCTTTCATCGGGTGCTGCCTCTTGCGCGGATGTCCAGCCCGCCGCGATATGCGGCTCGGACAGCATGGCGCTGATATGGGCGCGCTTCGGCAGCCCCATCGGTTTGCGGGCATCGGCGATGGTCACATGGACGCCGAATTTGGCAAAGGTTTCGACAAAGGCGCCCATCGGTGCGAAGGAGCCGAAATCGATGACCGTGCCGGCCCAATCGAATATGACGGCCTTGAACTTGCTCATGCGGCACTCCCATAGAGTTCATTGATGGTTTCCTCGCCGATGCCGAACGCCGTCGAGGCGCCGCATCCGGCGGTGACGACGACAATGCGGGTGCTATCGGAAGGCTTGTCGGTAAAGCGCCAGCGGTCCGGCGCCGAGGCATAGGTTCCGATCCAGCGCTCGGAAATCACGCGTCCCGGCAGATCGAGCACCCGGTCGAATTCACCGAGGATCAGGGCATCGACCGCGTCGGAGGCAAAGGGATCGGGCGTAGCGGCGTAATGATGACTGTCGCCGACGACCAGCGAGCCATCGGCCGACTGGGTGACGATCAGGTGGATGCCGTTGTCGCGCTCCGCCCTCAGGTCGGCATCGAGGCGCTTTTTCAGCAGCTCCGCCTCGGGCAGGTCGGCATAGCCGAGATAGCGGCCGAGCCCGAGATCGGACATCACGGCCGTCTTGAAACGGACCGGCTGGCGCGGCCGCACGCGCAGCATCTGCAGCTTGCAGCGGGTGACATTGTAGGCAGCAATGCGCTCGGCAAAAAGGCCGGTGAAATCGTCGCCTGGGCAAACGACCACCGTTTCGGCCTCGATCACGCCATCCGCCGTTTCCACGCGCGGCGGTTCGACCGCAGTAACGGTGGTGCTGCGCAGGAAGATGATGCCGAGCCGCTCTTCGAGAAATTGCGCTAGCAGCGGGATCGCCGTGCGGGATTCGACGCGGATTTCGTGTGGGCTATAGAGCGAGACGCGAGCAGCGTCGGTGCGCAGGCAGGCAATATGCTCTTGCGCCTGGCGCGCCGTCAGCCTTGCGCAGCCCTCTGCCATGTCTGTGCGCAGGAAAGCATCGATCACCGCTTCGGATTCATCGAACCGGGAGGCGAGCACCATGCCGCGCTGAACGACGGCGATGCCGGCCTTGTCGACGGTCTCTGCCCAGATATCCCGCGCCCGCCGCGCCATGGTCCAGCAATCGCCGGCCCCTTGGCCTGTGACGGTGACGAAACCGAAATTGCGCACCGAAGCGCCATTTGCCTGCGCATCGCGGTCGATGACGATAACCCTCTTGCCGCGTTTCGCCGCCGCATAGGCATGGGCGAGGCCGACGATACCGGCACCGACAACGGCGAGATCATAGATGGGCATGCGTTCTCTCCCTGCGTGCCTGCGACGGGTCAGTCGGGTTGGCTCGCGGCTAAAGAACGCAATTCCATAAAAGGATTATGACAACCGCCGGCAGGGCGGCGATTATCCACTTCATTCACGCCTCAAACCCGGACGGATTTTCCGAAGCGCGCCCCGAGGACAAAGACGGTGACTCAGGCTTCCAGCGCACCGGGCTTGCGCACCGCCTTGGTGGGCTCGTCGCAGGCGATCTTCATCAGGTTGTCGCGGCGGCGGGCAAAACGTTGCGAGGTGCGTGTCGCGATCAGGCCGGCCTGAGGGGCGTGGATATCAATCGCACCGCCTTCCATGCCCGGTGCGGTAATGATCGTCGCCAGGAGATCGCCGGCAGCGACGGTTTCGCCGATGGTGCGATGGAACAGCACGGCACCAGCCTGCGGGGCGCGGATCATTTCGATATTGTCGAGCGGTGTGACCTTGCCCTTGTAAGGCTGAAGGGCGGCGACGGTGCCGCGGACAGCACCGCGTGCGGCCAGAAAGCGCCACAAACCGTCGGCATCCTTGTGGGCCATGTCCGGATAGACGTCGCGCGTGCCGCGCAGCTCGACCGTGACGGCGAGGCGGCCGGGCAGCCGTTTTGCCTTTTCGGCAGTCTCGTGCTTCCAGGCATAGCCGACAGCTTCCTCGAAGGCGCTGCTTTCGCCGTCAGCCAGAAACACGGCCCCCATATCGAGCGCCGATGCCAGATCGGCGGCCTCCGGCCAGAAGGCTTCGTCGACATAGGTATATTGCACCGATTCATCGTCGCAATGCAGATCGAGCATCAGATCGGCCCCCAGCGCCATATGCAGCAGCTGCCGCTTCAGCTGTTCGACTGCCGGATAGTGCTCCAGATCCTCGACCAGCGTCTGGCGTTCGGACAGCGGGATCAGCGGGAACTCGCGGTTGAAATTGGTGCGCGAGCCGAGGTCGAAACGGCCCTGCAGATCGCCGAAATGCGATTGCGCCGTGCCGATCGGATTGGCCTGCGGAACGATGGTGATATCGCTGAGGATCGTACCGTCGGCATCGGCCTGACGCAGCTTTTCGCACAGGAAATGCAGGAGTGCTGTGCCCGGAAGTTCATTGGCATGCAATGCCGCCTGGATATAGATTTTCGGCGCCTTGGCGTCGCTGCCGTTGAACCGGATGATCGGAAGCCGCCATTCGACACCCGGTGTGTCACCCTTGATGACGATTTCAGAAATGTCCATGACCATCCTCCCTTTTGCAATTTCAGGGGCTTATGCGGGTTCCGGCCGATGGGCGCAAGATGCCAAAACTTGCAGCTTGCCCAGGATCGCGCATTGCCGAGACAGCAATGGTAAGCGTCAATCGGCGCGTGGATGACCACGCGCCGATTGACTTCAAGAAGGTTCGCGGTGACAGAAAATCACTTCTTGTCGAGGAAGGACCGGATTGCAGCAACCGTCGCCTCCGGTTGTTCTTCCATCAGCCAGTGACCGGATGCCGGGATCACCACTCCGGTGACATTGTCGGCCGCAGCACTGGCAACCACAGCCATGGTCTGCCCGAAAGACTTTTCGCCGCCGATCGCAAGGACCGGCATCGTCAGCTTGCCCTTGGCCAGAAATGCCTTGCTGTCGATCGCATCCTGATCGAAGGCCGCGAATTGCGCAAAACCGGCGTGCATCGCACCGGGCTGGGCGTAGAGAGCGGCGTAATGCTGCCGTGAAGCCTCATCCCATTTCTTCGGATCGGCGGAAAACTCATTCCAGAAGCGATCGAGATAGATGCGCTCACGGCCAGCCACAAGGCGTTCCATATCCGGCCCGCCGAAGCGGAAATGCCAGAGCAGCGGATGCTTGAGGATTTCCTCCCATGGCCCGACGCCTGGGATCGGCGCGTCCAAAAGCACGAATTTGCTGACGTCCTGCGGATATTGAGCAACGAAGGCGTATCCCACCATGTTGCCGATATCGTGGGCGACCACATCGGTCCTTTCCACATTCAGCACCTTCAGAACACCGGCGATATCCTGACCTTGCGTCTTCTTGTCGTAACCTTCAGCTGGTTTGGCCGAAAGACCCATGCCGCGCAGATCGGGCACGATGACCGTGTGATCCCGGGCGAGATCGACAGCCAGCGGCACCCACATGTCGCCGGTTTCGCCATAGCCATGCAACAGGACCACAGCCGGCCCCTTGCCGCCCACCCGGACATGCAGCACCGTGCCGTTGGTGGCGATTTCCTGCGTGGTGAACTCTGCAGGATAGTGCGGAACGCCCTCGGCAAAAGCGGGAGCGGAAAAAGCGATGACGGCAGATGCGATCAGAGAGCGGAGCATGACGATCTTCCAGTTTTGCGACAGCCGAAATAGCCGTCTGATGGCGGCAAGATCGCATTCGTTTCCGGTTCGCACTAGACACCCAATTCCGGAACTCACGTTCGGAAATGGCGAACAATCCGCCCGGGCCTTGTGCCTGCCACTGCAAGCTCAAGGCCCGATACAGGTCAATCCAGCAAAGGCCAGCGATCGAGATATTCGTATTCGCTCTTGCCAATGAGACTGCGGATCAGCACGAATTCGCGCGCAATCCAGCGGACGGGTTCGGCCAGCATATGTTCCGGCACCGGCGTCTCATCGTAAAACACCGTCATATGCGGCATGAAGCGCGGATTGTAGGTAAAGTTCAGACCCACCGCCCACATTTCCTTGGCGAGTTGGACGTGCAGGTCCATCATCTCCTCGCTGCGGATCGCATTGGCCAGAACGACAGCCTTGGCGCCGGCGAAGGACATGGCACGATCGAAGTTCACCTCGAACGGTGCCGCCTTGACGGTCGCCATCGCCGCCGATATGGCGAAGACGATATCGTCCGGGAAATCCTGATATTTGCCGATGCCATTGAGCGAGACATGCATCAGCTCATGCGGCCGCGGACTTTTCGACAGCCCATAGCGCCGCGCGATGTCCCTTCCCGTCTCGACGGCCTGCAACGCCACCTCCCGCTCCGGCACGAGGGCAAGGAACAGATTGCTCTTTCCATGATCATCGGCATATTTCTGGTGGGACCGGAGCGGCACGGCTGCGCCGGCCTGACCGAGTGAAAATGACTTCTGTTCAATGCGCACGACCCCGGCTTTTCCAAGCATGGCAGACCTCATCTCTTTTTGGATGTCGCCACTATAGCCGAGTCGAGCTTGAGATCAAGAACAAAACAAGAACAATATGAATTTATTCCCACGCCGACGGAGGTACTGCGGCGCGCCCTTGCACCAATTTGACCCTCCCCGGAACGGAGTGAAATCACCTTGGACCCGTCATTCCAGTGCAAGAAACGGGTGGCGGGATGCGAAAAACTGAGCGAAACTGCGCCTATGACCTACATTCACGAAATCATCGCCTCGCCCGTCGGCAGACTTGAGCTTGTTGCCCGGGGCGACGGTTTGGCTGCCATTCTCTGGGAGAAGGATGACCCGAAGCGTGTCAGGCTCGGGGAACGGATAGAGGGGCCAAATCACCCTGTTCTGCTTGAAACAGAACGGCAACTGGAAGAGTATTTCGCTGGCGTCAGGACGAACTTTACCGTTCCGCTTGATCTGGCCGGCACCGCGTTCCAGAAAGCGGTCTGGCAGGCGCTGTTGACAATCCCCTACGGCCAAACCCGAACCTATGCGGGCCTTGCCCGGCAGATCGGCCACCCCACGGCATACCGTGCGATGGGAGCCGCCAATGGCAGAAACCCGGTGTCGATCATCGTGCCCTGCCACCGCGCCATCGGATCGGACGGCCAGTTGCATGGATTTGCCGGAGGGCTGGAGGCCAAGCGATATCTGCTGGCACTGGAAAGCAACCGGCTGAAGGCGGCGGCCTGAAGGACGCCAGAGTATTTAACCCCGCTGCCTTGCGCGGGCAACGGAAGGAATGGAGCGATGGCAGAGAAAGCACAGACCTATCACGTTTTCGAAACAGCCGGCGGCTATTGCGGCATTGCCTGGAACGATATCGGCATCACCCGCTTCCAGTTGCCAACGAAAAGCGCAGAAGCCACCGAACGCAACGTGCTGCGCCGCGTGCCAGGCGGCGAACCCGGTGCGCCGACGCCCGCTATCAGCGAGGTCATCACCGCCATCCGGCGGTATTTTGACGGCGAGACCATCGATTTCTCAGGTGTAGCCCTCGATCTTGACGGTCAGGACGAGTTTTTCCGGCAGATCTACCAGGCTCTTCGCCGCGTCGGCTGGGGCCATACGACCACCTATGGCAGCCTCGCCAAGGAACTCGGCGCCGGACCACAGGCCGCCCGCGATGTCGGTCAGGCCATGGCCAGGAACCCCGTGCCCTTGATCATTCCGTGCCACCGCGTGGTTGCCGCCGGCGGCAAGGTCGGCGGCTTTTCCGCACCCGGCGGCGCGACCTCCAAGGTCCGCATGCTGGAACTCGAAGGCGTGCATGTCGGCGCGCCGGAAGCAGCGCAGCAGTCGCTACTGCTGTGACCGATCCGTTGACGGATGGACTGACCTCGTCATCAACCGTGCCGGGTCACAGCACATCCGCCTGAGCGCTGCAGCGGCAGGGCCTTATTCAGAAAAGACCGCGTCGGCCAAAATCATTCCCACTCGATCGTGCCGGGCGGCTTCGACGTCACGTCGTAGACGACGCGGTTGATGCCGCGGACTTCGTTGATGATGCGGGTGGCGGCGCGGCCGAGGAAGTCCATGTCGTAGTGGTAGAAATCGGCGGTCATGCCATCCACCGAGGTGACGGCGCGCAGGGCGCAGACGAATTCGTAGGTGCGGCCGTCGCCCATGACGCCGACGGTCTGGACCGGCAGCAGCACGGCAAAGGCCTGCCAGATGGCGTCGTAAAGGCCGGCCTTGCGGATTTCGTCGAGATAGACGGCATCGGCTTCGCGCAGGATTTCCAGCTTTTCGCGGGTGATGCCGCCCGGGCAGCGGATGGCGAGACCTGGCCCCGGGAACGGGTGACGGCCGATGAAGCTATCGGGCAGGCCGAGTTCCTTGCCGAGGATGCGGACTTCATCCTTGAACAGTTCGCGCAACGGCTCGACCAGCTGCATGTTCATGCGATCAGGCAGGCCTCCGACATTATGGTGCGACTTGATGGTGACCGAAGGGCCGCCGGTGAAGGAAACGCTTTCGATGACATCCGGATAGAGCGTGCCCTGGGCGAGGAAATCGGCGCCACCAAGCTTCTTGGCTTCCGCTTCGAATACGTCGATGAACAGCCGGCCGATGGTCTTGCGCTTGGTCTCCGGATCGCTCTCGCCTTCCAGCGCATTGATGAACATGTCCGACGCATCGACATGGACCAGATGCAGATTGTAGTGCTCCTTGAACATGGCAACGACATCGGCCGCCTCGTTCTTGCGCATCAGGCCGTGGTCGACGAGGATGCAGGTCAACTGGTCACCGACCGCTTCATGAATCAGCAGTGCCGCAACCGAACTATCCACGCCGCCGGAGAGACCGCAGATGACGCGCTTGTCACCAACCTGGGCACGGATATTGGCAACGGCCTTGTCGCGATAGGCGGCCATCGACCAGTCACCCTTGAGGCCGGCGATCTTGTGGACGAAATTGGCCAAGAGCTTGGCGCCATCGGGCGTGTGCACGACTTCGGGATGGAACTGCACGGCGTAAAATTTCTTCGCCTCGTTGGCGATGAAGGCAAACGGCGCGTTCGGCGAGGTGGCAACGACTTCGAAACCATCCGGGATCGCGGTGACGCGGTCGCCATGGCTCATCCAGACCTGATGGCGGGAGCCGACGGTCCAGATGCCGTCGAAAAGCGTGCATTCCTTGTCGATCTCGATGAAGGCGCGGCCGAATTCGCGGTGATGACCGGCCTCCACCTTGCCGCCAAGCTGTTCGCACATGGTCTGCTGACCATAGCAGATGCCGAGCACCGGCAGGCCGCTGTCGAACACCACTTGCGGTGCACGCGGCGAGCCGATGTCGAGCGTCGAAGCCGGGCTGCCGGACAGGATGATTGCCTTCGGATTGAGGCGCTTGAAGCCTTCATCGGCCGACTGGAAGGGTACGATCTCGCAATAGACGCCGGTCTCGCGTACGCGCCGCGCGATCAGCTGGGTGACCTGGCTGCCGAAATCGACGATGAGAACGGTATCGGGATGGACTGTCGCTGTCATGACGCGCTTCCGTTGGCTTGGCTTATTTGATGGGGAACTGTGGGCAGCCTTTAATTAAAGGCAGCCCCAAGCGCAACGTTTACATTGCACCCGGACAATTTTGCGGCTTCAGACGGCGATTTCGCCGGTTTTGACGGCCTTTTCGAGTGCATCGATCGCCCCTGCCAGCTTCTCGTCGATCACGTGCAGATATTCCGTCCAGTCGCCGATATGCTTGAGTTCCGCCTTGCCGTCGGAAATGCCACGCAGGCCGATCAGCGGAATACCGAAGGACTGGCAGGCGCGAAGGACCGCGAAGGTTTCCATTTCCACCATGTCGGCGGCAACGGCCTGATACGCAGCACCGGAAACGATGTTGGCGCCGGTCGAAAGGCTGGCCGTCTCGACGCCGGGTACGCGCAACGGCAGATCGACCGTGACAGGCAGATCGAGAAACGGCGTCGCGCCCTTTACAAAGCCGAGCGGTGAAGCGTCCATATCGCGATAGGCAACCGAGGTGGCCTGATAGACTTCGGCCTGTTCCAGCCGGGCAGAACCGGCAGAGCCGAGCGAAATGACGAGGTCGGGCCGGCTGTTGCGGTGCGCCAGTTCCGCGAGCGTGCGCGTCAGCGTTACCGCCGCTTCGACCGGACCGACACCGGTCATCAAGGGCGAGATGCGCTCGCGCAGGTGCACGCCGTATTCGGCATCGACGGCCATCACGTAGAGCAGGCTCTTATCCGCTACATGCTTCAGTTCGAATGTCATCCTTCGATCCCCTCGCGCCCACGGATCACCATCATCGTGCCGGTCATCGAGGCGATCAGCTTGGCCGGGCCATCCTGCGAAATCGCATAACCACGGCCGTCGGAGACGATGATCGTCGTGCCGGGTTTCGTCACTTCGCCGCGAAACAGGAAGCGTTCGCCCCGGCCCGGCGACATCAGATTGACCTTGAACTCAATGGTGAGGATCGAGGCATCCGGATCGATCACCGAATAGGCGGCATAGGTGCCGGCGGCGTCGAGCGCTGCTGAAATGATCCCCGCATGCAGAAAACCATGCTGCTGGGTCAGTTTCTCATCGAACGGCAGCTCGATCTCAACCGAGCCCTGCTCCACCCGTGTCAGTTCCGCCCCGATGGTCGCCATGGCGGGCTGGCGGCCGAAGCTGTTGCGGATGCGCTCGCGAAATTCCACCTTGTGCTCTCTATGTCTCAGTTTCTGGTCGCCGTTGCACAGACAGTCGCATGGCGGAAAAACAAGGACAAGCCTCAATTCATGAGGAAAATCGACGTGTTGAGCAATGTCGCGAATGCGACCCAGGCGAGATAGGGCGTAAACAGCAGCGCCGAGACAGCATCCTGCTTCCGGCTGACGACGATGAAGCCGACGATCGAGATCAGGAGCGCGGCGATGACGATCAACGCCATTGCAATTTCCTGAAATCCGAAGAACAGCGGCGACCAGGCGAAATTGAAGACCATCTGCGCCACCCAGAACCGCATCGCCGTGGTGTCGCGATGGTTGAGGAAGGTGCGGGCGCCGACAAAGCCGATGATGACGTAAAGCGCTGACCAGACCGGCGCGAAAATCCAGTTGGGTGGATTGAAGGAGGGCTTTGCCAGCGACTGGTACCATTCGCCAGGAATGTTGTTGATGCCGATCAACAGGCCGCAGCCGAGAACGATGACGATGAAGAGGATATGGATCAGGATACGGTTCATGCAGCCGACATAGGGCGAGCATGAACCGAACGCCAGATGGACCGGGCTTTTAATTTGCCACCGGCAATCCCAATATCATCGTCATGAGCGACCAAAAATCTTTCGAGATCAGGACGGGCACGGGCGATGATCTGTTCATGATCGCCGGAGTGCTGGTCGATACATGGCGATCGACCTTTCGCGGCTTGCTGGCAGACGATTTTCTCGATGGCATGTCCCGCGAGGAACAGGCCATCCGCCACGCCCGGCGCATGGGCGCTCCGGGCGTCTGTTATCTGGTCGCGGTCGAGCCTTCGGCCAATGAAATCATCGGCTTTGCCAATTTCGGGCCAGGTCGCGGCAAAGTGCCCGGCGATATCCACGAGATTTATGCGCTGTATGTCCGGGCCGGCTATCAGGGATTTGGGATCGGCACGGCGCTTGTCTGCTCGGCGGCGAGGCTCTGCGCGGAGCAAGGGGCGAAATCGCTGTTTGCATGGGTCTTGTCCGGCAACCCCAACCGGCCATTCTACGAGCGGCTGGGCGCAAAAGCGGTAGAGACGAGCAGCATCGGGCTGGGCGATCGGAGTTACGAACAGGTTGCCTATCTTTGGGAGGATATTGCTCCTCTCTTAACGCGCTGACCGGTTTGCGATCAGAGCTTGCCGACTCTGACGATATGCTGATCCCAGGCGACCCGGCTTTTGGTTTCGCCGAACGCGCCCGAATAGGACGATGCGACGAAGCCATGTGCCGATGGCGCTATCCCGGCCGCATCGGCGATACTTTTCTGCCGCACGACCCGGCCGGTCCTTGCATCGACCGTCACCTCAGCGCCGCCTTTGGGCGATGTCAGGCCGACCAATCCGTCGCGCCGGTTGACCGCAATGGCACCGACATAGTTGGCGAGCGCCAGTGTCGTCTCCTCCGGCAAATCCAAGAACCGGATGTCCTCGCCGCGCGAAAAAGAACCGGCAAGCGGCGGCAGATCGTTGCGGGCACCCTCGTACTGGCAGGCAAACCAGACTTTTCCATCCGCATCGATATCGACATGACGGGTCGAGAGCTGGCGCAAGTTGTCCGGCATCGCGTGACGTTCGATCAGCGCGCCGGTGGCCGTGTCGATCAGCGCCAGCGACGGCTCCATATGGTCGAGATTGAGCTTGGTGCGGCCGAAATCCGGATGGGTCTCGATGCCCCCATTGGCAACCACGAGCATCCGCCCATCCGCCGACAGGGTCATGTCGTGCGGCCCGATACCACAGGACGGAAACTCGCCAATGCGGGCAAAGCGGTTGGTGCCGTCATAGACGCCGATCATGCCGCGATTGGCCGAAAAATCGTTCTCTGTGGCATAGAGCAGACGCCCATCGGCGGAGAAGCAGCCATGGCCATAAAAGTGCCGGCCTTCGACGGAGGTGATCACGATCGGCTCGATGCTATCATCCGGCGCGAAGATCATTGCATAGGTGCCGGGACGGCGGGCAAAGGCGACGACGCGGTTGCTGACCGGCGACCAGGTCATGCCATGGGCACGGGCCGGCAGGGGCACCCGCTCGATGATCGCTCCCTCCTCCGTCAACGTCGCCACGCCGTAGGCACCATCGGGCGCCATGAAGGCGGAGGCGTAGATGGCGTCAGTGCCTGACAGGGCAAAGGCTGCTTGCGGGGCAAGGGTCGCCGCCCATGCCACACCGGCCATTGTCAGGAATGTGCGACGGTCGGTGAGAGTTTGGCCGGTGGAGATGGTTTGGTATGCCATGCAAACAGATCCAAATTGGCCGGTGGCGCTTTCTAGCCTCCGTCACTCCTGTGCTCGTCACAGGAATCCAGCCATGCGACGTCTGTCGCATGGAAGAGTCTCTTGCGGCGCGAACGCGCCGCAACTGGATCCCCGCCACAAGGGCGAGGATGACGGAGAATCTGGGAAATCGCCAGAGACACCGGGGTGAATAATGCGATTAAAGCCAGCCCCGCCGCTTGAAATAGAGGAACGGCAGGAAGGCCGACAGCACCATGAAGAACAGGGCCAGCGGATAGCCGAACTGGAACTTCAGCTCCGGCATCGCATCGAAGTTCATGCCGTAGATCGAGGCGACCAGGGTCGGCGGCAGGAAGACGACGGAGGCCACCGAGAAGATCTTGATGATTTGGTTCTGCTCGAGATTGATCAGGCCCAGCGTCGCGTCGAGCAGGAAATTGATCTTGTTCGACAGGAACAGGGCGTGGTCGCCGAGCGAAGCGGCGTCGCGCTGGATCAGCTTGATCCGCTGGCGGCTTTCCTTGATCGCCTTGCGCGTGCCGATCCCGTCCAGCGCCGTATGATAGGCGACGAGACGTCCGACACTGACGAGGCTTTCGCGGATGACGCTCAGAAAATCACCCTTCTGGCCGATCTGCTCGATCAGCGACTGCAGATCGCGGGTCTTTTTGGTGACGCTCGAATGGTTCTTGCGGAACACTTCCCGTGAAATGGCGTCGATCTCGTTGCCGATCCGCTCCAAAGCATCGGCCGTACGATCGATCATCGCTTCCAGCAGGCCGAGCATGACCAGTTCGCCGCTTTCGCAGGAAATGCCGTTCAGGCGCTGCGTGCGGGCGGCATAGAGATGGAACGGTTTGGGATCGGCATGACGGACGGTGACCAATGTCGCGCCCTTCAGGATGAAGGTCACCGGCACCTTGATCGGGTTGTCGCCATCGAGTTCGGTTGCCGCCGTCATCGTCATGAACTCGGCGCCGTCTTCCTGATAGAGGCGGTCGGAGAGCTCGATCTCCTGCATTTCATCGCGCGTCGGAATTTCGATGCCGAGCTGCTGTTCGACGATCCGGGTTTCATCCTGGGCGGGATTGAACAGGTCGAACCATACGACCGGCGTGATGTCACTCAGTTCCGGGATGGCGTCGATAACGGCAAGGTGATTGTTCTGGCAGGAATAGATGCGCAGCATGTCGGGTTCCAATCTGGCAAGTCGTCGACCGCCAGCGGACACCCTTGTGATCAGGGCCTGACGGTCGAAAAAATCGAAGCTCTACTTCGACTGTCGGGGTTCATGATCCGTTGATCCTTGTTTGGCCGTGCTCACAGGTGAACACGGCCGATCCCTTGCGCCAATGTGTGTTTGTTGTCAACCGCTTGCTAGCGGCCGGAATGCAGTCTTTTTTGCTCAATCGCCATCGGCAAAAGAGAAGCCGGAGCTCAGCCCGATCGCGGCACCGAAATCCAGGTTTAGCCGCTGCAGAACATCGTTGGTGTTCTGCAGGATACGGTTCAGCCTGCCGCGCTGTTCGTCACTGGCAATCGCCTCTTCGACCGGCAAATCGATCTCGTCGAGATCATCGACGATCGCCTGCAGCAGATAGTTCACGGCGCTGACCACATCGGCGTTGCCATCCGGCAAAAGCGCCTTCATGTCCGCGGTGTTGAATAGGGTCTGCAGCGCCGTGAAATTCGCCGAGAGCGCCGGCATCGTATTGCCGGAGCGCCAGTAGATCGCCATTTTCGGGTGGCCCTTGTCGGGTTCACCCTTGATGATCCCGGCATAGAACGGCCGCAGACGCTGGTCCCGGATGGCTTCGACACCATGGACGAGGATGCCGAGCAGCTCTGTCGCGGCCTCCTTGCCGTCGCGGTAGATCGGATTGTTCGGGCCGGGGTTCTTCCAGGCGGCCTGGATACCATCCGGCTTTTCCCATTCGGCATGCAGCTCGCCCGCTACCGCTTTCAGATTGTCGGCAATGGCGGCACCATAGCGGCAGCGAAAACCGTTCTTCTCGGTCGGCAGGATTTCGGCTCCGGTGCCGTAGAGCACATATTCGAGCGCGCCGAGTCCCTGCGCCGCAACGCTCTTGCCTTTGAGAGTTTCCGCCGAGGTCGCGGTTTCGTCATTCGTTGCCAGAATGCGCTGGACCTGTTTCAGGCCGGTGCTCTTGCGATCCGGGAAAAACAGGAAGCGCTCGAAACGGTTGCCTTCGATCACCGGCCCGACACGGACGATCTCGATCGTCGACCATTGCTGCACGACCTCGTCAAAACTCATCTGCACGTCGCCAAGCGTCTCGTCCGATGGCTTTTCGCACAGCATATGCGCAGCCTCTGCCAGGGCCTCGGTACCCTCCAGCAGATCGCGGTAACCGGGGCGGATGAAATCGTCGACGGCCTTCTGCATGACACCAGCCACCGCCTCCTGTTTCAGCCCGGCGCGTGGCGCCACCGCCTCTTCATCTTCCGCCATGGCAGGCAGCGACAGGAAGGCAAGGCTCAAACCGAGAAGCAGGATATGCCGGTGGCGCATCAGAGAGACTCCAGAAATGTGATCAGGGCTTGTCTATCGGCTTTTTCCAGCGCGGCAAACCGGTCGCGGGCTTTTGCCGCCTCGCCACCATGCCAGAGGACGGCTTCCGTCAGGTTACGGGCGCGCCCGTCATGCAGGAAGAACGTGTGGCCGCTCACCGTCTTGGTCAAGCCGATACCCCAGAGCGGCGGCGTGCGCCATTCGCTGCCGGATGCGACACCCACCGGCTGCCCGTCGGCAAGGCCTTCGCCCATGTCATGCAGCAGGAAATCGGAATAGGGCCAGATCAGCTGGAACGCATGCGCCGTGTTGGCGGCATCGCGGCGGGTGACGAATTTCGGCACATGGCACGACACGCAGCCGGTGTCGTAAAACACCTTCTTGCCCGCAAGCGTTTCGGCAAAGCTTGCCTTGCGCCGCGCCGGAACGGCGAGGTTCTCGGAATAGAACGTGATGAGGCCAAGGACAGGGTCAGGCGCTTCCGTATCGCCCAGGCGCGGCTGCACGCCGTCTGCCATCGACAGACAGGCCGTCTGGGCGGGCGTGCAATCGCCGTGGCTGCGCCGGGCATCCGGCGATGAAATACCGATATCGCCTGCCAGCGCGTCGGCTGCCTGCTGCCGCACCGTGGCGCTCTGCGCCTTCCAGCCGAAGCGGCCGAGCGCCAGCTTGCCGGATTGCGGATCGCGGACCACAGGCAGCTTGCCGCTGATGCCATCGCCATCGGCGTCGTCCGGATCGGCATTCGCGACGATATCGGCGGGGTGAATTGCCTCGATAAGACCGAGGCCGGACATCACCTGCGTCACCCTTGGCGAAAGGGTGGTCGCCGGGTCGAGCGGGCCGTAACCGGGCTTATCGACCGAATAGCTTGGCTTGCGAAGGGAAATGGTTTCCCCGCCCGCCAGCGCCACCGGAATTTCGGTGTAGCGGATCCGCATATGACCTTCGGCCGCAAGACCGGGGACCGCACTGTCCTGCAACTGCTGGCCATAGACGGGATCGGGGAAATTCAGCACGTCATGCGCCGCGATCGCCGCGCGCTCGGCATCGTTTTTCGGCGCACGGGCAAGGCGCAAGAACATCGACGTGGCATCATTGGAGCCTTCCGGCGGATGGCCACGACCGTCCTTCAGATGACAGGTCTGACAGGCACGGGCATTGTAGAGCGGTCCCAGACCATCCGAAGCCTGCGTTGAGGACGGCGATGACACCCAGAGCTTGCGAAACAGCGCATTGCCGAGCTTGAAGCTCTCTTCCTCGGAAAAGCTGATATTGGCGGAAAATTGCGAGAGACTATCTTGGTTGACGGATGCGATCGACGTGCCCGCTCCGCCGGACATGGCTTCGAACTTTTCAGCCTTGGAAAAATCAGTGGCGGGGCGCGTGACAGTCTCGACGCGAGCTCGATCAGCCTCAGTCAGATCATCACGGGTGGAGGAAAGCGGGAGCTGTTCCGCAAGACTTTCTGTCTTGGCAGGCCGCATACCCCCCTCTGCCCTGCCGGGCATCTCCCCCTCAAGGGGGGAGATCGATGTGGCAACCTCGCTCACCCGCTCGAATTTTCCAGTTTTTGACAGCAAGGGCTCTGAAAGATGGTTTTGCTCTGAGCCGATCTCCCCCCTTGAGGGGGAGATGTCACGCAGTGACAGAGGGGGGTATGCCGCACCCGCAAAAATATTGCCGCCAAGAACGGAAAAGCCGCCCGCCGCTGTCAGAAACAGAACGGCAGACGGCAGGATCAGGCGTCGGACGAGCCAAGTACGCATTCAGAAAAAACCGGGCCGCTCACCGAAAGCGGCGGCCCGCCTTTGCTTTTTCATTGGAAGACAGCGTTAGGATTATCCAGGCTGTCGGAACCTTCAAGCTCGATCGTACCAAGTTCCAGCGACGCAATGACGCGCTCCACCGTCTTTGCCTGCGCAACGAGGCCATCGATGGCCGCCTGAACGACGGCATTGCCCTCGGTATTGCCTTCACCGATCATCTGGTCGTACTTTTCCACGGTCTCGCCGCGCTTGGCCATGGCTTGCATCGCGGTGATCGTGGCGGCCAGCTTTTCCTTCATTTCCTTGTCGAGCGCCGGATCCTTGGCGGCAACGAGTTGCGACAGCGACGGGCCGGTCACCTTGGTACCATCGACCTTGGTATAGTCGCCGGTATAGGCCGACTGAATGCCGATCGCGTCATGAAGATGCGAGTTGTAGGTGTTGTCGGAGAAGCAATCATGCTCTTCTTCCGGATCGTGCAGCAATAGGCCGAGCTTCATGCGCTCGCCGGCCAGTTCGCCGTAGGACAGCGAGCCCATGCCGGTCAGGATGGCGCCGAGGCCAGCCTTGGGGTCGGCTTCGACATTCTTGGTGGCAGCGCCGTCCGGCGTCCAGTTGCCAACCATGTCCTTCAGATCGGACACCAGCAGGTCGCTGGCAGCCTTCAGATAGGCAGCGCGGCGGTCGCAATTTCCGTTGGTGCAGGCCTTGGCGTCATAATCGGTATACGGCCGGTTGCCGGCGCCCGGGCCGGTTCCGTTCAGATCCTGGCCCCAGAGCAGGAATTCGATGGCGTGGTAGCCGGTGGCGACGTTCGCCTCGATGCCGCCTGCCTCCTGCAGGGTGCCGGCGAGGAATTCCGGCGTGATGTTGGTCGCGTCGACATCCTTGCCGTCGATCTTGATCGACTTGTTGGCAATGACGTTGGCGGTGAACAGCGCGTTCTCGTCGCTTTCCGCGCCATAGCTCGGGTCGACATAATCGATCAAGCCTTCGTCCAGCGGCCAGGCGTTGACCTTGCCTTCCCACTCATCGACGATCGGGTTGCCGAAACGATAGACTTCGGTTTCCTGATAGGGGTTGCGGGCGGCGAGCCAGGCTTCGCGGGCGGCCTTCAGTGTCGCGTCGCTGGGTGTGTCGATCAGCGCGTCAACGGCCTTGTCGAGCGTTTCTGCGGTCGAAAGAGCATCTGAAAATTTCGCGTGAGCCACATCGGCATAGTGCTTGACGACTGCGGCGGCATCAGTAGCAGCCTGCGCCGGCTGCAGCGCTAGCATCGAGGTTGCGGTGGCAAGCGCCAGCGCAGCGCCGCGAAGGAATGATTTGGTCATGGCCTCTCCTGGTATTTTCCCGGAAAAATCCGGCGTTCCCGCCGCCCGGTCCGGTCGCGCAAGCCGCGCGGCCCGAGATTAGGGCGTCGCTGTTCAGCCCGGTTTTCATGAACCAAAAGCAAACTGGTGTCAAAGTGTATAGTTTAGAATGTTTTCAATGTGGGGTGCCGCAGAAAGGCCCGCCGCATCTGTAGCGACGAGCCCATCGGGAACCTCAATCAGGGCTCAGCTCTTGCGGCCCATCACACAGAAGAAGAAACCATCGGTATCGGTCGATGCCGGCGTCAGTGTCACGGTCTTCATGTCCGCAGACCACGGCTGCCTCTTGTCGGTGCCGTAGAGATCGGCCCAGGCGTCGGCTGCCGACAGGATTTCGAACTCGGGATTGTCCTCACAGAACGCATAGACCTGCGCCTCGTTTTCCTCCGGCAGTACCGAACAGGTAACGTAGATCAGATGACCGCCGGGACGCACGAAGGAGGCGGCACCGCCAAGCGCTTCCTGCTGCTGGCCCAGCCGCTCTTCAAGGTTCTTCTGCGTCAGCCGCCACTTGGTATCCGGACGGCGGCGCCAGGTGCCGGTGCCGGTGCACGGCGCATCGACGAGAACGCGATCGAACTTGCCGGTAAACGGCTTCAGGCCGTCCAGCCGGTCATGGACCTGGACATTGCGGGTGCCCGCACGCTTCAGACGCTCGATGATCGGAGCCAGACGCTTGCGGTCGGTGTCGTAGGCGTGGATCTGGCCCTTGTTGTTCATGGCGGCTGCCATGGCCAAGGTCTTGCCGCCACCTCCGGCGCAATAGTCGAGGATCTGATCGTTTTCCCTCGGCATGACGAGATCGGCGACGATCTGCGAGCCCTCGTCCTGAACCTCAAACCAGCCCTTCTCGAAGGAGATTTCGGCGGTGACGTTGGGAAGGCGCGATGCGCCCTCGCCCGCCTTGACGCGGATGCCGTTGCGGGCGATCGCCGTCGGCTCGACCGCGCTGCGATCCAGTGCCTTCAAAACCTTGTCGCGCGTCGATTTCAGCGTGTTGACCCGCAGGTCGAGCGCCGGACGGCCAGCCAAAGCCTGGGCTTCTTCAAGCCAGTCTTCGTCAAAATTTTCTTCAAACGACGGCTGAACCCATGCCGGGATATCGCCCTGCACATGCAGCGGCGCATCTTCGAGCTTGCGGCTGGCAAACGCGGCGGTCATTTCGGCGGTCAGCGGCTCAGGCGCAAACTTGTCGCCATCCAGTTCAGCGGCCAGCTGTTCGGGCGAAACGCCCCACTGGCGAAACATGACGGCATGGCCGAGCGCCGTGGCGCTGTCGCTATCCATCAGATAGGCATGCGAGAGTTTCATACGCAGCGCGTCATAGACGATATTGCCGATCGCGGCACGATCGCCGGACCCGGCGAAGCGGTGCGCCAGCCCCCAATCCTTGAGGGCGTCGGCAACGGGACGCTTGCGCGTTTCGATATCGGCAAGAACCTCAATGGCTCCGGCGAGCCTGCCACCCAGTCGCATCTTTTAAACTCCATTTTCCGCCGTGGTAGCGGTGATGGCCGTCAAGAGCAAGCCGGGAGGTGCTGGCGTATGACGAATGCTGACCAGATGGGAGGCTGTGGCTTATGTCGAAAGGCAGCGCCTTTCCATTCGAACCGTATCAAATCCATCCGGAACAATTCCCGGGCGGACGTGTTGTTGTCAGCTGACGACGCGGTAACAGATGCTGGCAGTACCCGAGCTGACCATGCCGATATGGGATGCGGCGGCCTTGGAAAGATCGAGGACACGGCCGCGAATAAACGGGCCACGATCGTTGATGCGAACAACGACGGTCTTGCCGTTGCGCTTGTTTGTAACGGCGACCTTGGTGCCGAATTTGAGATTGCGATGAGCCGCCGTGAGAAAGCTGGCGTTCATGCGTTCGCCGGAGGCGGTGCGCGATGAGAGCGCATACCAGGAGGCACCGCCGCAATTACCGGCCCGGGCCTTTGACTGACCAGATGCAGCCTGGCTCGGTGTCACCGCTGTAAAAGTTGCCCCCAAGGCAAAAACCGCTGCTAGAGCAACAGACGTTATTTTCATCTTGATCAAACAGATGACCCCTACGCTGGAAAATTAGTTAAGTCTTAAGAATGAAGGCTTGTGTTTTCAGCGGGAAAAATGGCGAAAACGTGCTTCAACCTTTAATGTTGCGTTAGGAACTATTGGCGATCTACGAAAAATTCAAATTACGAAATTTTGAAATTCTGTCACAAAGCTGCAGAAATGCTTTGGATTCAGGCGTTAGCCTGGTGGAGTCAATTACCATCCTCGTGAGCCTCTATAGCCTCAAGAAAAAGGATTCAATTTTTTGAAATTGCCTAAAACCCTCCCATTTCTAAGCTAGAGAATCCAATATTCCCGTCATAAGTGTATGAATTTGGCAATACCACGGGGATATTCTTGCCGCTCCGATAGACCATACGGCCATCGCCGGGGCGATATTTCGCCACAGTTTGCCCCGATCTATCGGAAACAAAACATAGACTATCGGGAGCGTTTTTTACTTGAAATATTAGCCACGCCAGTGGCCGTTACTCCATAATTCAGCTAGCGAAATCCGATAGTCTGGGAAGCGGAAGACGAAGCCGAGATCACGCAGCCGTTTATTGGAAACGCGCTTGTTTTCCCCATAGAAAGACCGGGCCATCGGCGAAAGTTCGGCGGTTTCGAAGGGTATTTCCGGTGGTGGCGCCACACCCATCAGGCGGGCCGCCTCCGCGACGATATCCTGTGGCGGCGCCGGTTCGTGATCCGTTACATTGTAAATGCCGCCGATCGACCTCCCGGAGAGAAAGACGGCAGCACCGGCAATATCCTCGACCCGGATGCGGTTGAAGACCTGGTTGGGCTTGATCAGGCGGCGCGCGGTTCCAGCCGCAAGATTGCAGAATGCATTGCGGCCGGGTCCATAGATGCCGGAGAGCCGCAGCACGGCCACGGGGATGTTGCTGGCCTGTCCGATAGCCAGCCATGCCTGTTCGGCCGCGACCCGCTCGACGGAACGGGCGGAAACGGGCTCCAGAGAGGCATCCTCAGTCACCCAGGCGCCGCCATGGTCGCCGTAAACGCCAACTGTCGAAAGATAGCCCGCCCATTCCAGATTGGGCATCAGCTCGGCAAGAGACGGTGCGCTGGGCCGCATCATTGGATCGCCGTCGCGGCCCGGTGCAATCGACTGGATGAGATGCGTCGTGCGCTTCATGATTGCGGCCAGTTCCGGTGAGATCGCCGCACCGTCATAGACAAGCGCATCGATGCCCAAAGCGCGCAGGCCCGCAAGCTTGTCCTCGGAGCGTGTCGTTCCGGTCACCGATTGCGCCAGGGGTAGAAAAGCCTTGGCAATCGCCGAGCCGGAGAAACCGGCGCCCAGAACCAGAACATGCATCAGACAACTCCTGCCAGTTTCCATTCGCCGAGAACCTCGGGATCGGTCTCGTCCTGCCGTCTTGCCGCAAAATCAGAGAAATCGCCAGCCGTCATCAACTGCGACAGCGCCCAGACCGCCACTCCCCGCACAATCGCCGACGGATCGGCGGACAGGATGCGACAAAGGTCGATCAGGCTGGTCTCACCGGAATTGCCGGCAGCAATCAGACAGTTGCGGACAAACCGGTCGCGGCCGATGCGCTTGACCGGAGAGCCGGAAAAGAACGTCCGGAATGCCGGATCGTCGAGCGTCAGCAGAAACGACAGCGGCGGTTCCTTCAGGTCCTCGCGTGCCTTCAGCTTCATCTCGGAGGCTGCGGCGGCAAACTTGTTCCAGGGGCAGACGGCAAGACAGTCGTCGCAGCCATAGATGCGGTTGCCGATCCTTGGGCGGATGGCAGGATCGATCGGGCCTTTATGTTCGATCGTCAGGTAGGAGATGCAGCGCCGCGCATCGATCCGGTAGGGTGCCGGAAATGCGTCGGTCGGGCAGGCATCGAGGCAGGCACGGCAGGAGCCGCAATGATCCCGCTCGGGCGCGTCGATCGACAGATCGGCCGTGGTGAACAGGCTGCCGAGAAACAGCCAGGAGCCGAACTCGCGGCTGACGAGATTGGTGTGCTTGCCCTGCCAGCCAAGGCCAGCCTGCTCGGCCAGCGGCTTTTCCATCACCGGTGCGGTATCGACGAACACCTTGACGTCCTCGCCTGCCCTTGCGGCAAAACGGGTGGCGACTTCCTTCAGCTTGCCCTTGATCACGTCGTGGTAATCGCGATTGCGGGCATAGACGGAGATGGCGCCGAGTTCCGGCCTGTCGAGAAGATAGCGCGGGTCTTCGTCCGGCCCATAATTCATGCCGAACAAAACGACGGAGCGAACATCGCTCCAAAGGACACGGGGATCGGCCCGGCGGTCGGCCGTATCGGCCATCCAGTCCATCGTACCGTGATAGCCTTCGGCGAGGAAGTCGGCGAGGCGCTCCGGTGCTTTGGGAATGGAATCGGGAAGCGTCACCCGGCAGACGTCGAAACCCTTGTCGCGGGCCTCGTCCTTCAGGAAGCTGGTGAGCGTCCGGCGCCGCTTGTCATGCTTCTCCTCAAGGAGCGCATTGCCGGGCACGGGACCGCTCCTTAAAAATCGAGGTCGGCGTAATGGGACACAGGCGTGACCCCGCGCACGCGCTCAGCCAGCAATGGGCGGAACGATGGACGCGACTTGAGGCGCTGATACCAGTCCTTGACAGCCGGGGCTTCCGACCAGTCGATTTCACCGAGATAATCCAGGACCGAGATGGCAGCAGCGGCGGCAAGATCGGCGTAGGACAACCGGTCGCCGGCCAGATAGGTGCGCGAGCCCGCAAGCCAGCCGAGGTATTTCAGGTGCTGGCGGATATTGGCGCGCGATGTGCGCAGCATTTTCGAGTCCGGCGCGCCACCGCCCTGATCGGGTGTCATCTGCAGCTTGAAAATGCGTTCGCGCACCAAGGGCCGCGTTACGTCGGCTTCCATCTTCTGCAGGAACCATTCGACCAGCCGGCGGATTTCCGCACGCTGGAACGGGTCTTCCGCCAGAAGCCGGCGGTCGCGCTTCAGCACGCCGTGGGTTTCGTCGACATATTCGGAAATGACCATAGCACCACAGAGCGCCCGCATGCTGTCATCGACATAAACCGGCAATGTGCCCGCCGGGTTGAGCGTCAGGAAATCCCGGCGCTTCTCCCAGGGCTGCTCCTCCGCCAGTTCCGTCTGATAGCCGTATTCCGACAGGATCAGGCGGACGAACCGGGAGGATGTGGACATCGGGTGGTGATAAAGTGTCGGCATAAGCGATCGGATTTCGTCAGTTCGGTTGGGAGGGGATGGGTGTGTCGTGGCGGTTTCGTCTGGCCACGGTGTGTTAGAAAAAGCTATAGGAACTTGCTGCCGCAAACACAAGCGAATCAGCCAATGCCCTTCGTTGGCCCAGAGCCTAACCTCCAATGCTTCAGGGAAGCTTAATTCATGGCCGATCAATCGATCATCAGTGCGCTTATCCTTGGCCTTATCGAAGGCCTGACCGAATTCATTCCGGTTTCCTCCACCGCCCATGTCCTGCTCGCCGGGCATTTCCTCGGGTTCAAATCGCCCGGCAATACCTTTGCAGTGCTCATCCAGCTCGGTGCGATCCTCGCCATTCTGCTGGTCTATTTCCAGCGGCTGCTCTCCATCGCGCTGGCCCTGCCCTCAAGCGCCAAGGCCCGGCGGTTCGTCCTGTCGGTCCTGCTCGCCTTCCTGCCGGCTGCCGTGATCGGCGCCATTGCGCATGACTTCATCAAGACCGTGCTGTTCGAAACGCCGATGCTGATCTGCGTCGTGCTGATCATCGGCGGCGTCATTCTCTACGCGATCGACCGCATGCCTCTGAAGCCGATATATCGCGACGTCATGGATTATCCACCCTCGCTGGCGTTCAAAATCGGCCTGTTCCAGTGCCTGGCGATGATCCCCGGCACCTCGCGCTCCGGCGCGACGATCGCCGGCGCGCTGCTGATGGGAACCGACAAGCGTTCGGCGGCCGAATTCTCGTTCTTCCTGGCCATGCCGACAATGCTCGGCGCCTTCACGCTCGATCTCTACAAGAACCGTGACGCACTCAACTTCGACGACGTGACGCTGATTGCAGTCGGCTTCATCGCCGCCTTCGTCTCCGCGCTGCTGGTGGTGCGTTCGCTTCTGAACTTCGTCTCGAACCGGGGCTTCGCACCGTTTGCCATCTGGCGCATCCTCGTCGGCACGGTCGGCCTCATCGGCCTTTGGCTGTTCGGCTGAGCCCAATAAAAAAACCGCATGCACCTCAAAGAAGAGGATGCATGCGGTCCCTGGCCCCCGCCATAGTCCATGCCGCCTTTTGAAAGGCGGAAACTCTTATTCTGCTGCGAGCGCACCGATCGACGCGGTCGTGCAAGGATCGACGCCATAGGCAGGCGCGCAGCCGCTATGATTGCTGGCGACCGTCTTTGGCGCAGCGAAGGATCCAGCCAGGACGATAAGTGCCGCGCACGCAAAGAAAATCGCGATCGACTTGCCCATAAAATGTGCCTCTCAAGATGATGTGACGGCGCCGGTCATTCCTTGGGTAAACGATGCGGCGCGGCTGCTGTGTATGTGCTGGAACCGTTGTTATCAATATCGATACATGTTGAATCGACGGTAAAGACCAATCGCTTTTTTAAGTGAGGCAGAACTGCAACGTTTTATTCTGCGACGGTCAAAAAGAAACCGCCGGTTTGTACCGGCGGCTTGTTCGACGACAGATTTTCAAGCTGCAGTCAGCGTGATCAGGCAGCGCTGCCGGAGCGGGTATACTGGCCCTGCGGGCGATAGCGCACCACGTAGGAGGGCAGCACGGCCTCGACCGAGGTCGGCTCGATACCGAACGCTTCCAATGTGCGGCCTTCGGCCTGCGCCTTGGCAGAGACGATATTGTCGCTCTTCAGCAGGGTCACCTGATCGACGGTCAGCGGCGGCGCGATGAACGGCACCATCGAGGCGACGGAGCCGATCAGGGATGCAAGACCGAACGGGATCGGCAGCAAGGTGCGCTTGCGATCGATGGTCTTCAGGAGAATTTCGAGACAGTTCTTGAAGGTGAGGACGTCCGGTCCGCCGATCTCATAGATCCGGCCGCGCGCAACCTTGCCCTCGACGGCCTTGGCAACGGCTTCGGCAATGTCGGTGACATAGATCGGCTGGAACGCCGTATTGCCACCGCCGACCAGCGGCAGGACCGGCGAAAAGCGTGCCATTTCGGCAAACTTGTTGAAGAAGCCGTCCTCTGGACCGAAGACGATCGAAGGCCGCAGGATGACGGCTTCCGGGACGGTCTCGAGGACCGCCTTTTCCGCACGGCCCTTGCTGCGGGCATACAACGATTCAGCATTGGCATCGGCACCGATGGCGGACACATGCGTCAATGTCGCGCCGGCACCACGGGCGGCCTCGGCGACGGCGCGGGCGCCGAAATCCTGGACCGAGTCGAAGGTGTTGCGCCCGGCTTCAAACAGGATGCCGACGCAGTTGACGACGTGATCGGAGCCAAGAACGGCCGCATCGACCGACTTGCGGTAGCGCAGGTTGGCCTGGACGAAGGAAATCTGACCGACATTGCCCAAAGGCTGCAGGAAGCCTGCGAGATCGGGCCGGCGAACGGCGACGCGAATGCGAAAGCCGCGCTTGGCCAGGGCCCGCACGACATGCCGGCCGACAAACCCGGAACCGCCGAAAACGGTGACGAGCGGCGGGAGATTGGACAAAGTCATGGCACAGGCACTCCTGATCTGCAGTATGGCGTATATGAGCTACATAGCCCAATCATCGGGCCACGGGAAGGCTTATCACCAGGGCATTGCTGCCGCTTTCCGCCGCAGTTGCGGCCGGGCGTCAGACGCCCTCGACAACGACCATTTCAGCATCGGCGACCTGCTGGCGGATTGCAGCGGCGATCTGGTATTCGGGAGAATTGTAGCAATCGATCGCCGCCTGCAGCGACGGGAATTCGATCACCACGTTGCGGGCACGCACATCGCCCTCCAGACGCTGGAAAGCGCCGCCACGCGCCAGAAAATTCGCACCGTATTTCTCGAACGCGGGCTTGGCGGCTGTGACATAGTCCTTGTAACGCTCGGTATCGCGAACATCGACCCGTGCAATCCAGTAGCCCTTGGCCATGGCAATCTCCTCAATCTCTCCGCTTACTGCGAATTGTCGCCTCGATTTCTTCCGTCAAATCGCCGGTTTGGTCAAGCCGAGGGAAGACATGTCCGGGGTGGCATCTGCAGCAGGCGTAGCAGGGCGATTGCCTAGAGGGCGCCGGTCATTTCATTCAGGATAGCCAGGGCCGCAGCGTGCGGATCGGCGGCCTTGACGATCGGGCGGGCGACGACGAGATGGCTGGAACCGGAGCGCAACGCATCGGCCGGTGTCATCACGCGCTTCTGGTCGCCCTTGTCGCTGCCGGCCGGACGAATACCTGGGGTGACGATGGCCATGTCCGCGCCGACGATCTTGCGGACGGCGGACGATTCTTCGGCCGAGCAGACGATGCCGCCCATGCCGGCGGCGCGGGCCTGTTCGGTACGGCGCAACACCAGCGTATGGGGGTCGTACTGATAACCGGCATCGATGACGTCCTGCTCGTCCATGGAGGTGAGCACGGTGACGCCGAGCAGGCAGAGATCGGAGCCTCGTGCGGCTTCCACGGCCGCCCGCATCGCCTTCGGATAGGCATGCAGCGTCAGCATTGACATCCCCATCTTGGCGATGTTTTCGACACCCTTGGCAACCGTGTTGTCGATGTCGAGCAGCTTCATGTCGAGAAAGATCTTCTTGCCGTCGGCAGCCAGATCGCGGGCAAATTCGAGACCGCCGGCGAAGGCCAGCTGGTAGCCGATCTTGTAGAACAGCACGTCGTCGCCGAGCGCTTTGACGATAACCTCTGCCTCGCCGATGGTGGGGATATCAAGGCCGACGATCAGCCGGTCGCGCGCGGTTGCAGTCATTGTTGCCATCCTTGCCAGAGCTCCATGGCGGTCCAGTCGCATGCAAGAGAACGGTCCGCAAGGGAAAATGCGTAGAGGCAGCCACCGCCTGGCAACTGGTCGTGGCTGCGCGAAATCGGCAGACCGGCCAAGTGGCATTTCAACAGCGTTCCGACGCCGCCATGCCCGACAAAGGCAATCGGCATTGCCGGATCATGCCGGTCCAGCACGGACGTGACTGCCGTGACAATCCGCCTCTGGGCATCGATCGCCCGCTCCCAGCCATGGAAACTCTGTTCGGGATTGGCGAAGAACCAGTTGGCGGCCTTTTCGAATTCTTCGGGTATGAGAAAGCCAGTGGCCGAGCGGTCGTTTTCACCGGAATGTTCCAGGACCTCGACTTCGATGCCGCTTGCCCGTGCCATGATCGTGGCCGTTTCCAGCGCCTTGGTCTCGTCGCTGGAGAGGATGCGGGAAAGCTGGTTTGTCCAACTCAGCTGCGCCGTCTTTTCGGCCCGCGCGATGCCGACCTCAGACAGTCCCCAGCGTGGAACCGGCACATCCGGCTCCAGACGGATTTGCGGATGCGTCATATAAACTGCGAACATCGACAGGCCTCAATGCGTCTTGCGGTAAACCCATAGCTGCGCGGGCGGGATGTTGCGGACGACGAAATCATAATGGGAGATCTGGTAGCGATCAGGCATGGCGACAACAGGCGAGAGCGGGCCGTAGGAAATCTGGATGACCGGGCGGCCGACGGGGATACGCGACAGGAGATCATCAATCAGCGAGACACGCTTATGCATCGGGAAGTTCAATAGCGGCACGGCGGAAACAACACTGTCGAACTGCTGGTCGCGGCGTGTGCCGAGCGTCTTGTCGAGATCGAAGGCATCGCCATTGATGAAATCGACATCCGGATAGGTCTTTACCAGATGCTGGAAGAAATCGGTGGAAAATTCGACCGACACGAGGTTTTCCGGCTGAACGCCCTTCTGCAGGATCGCCTTGGTGATGACGCCGGTGCCTGGCCCGAGCTCAAGAACGGGGAGCCCTGAATGCGGATTGACGACGCTGGCCATCCGCCGCGCGGTGATGCCGGATGTCGGCACGATCGAACCGACCGCCTTCATATTGCTTCGCCAGCCCTTGAAGAAACGGATTTCCTCATCGAATTTCTTGCCAAAACGCTCTTTCAGACGAAAATTCATGCGTATCTCCAGAAATCCCCCGTCTGCGTCTCAAACAGGCTTCATGCCTGCCGGCGCAAACGCAGCGGCCCCAACTGCAAAATGATTATGTCTTGCCCTATGCGACAAAAACAAGTCATTCCGCGCCATTATAGTCGACTACCAACAAGCGGTTAAGTCCTTGCCGCAGGTGGATAACTGCATACGAAAACGGCCGGATCAGGTCCGGCCGCTTTCGATTTCAAATATCTACCGGGCCTAAACCCGCATCGGCATCAGAACATAGAGAGCGTCATCGCCCGCCATGTCGCGCACCAAAGTCGGCGAGCCGGCATCGGCCAGCATGAAGACGGCATCGGTGCCGGACAGCTGGGCGGTGATGTCCAGCAGGTACTTGGCGTTGAAGCCGATTTCCAGCGGATCGCTGTCGTAACCGACGGCGAGTTCTTCCGTGGCGCTGCCCGAATCCGGGTTGTTGACGGTGAGCGTCAGCTGTCCGTCCGACAGCGCCAGCTTGACGGCGCGGCCGCGCTCGGACGAAATCGTCGAAACACGGTCAACGGCCTGGGCGAAGGACTGGCAATCGATCTTCAGCTCCTTGTCGTTATTGGCCGGAATGACGCGCTGGTAATCGGGGAACGTGCCGTCGATCAGCTTCGAGGTCATGATGATCGAACCGATCGTCAGGCGGATCTTCGCATCCGACACTTCGACGGTGACGACGACATCCGGATTGTCGACCAGCTTCTGCAATTCGCTGACGGTCTTGCGCGGGATGATGATGCCCGGCATGCCTTCCGAGCCCGACGGGGCTTCGAGATCGGCGCGGGCGAGACGATGGCCGTCGGTAGCCACAGCGCGCAGCTTCAGCTGCCCCTTGCTTTCGATCGTGTGAATATAGATGCCGTTCAGATAATAGCGTGTCTCTTCCGTCGAGATCGCAAACTGGGTGCGATCGATCAGCATCTTGAGGTCCGTCGCCTTCATGCGGAACGTGTGGGTGAAGGCACCGGCGGTCAAATCCGGAAAATCGGACTGGGGCAGGCATTGCAGCGAGAATTTCGAGCGGCCGGACTGCACGGTCATGGCGGTGCCGTCGGCATTGGTGGCGAGTGCCACTTCGGAGCCATCCGGCAGCTTGCGGACGATATCGTAGAGCAGGTGGGCGGGTACCGTCGTTGCACCGGGTGTTTCCACCTGCGCCGGGGTTGCCTCGGTGATTTCGAGGTCGAGGTCGGTTGCCTTCATTTCAAGGCTGGCACCGTCGGAGCGCAAAAGCACGTTCGAGAGGATCGGAATGGTATTGCGACGCTCGACCACGCGGTGAACGTGGTTCAGCGACTTCAGGAGATTGGACCGCTCGAGAGTAATGCGCATGAGATGCTACCGCTTTCAACCATCGCCGGGCGGGCCGCGCCTCCCGGCTTGAACTTTTGAAGTGTCCCCTTTCGGACGGGGAAGATGTGGACGGGCAAAATGGCAGAAACAAGCCGTCAAAAGCAAGGGGTAACGGTGGTTGAGCCCCAGTAATGTTTGCGTTGCCGCAAATTCGCTGCTCTTGCTGAAGTGCTGCCGCTCCCCCATAAAGACCGGGCGCCGGCTCAACGGCGGACAAAGGCATGAGGGCATAGCGTTTTGGAAAAGCAGGCATCGGGCGAAACGCAGACGAACGAGCGGCAGAAGAGCTACCGCCTGCACAATGTCGCGGTGCCCGCACGGCCGCTGGAACCGGCGCTCTATCTGGTCGCAACGCCGATCGGCAATCTCTCCGACATCACCCTGCGTGCCCTAGAAACATTGGCCGGGGCCGATGTGTTGGCCTGCGAGGACACCCGCGTCACCCGCGTGCTGCTCGATCGTTACGGCATCGTCAACCGGCCCTATGCCTATCACGAATACAATGCCAACGAAGTCGGCCCCAAGCTCCTGGCCGCACTTGACCAGGGCAAGTCCGTTGCGCTTGTCTCTGACGCCGGCACGCCGCTGGTTTCCGATCCCGGCTACCGACTGGGCCAGATCGCCATTGAGGCCGGGCACCGGGTGGTGCCGATCCCTGGCGCTTCGGCGCCCTTGGCAGCCCTGGTCGGGTCCGGCCTGCCGAACGACGCCTTCCTGTTTGCAGGTTTTCTGCCCTCCAAGGACAAGGCGCGCCGCGACCGGTTTGCCGAGCTTGCCGATATTCCAGCGACGCTGATGTTCTTCGAGTCCCCGCACCGGATCGCGGCCAGCATCGTTGCGGCCCATGATGTGCTCGGCGGTGAACGGCGCGCCTCGGTCTGCCGCGAATTGACCAAGACCTTCGAGGAATTCCGCCGCGGCACGCTGGCCGAACTCAAGGCGTTCTACGACGAAGGCGCCACCGTCAAGGGCGAGATCGTGCTGGTCATCGGTCCGCCGGACGCACCGGCGGCACCGGAGGCCGACGATGTCGATGCGATCCTCTTGAAACTCGTCAAGGACATGTCGACCGGCAAGGCAGCGACCGAGGCTGCTAAACAGACCGGCCTCAACCGCAAGGAACTCTACGACCGGCTGCTGGAGCTCAAAGACCGGGATGAAAGCTGAGCCACCGGACCAGAAAAGACGGAAGGCGCTGCGGCGCGGCGCGCTTGCGGAATATCGCGCCGCCCTTTGCCTCCTCCTCAAGGGCTACCGCATCGTCGCGTTCCGCTACCGCACGAAGCTCGGGGAAATCGACATCATTGCACGCAAGGGCAATCTGATCGCCTGCGTCGAGGTGAAGGCCCGCCGCTCGCTTGAAGATTCTGTATTCGCCGTTTCCGATTTTGCACAGCGCCGCATCCGCGCCGCAAGCGACCTCTGGCTCGCCAAACAGCCGGATTTTACCGCTCTTTCAGTCCGCTATGACATAATCTCCGTCACGCCCTGGCGCTGGCCGGTCCATCTTGCGGATGCTTTTTGAACAGCTGTGCACAGTTGTAATCGTCCCGACATAAAAGCGTTATGCTGATGTCATGAAAGGGCTTTAGCCGGTTCCTCACCCTAAACCTGGTGAAAGGAACTGCCATGATCAGGAAATACACGATGACCGGCCTCGCGCTGGTTTTCTCCGCCACCTCCTCGTTTGCCGCGACCAATATCAGCTGGTGGCACGGCATGGCCGGCCGCAACGGCGAAGTCATCAACGAGATCGCCACCAAGTTCAACGCCTCGCAGACCGCCTGCGCGCTGACCCCGGTTTCCAAGGGCACCTATGAGGAAGCGCTGGCTTCCGGCATCGCCGCTTTCCGTTCGGGCGAACAGCCGAACATCCTGCAGGTTTTCGATGCTGGTGCAGCAACGATCATCAATGCCAAGGGCGCCGTCATCCCGGCCGAAGACCTGATCAACAATGCCGGCTACAAGTTCGACCGCGAAGCCTTCATCGACGGCGTTCGCTACTTCTACGCCGATAGCGACGGCAAGTTCGTCGGCATGCCGTTCAACTCGTCGGCGCCGATCATGTACATCAACGACGAAGCCCTGAAGAAGGCCGGCGTCGAAGCCCCGAAGACCTGGGAAGAATTCGAAACTGCCGCTCCGAAGCTGAAGGAAGCCGGTTACATCCCGCTCGTCCAGTCGCAGCTGACCTGGCAGTTCACCGAGAACTTCTTCTCGCGCAACAACATCCAGTTCGCCACCAACAATAACGGTTATGACAGCGTCACCGACACCCAGCTGAAGGTCACCGACCCGAACCTCATCATGATGTTCGACAAGCTGAAAACCTGGGCCGACGAAGGCTACTTCGCCTTTTACGGTGCCGGCTGGAACGATAACCAGAAGATGTTCGAAGAAAACAAGGCCGCCCTCTGGATCGGTTCGTCCGGCTCGTTCGGCGGCCTGCAGAAGACGGCCCAGATGCCGTTCTCGGCAACCTTCCTGCCCTATTGGGGTTCGATCAAGGGTGCGGGCACCTCGTCCTTCATCGGTGGTGCAGCGCTCTTTGCAATGGCCGGCAAGCCTGAAGCAGAAAACAAGTGCGTCGCCGACTTCTTCCAGTTCCTGACCTCGCCGGAAATCCAGGTCTTCTACCACAAGGCCACCGGCTACGTCGCCATCACCAAGGCAGCCTACGAGCTTGCCAAGAAGGAAGGCTACTACGCCGAGAAGCCGGCTGCCGAAGTCGGCATCCAGCAGCTGATGCTGCCGGCCGGTGAATGGTCGAAGGGCTACCGCCTCGGCTTCTACCCGCAGATTCGCGAAATCATGGAACGCGAATACGGCCGCATCTTCTCGGGCGAAGTCACCGTCAAGGACGCCTTCGACACGATCGAGAAGGAAGGCAACGAACTGCTTGCCCGTTTCGCAAAGACGGCTGGTTGATCTCTGATCTTTCCCTCCCCCTTGTGGGGAGGGTCGGAGCGAAGCGACGGGGAGGGGTTCTTTCTAAAGGAAGTCCCCTCCCCAACCCTCCCCACAAGGGGGAGGGAGTTTGCCTCCCGCCCGCCGACACTTCCCCTGCCCTTAAGGCCACACCATGACGAACACGCCCTCATCTTCGGCCATGTCCGCAACACTCACGGCCCCCGTCCCAGGCGGGTTTTGGCGCATGTTCGGCCTGAACAAATCCGCCAGCAGACCGCCTGAAGAGACCGACGCCAAGCGCGTGCAGTTCAACTCGCGGTTCCTGCCCTATCTCTTCCTTGCGCCGCAGATGGCGATCATCTTCGTGTTCTTCTACTGGCCCTCGGTGCAGGCGATCCATTCGTCCTTCTACCTTGAGGACCCTTTCGGCTTCGGCTCAACCTTCGTCGGCATGGCCAATTACACCGACGTGCTGAAATCCGGCGAATATCTGGGCATTGCCCGCTTCACCGCCGTGTTCACAGCACTCGTCACCTTCTTTTCGCTGGCGATCGGCCTGCTGCTCGCCGTCAAGGCTGACGGCGTCATCCGCGGCAATGCCACCTACAAGACGCTGTTGATCTGGGTCTATGCCATCGCCCCGCCGGTTGCCGGGCTGATGGGCATGATGATGTTCGACCAGCATATCGGTCCGCTGGTGAAGTTTGCCGCCTTCTTCGGATGGGATATCAAGGTCGGGCTGAACTACAACGACACGGCCTTCGCGATGATCGTCGTCTCGGTCTGGAAACAGATCCCCTACAATTTCATCTTCTTCCTATCCGGCCTTCAGGGCATTCCGGTCTCGGTTCGCGAGGCAGCGCTGATGGATTGCCGCTCCGGCTTCCGCCGCTTCTGGACGGTCATCCTGCCGCTGCTGGCCCCGACCGCCTTCTTCCTCCTGATCATCAACACCACCTACGCCCTGTTCGACACGTTCGGCGTCATCGACGTGATGGTGAAGGACAAGGCGGCCAACAACCCGATCACGCTGGTCTACAAGGTCTACATGGACGGCTTCCGCGGCAACGACCTCGGCGGTTCCTCGGCCCAGTCGGTCATCCTGATGATCATCGTCTTCGTGCTCACCATCTTCCAGTTCCGCTTCATCGAGCGGCGCGTCCACTATAATTGAGCGGAGGCGAGATCATGCATCGCACGAAACTTTTCGACCATGTCATCCTGATGATGGGCGTCTTCTTCATGGTCGGGCCATTGCTCGTCGCCCTGATGACCTCCAGCCACGAGGCAGCCGATATCCATCGCAACGGGTTGCAAATCCTGCCCGGCGGCCATTTCATCGATACCTACACGACCGTGCTCACCAAGCAGGGCGGCTTTACCGGCAAGATTACCGGTCTCAGAATGATGATGAACTCGCTGATCCTCGGCATCGGCTTTGCCGCCGGCAAGATCATCCTGTCGATGCTGGCGGCCTATGCGCTGGTCTATTTCCGCTTCCGCTTTGCCACCATCACATTCTGGATGATCTTCACGACGCTGCTCCTGCCGCTCGAAGTGCGCATCCTGCCGTCCTACGAGGTGATGAACACGCTGAAGCTGACCAACACCTATACCGGCCTGATCGTGCCGCTTCTGGCGTCGGCCACCGGCACCTTCTATTTCCGCCAGTTCTTCAAATCGATCCCGGACGAGCTCTTGGAAGCCGCCCGCATCGATGGTGCCGGACCCTTCAAGTTCTTCATCGACGTGATCGTGCCTTTGTCGAAGACGATGATAGCGGCGATCTTCATCATCATGTTCGTCTATGGCTGGAACCAGTATCTCTGGCCGACGCTGATGACCACCGACGAGAGTTTCTTCACGCTGGTGCGCGGCATCAAGCAGATCCTGCTGGTCTGGGTCGGCTCCAACATTCCCGACTATAACGAGGCCTTTGCCCTGGCGATCCTTGCCATGGTGCCGCCTGTGATGATCGTCATGATCTTCCAGCGCTGGTTCATCAAAGGCCTCACCGAAAGCGACAAGTAGAGGAACGCCACCATGGCAGCGATCAACATCACCAATGTTTCGAAGATCTACGCAGGCGGCGTCGAGGCGGTGAAATCCGTCTCCATCGACATCGCCGACGGCGAATTCATCGTTCTGGTCGGCCCGTCCGGCTGCGGCAAGTCCACGCTTTTGCGGATGGTGGCGGGCCTTGAGGCTATCTCGAAGGGCACCGTCGAAATCGGCGACCGCGTCATCAATGACGTGGAACCAGCCGAGCGCGATATCGCCATGGTGTTCCAGAACTATGCGCTCTATCCGCATATGACCGTCTACAACAACCTGGCCTATGGCCTCAAAAACCGCGGCACGCCGAAGGCGGAGATCGAAGCGCGCGTGGCGGAAGCCGCCCGCATGCTGGAGATCGAACAGTATCTCGCCCGCAAGCCGCGCGCGCTTTCCGGCGGCCAGCGCCAGCGCGTCGCCATGGGCCGCGCCATCGTCCGCAAACCCGCCGCCTTCCTGTTCGACGAACCCTTGTCCAATCTCGACGCCAAGCTGCGCGTTTCGATGCGCGGCGAGATCAAGCAGCTGCAAAAGCGCCTCGGCACCACCTCGCTCTACGTCACCCATGACCAGCTGGAAGCCATGACGCTGGCCGACCGCCTCGTCGTCCTCAATGGTGGCGAAATCGAGCAGATCGGCAAGCCGCTCGACGTCTACCACACGCCCGCTTCCACCTTTGTCGCCAGCTTCATCGGCTCTCCGGCCATGAACCTCGTGCAGGCAACGCGCGAAGGAACACGCATTCATTTCGGCAGCCAGGTGCTCGACACGGGCCGCATGGCAAGCATGCCGGGACTGGTGACCGTCGGCATCCGCGCGGAGGACCTGCGGATTGCTGCCCCCAGCGAACCGTCGCTAACCCAGAAGGTCGACTATATCGAAGAACTCGGCGCCCAGCGCCTGGTGCACGGCACGATCGACGGCAAGAAGCTGACGGCGTCGCTGTCGCCGGAGATCGAGATCGGCGAAACGATGGCGCTGACCATCGCGCCGGAGCGCCTCCATTTCTTCGATGCCCAGAGCGGCAAACGTCTGGCACAGCCGTTCGCGGTATCCGAGGGAAGGCGCGTGGAGAGATTTGAGGTCGCGGATGCATGATCACGAAAGGCGGAAAGGCTCTGCCGGCCCGTCGCGGACGTCCGTGTTGGTTCGCCTTGGCGCTGAAGCACCTTATCGTTCAGCCCTTCGGTACGTAGATCAAATGCACTGTATCGTCATCGATCAATGTGCTCGATACCAGTTGCAGCGCAGCCCTTGCCTCGTGGAAGAAAGGCTTTCCCTTGCCGAGCACGAACGGCCTCACGTGCAGATGATATTCCTCGATCAGGCCCAGCCGGGTCATAAGGCCGGCCAGTTCCGGACCGGAAACGCTAAGGGTACCGTCGGTGCGGGCCACGATCTCGCGAATTTGCCTTTCAATATCGCCGGAGATGAGCGTGGCCTTCGGGCCGACCTCTGAAAGCGTGCGCGAAACGACCCATTTGGGCAGCTTGCGCCAGAGTGCCGCGAACTCGCGCAGCGAAACATCCCATTCCGCGTGATCATCGTCCCAGTAGCGCATCACCTCGTACATCCGCCGGCCATACACAGCGCCGGCATGGCTGCGAATCGTCTCAATCCAGTAATCGAAGTGCTTCCGGCTTGGTGCGCCCATGACCAGATTTCCGGCAAGGTCATCGACATAGCCATCGATGGAGACGTTCATTCCCAGGATAAGTTTGCCCATGACCGGCCCCATCTCATGGTAGGTTTTCAGATTAAACTGCTTTTAGTTTGCAACCGGTCGAACGCTATCGCAACTGTTTGCAAATCGCAAGCGGAATGGAAGGAAGCGTTCACGCCGCAAACGCGCCCTGCTTGTCCCGTCAACCTGACACCTGTACAGCCGGGTGACTTGTGGCCTGTCCGCTGACAGCAAGAGCGGGTGCGCGCAAGACGTCCGCACCCGGCGCGAAGCGGCCCCGGCGTCTCGGCCGCATGGGCCGGTTCCCGCTGGTCCGCTCCGGTGCCGTATGTTCGAAAGCCGACGCACTGATCCCATCCATCGTCACCCGTTGACTTCAGCATTTTTCACCGCGATAGCGTCGAGCCAAAAAATGCGGTAAGCGCCAGCCAAACAACAACAGGAGTGTAACTAGTGAGCGAACCGACCGTAGCAGATGCAACAAACCGCATTTATGAATCGCTCCAGGCGGACAATGCCGACATCGACCTGCATATTGCAAATCTCAAGGCAGCGTTGATGCACGCAGGCCTGAAAGAAGCCCTGTTCGACCCGGCTAGGCTGGTGCAGAACAACCGTTCTGGCAGGAAGCTGATGCAGGCCTACTTCCGGCAACGCGGCGTGACCGTGAAATTCTCGGCTTCGTGAAGCCTTCCGATGACGTCAGACAGACCGCAGCATGACGGCTGACCTGATCAATCTCCATGCGGCCTGCCACCGGCCTTGGGCTTCTGATGAGAATTGCAGTGCCGCGTCCGTTCCTAGGCGCGGGACTGCCGAAGGAATTTGGCAGGTTTAGGCCCGTTGCGGACATCAAGTGTATGTCATTGAACGACGACCTTGCGTCCGCATCTCGGTAATTACCGATGCGGGAGGCCGGAGAATAGCGAATCAAATGCTGTGTCTCTAAGGTGCGATGTTCGATTTTGGCTGTTCGATGCTGTAGGTGATGACCAAGAGTGTGCAGAAATATCTTTGGCAAACGTGGTGGGCCATCGCAGGTCCAAAACTCTTACGCACCGAGGCTTGGGTTAGGAAGGACATTGTCCTTTCTCCTCTTAGCGAGGGATCATTCCGTGAGATGAAGGGCCATCGAGCCCCTGCGCCAAAGATTGCCTTCAGCTCAGATTCGTTTGTGGTCCGCTACCCACCACGCGATGAGGTCCAAAGCCGTCACAAAATGCAGATAAATGTCGAAGCTAAAGACGCAGATGAAGCAGTTCTCTTAGCCCAGCAACAGGCTGACCGCTTTCTGACCAGCTTGAGCCTCGCAGTGCCGGGTGTCCGGTATCATGCTGAACTGAGAAAACTCCGCCGGGCCGATGAGGACAATGAGGTCACCAGTTGGTCGCAATCGGTCAATGGGTTCTCTCTCCAAGAGCCGGACACCCTAGAACCCGGTGACCTGAAAATCGCGGCACGGCTGTATGACGCTATCGAAAAGGACAAAACCGCCGAGAACGCATACATCCATCTACTCACGGCTTGGGAGCTACAATCCACAGCCGGAGCCAAGCCTTTGGAGCGGTCTACGCTTCAACACTATGTCCTGTGCATGGAAGCCATCGTTAATGGTGTCATGGAGCGCGTCCGAAGGGAACAAGCTGACAAAATCAAGGAGGCCGAACGTGCCTTCACGAAGGAATTCTCTGAGCTTTTTCCAAAGCTGGCCGACAAACCCAAGGCGATTCGTGAGGCCTCCACGAAGCTAAGGGACATTTCCTACTCCAATACCCTGCCGAGCATTGAGGAGGTCGCGACCCGTTTGTCCATATCTTCCGACGTCATGGAGCATGCTAAGGACCTATACCGATTCCGCTCTCGTAGTCTCAGCCATCCCGGACGTGCACAAGCAGACGCTTATAAGAAATGGCTGTCTTCAGGACCGAGTGTGTCGAACCATTGCTTAGCGGATGTCGTTGCACGAGCGTTTTTGGTTAGCTACTGCAAGCGTGATCAGGAATCTACCAAGCGATAGTTGGTCAGATTTGGCCGCCAATCGAGAGGATTTGGAAACCCGGAATCGGAGCGGTCGGTCATCTGTCGCACGTGGGTCGATGTCGGCTCCCGGCGCACAACCTCCACTGGTCATCTGCCGCTTTCAAAAAAATTTCATCCCCGCAAATCCCCGCCCTTAAAACCCGTGCCATACTTCTTTCCGTCCCATCACGGATACACCGGTTTGCGTTGCCGGCGAGATGGGGCCGGTGCCCGGATGGTTTGGCGAAACGCGCGCGAAATTCCCGGGGCTGCGTGAAAGGCGGTTCTCCTCCGGTTCGTGAAAGCGAACCGGGCGTGCCGGGTGGTCACACCGTCCTTGGACGGTCCAGGGCTAAACCCCGCCTCATTGAAAAGCCCAGCGGATAAGCGGCCGGGCTGGGGCATTGGAGGCTTTCCCGTCAGAGAGGAAAGCGCAGAAGAACCTGAGAAGCGCGGCAAAAGACACTGAAACGGGGCACACCGTGTGTCACCTACTACTATCTACTGCGGCACCCGATGTGCCCCGGCCGACCCTGCCAGGCAAAAGCCCCGGCAGACATGCAGATGACGCAAACCACGGGTGAAAAAGCCGCCGCGTGAACGGCAAGGCGTGTTCGATGGAGACGGCGGCAGAAATCTGTATGGCGTCCCCGATGCCATTTGATATAGACAAGCTCTCTCAACGATGCAGACGATCAACAGGGAATGTCTCATGGCGAAAATCGTAAATGTCGCGATCCAGATGGATCATGTCTCCGGCATCAATATCGCTGGCGACAGCACGTTCGCGATGAGCCTTGAAGCGCAAGCGCGTGGGTACAAGCTCTTTCACTGTACGCCCAACCAGCTGTCGCTGCGTGACGGCAAGGTGATCGCCACGGTCGAGCCGATGACGCTGCGCGACGTCAAAGGCGATCACTACACGCTGGGTGACGCCGAACGTATCGACCTTTCGACCATGGATGTGGTGCTCCTGCGCCAGGATCCGCCCTTCGACATGGCCTATATCACCTCGACGCATCTGCTGGAGCGCATCCACCCAAAGACGCTCGTGGTCAACGATCCGGCCTGGGTGCGCAATTCGCCGGAAAAGATCTTCGTCACCGAATTTCCCGACCTGATGCCAAAGACGCTGATCACCCGCGATCCGGCCGAGATCGCCAGCTTCCGCGCCGAAATGGGCGACATCATCCTGAAACCGCTCTATGGCAATGGCGGCGCCGGCGTCTTTCATTCGACCCGCGACGACCGCAACATGTCGTCGCTGTTGGAAATGTTCGGCCAGATGTTCCGCGAGCCCTTCATCGCCCAGGAATATCTGCCGGCGGTGCGCAAGGGCGACAAGCGCATCATTCTCGTCGATGGCGAGCCTGTCGGCGCGATCAACCGGGTGCCGGCTGAACACGACGCCCGCTCCAACATGCATGCCGGCGGCACGCCGATGCCGACCGAACTGACCACGCGTGAAAAGGAAATCTGCGCCCGTATCGGACCAGCACTGCGCGAGCGCGGCTTCCTTCTCGTCGGCATCGACGTGATCGGCGACGTGATGACCGAGATCAACGTCACGTCTCCCACCGGCATTCGCGAAGTCAAGAAATTCGGCGGCGCCGATATTGCCGCCCTGCTCTGGGACGCGATCGAGCGCAAGCGCGCCTGACTGCGTCTTCAACGGACCGGGGCGGATAGTCGCCCCGGTTCAGCCGATGCAACCTGATTTCACCCTCCGGATGTTCACGGTTGTTCTGCTTCGTTCCGGAAGGACAACCAGTCTGCAACCTGGCCGTTTGTGCAGGGCGAATCCGTTCGATAATTGTTCTTGTTTTATTCCGTTATTCGTGCAAGATTTTACACCACAACCGGAGAAGGTTGTGGTGGTGGGTTGTCGGCCTGCCTCGCGGCGAGAGGGGCAGTCATGGTCGCGCGTGTCAGCACGGTTGCATTTCAGGGCATCGAGGGCGTGCCTGTCGATGTTCAGGTGATGGTTGCACCGGGAAAAGTCGGCATGCACATGTTGAGGTGGATTAATTTATAGTGTACGCGGTGATCTCAACGGAGATCATATGTCGAAACCTCGCGCTTATTCTTACATTCGTATGTCCACCGACATCCAGCTCAAAGGCGATAGTCTTCGTCGTCAGACAGAAGCTTCGGAAGCATATGCTACCGAGAATGGCCTAGAACTCGTCCGGGACTTCAAACTCCAAGACCTCGGGGTATCTGCTTTCAAGGGATTGAACGTTTCGCAGGGCGCGTTGGGTCAATTCTTAACGGCGGTGGAAAGTCAGCTGATACCCAAGGGCTCATATCTTCTCGTCGAGTCTTTGGACCGGTTGAGCAGAGAGAGGCCGCAGACAGCGACCGCATTATTCTTGCAGATTTTAGAAGCTGGCGTTCACATAGTAACCCTGACCGATGGACGGGTTTACAGGTCTGGAAGCGACGACCTTTCGGACATCATTATATCCGTTGTCATCATGAGCCGGGCGTTCGAGGAGTCTCAGACGAAAAGCATACGTGTCTCCGCTGCCTGGTCAAACAAGCGTAAAAACGCTTCGTCTTTCAAATTAACGAAGGTTGCTCCGGCATGGCTGGAATTATCGGCTGATCGAACGTCATTTCAGCTGCTCGATGATAGAGTTGCTGTGATCCGCGAGATTTTCCAAGAGGCGGAGAGAGGGCGCGGCTCGTATCAGATTGCGCGTATGTTCAACCTAGCCTCAAAACCGACGTTTATTGTGTCTGACGGGTGGTATGAGTCATACATCACAAAAATATTGACTAACCGTGCGGTGCTCGGCGAGTTTCAACCGCATCATTATGTCAACGGAAAGCGCATACCCGACGGCGATCCGGTAACCGGCTATTTCCCCGCGATCATAGAACATGACCTTTTTGACAGGGTGCAGGTAGGGCGGAAAAACCGATTGCTGAAAGGCGCAGGACGAAAAGGCCGATCATTCACGAACCTATTCCAGGGCATCGCAAAATGTGGTTATTGCGGCGGAAACATAATGGTGGTCGACAAAGGCCCCAAGCCAAAGGGCGGTGTCTATTTGCGGTGCGATAACGCGCGACGTGGGCACGGCTGTACCGCAGGTCTATGGCAGCTCGATCACTTCGAAAAAGCGTTCCTGTTTTTCGTAAAGGAACTGAATGTCGAAGACGTCCGGAACGAGCAAGCGACATCCGACAAGCAGCGCTCGCTTGAAGAAAAGGGGCTTGCCTTAACAGGAAGTATGGACCGGCTTTCCAGCCAGAGAGATCGCGCATTCGACATGCTCGCGAACTCCTCGACGTCGGTTGATTACATATCAGAGCGCATGGACGGCCTCACGCGTCAAATTGACGAGGTGAAGCTCCAAATAGCGACGAACCAACAGGCGATCACCGATGTAAGAGGTGCTAGCAAGCTGGACAAAGCTGATGTGCTCGACCTCATGGCCAACCTTGCAACAGACGACCACGCAACGTTGGCCAACCTTCGAATCCAGATAGCTAATTGGATTCGCAATTTCATCGATAGCATCCTTGTGTATCCTGAAGGGCGTGAGGGTCCACCGGCAAACGTCCCGCAGTCCCCCTCGCCGGAAGACGAAGTCGCCACTTTCGCCTTTGACAGCATAATGCGGTTCGCAAAACGTCACGATGCAGTGAAAGAAGATTTGGACAGGCATTTTTTCGTTGGCTTTAAAAGTGGAATGTTTCGCAGTGTCTCAGTCGATCGTCAGGATGCTTCAAAAACATATCATTTTGATCGTTTTTGACACGGAGGAAGGCACCTGGAGCGTTGATGAGGCGGGTAAGGATGTTAGGGAAAGCGCGATGCGGCTATAGTGAAATTCGCCTCCAACCTAAGGCTGTACCAACGAGGTGCTCGAAACTAAGCCGCTTGTCGGGCAAGACGTTGGAAAATGAAGATGGCTCCGTTGCAGGATGGAAAGACCCTATCGCTGATGGTAGATAGGATGATTGTTACTACGCACGTTTAAATTTGTTTGGTCTCGCAAGTCGGAGAAAAGCGCCTTGGAAATGAGCAATTTCGCGACGTTGCTCTTAACCCACACCAATGGACGATTCCGCTGTGTGGTTTCGAGCCGTTAGGATGCTCAAAATCGCGTTATTTCAGTGCATTTTGATGTACAGGATGGGATTTGACCGTGGGTGAGGCCGGGAAGGATGCGATGAGATCTTCCAAACATTGAACCAACGAGAGGCCTTTTTTCCACATCCTGTCCGGTTTTCTCGGGGACATTAAAAATCGCGATTTTCAAATCGGAGCGGCTCGACGAGGCGAAGGGCGATGGGCGATCATACCGCGCAGTGCAGTACCATGGCGCTTTCACGAGGCACCGCGTGAATCGGATCGCTGTCGCCTATTTGGCGCCTGCTGTCAGTTCTGTGCTCCAGATGTCTAGCACCTGGGAGAAAATTTTCATCTCCGCAGCACCCTTTTCTAGTGTCAACAATGAGCGCTGCCCACTGTGGTATGTGATTGGTATATCGATCCAATTGCGCTCACGAAGGAGCGCAATGTTTTGAGTCAGCGCTTCCGGGAAGTCGTTCAGCGCGATCATGTGAAAGTCTTCGGTGATCTTGGCCGGAACGGCGATCAGCGCGTCCCCGCGATCCTGCTCGTTGAGCTTCATCGCCACACGCTGCACGCTGTCGATGCTGCCTCCTTCGAAATTCTCGGGCAGTGAAAACACGAATTCGATCACATGGCTGGCCGGCAGCGACAAATCGGCATTGCGCTTGATCGTTAGCAAGGCCGTCAGGGCGCGGTCCGGCACATTGATCTGGGCTTGGATAACCGGTTCCGGTTTTGCATCGCCGCCAGGCGATTGGTTTCGAACCGACCACACCACATTGCCTTGAATGGCTGTCGGCTCCGATTTTCCGAATCGCTCCTCGTAGAGGAACACCGTTTTCTTTTCACCGGGAAGAGAAGACAGGGGCAATCTAGTTTCTGCGCTCGGTGCCCGGACTTGATGCTCCGTAGCGCTTGTTGGCCCTTCAGAGAGCTGGATAGTCCCATCATTCGGCCCCAGCACCAGATCTCCCGTCAACGATGCTACCTCCCACGGAAGCTGTCTATTGTTCGTTGCCTTTAGGACGTCGCTCCGCACCTTGCGCATCGTCAACGCAATATCGACTCCAGGTTCGCCCAGATGTCTTAGTAGTGCCTCGGTATATGGGCTATTCCGACCAGCACCATCGCGAGCAATTTGTCCGGGTGAGGTTGAGTAGGAAATCATCATTCCTACGCCGGATTCCACTCGCGCTAAGCCCCTGCTCGCACCTGCCGATCGGCCCGCTCCCAGGGCACTAACGATCGGGTTATCGCGGCATGCGTCCAAGAAAACAAGGTTCGACTTCGCCTCTCGCTCCATGGTGGTCAAAATCATATCGAGTGAGATTGTTTCGAAAGGTAAATCGTCCTGCGAGGCAAGATTGGCGCTGACCGGCGCCATGTAATTCTGCCCGGCGACCTGTAGTCCGTGGCCAGCATAGTAAAACAGAGCTAAATCAGACCCGGAAATTCCGTCAAAAAATTCACGAATTTTCCGTTCCATTTCCGCACGGTTAAGATCGAAACCGGAGATGACGATAAATCCAAGCGACGTCAGTTTTTCAGATACGTCAACAGCATCATTGACCGGGTTAGACAGCGGAGGCATCGAAATATAGGCACCGTTTCCAATAACAAGTGCAACTCTCCGTTGGGCGGACGCACTGGAAGAGCCACCAATAAGAAGAAAGCACGATATCACCCAAACACACAAAAACTTCATCGCGTTTTCCCCCTAAGCGACCGTCAAAACACCGTGTCACAACGAGAAGCTGAGTCAAGCTAGGTCACCCAGCAACCCATCCAATCAACCCAGGGCTAGCGACGATGATGACCATCGATCAAAGCCCAGACGATCAATGGGATGCACACCAATGGATGATCCCCCGCCTCGATTCGAGCCGTTAGGTGCTCCGTATCGCTTTATTTCCGTGCTTTCGACGGTCGGGCTGGAGTCTGACCGTGGGCGAGGCCGGGAAGGATGTGGGTTTCTACATCAGGTCCCGATTTCCATGGCCATTAAAAAATCGCGATTTTCAAATCGGTGCGGTTCCGCGCTATGGTTGTTTTTTGACGCGCCTTTCAGGAGGCGAGTCCGGCAGGAAGGAGGCGCTCGATAAGGCTCTCAGGATCGAGCTATGCCAACTCCCGCGATAGTTTCAACACTGTAGAAAAAAAAATTTGCCTCGCTCCAAGTCGGCTGCTGTGTCTGTGAATTGCATTGTGACGTCGCGTGTGATCGCATGGACGAGATAATGGGGGCGACAATGATGGAATGGTCCGCGACGACTGCAACATGGCTCAGTGCTGCCGGAATATGCTGGGACATCTCCGGTGGCATCCTTCTGTCCAAGGGACTTTTAATGAGTGACAATAGTTTGTCCATGCGTTCGGGTTCGTATTGGGGTTCGAGTCCACCGGCGGTAAGAGGCCTTTGTGAGCAAAGAATCGACGCCAAATTCGGCCTTTGGCAATTGCTTGCGGGCTTTTTTCTGCAACTGCTTTCTTCTGCGGGGTTAGTAGTCGCCGATGGAGTCGCCTTCCTAATGATTCTGCCTATAGCGTTCGTATGGCACTACTACACGCGCAACTTTCCCTATTGGGCGGGGTTGGCCAGTTTGAAATTCGTCGGCGACGACGTCCTGGAAGAGAATTGGCGCAAGCACTTTTCTGATCTGGACGAAAGCACTTGGCGTCGAATTAATCGACGCGCAAATGTCATTTGGAAAGAGCCTCCAACCAAGACTAAACCTGCCTAGTTCGCGGCGGCTGCCGGCTTGCAGCGTCTTGTGCGGCCTTGGCGGCCGCCGGTTCCTTCTGAGGACTCTCGTTCCTCGATCGGGCAGTGTTCCTTGATAGGATCGGCCAGTGCGGGCAGCGAACTGTAGTCGACAAACAGATTGACCAGTGCCGCCCTTCAAGTCGGCTAGCGATAATCCCCTTATCGCTGTGAAGAAGTCCGCTTGACCTTCGCTTGCAGTTCGGCAACTCTGCACTAATAACGGGTTGGGGGACTGATGAGCACGATTGATAAAAGCCTGCGCGCCATATCTGAGCGCGTGAAGCCGCATTCCAGCACCATGGTAACTGAGGTGATCATCGATTCGCTCGACCAAATTTACGACCACACGGAACGCCTACGAGCGACCGCGAAGAAGTATTCTGCGGAGTGAACCCACGGGCCTCCAGCGCGGTCGTACTGGTTTTCTTCGCAGGATATAGCGGTTCGTTTGCAGCCCAGGAATGTGATCCAAACTACGATCCTTGTGTGCCAATTGCCAGCGATGTCGACTGCGCCAGCAGCGGAAACGGCCCTGCGTATGTTGAGGGTCCGGTGACAGTAGTCGGATCAGACATCTATGGTCTTGATCGTGACAATGATGGAACCGGCTGCGAGTAGGCGGAAAATTAGTAGCGAGAATAACGGTTACCGAGGGTGATCTATTGGCAGTGGAAATTTCACAGGAGATTGCGGATCGCCTTGTCAACGCTCCGTCCGAAGCGCTGAATGTGGAAATAAAGCGGTGGATTGATCCAACGGACGTTCTCGGTATCTCGAAGATTGCGATTGCGTGCATGGCCTTGAGAAACCGGAACGGGGGCTACTTGGTGATCGGGCTTGACGATACCAGCCTTGAGCCGACGACTGACGGTATGCCTACTGACGTTAAAGCCGCATTCCACATCGACGTCATCCAATCAATCGTCTCTAAGTATTCGTCTGTCGCCTTTGAGGTAGCGGTCGCCTTCGGAAAGCGTGAGGAAATGGCTTTTCCAGTGATTGCGGTTGCTGGAGGCGTGACAGCTCCCGTTGCAGCATCGAAAGAACTGAGTGTCGCTGGGAAATCGCTTATTAGGCAGCACGCTGTTTACTTTCGTACATTGAACGCAAGCGGCGTTCCAAGCTCATCTCCTGCTCGATACAGCGATTGGGCCGATATCGTCGAGATCTGTTTCGACAACAGAGAAGCCGACATTGGGCGTTTTCTTCGCCGACACTTGGGGACTACTGCGGGCGCGCTATTCGGTACCCCAGCGGAACCTCCTGATGTCCGACTTAGAAAACGAGCCGAACAGGTGCTCCGAGAGGGCGATGAGCGTCGCAAAGACGCGTTTCTGGTGGATGAATACACGGCCAAAGCCGCCGCGCTCGGCAAGTTTGGCGCTTGGAGCGTTGGACTTGCAGTCGATCCGCCGTTTCCTCCAACAGATTCCTCTCTTGAGTTTCTGCGTACATTGGCGGCCGCCAATCCAAGGTACACAGGTTGGCCAGTGTGGCTCGATTCTAGCGGAGCAGCACCAGAGTCTCAGCCACGGAAGCGGGACAAAGCCTGGGAAACGGTCCTGCTCAGCGATGAAAGTAGCAGTTGGTCGAGGCACGCTGATTTTTATCGTGTCCACGCAAAGGGCGAATTCTATCTATGGCGCGCTTTGCAAGATGATTTAACGGACAAAGTAGAGCCACTGAAGGTTTTTGATCCCGGTCTTATGATCTATCGGGTCGCAGAAACTATAGCGGTAGGATTAGTTTTTGCCAGAGCGCTTGGGGCAAATGAGCACTCCTCATTAGGCTTCGAGTTTAAATGGGAGGGAATGAAAGGACGAACGCTAGAATCGTGGGCTGATCGGCGATACTTCTCACCTTGGGGCGCGGCTTATGATGACATCGCATCTGGGTTTGTCGCTGTTCCGTTTGACACGCCAGTCAGCGCAATAGCTCCATATGTGAAGCAAGCAACAACTGAAGTATGCGGGCTCTTCAATGGTTTCGAGTATCCGGTCAGCGCAATCGAGCAAGCGGTCGAAAAACTGTTAAAACGCGGTTAATTAAAGGAACCCATCCCCCGCATGTTCTTTGAACCGATCGGCCCGGCGGACGTAGGTTTCCACTGTTCGCGGATCGGGTCACGCGATTTCGTTTTCATCCGCACCTATGGAATAGTCCGCAGTGTGATTTAGGACCGCTAGAATGCTGCGAAACACGTTACTGCAGGGGATTTCGGACGCGCAGGATGGGGATTTGGACTCTGGATGAGGCCCGAAGGATGTGAGGAGTTCTTCCAAACCTTGAACCAACGAAAGGCCATTTTTCTACATCCTGTACTGTATTCCCTTGGACATTAAAAATCGCGATTTTCAAAGCGGTCCGGCTCGGCTCTGTGGCCGCCCGCTTATAGACGACGTCACGGGCGACAAACAATACGATAGTGGGACTGAACCATTTTGCCTAGTTCTTCACGCTCTTGCCGAAGATTGTATCGATTGCTGAGAATGTGCTGGGTCCGAACTTTCCATTTGCCTTGCCCGGGAACACGCGGGCGTCTCGAAGGCGCTGTTGAAGCTCTCTCCGAAAATCATCAGGCCAGCCTCCGGAACGTTGCTTCATCTGGTACTGCGCATATGTGTTGCCCTTTCGCAGCGCCGCTTCGACAAGACGGGCTGCTTCCTTCGGGTCGCGCTCAGTTCCTAATCCATTCGCGGTGAGAAGCCCCATATATGCCATTGCCATCGGATCACCCTTTATGGACGCCTTCTGAAACCACTTTGCCGCCTGCGCGTAGTCTTGGGGCACACCTTCACCTGTTTGGTAAAGAAATGCCAAGCTGGTCATTGCGGAGACGTTATTGAGATCAGCGGCTTTCTGATACCAGTTTAAGGCTTCGCTCATGTTGCGCGGTAAGCCTTTCCCCTCCTGGTTCATAGTTGCCACTTCAAGCATTGCAGACGCGCTTCCGGCGTCAGCTGATTTTCTGTACCACGTCGTGGCAGCAGTTAAGTCGACGGGCACGCCGAGGCCTTTTTGAAAAAGATCGCCGATTCCCTTCATCGCTTCAAAGTCGCCGCGATCCGCTGCTTTCCCGAACCAGGTCATTGCCTGAGAATAGTCTTGCTCGACACCAGAGCCGTCTCGAAACAGAATTGCTACCATTCTCATGGCCGCCGGATACTCAGCTTCGGCAGCTTTCCGGTACCATTCCATGGCCACTGTAAAATCTTTCGTTTTCGAGAGCGCCCTTCCATATTGAAATTGCATCCGCGCCACGTCAGGAAATTCCTTGACCGCCGTCTCACAAGCAACCTTAGCTTCTGGCATGCGAATTTGCCCAAATTCCACACCCCCGATAGTGGCAAGCCGCATCGTATCAGTCGTGTCCGCAACCAGCAGGTCGCACTGTGTTGCAAGAGGTGCGTTTCCCCGTCCTCGAATTTGCGACAGCCTTTGCTTGGCGAGATTTGCGAACGCACAGGTTCCGAACAGAGCCAAATGCTCGTCGAGGAGCTTCACGTCGTGTCCATCGCGGACTGCATTCCAGTGAGCTTGAGCATCCCGGCAAGGATCAGATTGAATGGGCGAAGAGGAGCTCGGAAGGCTGTCGTCCAGCATCACAGTGTCTAGGATCGAACCCGTTTTGTAAGGCCGTTGTTTGCCGCCCGTCGATTGATAGACGTCTTTAGCCACCGCACGAAGGGCGGTTTCGACCTCGATCCCCGGCTCTACGAGGTGTCGTGCCAAAGCGATTGTGTAGGGGCTATTTGTGCCGGCGCCGTCGAAAGCGACTTGTCCAGGAGCGGTGGCATACCCGACGAGCAGGTTGCTATCAGTCGAGATATCGTCGAGCCTCGCCAGGCCTCGCGTCGCAACGCCTCGTGTCGCCACCCGCTTCATCTTCGCAAGGAATGGGTTGTCCCGGCACGCGTCCAGGAGGACAAGCTTCAGTTTGACCACCTTGGAAAGGGATTGCAGAACATCGTCAAGTTCGAGGGCTTCGTATTTGACATCTCGGTCTGACGCCAACGTGGCATCGACCGGAAGCAGGTAGTTCGTGCCGTTCAGCTCAAGTCCATGACCAGAGTAGAAGACCAGACCGATATCTGCACCTGCTGCCTTTTCTTCGAATTCCGAGAGCGCATCTGACATCGCACTGCGGGATAGGTCCTTGAAATCATATACTTCGAAAGCCGCGCGTTGGAGCACTGTTTTCAGCATATCAATGTCGTTTGAGGGGTTCTTCAGGACTGCTGCACCGCCAGAATAAGCGCTGTTCCCGATCAACAGTGCAACTTTGCGCTCAGCGAATGATGGTCCGCATAGAAAAAAACTGAGAAGAACAATCGCAAGCCGAAAGAGCATTGGATCAATCCGCAATTCATTTTTGAAATACGATGCTGCAAGACATTCTTACAGATTAACGTGCAACGCCAGCCGATTATTCGGTGTTCATCCGCGCTAAATAGTTTTTCACTGTCTGCGGATAGAATCGTGATCCAGTTCTCGTCCTAACGTTATTCCGATTCAGAACGCCCGCGATCGTCGAAAGACTTAGGGTCTGCCAGTCCTTGGGAAGATGTTTGACGAGCGAAACCGCAAATTGATCGGCCAAATCTCGGTTTATCAATGCCAGCTGTTTACCGTGTTGTCCAAGCAGCGTTCCCCGCTTTCGGACTTGGCTGAGTGCTGCTTTTGTTCTCTCGGAAATCAGGCGTCTTTCTTCCTGAGCCAACGCTGCAAATATGTGGAGCTGAAACTCCGTCGCCCGTGGCATCTCGGCGATCGTCAATTGAACGCCGCTCTCCATCATCGATGCTATGAAACTGACCCTACGTGAAAACCTGTCAAGCTTTGCGATCAAGAGCGGCACCCCCTTTGCTTTGGCCAGCCTCATCGCTTTTTGAAGCTGCTCTCTGTTCTCCTTTCGTCCCGAAACGACCTCCGTAAACTCGGCAATGATCGTGTCGGAACTTTCGAGGAACAGATTCACAGCGGCTTGCTGAGCGTCCAAGCCCAATCCGGATCGACCCTGCCTTTTGGTCGAGACGCGGTAATATGCAACGTATTCCATCGGACTCTTTCAGTGCTTCGCGTTAGTTCGCGGGTTGACCCTCCCGCCTCCTCCAAAGAAGCTCAACGCTGACACTGACGGTGACGCGACTAAAAAAACGGGGAGAAGTTCCGAGACGAAGTGATCGAAACTGACGAAACAACAAATAAATGCATGGTGGGTTATCTACAGCGTTCACACCACGGTGATCATTTGGAAGACATTGCTCTGCGCCTTAGCGAGCTAATAATGAGGACGCCGAATTCCAAGAATTGGAAAAGTCGCTGGATATTTTCTGCCCGTTTGAGGCAGTGGGAATGGTCAGCGCCGAAATTCGCCATTCCAATTTCCTGTCGTATATTCTGAACCCAAATAGGCCTCATGGTTTCAGGGGTGCGATTTTGAGGACGTTTTTAATGTCTGCAACGCGCATCGGTCATGAGCAGGGTCTTTCGGCTGGCTTCACCCCCTTGGACCTCCATCTCCTGGATATAGAGGTTGTCGAGGTTAGGCGCGAATGGAGGAATATTGATCTTCTTCTGATCGTGCCGGGGGCAAAATTGGTTGTTGCCATCGAGTTAAAGATCGGCGCTTCCCAATCTAAGAGCCTGACCGAAAAAGAGTTGAGTGAAATCAGCCAGTTGTGATTCTGTTTGTTTGCTTAGGACGAACGGAGACCACAATGGGCTGGACTGATTTCACCCGTCGGCAATATGCCCGACGCGCAATGCGGTATGCAAGCGATCTGACGGACCGGGAATGGGGATTGATCTCGCCTTGCCTGCCTGGACCGAGGCGGCTGGGCAGGCCGCGCAGCACCGATCTTCGCGAGGTCGTGAATGCGTTGCTTTACATCGCCACGACGGGGTGCCAGTGGCGGATGATGCCCAGGGATTTTCCGCCTTTTACAACTGTGCAGTCCTATTTCTACGAATGGCGAGCGACAGGGTTATGGGGTCGGATCAACCGTCATCTTGTGATGGAGGCGCGTGAATTGGAAGGCCGGGAAGCCTCGCCGTCTGCGGGCGTGATCGACAGTCAAAGCGTGAAAACCACGGAAAGCGGCGGAATTTCGAGCTATGACGCGGGCAAGAAGATCAAGGGACGCAAGCGTCATATCGTCGTCGACACGCTCGGACTGATGGTCGGCCTCGTGGTTCACAGCGCCGATATTCAGGATCGCTATGGTGCACCTGCCGTCCTCAAAACCATTCTCAAGCGCTGGCCGTGGCTGAGACATATCTTCGCCGACGGTGGTTATACCGGACCGAAGCTGAAGGGCGCACTGCAAAAGATCGCTGCGTTCGCTCTCCAGATCGTCAAGCGGACTGACAAGGCCAAGGGCTTCGAGGTTCTGCCGCGTCGCTGGGTCGTGGAGCGCGCCTTCGCATGGCTTGGCAGATGCCGACGATTGGCGAAGGATTGGGAAAAGTCCGTCGCATCAGCCGAGGCCTGGATCACTATCGCCCACATCCGGGTCCTGACACGACGCTTGGCAAGGTACGGATATTGTTGAAACCTTTTCGAGTCAGGTTCTTACTGGCTGACCGGAAAACCGCAGGCCGCGTGACACACGGTGGCCGAAAGGCCGAAATGCATGCCGCTGACGCGGCAATCATAATCCAATGCGAACGGTTTCTCGCCAAGTTCACCTGGAAGGCGGCTCTAAACACCCATCAAATCAAAGGCAGCCGGTAAATAGAGGTGTCCAGTTAAGCCAAGCGGTCAGTAAAGGCGCTTAACCAATTTTCCACTTAAAGAGGTGGTTCATCCTATTGACTGCAGGGCTCACTTGCTCAGAATAGAATCAACTGAATTGCACTTGAGGATAGAACAACGTGAGAGTAATTTTTGCTTTGATAATGACGCTAACCTTTTCCAACGCTTATGCTCAAGAATACTCATTTGAAGAAGCTAACCGGTTGATAAAACTGGCAAATGAAGCAGTTCCTATGGTCAACAAGTATGTATTGTTAAATAATGATTGCGTTAAAGACTATGAAGATACAATAGCAAATAATTGCAAAAAGAATGCGGACCAGAAGTTTGAATGCCCGACTAAAGCCCTGAAAAAACTTGAAATTTTAAAACCGCAGTGCGCGAGACTTCGTGAAGCCGAAGACCAAGCGCGGGCTCATTGGACGGAACGGAAGGCAATCGCGAAAAATTATGAATTAAAGTTTCAGGCACATCTCGAACAAAGACTGCGTAATTTGCAAGCCCTTCGGGGGAAACCAGCTGCTCCACAGGATACTCAATCTCACCCTACGGCGGTAACGGATCCAACAACTTCTCAACCACATCAAAATTCAGTCAAACCCAAAGTTGGGCATAGCCAAACGGCCAGCGGACAATGCAACGTCGTAAATGCACAAGGGCAAGATTGCGTGAAGTGCGGAATCAGGTTTGCGGGGTCAAATACACACACTGACCATGCCGTATTGGGCACATGGTCCTACAAAAATGTCGAATGTGAAAATATCTGCGAACACTCAGTAAAGGTGGAGGTTTGCTCTACAAAGACTGGTTGCGGAACGTCATCCGTTGCGAAGGGTAAAAGCACTCGCGCTCAAATGGACCGCGAAAATGTAAAGCGGCACGGCGATTTTACGTCCGTGAGAGCTGTATGCGGGTAAAGAACAATAAGGATCATAGCCGCGCTGACCTGTCTTCGGTGTGGTGTTCCAACGACTGTCTGGGAGGGCCATCATCCCAAGGTCACCGAGGCGATGAAGCCGCCATCGACCGGCGTGGCGCGGGTGCTGTGGGCACCCGGAGTATTTCGGGAACCAATCATATCAACGTTCTTCCCAAGCACGAACCTGCCGCTCTGCACGGCAAGGAATCGGCGCCGTTGTTTCCCTCCGGCTACGTGTCCAACTAACAGACGGGCATTTCGCCGATACACATCTACCGTCCGAAGACGTCAAGCTTTCTGACGTTTAGAGGGTCCATTTCTACCAAGACGGACTCAATCCAGCTTACTTCCGATTGAATGTTCACGTACGCCGCGGCCGTGCCGCATTGTGGTATAAGGCTTTTATCATTGAAAACAGATAGGGCACCGTCCAGATCCCGAGGCAAAACAGGCCTTATTTGCATCACAAAAATACCCATCAGGTAGTGGTTGTAATCACCTGATGCATTTTTGGCAGAAACGGTTACAGGGCCGCCGGAATCTCCCTTGCAAACCGCTTGAATCCCATTGGAAGTTAAATCCAGCGGTGTCTTGTAATAGTTTTTGCCACCCCGGAAGGGAGCCGGGGGGCTAATCCGGACAAAGGAAATTCTCCCAGTGTCAACGTGTCTTGCATCCCGTGTCCGACCAAAAATGAAAAGATGAGGATCTTCAATGTCTTCGACATTGAAGTCGAAAGGAACAATTTTAATCGGAACGGCAAAGATTGACGGATATTCTAAGATTATGACACCAATATCATGATAGTCTGAGACCCTATCCTCCGAAAATTTACTGTACATTTCCCCCGGGTGCCCTCCGTTTGTCATGGAATGCATACGAGTTGATCTTGCCAAAACAGTCTCGTAGTCCATGGGCTCCTCAGCACTCACAATTTTTACGCGGACGGAGTGAACATCTCGCAAACAATGGCCAGCAGTTAAGACGACATCTGAGGCAACGGCAACCCCTGTGCAGTAGGAAGTGCCTAAGCCACTATCGTGTTCGGCTTCAACCAAGGCCACGAAATTCGTGGCATTACCGCGAGTATCGAGAAACAGATCGTCTCCCCCGATTAACACGTTAGTGAATGATTTATATTGCTGCAAAAAGAGTGGCTCAGGCGGGCGCGAAGTTGCATGGGCGACACCTACACTGATAATAACCATTGTCGCAAATAACAATTTTAATTTAGAAAACTTATAATATTTAATATAATTACAAATTGTTAGAAATATATTCATATGAATGTTTTCCTCCGCATATATAATGCAAAGTAATGGGAACCCGACGGAAATGCCATTGAAACTTCTGTGTGTGGCAAGGAACTTTATCGCAATTGATCGTCAAATACGTGAGCACGCGTGGTAGAGTTTTATCTAGCATACCTGTCGTAGGGCTACCCATGACCGAAGCAACGTGGTCAACTCGTTGGCTGAAAAATCCTCTAGTCGAGTGCAAATGGTTGGGTGGTAACAGCCAGTCAGCGCAAAACCATGATTGGGCCTCTCGGGAGGTTGCGAGGGGCGGAAACTGCCCTATGATGCACCGGATCGACCATCACACCGTCACAGCCGCTGGGGCGTTACGAGACTCGCTAGCAGCTGGGGCCATTGGCAGCCACAGCGTCAAAAGCAGCGAATCGGCGGCATCCGGTGCTTCGCTGCGGGTAAGAAAAAAAAGGACCGCTGACGCCATCCCGTTGTAAATACGCTCGTGCTGACGTAGCGCCTCGTGTGCACCGTGTCGATCTCCTTGACCAGGGCTCCAATGCAGCAGGCGATCCATACATTAGAAAATTCATCGCCTCAACAGAACTCTCAATAACCAACACCTACATAAGTACGCTTATCAGATTTTTTGTAAGAATGGGTGTTTCGACGACGCCAGGCACCAGATTGATCTTTAAGTGTACATATATTTCTTTATCGATTTAACATACTGTAGCACCGTCCAATCTACCCCATTCTCGAATCTCTTCATATGAAGCTATTTCCTTTCGGAGCTCTAGATCAAAGAGAATGCCTTGCACGTATATAGATTTCTGTTCTTATTACTACGTCCTGGAAGTAAATACGTGTCGTATTCAATGCTTATCTATTTGCTATCGATATGACCGGCCGTAAGCAAAAAAATGCTTATCTACTGGCGTTGTTGCTCCACGCAACGACGGTTAATGCGGATGACCGCCAATACGATAGGTGGACAGCGACCGAAGCAACATCAATTGACGATGCTGTCACGGAATTCGAGAGCCTTTGCGTGAGACGCTTCCAACATAGCGTCGAGAAGCAAATTAAATCAGATTATGAGACTTCGCATCTGCGCACGGAGGAGCATTGCCTTTGCGTAAGCGATTCTCTATTAGAGAAAAATGATTTAACTTTCGTACAGATAATCAATTTGGAGCTAAAAAATCGCCTTGTTGCTTTGCCGGAACTTCCAGGTGAACTAGAAATTTACCTTCAAGGTTTCGATGAGGTACGATCCGAATGTCTGCAACGCGATATAAATGAATAGACAATATACGGTTAGTTCACCGGAACTATACTTAATAGTAACAATTAGACAACAATGTAACCATTTTTTTTACGCAACATTGCGTTTCGTACAGGTTAGCATCCTGATATGTATTGAGCTGGAGTAAAATAATGAATTTCTACGTATTTCGCAGATCGGAGTTCGCGTTACTTCTAATTAGCTTATTTCTTTATCCAGCGCTAGCGCTAGCGCAACAGCCGTTCGAGAATCCCCGTAGTTGCGTGCGATTCGATACTATCAATGCCCAGATGTTGGCTTGCTTTAAAAGCAATAGCGGTAAATGCTCAAACATAATTCGACAATCGACACAAGCTCAGTCCGTGTGTGGAGCCGATCTGTACGATGGATGGATAAATTTTTACATCAACAATCCTTCAGACCCAAGGTCAATCGCGCATTTTAACTCAATTCGTTCGGGTGATGCATCGGTTGTAAAAAACCAGCAGCTGAAAGAAGCGGCAAAAGAGCCTGAACAGACCCCACATCAGAACGCAAAGAAAACGGTACCAACTGAGAAATTTCGAACGAGCGATGGATCTAAGTGCAAATCGGTGAGGGATCCTACCTTGTGTATAAAATTCAGCATCGAAAAACGCGTCACCTACGACCAAGGAGGGATCACAGTGTTTGAGGCAACCAATAGCTGTGCTGAGACAGTTCGTTTCAAAGCAGAGTATAATGGCTGCGACGCCGGAAGCAGTGGGATGCGGGTTCGCGAGATTGAGTCTATCCTTGGAAAAGAGAGAACTAGGAGAGGATTTGGCGGGACGGGTTCTTGTGAAGATCGATGCAATTGTACCAACCTCCCAAGGGTGACTCATGCTGAATGTACTAAATACTGATGTTGAAGTACATGTGCTGACCTGAAACCTTGAGCTTTCTTCAAATTTTGGTAGTGTCCATCACACATCTGTCGCTTATTCGATGTTCATCCGCGCTAAATAGTTTTTCAGTGTCTGCGGAAAGAATCGCTATCCAGTTCTGGTTTTAACGTTATTCCGATTTAGATCACCCGCGATCATCGAAAGGCTTGATGTCTGCCAGTCTTTTGGAAGGTGCTTGACGAGCGAACTTGCAAATTGATCGGCCAAATCTCGATTTATCAATGCTAGCTGCTTACCGTGCTGTCCAAGCAGCGTCCCCCTCTTTCGGACTTGACTGAGTGCTGCCTTTGTTTTCTCGGAAATCAAGCGTCTTTCTTCCTGAGCCAACGCTGCGAATATATGAAGCTGAAGTTCCGTCGCTCCTGGCATCTCGGCGATCGTCAATTGAACGCCACTTTCCATCATTGATGCTATGAAGCTGACACTCCGTGAGAAGCGGTCAAGTTTTGCGATCAGCAACGGAACGCATTTCGCCTTGGCGAGCTTCATGGTCCTCTTGAGCTGCTCTCTATTCTCTTTTCGCCCCGCCACGACCTCCGTAAACTCGGCAATGATCGTGTCAGAACACTTAAGGAACAAGTTCACAGCAGCTTGCTGAGCTTCCAAGCCCAGTCCGGATCGCCCCTGTCTTTTTGTCGAAACGCGGTAATAAGCGACGTATTCCATTGGCTTCCTTCAAACGTAAACCCTGGTTTATGCTTTAACAGTCCAATGTGCGGATTCCGACGTGGATGTTGTTTGCCATAGGCACGTGCAATACTTGGGGAGTGCGGGAATGCCCGCCGCCCAGGAATTTCCAAGAAATAACATTTCCGCATACGCCTTTTCTGTCGGCCATTTATGGAAAAGCGGTCGGGCCTCGCAGTGATCCGACCGATAAGCTTTGACTTCCTAATCAAGTCTTAAATAATCGAGTTCTACCGAGAGCCGCCTTCAGACCCCTCAAAACTGGGCCTAGAGAAGCTTTCTCGCGGAGCCGTCGGAATGAGTTAAGTAGCTACGGAAGCGATCGTCCTGAAGTTCGACCGCACATCTTGGTGCATTAGGAAATACGGATAAAAATCAATGCGAGGGCCTGGAAGAATTCCCACACTTCGCACCACCTAAATAAGCGGCCCTATATCTTTCATTGGAGTTTCATTTGCTGACTTTGGATGCTCTGCCGGAGGCGAAGGGTGCCACGCACCAGCAAATGCCCTCCTGTCGCCGCCAACGAAATCAATAAGCGCACCGAGATACGCCTTTTCGTCGAGTGAGAGGCTGTCAAAACCGGCAAGTTCTCTGGTGAAAGCCCGAAACTCTAGGTCTCTCGCGAGCTTAAATAGACTTTCGTTTCTGAGGTGGTTTAGCACGTGATCAGAGATAATCTCTGCAGGGATCTTATCGTAACCCGCACGTATGGCGTTTGTCATCGCCCGAGCTACCGCGCCTCCATTCGGTGCGTACTGCTCAACGAGAGCAGCCGCCACCCGCACCTTTGCTAAGCCCCGCGCCTCATCTTCATCGCCATAACGGATCACATTGAGAAGAGCTTTTTTGCGCTCTTCGCCTGATTTGAACGACACTTTCGCCAAGGAAAAGTCCATAGCTACAGCGGCAATTGAGGCCGCCAAAAAGCACAGCCTTAACGCCACTCCTGCAGCATCACCTGAAGGATGGCTCGAAGTGAGAAAGGATAGAAAGCTCGAAAAATGATCGAGGGCCCTGTTGACAGTTCCTGCGCCAAACTGGTCGACGAGGGCGGACTTTAAATCCAAGTAGCCTAGTTGAAGGTCTTTGGTCCGCCGCGCTCTATCGACTTGGCGAATAGCGTTATTAAGGTCTTCTTCGTCCAGCCGATCGGGGAAAAGAATCTTGTCACTTTCACCCATTCTGGCGAGGTCAGCACCATCAAGCACGGAAACTCCAAGTCTTCTCGACATCTCCTTTAATATCGGGCGCCTGTCTGTCGTCGCAATATAAGCTCCATCGACATCAAGTAACTCCTTAAGGCCTTTTGTCCAAAGAAGTCGTTCGATTGCTTTTGGCTTATTTCTTGATTTAGCGTCAACTATCTGTCGACGACGAGATGAACCGGTCGGACGCTCATACAGCCACAGATCGACGTCCGTCATATCCTCGCCGTCGAATTGTAGGGGAACTCCCCTTACAACATAAACACTGGAGCGGAGGAAGTAAGCTCGAAGAAGCTCTTCCAATCGGTAACCTTTTTCTAAGCTGCCTGCCATCAGAATTTCCTTCCCCCACGAAGTGCCGACAAGATATCGTGCGTATGCTGCTTGCTCGGCTTTCGTTGGTTGATCCTAACGCTTTCCCTGGTCCGCTCTGGACCTGTGTAACCAGTCATAGGCGCACTTGGAGGCCCATTGATCGCCTCTGCATTAGCGTCACCACGTTTTAGAACTTGGAGCGCTAGTTGGCCAATTTCCTTCTTGAGCAACTTCATTCTGAACATACGATTATTTGCTGGAATCAGCTGAACCACACGGCTCTGTTCCAATACCCTATAATCTGCACCGATCGCAGTTGCCGGTCCGATGGTGCTCCCTCTTATCAGAGCATTAAGGATCCAATCGACACTGATAATTCGGCCTTGTGGAGCTCTGCGGAGATGCATGCCGTACGATAACGCGGAGACCAAGGCCTTCGCCATGTCAAAGCTGTCATCAATCAATGGACTAACAAACTTGTGGAATGCTCCGGGGAGAGTGACAAATGCGTGGTCACCCTGTTCATTGGACACGGTGTTGACCTCCAACACGCCCGCCGCCTTTAGCTTTTCAAAAAGATCATTCCCAAGGATGTTTTCACAGGTGGCGGCATATACACAACCTGTCGAATTCAATAGCGCGGTCACCTCCGTGAGCTTTGTTTGCTCTGCAGACGACAAGGATGACAGAACTCGAGCTGCTTTCTCGACGCTGTCACGCTTGAAAAGATTGCCATTGAACAACAAGATGTTTCCAGGGTCATCTCCTTCCTGGTCTACAAATCCCACTTCAGCCGAGCGTCTCAAAAACTCGGCAACGTCTGCGGTGGGCAGTTTGTATGTGTCGCCGACAAGCTGCTTTGCATCCGCGAGCGAAACTGGCGACTGAGAGGTGATCTCTCCTAATTCAATTGACGCAACTTCCATCTTGCTTGGGCCAGCGTCATCAAACATATCTGCAGCGTGCCCCAGCACGCTCCGGGTGTTTACGCCGAGTACTTGGATCTCGTCGTTCGATGTATCGATCAGGCGCCGGTCTTTCAGCAACTTCAGGAAGTGGGGAAGCTCGGTCCGAACGTTGAAATTCGAAGCCATGGCAATAGCCGCGACCTCGGTGTTCTTTAGGTTCGCCTCGCCTGTTTCCCCTAGCCTCATTAAGAGCTCCGCAGCTTTCCCGGTCTCGTCTAAAACAGAAAACTCGGCCTTGGCTGTTAAATCAGTCGCTATCTTGCGCGAGTGATGAACAATCCAAGCACCCTTTGTCTCTTTATCGGCATTAAACGCCATATTTTCCCCACAACACTCGATTCTTGCAATGGCGTGTTATCTCTCGTTTTAGGTGCAAAAACCAGCCGAGGTCCTCCGATTTTTTCTCTCCCTATGAGCGATGGTTAAGTTTATAAAAATATGCACTTCGAAATGGCCTTTAGGGAACCCGGGCGCGCTACCGGTATCTGATTTGCCGCTATGGATGTCAGTTTTTGCACAGAGGTATCTACGAAACGCGCCACCGCGTCCGCGAAGCTGTTGGATTGCCAAGATCAACAGGCATCTAGGCTGTCGCCATCTTCTCATTAGTAATCCCAGCCTACCCGACTGCTCAGCCGCGAGCTGGAAGCGCCGTGAACAAGAAGGACAATCTTATTCAAGAGGTGGCCCTTCCGCGAACGGAATGCTTTGCCAAGATTGGTCTCAATCGAAGGCATCGAGGGCGTGGGTTGGTGTTTCTGCTCCTCTTGGCGTAGCCCAAAAGAGATCGGGTTCTACTGCGACTGCTAGGCCTGGAGTAGACTCATTTATTCGGTCGGCGACCCATCGCACAAGCAATATGGAGGTGTCTTTCGATCCAAAACATGAACGTCCTCCAGGAGCGGCGCGAGGCGGTGAGGTCGAACCGCCGTCTCAACCCTCACAACGCCGAAACGCTGACGGGAAGCTTGGCCGCCGAACGCTGGCCGACAGTTCGGCCGCGCCGGGAGGGCGGCGCCTCCATTGGGTGGTTCTACCCGCTAACAGACCTCGATCGAGCGATCAGGGCGAACATTAAAAATCGTTCATGTTTATGATTTGAAACACGATTTTTCTTGGTGAGCGCAGAGCCGAGTTGATATGAACTGCGCGCAGCCATCAAGGCTTCCACCCCTACATTTATTCGGAGACAGAAAGGATGAATACCCATGATATGCCCAGAATTGTACCTACCATTTTTGAAAACCTGAACACCATCGCCGTTGCAGCTTCCAAAGCGGGGAAAAAAATCGCTGTCGTAAGGCACCCCTGCGACGGTGGCCCAGCCGCTTGGGATTCGAGCGCATGCCGAGCAATAGTTGCTGACTTATCTCACTCTGAAGGACAGATTGCCGCCGGACAAATACTCGATGATCCGTGCGACGTCCTTATTATCACGCTGGCGACAGATCGCAGCATCTCGCCATTTACCTACGCACCGGGCGAAATTAGTCTCGTCAACGAGCTCTTCTGGCGTCGTGCGGGCGCAGCAGGAAAATTGAATTATCCGTCGCTAGGATGAACCCCCACAGCTATAACCAGATCAAACCAGCCATACAGGGTTTATATTGACAACGCGCAGCTCTACCGTTTCGCGTCACGCGTTCTCTGTGCCTTGAACAAGCAAGTGTGAGGTCGAATAGCTTCAATCCAGCCGCGTCAGCCGCCGCCTGCATCGATGGCGGCTGGCAGAGGTGCGAAATGCGATGGACTGCAGGAAGCATTTCCGCCCCGAAACACCTAATCTGTATTCAGCCACTTCCAACTCACCGGATCACGGCTCCATCAGCTTAGGATTACCGTGTTCGTCGTATTTTTGCGTGATCGTCGAACGACCATTTTCAATCGTCGTGTGAACCCCGTTTTCACAGATATGTTTAAAATCTCGCCTGCTGCTTTCAATCGTAAGGGGAACACGGTCGACATCGATAGTGAATTCCTTCATCGCTTCGGAACCGCCATATGCCTCAACTTCATCAATGATCTCATTTGCGCAGACCCCGTCGGGGAGAGAAAAGCCACGTTTGATTATTGTTCGATCAGCGTCGGTGAGCTCTGCAAGGGTCACCACATCAGCAAGGGCCCCTGTGGCAACTGAAAAAAATGACGCAATGGCAAAAGCGCGACCGATTTTCATTTTTGACCTCCTGGTTGGAAAGGTGTGTTGCAAGCGGACCCGCAGATGCTACGGCCTCTGCGGGACATTTTGGTCCTTAGTGTTAAACGGCTGCGGGCAAGTTTGTTTTTTTGCCCCTGATACGTTCGAGCTTTTCAACCGCGTTTTGCTGTCTCACCGCGTTGGCAAGTTCCTTTGTGACCACCCTGCGACCGACCGGCCAAAATGAAAGCCCAGCAAGTTTGAAGGATTGCAGACCGAACGGGATCGTTATGATGAAGATGCAGTTAATGATACCTGCAATCATGTAGCCGAGAAACAAACCGACTCCGAAAGTGCATGCCCAGATGATGTTGACGATGAATCCAATCGTCCCGGTCAGTGCCGTGACCGCTGTCGTCCCTTTTCCGTCGAGTTCGCGGACATGAACGACATCCTTTCCAAATGGGAATGCTGACAACTTCGCCATTTCGAACGCGGCGCGTGAAAGCGGCAACCCGACGATAGTTAAGGCCGCCAGTGCGCCACCGATCAACCACCCAAGCGCGATGATCGCCCCACCGAATACGAACCAAATGATATTGCCTACAAAACGCATAGTAGCCCCCTGATTGATACAACGTGAGGTGTGTATCGCCGATATGTATGGCAACGCACAACCATAAGAAACGCATACCCAATTTCCACGGCAATCACCACATTTTCCGTAGTTAAATACGGATTAATTTCCATCTGCCGTATCCCGTCGGGGTTCCTTTTGCGGGCGGCAAAAGCAATGTCGTGTGATGATATCGGGAAAGCAGATAGGGGCATCGGTAAGGGAGCTTCGAAGAGTCAGGAAGCTGACTCAGGCGAACTTAGCCGAAGCTATTTCTCGTACCGATGATGCCATTTCGCAGATCGAACGCGGCGTCAACATTCCAAACGTCGAAACCCTCGTTGCCCTTAGCCGTGCGCTGGACGTTCCTGTAGACGCTCTGCTGGCCTCAGGCTTCGACGAACAACCGTCTTCGGATCGGCGAGAGAAAATTCAGCGGGCTGTTGCAGTTTTATGGTCGCTGGATGAGCCGGTGCTTGGTGTTGCACTTAAACAGTTGGATGCCTTGGCAACGCTGAAGAAGTAACTTACTCAATCGACCGGGTTCGAAGCAGCTTAATCATACGAATTTTCTGGGTTTTTGACCCTTTCTGTGCTATAAAGCCCGCGTGACTTAGCTCACACCTCACCCACCACCATAAATAAATCATCCAGCTTTGGCTTCACCCTGACGTATTTACTCAGGACTGGCACACCAAGCTTCCATCAACCTTCAAGGCCACCAGCAGGTGAGCCTTTATATTTCTATGCGATGAGAAAGGGATATGAATGCATCAAAAACAGCTTCACATGCATATGCGGAATGGATCGATGAGCGAGTAAAGGAGTCAATTGGCGGGGAACGGCTCCCCGGACAGACGGCAGAAAGCTATCTCCAAGCTAATGCTCGTTTCATCACGCTGACATTCGACAAAAGAATGATCGCCAGACGTAAGTCTGACCTGAACGAAAGTTCAGGTGTCGGAGCGGATCCAATGCTGTTGAACATCGACCGGTTCAATGAAAATGATCTTTCCCCTGAGTTTTTCAACGTTGACCGGCTTTATAAAACGGTATGTCAGGCTTTATTGGGTCGGAACTGGACCCGTGCATGCAAACGCGATCAACAGCCGTTGATGATCGCTGCTGCAGATGTAAATGGAACGCGTTTCGGGCGACCAACCAGCAATGAAAATCTGCACATCCATTCGCTGTGGGTCTGTAAAAAGGGCCAGATCGAGGCGTTCGACGACGCGATAGAGCGCATGAAAAACGCCCCCCGGCATGTGCTTGACTTTGACCAGATCGACGTCGCTCCAATCCATGACATGGCGATGAGATCGAATGGCGCAACGCGTCTGTCATCGTATATGACGAAGTTTCTCGGCATGAACGCGGTAGATATGTCCGTTACTCATGACTTGGCAATATACCCTCAAGGCTGCTTTCGATCGCAGCAACAACCTGTGTCCCCGATGTAGGGGCGATGCGGGTAAGATATTTACAGCAGCGTGATGACGCCCCGTGTCATGGCGAAACTCTGGTAAAATCATGAGCTTGAAGAAATTCATAAAAAGTATGCGAATCCGCTTGTAAACAAATTCATTTTTCCTTTAAGCATATGGACACCGAATAGGCACCGAGCGACAGAGCAGCTAACTACTGCCAGCCAGTATTGCCTTGGGTAACCATCGAAAACAACAACACAATATTACTTCATCTGTGGCGATACCGCAGGTATTTCACTGTGTTTTCGAGATAAATCACAATCATCGATCCATGAGGATAACAAATTGACGAAAAAGAAATCGATTTCCGTGAAATTGCCCGAAGCTTTCTACGGCGATGGGTACGAATGCGTGTCCGTAGCTTGCTTACTCGCTGACAAGGGCTTCAATGTCGCGCTATTCATGACAGAAGAAGCCGAGCCATGTGATTGGACGGTCAGCGCAACAACCGTTTATGCATCCTGTGACGCGGACCTGGAAACCCCTGATGGGCTACGCCGAGCTATCACACTGGTATCAAACAATCGCTTTGACTTTTTGATCTTTGCGAAGCCTACGAAACCAGAACTCCTCAAGACTGGCAAGAACGAGCGAGAAATCATGGCAATGGCGGCACTCACTTGTATGGAATTGACCGGTCGGATCAGTTTACTAGAATCTGAAAACGAAGCTGCATAATCCGCTGCTGCTTACGGTTGAAACCAAAACTTGCCCGATCACAAGTGAGGAGATCGGGCAAAAGATGCCCAGGAGATGGCCGTGGCTGATGTTGGTTCTTGTCGAAAGAGGAGTAGCGGCGTGCGCTCACCACTCTGGTCACCCACCTGAGACTTACGGTTACTTTGGCTTGAATCGAGCTCTGATCTGCGTCGATATTTTCGCTAGCTGATCATCGAAAGTACCCTTCGAGACGACGAGCAGAGCTTGCTTCAACGCGGAAATGCACTCTGCTGTCGTCTGGCATCCGATCGCATATTTTCCCTTGGCGAGTTCCAGATCGTGTTTACCGTAGCGGACGGAGAGGATGAACGATCCATCCGCCTGTTGGACATACCATGCACCTCGGCGCTTTTTTCCAACGGCATGATTTTCGAGGAAAGCGATCTGCTTCTGGATTTGGTTGGTCAAACGCAGGCGACGCTTTCCGACCGCATCGAGATCGGTGCGAGGTTGAATTGCAAGCAACTTCATATCGGTGAATGACATTGGCGATCTCCCTTTTCTGATTGGGAGACCGTCTTTCTGTTTCAACCAAACCTCAACGGGCGAATAGACACCATCACCGCAAAGGCCGGCGCTCCATCATCGTAGCGCAACCAGCATGCTGTTAGGGTTCCAGTTGCGTTTAATGTGCAGGGGCTGTTGTTATCTGCGGGCCGTACAGGGTGGGGCCAATCCCCTGCTATCCAGAATGCGCTTCAACTGCCCTTAGCCCGGGCGATTGCCGAGGTAGTTGAGCAGTCACGTTGATGACTTTGATCTCACTGCTATATGGTCATGGCGAGGGTGTTCCTCGCTATCATCAATGGCTAGAAGGAGAACATCATGGAATTTATCATTGGCAAAACCGTAGAGGCCGTCATCGGCTTCATCGTTGTAAACGTTTTGCGCGTGTCGGTTTGGATCAAACGCCAATTGCAGCCGAAGCCGAAGTATCAGTTGTTCTTCGTTTCGTAGGTGTTGAAAACCTCGTTTCTTAACGAAATGCCTCGACAGAAATCCGTTTCGGATTTATCAAAAGCATACGGGGACGAAATGTCCCCGTACTCCTTGAGTGATTTTCATTCGTTGGTGGAAGTCCCAACCTATCTTCTGTGTTGGTGGTGCCAGACCATGAACGTTCCCTTCTCTCATCGAGCGTTGCGCGCCTACGTTTGAGCCAGCAGTCCCCGGCAAGGGATCATGCTGACCGTTGAAAGAGGTCCCTTGTGGACCTCTTTTGCGTTGTCGTTTCCGACCGCGCACAACCATTAACGGCATCCCTACCGATTCCGTCAAGGCCTGGTTTGGGTCGTAATTGCGAACACCAGATGTTGTGTGTGTGACCTGTGGAAAACGGGGACGGTGCGCAAGACCAACCAATTCAATCAGTTGTCGCGAGATGCTCGCGTGATTCCTGTTGCGTGAGCCATAATCGCTAGATTTCGCGGGTGAAATAACACAGCAAATCGACCCTTCCCGAATTCTGCTATAGCTTTTGACGTGGAAAAGCCCGGTTGCAAACTGGACTACTTCGCAGCGATGCGTCTAAAGGCTTTTGCTCCCGAAGCGATTATTGTCCACGCCTTCTTCAAAATGGTATTTGTCAGCAAGGTACTTTTCAGTTTCATATGATCCTCCATTTGCTGACAATTCGAGCAACTTCGATGATTTCCATGCGGTCTGCTTGACCTGACCACGTTCTCAAAGGACGCGGGCTGCAGGAGGCATTCATGATGCAAAACACCGACTTCGGTTGTCAATTTCGTCCTGCAGATTGCAAAGACCGCACTTCGCTACATGAGCTTCTTCACGCATGCTGGATAGAGATCTATTCACCGCACGTTCCGGCGGTTGTGATCGAGCGGTTCAAAGCAGACGATCTTGTTGAACGTCACCTTGACGCATTTCTGAGCTGCACGGAAATCGCCGTCGTGAATGGCGACGTAATTGGATCGATTTCCCATTGCTTTGGCGCAGTTCATGGTCTTTTTGTGCGGGAGGACTTCCGTGGAAATCGGATCGGTAGCAGCTTACTGTTCAATGCTGAACTCGATGGCGCATGCATTCTGGACGTCGCAGTGTTCAACAGGAATGCTACGCGCTTTTATGAGCGGTGCGGATGGAAACTTTGCTGCTACTTCGAAGAGGATGTCTACAGTCACAGGGTCCAGATGATTTCCATGCGTTCTTTATCTAGCCGTGTAGCATAAGGCCCGGATGGGCTCTCCTTTTCCGGATTTGGCTATGCAATTTTAAGACACATTCATTCGTTTAATAAATTTAGAAATTGCGATTTTAATACAGCTCACAATCCAGATCGTCGGCCTGCCGGACAAGGCTGTGGCCGAAAGCCGCGAACGCGTCCAGGCGGCACTGCACGCATCCGGCCTGTCGCTTCCCGCCAAAAAGGTGACTATCAATCTCGCCCCGGCCGATCTTCCCAAGGAAGGCAGTCACTTCGATCTTCCCATCGCGCTCGGCCTGATGGCAGCGCTCGGCGCCATTCCCGGCGATGCGCTGGATGGTTATGTGGTGATCGGCGAGCTCAATCTCGATGGCACGATTGCCGCCGTTTCCGGGGCACTGCCTGCGGCCATCGGCGCCAACGGGCTGGGCAAGGGCCTGATCTGCCCGTCCGACAGCGGCGCCGAGGCTGCCTGGGCAGGCGCGGACATCGACATTCTGGCACCGCGTAGCCTGATTGCGCTCGCCAATCATTTTCGCGGCACCCAGGTTCTGTCGCGTCCCGAGCCCGCCGTGCGCGCCAGCCCCGCCAACATGCCGGATCTGGCCGACATCAAGGGCCAGGAAAGCGCCAAGCGGGCGCTGGAAGTGGCGGCCGCCGGCAACCACAACCTGCTAACGTTGTGCTACATTAATTGACAGGATATTCCTGCCTGCCCTCGGCCTGACGTTTGGCCTCTATGGTTGAATGCTGTCCGCTGTGACAAATTGGCCGGGCTTCTGTATGAAGGGCGGCAGACCGGGGGAGGCGATTGCCTTGCCGTTAGTTTCGAGGTTTGCCAAGTTGAGATTGAGATCGAGTAGGAACTGCAGCGGGTCTTGCTTTTTCGCCATCCCGTATGCTTTCCGTACTGCGTCGTCCAACGCCGCCGTCGCAACCTTCAGCGGATGATCGCCTGGGAGTTCTATGGACCTATAGAGTTCGCGAAGCGTGATATTATGTTTGGCGAGCAGGCGGCGACGCTCATTTCGCAGATTTACGCTCGCTGCCGCTACGTCCGAGATGGCGCGGCTGGTTGGGGCCTGAGGCCAGGGGAAACTATCGAAGACCGTGTTGGACGTATACCGGGGATCGCTTTTGATGGTGGAGCATCGTTCCACAAACCAAAGCCAATGTATTGAAGACTGGAGAATTCCGAACGTGTAGTCGTCCGCGTGTGAAAACACCGTTAGAGCGTCGTTGGGTCGAATGCTGGGTGAGACGAATTCGAAAATCGGGCGCTTCGTGACCCGCCCGCAAGCGATATATCGTGGAAGTTTGGTTATCTCTGAAATCATATCTGCGCGCGCATAGGACATTTGCCACCAGCGTTTTAGAAAGCCTTCGTGGTGGCGGTTCACCTTTGCCTTGGGGTTGTCGTCCAGAAGTTCTTTGTTCCGCTCGGCCTCCTTTGTAGCAGCCTTGATACGATCAGGAAGAACGCCTTTCTCAACCTGAGAAAATAGCTCTGGGAATTCCTTCGCCTCCAGTAGCTCAAGACCGGTGAAATCAATCACGTATCGGGATGGCTTTCCGCCTTCTTCGCCCATCAGGTCGTCGGAGATCATAAATGGCTTTAGGACTGCCGAGTAAACGGGCTTTTTTTTCAGCAGCGCCTCTGCCGTCTCCTTGGCAACCAAGAAACCCTCGTGGCCGTGTGTCTGCCCCTGATAGCAGCCGCCGCGTGTATTGGTGACAAGGGACATCGCCTTTGTGACATCGAGTGCGAATGAAAGCGAGGAGGGAATTCGGTCGAAATCGGCAAAGCGCCAACCGGAACTAATGATATTCCCCTCTTGAATATACAGCCGCTTCGGCCCTGGAACGTCCCCTTTTTTCCAATTGGCGATGGATACATGAACGACTGCCTTACCCGGCCAGATCATACTTGAGACGGCCTCAGTGATCGTTCCGCCGTTCCCGACGATATAGTCCAGGCCGCTATGGCGGCTGTAATTTTGTCGAATAGTGTTCGTCCCAACCAAACCCGCGTGCTGTCCATCCTTCAGGCGATCGTGCGCCAGACGATACCAGTAGACGCAGTAGTCTGCGCGACCATCCACCTCCGGGTGCAGCTGTCTCAGCTTGTGTAAGTATGCAGGGCCAAGTTCCGCCTGAAGCTTGTTCTTACTCTGATAAGGTGGGTTTCCGACGATCACTTCGGCATCCGGCCATTCCATAAACAGCGCATCGCCGAGAAGGAGGTTCTTGTCGAGATTGTCGAGTGGTAGTGCCTCCTCGTTGTGAAAGGCGAACTCTTTTGTTCCCCGTTGAAATTCGCCCTCTCCTTCCGCAAAGGTCCCCACTGCCTCGTCCAAAGCTAGCTTTTTGGCGAGCATCAGCGTCACTTTGGCAAGCTCGACGCCGAAAGGATCATTGTCCATTCCGAAAAACTGACGTGGGCTGACTACACTCAGCAACTTCGCTTGGTTCAGAAAATCTTTCCTGCTGACCATCGACTTCAGGCGCATCATGAGCTGAGTATCGAGGCGTGCCAGTTCGCGGAATGCCACATAGAGAAAATTTCCGCTTCCGCACGCTGGGTCCAGAACGCGATACTCTGATAGTTCTCGCCGTAGCGCCAAAAGTTCTTGGCGGTTTTTAGCTGCGTCGATTCTTGCCTGCCATGGGCGAACGATGCAGGGTCCAACGACGCGCTGAATGTCGGCCTCGGATGTGAAGTGGCGGCCGTGCTGATGCCGGAGCTTTTCGTCCATGCTTTGCTGAAAGAGCGTACCGAAGATCGCGGGATTCACCTTCGACCAGTCTTTTGTCGCCACACCTTCCTCACCGCCTATAAGCGCCATCTCCCCCGGCGTAAGGTCGATTGCCTCGACTTCTGCGAATAGTCCGCCATTGAAATAGGGAACGCCGACGAAGCGGCCACCCTTCGCCGGTTTGGGGTCATTCATCTGGCGGAAAAGCCCACCAAGCAGGTCATAAGAGGACATGCCGTGCTCAAGGCAATCGCGAATTATCGATGTAACTGACCCAGCCGGAAGCATATCAATGTCCTCGGCAAACATGGCAACCACGAGTTGGAGCACGAAGCGCTGTGCCTCATGCCGGGGAATGGGCTTCTGAGGTCTTGCTACTAAGCTGCGGAAGAGCTCCGCTGTCTGGTCAGCCGCCTGGCGAGATACTGCTTCCCTGTCGTTATTGAAAATCGGTTGTCGATCTTCTGGGAAAAAGAAATTCAGGGCAGTATAGCGGACGGCAAGTTCGGAGATCGCAATCCGATCAACTGGCTCGTCGAGCTGACGGTCGAAATCATAAATCCAGAATTCATCAAAATTGCAAAGGACTACGTAGCGCGGCCTGTTCGGAACGGCGTTTAGCCAATAATTGAACGCCTGGTAATAATGAAGTTGAAGCTTCTCTCCTCGCTTTTTCATCTCTAGGAGAAGACGAGGTTTCCATATCAAATCGGCAAAGCTTGTTCCCTTACTAGATTTCTTTTTAATCCGAAACTCTAGGGAAGCGCCCGCTTCTTTATATCCCTCATGACCGAATGCTTTGAATAGTCTGTCACAGAAGACTTGGGCTTCGCCTTTTTCGTCGCCATCGAGTAACGCGACATACGCTTGAAAGGATTTGAGATCGTCGACGACTTTAGACACGTATTTCCATCCCGTGGGGCATTAGGCGACGTTTAAGTAGTCGCTTGGTTGATCAAAGCGTAACGAGAAATCTCTAACTAACCTCGATAGATTTGGGGATCACTTTGTTCCATCGTCCATCCCAAAGCGTAGCTAACTCACTTTGAGAAGGCCGAAGTCCGCAATTGGCGCGAAGGTCCTTAAACTGCTCCGCGCCACCGATTAATGACCTCATCGAAATTGATTTCACGCCATTGGGCATTCCACTCCTGCAGATAGTTGACGCTCCGGGAGTGAGGCTCAGGGTTGGGAAGCGCGAAACGACCTACAGTTGGCATAAGTGGGGCGTCCCCGACCGCCAGGAACTCTCCCTGGCTCAGGTTGGGAAGCAGCTCGCCGATGCCTGCGGACAGGTCCGGCAGGAGCGACTTGATGTAGCTCTGGTCAATCGTGTTAGTCAGGCGCAGGGATATGAAGTTGCTGCACTGGGAAAAGATGGTTTCCGAAACCTCGGAGGGGCGTTGGCTCACGACCATCAAGGTCACGCCGTACTTGCGACCTTCCTTCGCAATGCGCTCAATGGACTTCCTCGAAGAGTCGTACTGAGCGCCTCCCGAACGAGGCAGGTAATTGTGCGCTTCCTCGCAGACGAGCATGATCGGAATATCGCTTACATGGCCAGTCGAGTGGCGATTCTTTGAATAGTGAAATCCGAAGTCGAAGATCATTCGGGAGATGAGGCTTACGACGATGCTCAAGACCTCGAAAGGAATACCGCTGAGATCGACGATCGAGATATTCGATTTGGTGAGGTAACCAATGAATTGGCGGACGACATCTGCGAAGTCTTCGGTCGAAAGCGCTTTCCCGTCTTCCTTGACTGGATAGAAAAGGAAGCTGAGACGCGGGTCGGCTAGACGCGTCCGGAGGCGTAGTATGAGCCTGTCGAATTCTCCGTGAAACGGACCGTTCGAAGCCTTCGTGGCGCCTGCGGTAGACGAAACGACGAACTGGTGGACCTTGTCGAAATAGATTTCGTCGCGATCGCTAACAAGCCTGTCATCTGACAGCTTGGGCTTTCCTTCACCTGGCAGCTTGCCGATGACCTCGGAGTTCATGTTTTCGAGGTACGTGACCACCTCGTCGATCGAGAAGTAGACCGGCGTGTCGAAGGAAACTTTCGATAGGCTCTTATTGTGCTTGCGCTTGTTCCGGACGACTGCGTGCCTGAACTGCGAAATCTGGTTATGCGAGTTGATCTCGTTTCCCTCTATGAACATCTCCTCCAATTCCTGTGCGTTCATCAGCCAGTAGGGCAGTCTGAGCGTCTCCACGTCGAGCAAGTTTAACGTGAACTTCTCCGTCTCCGCGAGCTTGAACGCCGCTGCATATTCGGCGTGGATGTCGAAGATCACGATGTGCGCGTTCTTCTGGGCCGCCTTGTGAGCGTTTAGCTCTCCCTCGATTCCGACCACCGTCTGGAGAATCCTGGCGACTGCGCAGGACTTTCCAGACCCCGTCGAACCCACGATTGCCACATGCTTACTGAAAAATCGGTCCCCGTCGATTTCGAAGCTCACGTCTGGCGCGATACTGAGGGAGCCGAGTGTGAACGATGATTTAATCTGACCCGAAAACACCGCAGCTAAGACGGCTGGAGGTGTCACGTAAGCCAACTCCGTCGGCACCGGGAGCGAATGAGCGCCGCGCGTGAATTCGCCGTCTATCGAAAGAGAGCCGATGGGCTGGGTGTCGATTTGGAAACGGAAGACCCCGGTGTCGGCGCTTCCGTCGGCATCTCCCCTTCTATCGACATGTGAAGCCCGGACAGCGATGATCGTCGCAAGCAGATACATGTTGTTTCCAGATGCCACGAGCAAATACTGACCGATCCCAAGCCGGGACTTATGCCTTTCGAAGTCCGCCGCGGTAGCTATTTCAATACGAATCTGGGATGGCGAGCTTTCGGTAACGCTGCCGATCGGGTCTTTCAGGTCAAGCATAGTCAGCCCTCAGTTGGAGTGCATATTCCAAGTCGGAAAGGCGCTCGATTTCGAATCTGTGAACATTGACGTCGGCGTGGACCCAAGGGTCCTCGGAAACGTTCACGAGGAAAAGCTCGTCGGGCCTCGCAGGCCCTAGTTCCGTGATGGAGGAGCGTCGCGCGATATGGAGGCTGAACTCTGTCTGGAAGGGTGTTCTCCGAATCATGGGCTTCCGGAAGAAGTTGTCGATACGAAACTCAGTTCCGCCGATCATCCCGTCGGCGCACCGCAAGCCCGCATCGTGCAACCGGGCAACCAGTCTGCCGACATTATAGCTCGCGGGCATGGCGAATAGCGGTGGAATGTTAGCAAGCGAGGAACTCTCGTATCGCTCGACGAACGCGCGGAGGAAACGGACGATCTCGTCGTCGAAATTCACGATCTGCGTCGGATCGATAACAAAGTATCGCCGTCGCGATCTAAGGTTCAGTGATGGCTTGAGGTCTTTCCTTAGCCTTTGGAAAATCTTCCCTCGTGTAGAGAGTTCCCGCGTCCAGCGCGTGAATGTCACATGTTTCGTTTCGCGCAGGGCGGCAATAAAAGTTACGGGGTCCACGGTCCTGTCAGCGACCGACGATTTGGTCGCCAAGTCGACGATCCTCTGGACGGCAGTTGGGAATACGACAGCCTCAACATCATCTGCCGAAAAACCTTTTCCTCTTAAAGAGGTTAAAACGCTTTTCTCTAGCTCCTCGACCGACTGTCCAAACTCGATCGTCAAGCGGCTCAGGAACTCATCAAGATCGGCATTTGCGCCAATTCTTGCGACGATCTTCTTGAGCGGTTCTGACTTCGTGGAAAGAACCGTATCGAGTTCGGTCCTCGTCAAAGACCTCAAGCCCCTGGCGTCTGGGAAGTGGCAGAAAAGCCTGTAGTGGATCACAGGCAGCGTGCTCGCATTACGAGAATAATGCTCCGCCATGAGAAGGATGGGCTTGTAAATTTTCCCGAGCGTGAAGTTTTCCGCCTGCTCATGGTATTTACATTGAACCGCCGTGGTTGATTCGTCAGTGTGGACGTCGATGTCTTCGATAGCACCTTCGATTGTTATGCGAGCGCCGACGTCCGCGGCAATGATCTCCGAAAGATACCGAAGGAACTGATATACGTAGCCTTTGATCGAGTATTCAGCTGTCCGCCCCAACGTATTCGCCCCCGTCTCCCGTGACCGATGTCTTCCCGATCGCTGGCAGCCGCTGCAGGCGGCCGAGACCATATAGTCACAGGTCAATAACGAGAGGTGTAGGTGAGTCGCTGACACCGCGCCACTGCAACCACAGATGTTTCTCCATTTTTGAACAACGGCGCTATGGATGACGCGTTGGCCATAAAGTGGGATGAGGAACGTATTCTCTCAGCAATTGCATCTCGGGGTATTTAAGTGCATTGCCGCTCCCCGCAATACATGTCGCCGTGCCAGCGAAATGAGCATCACCGCCCAATTCCCTCTTGTCCAAAATAGCGTCTTGGAGACCGCCGACGCTATACTGCTGATTTGAGATGACCCAGGATGCACTCGAGTTTTATATTAGTGCTGTACGAGGCTCCTCGAGCGACAATGCGTTGACGTCAAGGTGACGACCCCGTTCCAATGGCCAATGAGGCGGTGGGCTCTAGCTTTTCACCGCAGCCGGCTTTTGCATCGAGCCAAGCGAGTGCAGCCTTCAGTATCAAGACATTGGTGTCTTCCTCGAAGCCATGCACGACATGACACTTGAGTAGTTCCGTCCAGAGGTTCCAGCGCTCGACATGGCGCAGCCAATCCACCGACGCCTCCGGGGCACGTTTGCGAAGTTCTGATATGGCGTCTCGGCTAAAAACTCCGCCTCGACGAATGTCGTCGAATAGCCTCGCATAGGAGACCAGGCCTTGCGACAACACGACGTCCACGTATCGCGGCGCGACGTCAAGCTGTCGGGATAATTCGAGACGCCGAGCGTGTTGCGGCGACATCGGCGGCGGCGTGTAACGCAGCGGCTGCAACGTCGGCGAAGGGGCACCACGCAAGACGAAGGAAAACAATGCGAGTAGCTGTAGCGCGGCTGATTGCCCTGGGTTCGATCTTCTAGCGCGGGGGCGCTCAAGCATCCGCATCCGGAGCCGATCATAGCAAGACCGGCGGCGGCGTCTCTTTCTGGAATTGGCGTCTTTCATGGAATGGGTCTCCGTTGGTAGCCATAGGATGAAATCGGTGCGTCGCCTGCTTCCTCAGACGGAAATGATTTCCGCTTCCACGCATCTGCGATCTGGCGAATGAGGCGCTTAGTCTGCGGCTCGAACAGAGACGTCATCCACGCCGCGAGGTCTCGGGCGCGTCGAAGCAGGTCGTCGAGGTCCACCTTCCCGATGCGATGAAGCTGTAGTTGCTCCTGACGTCGCCGGAAGCCTACCGACGTGCTAACCGGTCGAGCCGTTCGGCGCAGGATTTCAAGACGACGGCTTGTTGCTGTTGCATGTCCAGAAGCAGGCGTAGCACCTCCAGCATCTGACCGAGTCGGTCGGGCTGTTCCGGCATTTCTAGCAACGAGAGGAGGGGCAGGAGGCGTGCTACAGACGTTTCCGTATTCGAGATGATGGTGAGGACGTCCGATCTGGCCTCCGATAAGTTGTTCATGGGCAAACTCCGTTTTCATGAAATTCTGGAACTCGACACGGCGGACGCCGACCGCTCGATTGGCAGCCGCGACGAACGCGCCGCCGGCTGTCGTGAGAATGGGTCCCTTGTCGCCCTCTGCGACACGGAGGCCTTGGCGATCCAGTTCCGAGCGAAAGGCTGCGCGCCCGTTGGCGAAGGCTGCCCGGAGCGCCGTTCGATCGAAGTCATGGATTTTTCGCTCCGCACGTTTCCGGGCAACGTCCGAAAATCCCTCGACCCTCGATCGGCGTCTTGCGGTGCGTGTTGGTTGCACCAGCTCACCGTTGGTGGTCTCGTATCCCCGCGCGAGTGTTTCGAGACGAGCGAAGTCGTTTCGGCAATCCAGAACCCGGAGGGTACTTGGGTCGACCTCCGCGATAGCGATATGGAAATGAGCACGCCCCTTTTTGATGTGCCTGACGACCAGGCGCGGGCGGCTGTCGCCGATACCGAATTCCGCATCAACTGACTTCAGGAACACGGACAACTGAGCTGGCGACATCGCACGTTCGGGCGATATCGAAAGGTGACGGATGCTGTATCGGCACCCTTTCGCCGACGCCAATGCTTGGGCGTCGTCCAGTGCCGTTCGGTCGCCTGCGAGGACATCGATGCGCTCATTTTCAGCCACCTTGTCCAAGAGGTGCCGGGCAATGTAGCGGACGCCGCTATCGCGACTTATACGGGTTGACTGGATGATCAAGGGAGCAGTCTCCGCAGACGAGAACGCAGTGCATTGACGTCGGCCAAGACCTGGCTGAGATCAACGTCGCCGCCCATAGGCCGCCCGGCATTGGCGAGCCGGACGAGTTGGTTTAGATTTCCCCCGACGCGCCCGAGCCCCCCCAACATGTGGGCGAGGAGAGCAGCATCGGTAGCGTCGAACGCACGGGCGGGCATCCGAGTGCCAAGGGCAGCGCGCCGAATCAGTTCGGAAATCGAAAGACCCCGCGCCGTGGCGATGTCTTTCATTTTCGAGAACTCGGTGTCGGTAGTCCGAACCCGGACAATCCTTACGCGCATGCGTCTCTCCCGTTCTACGGGCCCCGCGAAGGGGCCGAGGGGGTTCACGGGGGAGTTTGCTCCCCCTGACCAGCGCCGTGCCCGTGGGCACAAGGCATTGCTGGCTCCCTTCCTCAGTTGTCTGGGAAAATGATGGGCTCAGGATTCCGCCGGCGCAAATTCAATCCGAGAGTCGAATTATCTTCGACGGTGGCGACGTCCGGCTCTCAATGATTCGAGCTTCGAAATGAACAATCCGAAACCCGAACCATTCACTTCGAACCTCGAAACGATCATTTCGAATGTCGTAAGGTGGGAAAAGGCGGGTCACTACGGGCCGAAAGATCATGTACTTGTCCATGATGGTCGCTGCGGCCGAGGACTCTGGCGCTTGATTCAATTTTTGAAATTTCCCATCCGTTCGACTTTCGAACCATCGGATGATTCGAAAGTCAAAGTATCACTTCCCGGAGTGGAGAGTGGTCAAGTCTCGGCGCGGCGACTGGCGCGGGCGCAGGCAAAGCCGAGCCACGGGTCACAAGGCGACGCTTGACGACTCGTATCGACATAACTGTTTCGCCCCCCGGACATGACCCCCATGTCCGGGACTAGGCCAGCGCCCATAAGTGCCCTTTTTCCCGCATGGCCGAATCTACGGTTTCCGTGGCCTTCAGATAGGGGTGCGCGTTGAAAATGATGTCGGATACGGCCGAAGTGTTTACATTCGTCTGGCTGCCTGAAATCCGCTCTTCCTGCACAACGATCCATGTTGCCTGCTCCTCGATCCGGCTGAGATCGTCGCCGTGGGCCTCCGGTGCAGCGGTGCCCCACACGCCGCGCGCCTGCCAGAGGGGACTTTCAAGTGTAGCGCTCTCAGACTGAGTTTCACCATTAACCATCTCACCCAGCCGCTGATCAAGTTTCTTGTCGCGCGGAGCGATGCCTACCTTTTTATCTATACACCCATTGGCACAAATTTGCTGACAGGCGGTAAGGTGCCGATAAGCGGACGATCGGGACACGCCCGCTCGCGATGCCAGTCTCTCCAGGCTAAGCGTTTCCGACCGCTCCAGCATGGCAGAATAAGCCGCGACCAGCTTTTCAAGACTCCGATCCCGCCTGATGCCCTGGGCATACTCCGCTCCTGCTCTCTGGCGATCTCGGACATTAGTCATCCCCTCGACTACATGAAGCAGGCGCTGCCGGTTCTTTCCGCCCTGTAGCTTCGCAGGATCGAAATCCATGGCAAGGCGATCGGCGACCTTTGCGATGACATAGGATAGCTTGGTGTCTTCCAATTCCATCGTCCTGGCATAGTCTTCAAGCGCGACATGAAGGTGGTCGGCAAGCGCTGCTTTCGATCCCTTCATGCGGGCATCCGCCGCAAAGTGCCATTGGATTAGTAGCGTCTTTCCCCGATCGCGTAACGTGTTGAAGGCCACGTTCGAGGCTTTGAGACCCATTCTCGACTGAACCGCCGCAGCCTGTCGGACCAGCGCTTCGCGGTTCGACCCGGTGTCCACCCAATTGGCGTAGGCAGAAAGTGCCGGCATGTCGTGCCGGTTCGGGGTCACGGTATGCCAGATAGGTGATAGCGGGTTCTTCATGCGCATTGTCGTCGCTGGCGCGGCAGGATCGGCCCCGAATGGGAGCAAGACCTTCGTCAACCCGTTGGAGACACCGAGGAACAATCGCACGATGTCACGACGACAGCGCTTGTCGTCGGATTTCCAAACGGCGGTTCCAGGCGGCAACAGGAAAATGAAATGGGGGCGATGATAGATGCCATCGTCACGCAGGTCGCCAACGATGATATGCGGCAGGCACGGAATCTTGCCCTCCCGTACCAGTTCCTCAAGGGCAAGGAGTAGGTGATCAGGAGACGCAAACACGCCGTCGCAGTCGATACGGATCGCGCCGAGGAATTCCTTGTTCAGCTCGATATAGGGGTAGTCGAGCGTGAGAAGCTTGGAACGCGACTGAACGTCGAGTATAGCCTTGTCATTTGATGCCCGCGCCCTGCCGCCCTTGGGGACGAGGGTCACAAACAGCTTGAGGATGGGGTTATCTTCGGAGCGCAAGCCTTCCTCCACAAAGGGCTGCCGCCATCGTCCAGCGATATTCTGACCGAACGGCAGCGTATAGCCATTTTCAAGGCGGTCGCGAACGGCGAGGCGCAACTCTATGGCCTCTTGGCGAAAACGTGCGGCATCAGAAACAGTTTGGGAGACCTCGCAACGCCCGCCACTCGTTTTCCGCTTTAATCTCGCCTCAGCGGCCTTGCGCTGGGCTTCTCCATAGCGTGTTTCGAACCCCACTAGGGTCGAACTCGTACTTTCGCCTACAGCACTGCCGGCCTTTACAACATCATAGCTATCGTTCACTATCATTGAACAGTCTCCAGCAAAAGCCGCGGTAGGGTTCCCGCCCTACGACCCGCGGCTTTTCCATGGTTGGAGACAACGTGGCATAATGCAAACGCCGATAGGGCGACGCTGCATCAATAACACTCCCAATATTTCAAAGAATCCTGAGGCCAATCGCCTTCCGAAACTCGCTAGACATCGCTCGCAATTCGGCAACGAGCTCCGCCGCATGGTCGTATTCCTCGCGTTCAATCGCTACGATCGCCGCCTTCTTGTGGCGCTCGAACAGCGCCATAGCCTTCACCATTGAATCGACAGCGTCCTTGCCAACCGGTGTAACAACGTCATCAGGGGACTGCTCATCAATGGGATCAGGGGGATTGTCCAAGCCCTGCCGGATCAGGTCACTACCATTTTGCATTCAACGTTTCCTTTTTCTCAGCGGAGCGTTCTCCTCGCCCCTAATGAAGGCTCAGCCCATTTGAGGTTAGCGTCAACGATATTCTGATATCCCATTCACTGTGCTCTTCCAGTTGGGATGAAGTCGTTGCCAAAATCTGCAATGAAGTGATTGGCTACTTCGCTATCAACGTCGCTATCCAGAAGGACATAGATAGCGTTTGGCTCCATCCGAACTGCAAACCCCGTGAGGTTCGCATGCCAAAGCTTCCGCTGAGGTATGATCATCACCGCTCCATAGGTCGGTACACATGCAATGCGGTCGATTACGGTTCGTAGGATCGCGGATAGTTTGACGCGGAGGTCATGGCGGTCTTTGTCTTCAGCGGTCTGAAGCTGGCGAGATAGCGTAGCGGCTTCGGTCAGTCTCACGACGATCCCGGGATCATTTGAAAGCCTTGCTACATCAGTCTTGGCTACATCCAATTTATGGCGCTTAGCCTTCAAGCTGTCGGCAACCGTTTGAAATCGAGTAATAACGGCGTCGTCGCCTGTCTCAAGAACTTTCAAAAGCTGTGTCCGAGAGACCTCCAGGTGGCTGACCTCCGCGGACAGAGCTTCCACCTGCGCCTCGGCCTCGCTCGTAGCGTCGTCGACAGCAGAAAATGTGGAAATGTCGAGGGCACTCACGCTACGGATGACCGCGTCTTCTAGCCTATCAACTCGCCAAGCTTGGGAGTTACCACAGCCCAAATTGCGCTTATTGGTATCGCATCGAAGATATACTCCTCCTTTCGGTAGTGGACCTTTGTTCACGACATGCATGGCACCGCCGCATTTGCCGCACCTAGCTAGGCCGCGTAGAATGTGCGCGCCGGCTTTTCCGCGACGGCCACCTGTTTGGTGACGTCGGCCTAATAGTGCATTTTGCGCCCGCCAGTACGTTACATCGTCGATTATTCGAGGGTAGAAGTCCTTAATAGGATCGCCATCCGGCTCTCGATTGCCTGCTCTACCTTTGTGAGGCTGATATTCGCCAAGCACCGCGCGGTTTGATACGATTTTTGCAACGCTCGACGACTGCCATCCCGTAAACGGTCGAGGGGTCTTCCAGTTTTGGCCCGCCTTGAACGGTAGAATTCCATCACCGTTCAATCGACTAACAATTTCTCTACGACCGAATCCGCTAATGGTCTCTCGTATTATGCGACGGACTACTTCGACCCGATCCGGACGCAAGTGGAATTTATCGTCTCGAACCTCTAGCCACTCGGGGCAACGCGACGTTAGAGGGAGACCTTTCGACCGCGCTAGATTCTTCTTCTCGTTCCAAATTGGGCGGATGAGGTCTTGTTTGCGCACTGACTCGACATGTGCCTGCGTTAGTTTAATAACGAGGATGAGCATCGCTGTAACATCGCTTCCACCGAGGCTCTCAGGGGAATACTCTCTGTCGTCGTCAACGGTAACAACCGTTATCCCAGCCTTGACAAGGTCAAAGAGACGTCCGGCTGCCGTCATCGCGTTCTCACGTGAAAATCGATCCAGCGATTCGATCACCAAATAAGAACCAGGCTTGATTGTGCCATCCTTCACCAGACTGAAAAATACACCTAGAGCGCCCTCGTTGAAATGACTGCCTGTGAAGGCAGATCGGCCCAAGTCTTCAAAGCTCAAGGTCGTGTTGAGGTGCACCCCTTTTCTTTCACACCAATCTCTCGTCTTCGTGGTCTGACGACGTATCGAATCCCCAACAATCTGTTCGGGGGTGGAAAATCGAAGGTATGAATACGCTACTCGCATGGCTGATCAGTCCTCTGATTCGATCAGGTTAATGTAGCACACTCTCCTGATGGTCGGACCGCCCGGCTCCGGCAAGTCGATGCTGGCCGCCCGCCTGCCCTCGATCCTGCCGCCGCTGTCGCCGACTGAACTGCTCGAAGTGTCGATGATCCATTCGATTGCCGGGCAGCTGGCGGGCGGCAAGCTCTCAGACCGCAGGCCGTTCCGCACGCCGCACCATTCGGCCACCATGGCGGCGATGATCGGCGGGGGCATACGCGCCAAGCCGGGCGAGGCGTCGCTGGCCCATAACGGCGTGCTGTTCCTCGACGAATTTCCGGAATTCACGCCGCAGGTTCTCGATGCGCTGCGCCAGCCGCTGGAAACCGCCGAATGCATCATCGCCCGCGCCAACCACCGCGTCACCTATCCGGCGGCGATCCAGCTGGTGGCCGCGATGAACCCCTGCCGGTGCGGCATGGCGGGAGAGCCCGGCCATAGCTGCGCCCGGGGGCCGCGCTGCGTTTCCGATTATCAGGGCCGCATATCCGGCCCGCTGATGGACCGGATCGATATCCGCATCGACGTCCCCTCGGTCACGGCCGCCGATCTGATCCGCCCGGCCCCGGCCGAACCCAGCAGCGTCGTTGCCCGGCGGGTGGCGCGCGCCCGCGACATCCAGATGGACCGCTTCATCGCCCTGGGCATGCCGCACATCCTCTCCAATGCCCGCTGCTCGACAGCAATGATCGAAAAGATGGCCGAACCCGATGCCGGAGGACTGCAATTGCTGCGCGATGCGGCAGAAAAGATGAAGTTTTCGGCGCGAGGCTATCACCGGGTCCTGAAAGTGGCCCGCACCCTTGCCGACCTCGATGAAAAGATGACGGTCGGCCGCATTCATCTCGCCGAAGCGATCTCCTACCGGATCGCCGGCGAGCGTTTGAGTGCGGCGGCTTAGAGTGGTGGCGGACTTGAAGATGCTCAACAAGCCGGCGTTTATGAAACTGAACATCGACTGGAATGCGGATCCCAACGTTCCTTCCCCAGACGTCATTCCGGACTCAAGTTCGATACGATTGCGGTTTTATCTCAATCCGTGGATTCACGTGGCAAGGCGGGACCAAAAAGGCACTGTTACATTCGCCAATTGCAGTCGATGGCGGCTTGGTCCCACGAACGACGAAGGCTGGTATCGAGGGCAATGCCGTTACAGCGGGGTCGCGCCTGGAGGGGGTGAATTCTACGAACTGACAGGGGATGACGACCACCGCGACGACCCGCCCGACTGGGTATGCAGCAATGCGCCAAGTTTAGGCCAAAGGCATTTTCTCTTTTATTTTAGAGACGAAACTTTCGAATGCTTCAGCGCCGACTGGCATTATCAGGCGGACCAAGCCTGAGCCCAGTCCGCCACCGATATATGCGAGCCTTAGCCGCCCAGCCCTTCGAACAGCGCCGTCGACAGATAGCGCTCGGCAAAGGACGGGATGATCACCACGATGGTCTTGCCTTCGTTTTCCGGGCGCTGGCCGATCGTGATCGCAGCCTTCAGGGCGGCACCCGACGAGATGCCGACTGGGACGCCCTCAAGACGCGCCACGTGGCGGGCGGTCTCGATCGCGTCCGGGCTCGAAACGGTGACGATCTCGTCGTAGATCTTGGTATCGAGGATGGCGGGCGCGAAACCGGCGCCGATGCCCTGGATCTTGTGCGGCCCGGGAGCGCCGCCGGACAGGACCGGGGATTCCGCCGGCTCGACGGCGATGACCTTGATCGACGGCTTTTTGCCCTTCAGCACCTGGCCGACGCCGGTGATCGTGCCGCCGGTGCCGATGCCGGAAACGAGGATATCGACGCCGCCGTCGGTGTCGTTCCAGATTTCCTCGGCCGTGGTCTTGCGGTGGATTTCCGGGTTGGCCGGGTTTTCGAACTGCTGGGGAATGATCGCGTCCGGCAGCGACGCGGCAAGCTCTTCGGCCTTGGCGATGGCGCCCTTCATGCCCTTCGGCCCCTCGGTCAGCACCAGTTCGGCGCCGAGCAGCGCCAGCATCTTGCGGCGCTCGACCGACATGGTTTCGGGCATGGTGAGGATGAGCTTGTAGCCCTTGGAGGCGGCGGCAAAGGCCAGCGCGATGCCGGTATTGCCGGAGGTCGGCTCGATCAGCGTCGTCTTGCCGGGGGTGATCTTGCCCTGGGCTTCCAGCGCCTCGATCATTGCCACGCCGATGCGGTCCTTGACGGAGGCAATCGGGTTGAAGAATTCGAGCTTGGCCAGAAGGTTGGCCTTGACGCCATTTTCCTTGGCCAGCTTGTCGAGGCGCACGATCGGCGTATCGCCGATGGTCTCGGTGATCGAGGAATAGACGCGGCCGCGGCCGGGCTTGCGCTGTTCTGACATGGTGCTCTCCCTTTTCTCATCAGTTGCAGGGAGAATAGGGGCAAAGCCGTCCGTGTGCCAGAGTGTCATTCGCCAGCACTTTGTTTCGCTTGGAAAAAACGATTGCGGAACCGCCTGTTTCAGAACGATTTTTTCAGGCGGCGCGTGTGGCGATATAGGCGGCGGTGGTTCCGATGATACCGGCGGCAATGCGGTTCAACGACTTCAACGCCCTGGGCTGCTTGAGAAGCAGCCGTGCCCGCGACGCCAAAAGGATATAGGGGATCAGCACCGCCATCAGCACCAGGAATGTTGCGACCACAAGCACGGCATATTCATTGAGGCCGATCGTGTGCACGTCGATCAATGTCGGGACCAGCGCCACATAGAACAGCATGGTTTTCGGGTTGCCAAACGTCACCAGCAGGCCGGACAGGAAGGACAAGCCCATGCTGGTGCTTTTCTTGGCCTGGATATCCTGCGGCAAAAGCCCGGCAGTCCAGAGCTTGTAGGCGATGTAAACGAGATAGAGGGCGCCAAGGATCTTGATCACCATGAAAGTCGTGGTGAAGGTCTGTGCAACAAGCGCGAGCCCGAGGATGACCGCTGTCAGATAGACGAGATCGCCGAGCGCAAGGCCAAGTCCCATGAAGAAGGTCTCGCGAAAGCCCGAGCCCAGCGCCCGCGCCACGATCGCGGTCATGCCGGGACCGGGGATCGCGGCGGCGATGAAAAGCGCGGTGCAATAGGCAAAAAGCGTGGCAAGGCTCATCATGGGCTCCGGAGATCTGCGAAGGGAATATCTAGCCGGTTTTCTTAAGGCTGGCAATTTGCCCGGCATTGATTGAAACATCCGTTGCCGCTAATGCAATGCCGGAGCCCGTACTGGGATAACCGCCTTACGCGCTCTTCAATGGAGATGCCGCCCATGCCTGAAGCAACAAGTCTTGCAGCCTTTGCCCTGGTGGCACTCGGCATGGTGCTGACGCCCGGCCCGAACATGATCTACCTGATTTCCCGCTCGCTCTGTCAGGGGCCGATGGCGGGACTGATCTCGCTGATCGGCGTCGCGCTCGGCTTTCTCGTCTATATGCTGTCGGCCGCTTTCGGTATCACCGCGCTGCTGTTTGCCGTGCCTTATGCCTATGATGCGCTGCGGATCGGCGGCGCGCTCTACCTGCTCTATCTTGCCTGGCAGGCGGTGCGTCCCGGTGGGCGATCGGCTTTCGAAGTTCGCGATCTGCCGAAGGATTCACCCAAGCGTCTGTTTCTGATGGGCTTTGCCACCAGTCTGCTCAATCCCAAGGTCGCCGTACTCTATCTGTCGCTGCTGCCGCAATTCATCGATCCGGCGCTCGGTGATATCTTTTTGCAGTCCGTCGCCTTCGGAACCATCCAGATTGTCACCAGCGTTACCGTCAACAGCCTTTTCGTGCTGACGGCAGGCTCCATCGCCACCTTCCTCGCGGGCCGTCCAGTCTGGCTTTCCATGCAACGCTGGCTGATGGGTGGCGTTCTCGGTGCGCTTGCCTTGCGGATGGCGATGGACAGCCAGCGCTGAGCCCCATCCTTTTTCGATAACACGAACAGAGCATACCCATGACAACAGCACTTCTCATCATCGACGTTCAGAACGCGGTTCTCGACGGCGAGGGAACGCCCGAGCGCCAGCCGGCCATCGATGCCGCGCTCACCGAAACCATCGGCCGCCTTCAGTCGATCCAGGCCCGCGCCCGGGCCGCGCATATTCCGGTTATTCTCGTGCAGCATGACGGCGGCCCCGGGGATCCGCTGGCACGTTCCTCCAATGGCTGGGGACTGCGCCACGAAATCGCGCCGGTTCTCGGCGAGACCGTCATTCACAAGATGAGCTGCGATACCTTTTTTCCACACAAGCCTCGAGGAAGAGCTGGAGAAACTGTCGATCACCCATCTGGTCATCGGCGGCTGTCAGACGCAATTCTGCGTCGATACCACGGCGCGCCGCGCCGTCACGCTGGGCTACGATGTTACCCTTCTGTCCGACGGTCACACCACCGGCGACATGGGCGAACTGACCTTTTCGCAGATCATCGACCACCACAATCGCGTGCTCGGCGGCTTCAATGCCGGTGGGCACGCGATCGAGTTGCGCCGGTCGGGTGAAATCACGTTCTGAGTTTGCTTAAAAGACCGGCCGCATGAAGCTGCGCTCGTAGCTGACGATGCAGCGGGTCTTTTCGGCCAATGCAAAGGCTGAGAGGCATTCGGCATCTTTGGCCATTTTCACGCGGTAGTCTTCATAGGCCGAAAGGCTTGGAAAACTGAAGAGGGCGAGCGCGATATTGTTCGTCCCTTCATGCGGCATGAAATAGCCGTGATGCGTGCCGCCCAGACGGTTGACCAGCGGTATCCAGAGCTTGGCGTATTCCTCGAATTCGGCAAGCTTGTAGGGATCGATCGTGTAGCGCAGATAGCAGGTGATCATTTGGGCCTCCATGGGTGAACTCAGCCTGCCTGATGCCGCATCCGGCGGGGCCATGTCCAGCCGAATGTCATGCCGGCCGCCGCAATCAGGATCGCCGCAGAGCCGAGAAGCTGCGTCGCCTGCAGTTGATGCCCGAAGGCGAGGCGATCAACGGTGAGCGCTGCAATCGGATAGATGAAGGACAGCGCGCCGGTCAGATGCGTCGGCAGCTTCTGGATCGCACCATAGAGCAGCACATACATCAGCCCGGTATGAACAGCCCCCATCGTCACCAGCAGCGCCCATTGATCGGACTGCGCCGGCAGGCCGGAGGCGCCGGCGAAGGGGGCAAGCATCAAAAGGCCGGTCACCACCTGGATAAGGGCAATCAGATGCGGCGGGGTTCCCTTCAACCGCTTGGCGACGAGGGCCGCCAGCGCGTAAAAGAACGCGGCCGCCAGCGCCATGGCAATCCCCGTCAGGTAATCGCTGCCCGCATAACCCCCAGCCGGTTTTGCTTCGACGATGTCGATCATGCCGGCAAAAGCGACGGCGAGCCAACCGAGCTTCGTGGCGGTGATCTTTTCCCGGAAAACCAGACCACCGATCGCCAGAAGCATGAAGGGCTGGGTGTTGTAGACCATGGTGGCGATCGAGATCGACGAACGCGAATAGGCGCCGAACAAAAGCAGCCAGTTGACGACGATGGCGACGCCGCCAAGCACCGCGAGCCCGAGCAGCCGCCATGTCAGGATGCCGGAGTGGAAATGGCCAAGTGCCACGCAGATCGCCAAAAGCGTCAGCGTCCCGAACAGGCAGCGCCAGAACACCACATCGATCACCGGCTGGCCGGACATCAGCACGAACCAGCCGATCGTGCCCGAAATCAGCATGGCCGCCGTCATTTCGAGACTGCCGGTTCTGATATCCTTTTCCATCACATCCACTCCGTTAAACGAAGCAGAAGATTATGATGCGACGGCGGCGGAATATATAGATATCGGAAGGCGATTGCGATAAAAAACCTCATGATAGAAGGCTGATTATCAGCTTAACCTTCCGGAGCTCCCATGCTTGACGATCTCGACCGGCGCCTGCTCGATATCCTCTCCCTCAATGCCCGTATCTCGCTGAAAGAGCTGGCACAGGAGGCGGGCTTGTCATCACCCAGCACCGCAGACCGGCTGCGGCGGCTGGAGGATCGCGGTGTGATTACCGGCTTTACCATTTCCATCAATCCGGCGGCGCTCGGTTATGCGCTGCAGGCGATCGTGCGGGTTCGCCCCATGCCGGGCATGCTGCATATCGTTGAGAAGATGATTCAGGAGACGCCGGAATTCGTCGAATGCGACAAGGTGACGGGCGACGACTGTTTCATCGCCAAGCTGCTGGTGCGTGATATGGAGCAGCTCGATACGATCCTCGACAGGATCGCCGAGCGCTCCCAGACCAACACGTCGATCGTCAAATCATCACCGGTCAAGCGCCGGCTGCCGCCGCTCGGCGTCAGTAAATAGGCGTCAGAACTCGGCCATGGGCGACAGCATGACGGGGCCGGCCGGGCCGGCAGCGCTGCCGCGAACCATCAGGCTGATATCGGTTTCGAAGGTCTCCGGCGTACCCTGCCAATCCAGCCGGTCTGGCGGGAAAAAAACCTCGACACGGCCGGGGCGCCGATCAAGCGCTCCGAGAATGGCGGAGAGCGGCGGGATCGTTTTGCCGGCAATATCGAGAAGCTGGAAGGACGTTTCATCCTCTTTCCAAGCGACTACGGCCTGGAACTGGTCGAGATAAGTGAGCCCGACATCGGGATCGAAGAAACCGTTGAGCAGAAACATTTCTGCCTGCGCCGCAACCGCAAAAACAGAAGAAACGGCTGTTCTTTCGCGCAACACACAACGGATCAGGGCGATATCAGCGGCGGTGTCGAGCGAGAGCCCGTGCGCCGTACCCGCAAGCCTCATCTCCAAAGGCGGCGCGCCAACGAACTTCCGTTGCGGCACGACCGTAAAGCCATACGGCTCATATATCGCCGGCTTGTCGGCCAGGAGAATACCGAACTCAAACCCCTGTTCGTCAGACCAGCCGAACGCACGGTTCATCAAGTCACGATACAGCCCTTTGCCCCGCCATTGCGGCCGCACCGCGCCGGACTGGAAACCGGCAGCCTTCACCACGCGGCCATCGATCATCATCGGCATGGAAAAGGCGCTGAAATTGGCGGCGCAAACGCCGCCTTCATCGAAATAGCCAAACGGCATGCTGGTCGGATCCGGCCCGCCGAAGCGATCCTGAATGCTGACATCGATGCCGAACGTATCCTCAAGCAACGCCACAAGTGCGGCCCAGGCTGCCGGATCGCCGAAATAATCCTGCCGGAATGTCAGGCCGTGGCTGTTCGCTGCGGCGGTCATCAAACGCCGGTGGAGCCGAAGCCGCCGGCGCCGCGCGCGGTTTCGCTGGCATCCGTTGTTTCCAGCACGCCCACCTGCGTCACCGGAGCAATCACCATCTGGGCAATGCGCATACCGCGCTCGACGAGGAAATCCTCGTCGCCGAGATTGATCAGCAGGACCTTGACCTCACCGCGGTAATCGCTGTCGATCGTGCCGGGTGTATTCAGGCAAGTGATGCCGTGCTTGAAGGCAAGACCCGAGCGCGGGCGGATCTGCGCTTCATATCCTGCTGGGATTTCGAAGATGAAGCCGGTCGGCACCAGTGCCCGCTTGCCGGGACCGAGGAACAACGGCCGGTCCGCCTCGACGGCGGCGCGAAGGTCCATGCCGGCCGCGCCCGCAGTCTCGTAGGCGGGAAGATCGATGCCCTCGCCGTTTTCCAGGCGAACAAGGTTGAGGGTCGGGCGGGTCGAGGATTGAATAGACATTCTTCTCCCTAGCAATTCCGGCTCGGGTACGGCCAATGCGAATTGCAAGTTATCCACGGAATCGCTACATACGCGGCAACTCACAGGATTCATATCATGGCCGAAAGTATCGCCGAGGCGGTTTCCCGCCGTCGCACCTTTGCTATTATTGCGCACCCGGATGCGGGTAAAACGACGCTTACCGAAAAGCTGCTGCTGTTCGGCGGCGCCATCCAGCTTGCCGGAGAAGTGAAGGCCAAGAAGGACCGCATCCAGACGCGATCCGACTGGATGAAGATCGAGCGCGAACGCGGCATCTCGGTCGTCACCTCGGTGATGACCTTCGAATATCACGGCAATGTCTTCAACATCCTCGATACGCCCGGCCACGAAGACTTCGCCGACGACACCTACCGCACGCTGACCGCCGTCGATGCGGCCGTCATGGTCATCGATGCCGCCAAGGGCATCGAGCCGCGGACGCTAAAACTGTTCGAAGTCTGCCGCATGCGCGATATCCCGATCATCACCTTCATCAATAAGATGGACCGGGAAAGCCGCGACCCGTTCGAAGTCCTCGATGAAATCGAAGAGAAGCTGGCGCTCGACTGCGCGCCGGTGACCTGGCCGATCGGCCGTTCGAAAACATTCTGCGGCTCCTATCATCTGGCCGACAATACCGTTCGCGGCGCCGATACGCAGGAAATTCCCACCAAGGTCAACGGCCCGGAAATGGTCGCCCACCGCCTGCCGGAAAACGAGCGCGAGGCTTTCATCGACGAGACGTCGCTCGCCATCGAGGCCTGCAAGCCCTTCGACAAGAAGGCTTTCCTCGAAGGTCACCTGACGCCGGTCTTCTTCGGCTCGGCACTCCGGAACTTCGGTGTTCGCGACCTGATCAACGCACTCGGCGAAATCGCGCCGCCGCCGCGCGACCAGGTGGCCGATATTCGCACCGTGCATGCGACCGACGACAAAATGACGGCCTTCGTCTTCAAGATCCAAGCCAACATGGATCCGAACCATCGCGACCGCATCGCCTTTGCCCGCGTCTGCTCCGGCAAGCTGGAGCGCGGCATGAAGGCGCGGCTGGCGCGCACCGGCAAGCAGCTGGGCCTCACGGCGCCGCAGTTCTTCTTTGCCTCGCAACGGCAGCTGGCTGACACGGCCTATGCCGGCGACGTGGTTGGCATCCCCAACCACGGCACGCTCAGGATCGGCGACACGCTGACCGAAGGCGAACAGCTGGTGTTCCAGGGCGTACCGAACTTCTCGCCGGAAATCCTGCGCCGCGTGCGCCTGGAAGATGCAATGAAGGCGAAAAAGCTGAAGGAAGCGCTGCAGCAGATGGCCGAGGAAGGCGTCGTGCAGTTGTTTTCGCCAGAAGACGGCTCGCCTGCCATTGTCGGCGTTGTTGGCGCGCTGCAGTTGGACGTTTTGAAAGAACGGCTGCAATCGGAATACGGCCTGCCGGTGTCTTTCGATATCGCCCGCTTCTCCGTCTGCCGCTGGATTTCGGCCGACCTCCCAGCGGATCTCGACAAGTTTATCACCGCCCGGCGCGGCGACATCGCCCGCGATCTCGACGGCGATCCGGTGTTTCTGGCGCAGGACGCGTTCTCGCTGAGATACGAGGCGGAGCGCTATCCGGCCATCAAGATGATCGCCATCAAGGAATATCACGTCGCCAAGGCGGCGTGATCGGTCCCATGCTTCAAGGAGCTTAGGCGGCCTCCCTCTTCTCCCCAGCGGGGAGAAGGTGGCCCGAAGGGCCGGATGAGGGGGGCCGAAGGCCACCTTTGACTGGCTCCGGCTTCGCCGAAGCCCCCTCATCGCCTCACTGCGTTCGGCACTTCTCCCCGCTGGGGAGAAGAGGGAATTTGCCGTGCGCTCACAGCCTAAGCTTAACGGCCCCTTCCACCCTGCCGACGCCCGGGAGCGACCTCTTCTTGCGCGTTCACCCTCTCCTGAATGCACGGCTGCAATCACTTTTCGGCGACAGGCAGATTTCGGCGCTGGCCGCACGCTTTGGTCATTGCTACTAACGATATCATCGAAGGATGACGCCTGGAGGGAATGATATGGGCACGACCGAAACGAACAATCCGGGCCAGTTCCGCAATATCTGCATTTTCGGCGCAGGTGCCATCGGCGGCGCGCTGGCGGCGCGGCTGGCCTCCTCTCAGATGCTCCGGGGCGCGACGATCACGGCGATCGCCCGTGGGGCGCATCTGCAGGCAATCCGGGACAGCGGCGTGCATCTCTACGAGCCGGGCAAGACCGAACCGCTGGTGATGAAATTTTCCGCCACCGACAATGCCGGCGACCTTGGCCCTCAAGATCTCGTCATCGTCACGCTCAAGGGGCATCAATTGACCTCGGCCAGCGCCGATATCGCCGGGCTACTGAAGCCCGAGGGGCGCGTGGTGATGATCCAGAACGGTATCCCGTGGTGGTATTTCCATGGCGATACAGCGAGCGGCCTTGAAGGGCGGCAGGTCGAGGCGCTTGATCCAGGCGGTCTCGTTTGGCAGAGGATCGGCCCTGAGCGCGTTATTGGCGGGGTCATCTATCAGGGCGCGCAGATGCTGGAGCCCGGCCATATCCGGCTGACCAGCGGTGGCCTGCTTCATCTCGGCGCGCCCTCCGGCACGATGTCACCGGAACTGATGGCGATCGCGGATCTGTTGCAAGCCAGCGGCTGGACGATCAAGACGACCGATCGCATTCGCGATGAGATCTGGTTGAAGTTTCTCGGCAACGCTGCCTTCAATCCGATCAGCGCGCTGACAAGGGGGCGTATTTCGGAGATCATGGATGGGCCGGCGGTTGACCTGGTGAAGCAGGTCATGACCGAGGTGCACGCCGTGGCCGAGCGGCTCGGCTGCCATGTCCGAGAGACCGTGGACGAGAAGATGGAACATGGCCGGGGTCTCGGCAATGCCAAGACCTCGATGCTGCAGGATCTCGAGCAGGGCCGGCCGATGGAAATCACGCCGCTCACCCGCGCGGTCACGCTGCTGGGGCGCATGGCCGACGTGCCGACACCGGCCAACGACATCCTGCTGTCGCTGATCTCGCAACTGGACGAGTCCATGGCGAAGGCGCGCGCGGCAGGGGGCTAACCGATGACCGTCCTTCGCATCGTCGCCAATATCGAGGCCACCGATCCGCAGGCCGGTCGGGCTTTCTATGGCGAACTGCTCGGCCTCGATCTCGTCATGGACCATGGCTGGATCGTCACGTTCGCATCAGGAAAACAGGCGCCGGCGCAGGTTTCCATCGCCAGTGAGGGCGGCTCCGGCACGCCGGTTCCGCAGCTTTCAATCGAGGTCGACAATGTCGACGAAATCCATGCACAGGCCAAACGGATGGGCCTGGAGATCGTCTACGATATCACCGACGAGCCTTGGGGTGTCCGGCGCTTTTACGTCCGCGACCCCTTCGGCACGATCGTCAACATTCTCGCTCATGGAGAACGTTGACGAGGTTTTGATCAGCGGCGATCCGTCAGGGTGAGATCGCCGTTTTCATCGACCGAGACTTCGATGCCGATATAGCCTGGGATAGTCGGGTGCGATGTTTCGAACGGATGCGTGTGCGTGGCGGTAATGACCATCACGTCGGAACCGGCCGCTTCGCCTGCGATCACGCCAGCGGCAACGTCTTCGAATACGAGGCAATCCTTGGCATCGAAGCCGACGCGCTTGGCACCGAGCAGGTAGCATTCCGGGCTCGGCTTGCCGCGCGAGACATCCTCGGCGATGACGATAAACTTCGGCTCCGGCAGGCCGGCGGCGGCGATACGCACCTTGGCCAGTTCACGCGGCGACGAGGTGACGATTGCCCAACGCTCCGGCGGCAGGCTTTTGAGGAATTCGATCGCGCCCGGCAGCGGCTTGACGCCGTCGGTATCGTCCATTTCCAGCTGCGTGATCAGCGCCGCCTCGGCAACCGGATCGACGCCCGGCAGACCGAGCTGGCGGATCGTATCGACGCCGCGCTTGCCATGCATGGTCGGCAGGAAGGTCGCGACATCGAGGCCGTGGCTTTCAGCCCATTTTCCCCAGACCCGTTCGGCAGCTTCGATGGAGCTCAGGAGCGTTCCATCCATGTCGAACAGGAAGGCGGAGTATTTCTTGCCGAATACCGGCGAGGACGCTGAAGACACGGGGGCTGGCTCCTTTGAAGGTCTGGCGAGCCGCATGTCTTGTGACGGTGCGGCGACCCCGTTCGAATAAGGGGATTCCCCCTCAAGATCAAACGGATATCGTCTCTCGACCGGTGCCGATGTGCATTCTTGCAGGCCTCACCGCGCCGACAGCGCCAGCCGCAACCCCATTAGCCCGAAGGCGCCGGCAAAACCGCGCCGCAGCCAGAGGGTAACGCCCGGCCGGGAGATGACATAGCGCCGCGCCGCTGCGGCAAAGACGCCGTAAAACACGAAGACGATGAAGGTCAGCACCATGAACACGGCGGCAAGCCACAGCATGAACAGAGTGGGCGACGGCGTGCCATCCGGCACGAACTGCGGCAGGAAAGCCAGAAAGAACAGCGACAGTTTCGGATTGAGGCTGTTGAGCAGGATGGCCGTTCCGATGATCCTGCCTGGCCGCATGGGGCGGGCTTCTTCCGTCACCTGCAGACTGTCGGCATCGCGAAGGACGCTCCAGGCCATGTACAGCAGATAGGCGACGACAAGATATTTAATCACTTCAAACGCCATGGCGCTGGTGTGCAGCAGGGCGGCCAGCCCGGCAATACTGGCGATGATATGCGGCAGGATGCCGAGCGTGCAGCCAAAGGCCGCGAGGATGCTGGCGCGCGCACCGGAATTGAGGCCCGTTGCCAGCGTGTACAGTACGCCGGTGCCGGGCAAGAGGATGACGACGATGGATGTCAGCAGATATTCGAGGGTCACAGCGCGCGCTCCGTTCAGCAAGGAAAGCCGCAGTAAACGGATCGGCGGCCCTCCGGTCTTGAACGAAATTGCAGGATGTCAGCTATGAGCCAGCGCGTAGGCTCCGGGCGTCACGCCGTAGGCGCGGACGAAAGCCCGGGTCATATGGCTTTGGTCCGCGAACCCACCGGCAAAGGCCGCGTCGGCGAGCGGCGTGCCCTTGGCGATCATCCGGCGAACGGCTCTGACGCGGCGCTGGACCAGATAGGCGTGCGGCGTCAAACCGGTCACTTCTGAAAAGGCCCGCACCACCTGAAAACGGCTCAGCCCGCTGGCGGCGGCAAGATCTGCCAGGGTCGTGGCGGCGGCCGGATCATCATCCAGCAAGGCTTTTGCCCGGCCAATCGATGGCGGTATGAAGCGGGAGGCAGGCTTGCGATCCATCAGCGATGCCACCAGCTGCAGACAGCCGGTTTCCGGCGCCAGTGTTTCGCGCATCTGTGTCATCGCCGCATAGATCGGCAGGAGACGCCGGGCGGCGCTCCCATCACTCATAACCGGCCGTGAAAACACAAAATCCTCTCGCCGGCCTTCGCCGATATCCAGAACCGCCTGGGCAATCACGCTCGGATCAAAATAAAGCATCCGCCAGGAACGCCCCTCGCCCCCGATCGGATGGCCATCGTGCACTTCGCCGGGATTGACGGTGATCATATCGCCGGGACCGGCCTCGACAGGGCCACGGCCACTGGCAGATTTCTGGGCGCCACGCAGGATCACGCCGACACCGAACTGGTCATGCGTATGGCGGCCAAAACTGTGCGCCGTATCGGCCTCAACGGCCTCGACGCCTTCGATCGCGCACTGCCGCATCCGGAACTGGCTGGTTTTCATCGCCGCTCCTAACCCTGCTTCTTAGTCACGCTCTTGGCCCGGCAGCGCATCGCGCTCGCCAAACCAGTTCGCCGCCGAAGAACACCAGATCTGGTGGTTCGGCGCAAGCGCGCGGCGCTGGCTGATATTGCCCCAGCGAATGCCGATCTCCTCGGCGTCCTCATCGGTTCCCGTCGTATAGATCGGCGAGCCGCAATTGCCGCAGAACATCTGGAAGCGCGTCCGGCCATTGTCGCCGATCTTGGTATAGGTTTTCGGCTCGCCCGCCGTGATGCGAAAGTCAGCCTTCGGCACGGAAACCGTCACGCGGTAGACCGAGCCGGTCAGGTGCTGGCAATCGGTGCAGTGGCAGATGGCAACGTTGTCCGGATCGATCTCCGCCTCATACTGGATGGCGCCGCAATGGCAATGTCCATCGATATGCATACCGGTTTCTCCCTGTTCAGAAGGAACCTAGCGCATCAGACGCCGGTGAACAGCCAGGCATGTTCCTTGGCGTTGTTGAATTTCCAGACGCGCGACGGACCGGCCATGACATTGAGGTAATAGAGGTCATAACCATGGATGGCCGCGACCGGATGATAGCCCTCCGGCACCAGCGTCACGTCGCCATCCTCCACCGCCATCGTCTCGTCCAGCGAGCGGTCGTCGGTATAGACGCGCTGCATGGCAAAACCCTGGGATGGGTTGAGGCGGTGATAATAGGTTTCCTCGAGGAAGCTTTCGGCCGGCAGGTTGTCTTCGTCATGCTTGTGCGGCGGATAGGACGAGGTATGGCCACCGGGCGTGATCACTTCGACCACCAGCAGCGAATGGGCCGCATTGTCGTCTTCCGGCATGATGTTGGTGACGTAGCGGGTGTTGGTATTCTTGCCGCGCGTCATCTGCGGGTGGCGGCCCGGCGCGATCACATGGGCCTTGTAGCCTTCGCCGCCCGGCGCGGTGCAGATGGCAAGATCGAGCGCCGTCGTCGCCTTGGCTTCCCAGCGGCTGCCCTTCGGCACATAGACCGCGTAAGGTTGCCCTTCGAACGGCGTCATGCGTTCGCCCAGTTCGCCGAAATCCTCGCCATCAACGGAGATCTTCGCTTTGCCTGAGACCAGAACGAGGCAGGTTTCACGGTCGGCACTTTCGCCAGCCGTCTTTTCGCCTGCGGCCATCCGGTTGAGGCCGAAGCCGACATACGTCCAGGCAGCGCTTTGCGGCGTGATGTCGTGGACGAGGCCGCTGGTACCGGCCGGTTTGACGAGAAGGTTCGGCATGGTGTGGCTCCTGTTCAGTTTCCACCCTCCCCTTGAGGGGGAGGGTCGGCACGGAGTGCCGGGGTGGGGTGATCTCCTGCGCCAAACAACGGGTCACCCCCAACCCGCAGCTTCGCTGCGACCTCCACCCTCAAGGGGGAGGTGGCCTACGCCGGATCCAATCCCGTTTCCGGTGCATGGGGCCGGCACTCAACGTATCACCCTTTAGGAAAACCTTCAGTTTCCACCGTATAGCCCGCGGCGGTCATGACGCGCATCAGTTCGGCATGGCCGATCTCCGCCATCTTTTGCGGCGGCGACTTGCGGGGGTCCTGCTCGGCCTCGACCACGAACCAGCCTTCATAGCCATAGTCGGCGAAACGCTGGACGATGGCGCCGAAATCGAGCGAGCCGTCGCCCGGTACGGTAAAGGCACCAAGCGCCACGGCGTCAAGGAAGGATTGCTTGCTGCGATCCAGACCGTCGATGACGGCCTGACGGATATCCTTCACATGCACATGGTTGATGCGGGCATGGTGGTTGTCGATGGCGCGCAGCACGTCGCCGCCGGCAAAAGCCAGATGGCCGGCGTCCAAAAGCAGCGGAATGCCTTCGCCCGAATTCTTCATGAAGGCATCGAGTTCCGGCTCGGTTTCCACGACGGCCGCCATGTGGTGGTGGTAAGAGAGCGGCATGCCCTGATCGGCGCACCATTCGCCAAATTCGGTCACGCGGCGGGCATAGGCCTTCATCTCGTCATCGCCAAGGCGTGGCTTGGTGGCGAGCGGCTTGGACCGATCGCCCTGGATCGAGCGGCCGACTTCGCCATAGACGATGCAGGGCGCATTGACGGCCTTGAACAGTTCGATCATCGGCGCGATGCGGTCCTTGTTGGCCGCGAGTTCCTCGTTGACCAGCGTGCCGGAGAACCAGCCGCCGCAGAGCGTCACGTCGGCAGCGCGCAGGATCGGCAGCATCTCGTTCGGATTGTTGGGAAAACGGCGGCCCTGCTCCATGCCGGTGAAGCCGGCGCTGCGCGACTGGCGCAGGCATTCTTCGAGCGACACGTCGTCGCTGAGTTCTGGAAGGTCGTCGTTCCACCAGGCGATGGGCGACATGCCGAGTTTGGCTTTCATGAATTTCTCCCTGAAGGAAGGCGATCGGCCTTCCTGATCATCTTGGATTTCCCGTCATCTCGGCTTGACCCGAGGATGACGGAGTTTGTGATTGTCTATCCTTAACCGATACGCTGGGAAGCGAGCGCCTTTTCGTAGCCCTTGCGGGCCTCGTTGACCTCGGGCCGGGCCGAGACTTCCGGTACTGCGACATCCCACCAGTTGCCGCCCTCGTCCGTGGTGATCAGCGGATCGGTATCGATGACGATAACAGTGGTGCGGTTTTCGCCGGCGGTTTCCTTCAGCGCGATCTCCAGCTCGCTGATCGAGGCGACCTTGCGGGTGAGCGCGCCCATGGCAGCAGCATGCCCGGCAAAATCAATGGCCGGCAGCGTGACGTGATGGGTGTCGCGCAAAAGGTTGTTGAAGTTGGCCCCGCCGGTCGCCATCTGCAGCCGGTTGATGCAGCCGTAGCCGGCATTGTCGAGTAGCACGATGGTAATCTTGGCGCCGAGCATGATCGACGAGGCGATCTCGGCATTCAGCATCATGTAGCTGCCATCGCCGACCATGACGATGACGTCGCTGTCGGGCTTGGCCAGCTTGACGCCGAGACCGCCGGCCACTTCGTAACCCATGGTCGAGAAGCCGTATTCCATGTGATAGCTGCCGGGCGCTTCCGCCTGCCAGAGCTTGTGCAATTCGCCGGGCAGGCCACCGGCGGCGCAGACGAGCGTGGTGTTTTCTTTGCGGGCACGCTGGACGGCACCAATGACCTGGGCGTCGGATGGCAGCGCCGCATTGGTCCCCGCGGTCGCCTTGTCTGCGGCCTTCAGCCATTCGGCCTTGGCGTCCGTTGCCTTCTTCGTCCAGCTCGCATCGACCTTGTGCGAGCCGAGCCCGGCGCTGAGCGCATCAAGACCGACGCGGGCGTCGGAGACCAGCGGCAGCGCTTCATGCTTGGCTGCATCGAAGGCCTGGGTGTTGAGGCCGATGATCTTCAGGTTGTCGTTCTTGAACAGCGACCAGGAACCGGTGGTGAAATCCTGCAGGCGTGAGCCGACGGCGAGAACGACATCGGCATCCTCGGCCATCTGGTTGGACGCCGATGTCCCGGTGACGCCGACCGAGCCCATGTTGAGCGGATGGCTGTGCGGCAGCGATGATTTTCCGGCCTGGGTTTCGACGACCGGAATGCCGTGTCTTTCCGCGAAGGCGGCGAGTGTCTTGCTGGCTTCGGAGTAAAGCACGCCGCCGCCGGAAATGATCACCGGCTTCTTGGCTGCCTTCAGTACCGTAATGGCATGGGCCAATTCGTCCGCATCCGGATGAAGGCGGCGGGTGGTCCAGACCTTCTCGTCGAAGAAGCTTTCCGGATAATCGTAGGCTTCGGCCTGCACATCCTGGCAGAGCGACAGCGTGACGGGGCCGCAATCGGCGGGATCGGTCAGCACCTGCATGGCGCGGCGCAGTGCCGGGATGATCTGTTCGGGACGGGTGATGCGGTCGAAATAGCGCGAAACGGGGCGGAAGCAGTCGTTAACGGTCATCGTGCCGTCGCCGAAATCCTCGATCTGCTGCAGCACCGGATCGGGGCGGCGATTGGCAAAGACATCGCCGGGCAGGAGCAGCACCGGCAAGCGGTTGACATGGGCGAGCGCTGCCGATGTCACCATGTTGAGCGCGCCGGGGCCGATCGAGGTGGTGCAGGCCATGAAGCGGCGGCGGAAGCTCGCCTTGGCAAACGCAATGGCTGCATTGGCCATACCCTGCTCGTTCTGAGCGCGATAGGTCGGCAGCGTATCCTTGATGCCATGCAGCGCCTCGCCGACCCCGGCGACATTGCCATGGCCGAAAATGGCGAAGACGCCGCCGAAGATCGGCGTCTTCTCGCCGTCGATCACGGTCATCTGCTTGGTGAGAAACCGCGCGACGGCTTGCGCCATGGTCAGGCGAACGGTCTTCTGGCTCATTGTTTCCTCCTCGAACGAGGACATTGCCTCGGTTTTCTACTTCACACCCTCCCCTTGAGGGGGAGGGTCGGACCGCAGGTCCGGGGTGGGGTGACTCCTACGGCACCCAACGGATCACCCCCACCCGCAGCTACGCTGCGACCTCCCCCCTCAAGGGGGAGGTAAACTCACCGCCATCCAATCAAGCCGCCTTCGTTTCCGCCAGCCCAAGCCAGAGATTGACCAGGGCCTCGAACCTGCCCGCCATATCGGCGATCGCCTGTTCGTCATCAATCTCGCCAGCCAGCCAAGCCTTGCTTGCCTCGGCAAAGATCGTCCGGCCAACGGCAAAACCCTTGACGGTTTTTGACGTGCGGGCAGCAGCGAAACCTTCCTTTAGCGCTTCATATGAGGCTTCCAGCCCGAGCAGGACAACACCACGGCAGAGCGGATCCCGCTTTTCGATAACGGCGTCGATGGCGGCCCAGGCAGCGCGGCTTGCCTGCGGCTCGAGCTTCCACCAGTCCGGCTTCAAGCCGGCATCGTAGAGCTCATTGAGCGCACGCGGGATTGTGTTGTCGTCGAGCGTGCCATGTTTGCCCGCGATGATCTCGATCAGGATTTCGCGGCCGACTTTGCGGGCAGCCTCAAAGGCCGAGCGGAGCTTGGCAATCTGGGTCGCCTTCATCTCGGCCGGATCGTCCGGGTGGAAGAAGCTCAGGACCTTGATGCAGTGATCGACGGGCCATTCGATGAGCCGGCTACCGAGATCCTGGCTGAACTCGAACTGCAGCGGCCGTGAGCCCGGAAGCTCGATCGGCTTGCCGATCCAGAAGTTCTTGTTGACGGCATAAAGCGCGTCGCGGCCGTATTTGTCGTCGATCAGCATGCCGAAACCGGGACGGCCGTTGGCGATGCGCTCGGCGGCCTTGACGGCGAGAACCTTGAAGGCCGGGATCCGTGCCAGAATCTCGGCGTCACCACCGGCCAGATCTTCCAGCTGGCTGCGGTGATCGATGGCGAGCGCCATCAGCTGCGGGATTTCGCGGCGGCGGGTGGTTGCCCAATGGACGTGATTGATCGCTTCGTCCTTGCGCAGCGCCTTTTCCGTGCTGCCGTTTTCCAGGAAAAACTGCAGCTCGGTCCAGGTCGGGATTTCCGGCGCGCAGAGCAGGCGCGACACGGCAAAGGCGCCGCAGGCATTGGCCCAGGTGGCGGACGTCGCATGCGGCTCGCCCTTCAGCCAGCCGCGCAGGAAGCCCGACATGAAGGCGTCGCCGGCACCGAGCACGTTGTAGACTTCGATCGGGAACCCCTTGCCGATGATGCCGTCTTCGAGATCATCGGAAATCGGGCCGTCATAGACGATGCAGCCCATCGGGCCGCGCTTCAGCACGATCGTCGCCTTGGAATTGGCGCGGATGGTTTTCAGCGCTGCCAAAAGGTCGCTGTCGCCGGATGCGATCAGCACTTCCTCTTCGGTGCCGACGATCAGGTCGCAATCGGCCAACACCGTCTTGAGATGCGCGGACACCTTTTCGGAAGCTATATAGCGATTGTCACCGGCATCATGGCCGGCGAGGCCCCAGAGGTTCGGGCGGTAGTCGATATCGAATACGACCTTGGCGCCGTCTTGCTTGGCGATGCGGATCGCCTTGCGTTGGGCGGCATCCGTATGCGGCTTGGCGAAATGGGTGCCGGTGACGAGGATGGCGCGGGCCGAGAGGATGAACTCTTCGGAGATATCGTCTTCGCACAACGCACTATCGGCGCAATTGTCGCGGTAGAACAACAGCGGGAAGGAATGATCGCTTTCGACAGCCAGAATGGCCAGCGCCGTCAGCCGCTCGGGATCGGTGACGATACCCTTGGTCTCGACGCCCTCGCGCTCCAGCTGCTCGCGGATGAAACGGCCCATCTGCTCCTTGCCGACGCGGGTCAAAAGCGCCGATTTCAGGCCGAGACGCGCGGTGCCGACGGAGATATTGGTGGGGCAGCCACCGACGGATTTGGCGAAGCTGGCAACGTCTTCAAGCCGGGTGCCGATCTGCTGGCCGTAAAGATCGACCGAGGCGCGGCCGATGGTGATAAGGTCAAGTGGCTTGTCCGCCTGCGTCGCGTTGATCTGGCTCACTGCTTCCTCCCGGCGGACGCTTGCGTCGCGCCAACATTTTTATTGGCTGGTGGGGTGTCGCCTTTATGACACATAAATTCCGCCGTTTAGTCAATGTGGAATTTTCATTCCATTAAGTGATCTTCGCCGATCCGCCGCCTTTTTTCCGCAATCGCAACCGTCAGCGCCATGGCAAACGCCATGCTGGCCGAGAGCGAGCGAAACCCGGCGTGGTCGGCCTCGACAAGCTCGAACCAGACCTTCGAGGATTCTGCCAGCGGCGAGAAGGCCGAATCGGTCAAGGACACCACCGGCACCTTGCGATTGGCAAGCAGCTTGGCCTGATTGACGCTTTCGGACGCATAGGGCGAGAAACTGACGGCAAACGCCGCATCCTGCGGACCGGCCATTGCCAGAATATCGTCATCGATCCCGGCCGCCGTGCCGACCATCTGATATTTGACCTTCAGCTTGCCGAAGGCATAGGCCATGTATCCGGAGATCGGATAGGAGCGCCGCTTGGCGACCAGATAGATGGTTTCGGCACCGGCCAGAATATTGACGGCGCGCTCGAATGCCTCGGGCTCGACGGAACTGGCGATATTGTCCAGCGAGCGATGTGCCGCAGCGACAAAACCGTTGAAGATCGAACCGCTTTCCAGCTTGCTGTGGTCGTTGCCGCTCAGCGCCCTCAGACGTTCGTCATAACCCGGCGTGCGCTCGCGCAACCGTGCCCGGAAGATCTGCTGCAGGCTGGAAAACCCTTCGAAACCGAAATGCTGGGCAAAGCGCACCAAAGTCGACGGCTGAACATCGGCGGAGGTGGCGATGCTGGCAGCCGTGCCAAAGGCAATTTCGTCGGGATTGTCGAGCGCGTAAGCTGCCACCTGGCGAAGCCGCTTCGGCAATTGGGCCTTGCGCTCCAAGATGACCGCCTTCAGCCCGTCGAAATCCTGCGGAATGGCGATGCTGCTGTCGGGTTCGGCCATCTGTCCGGGTCTCTTCCTGCTTTGCGGTGTCCTCAGGACCTTATGCAAATATCCCAAGCAAGAATAGAACACACATTCCACATCTGCATTTTTCCTACCATTTCGCCCTTCCTAATATCCCACACCAACAGTTATCGGGAGGCCGGACTGGCTTTCCGTCGCACGTCCCAGAAGAACAGGCCCGGCATCCAAAATCGACAGGTTGACCGGCAAGATGCGGAAATGATCCTGTTCGTTAACGTATTTTTACCATGTTCGGCCGGATGATCGGCAAATATCATGGTTAACGAACCATCAAGGCGGGCCATCCCCGCGATCCGGAGTATCCTGCATGTGCCGCTGGGCAGCCTATCGCGGAGAGCCGCTCTATCTGGAAGAACTGGTGTCGTCGCCGACCCACTCGTTGATCGAGCAATCTCATTGCGCCACCCGCGCCAAGACGGCGACCAACGGTGATGGCTTCGGCATCGCCTGGTACGGCGATCATCCGGAACCCGGCCGCTACCGCGATATCCTTCCCGCCTGGTCGGACTGCAATCTGAAGAGCATTGCCCGGCAGATCCGCTCACCGCTGTTTCTCGCCCATGTGCGGGCGGCGACCGGCGGCGGCACGCGGCGCGACAATTGCCATCCTTTCGTGCATGGCCGCTGGTCCTTCATGCACAACGGCCAGATCGGCGACTTCGAACATCTGCGCCGGCCGATGGAGGCGATGCTCGACAACGACCTTTACACCGCCCGCACAGGATCGACCGATAGCGAGCTGCTGTTCCTGCTGGCCCTGCAGTTCGGCCTTGAGCAGGACCCGTTGGGGGCGATTGCCGAGACCCTGGCCTTCGTTGAACGGCTGGCCGAGTATCTGGAGCGCAAGGTTCTGGTGCGCTTTACCGCCGCCCTTTCCGACGGCCACAATCTCTATGCCGTGCGCTACGCGTCCGACTGGAAGGCACCGACGCTTTATGCGGCACCGATGGGACCGAGCGGCGGCTATTGCCTCGTCTCCGAGCCGCTCAACGACGATGACAATGCCTGGGTGGAAATCCCTGACGGCACCGCAGTCATCGTCGGCGAAAACGGCGTCGATGTGCGTCTATTCGGAACGGCAGGCGCTGCGCCTGATACGTCCCGAATGGAACGGATGGCATCAGGAAAAATGTGAGGCGATCAGTGTGCCGAGCCGCTCGGCAACCGCCTGCTTGTCCATTTCCGGCCAGTCCTCGTCGCCCGATTTGCCGATCACCTTCACCGTGTTGCGGTCACCGCCCATGATGCCGGTATGGGGTGAAACATCGTTGGCAAGGATATAATCGGCGCCCTTGCGCTCCAGCTTGGAGCGGCCGTTCTCAGCGACATTCTGCGTTTCCGCAGCAAATCCGACCACCAGTTTCGGCCGTTTGGCGTAATGACCGATGGTTTTCAGGATATCCGGATTTTCGGTGAGCATGAGCGGCGGCGGTGCTTCGCCCGGCTGCTTTTTGATCTTGTTGCCGGAAGCGGTGGCCACCCGCCAATCGGCGACGGCGGCGACCATCACGGCGATATCGGCCGGCAATGCCCCAATCACAGCGTCGCGCATCTCTTCGGCCCGCTCGACATGGACGACCTTGACGCCCTTCGGATCTGGGATCGTTACCGGCCCGGAGACCAACGTCACATCAGCGCCGAGCCGGGCGAGTTCGGCGGCGATGGCATGGCCCTGCTTGCCGGACGAGCGATTGGCGATATAGCGTACGGGATCGATCGGCTCATGCGTCGGTCCGGATGTGACGATGACTTTCTTGCCCGCCAAAGGTTTCGGGCCTGTATCAAGCAACGCCTCGGCTGCGGCGGCGATGTCCAAGGGTTCGGCCATCCGGCCTTCGCCTTTTTCGCCGCTTTCAGCCATTTCGCCGGAAGCCGGACCAATGAAGCGTATGCCATCGGCCACCAGCGTCGCGTGGTTGCGGCGGGTGGCGGCATGCGACCACATTTTCGGGTTCATCGCCGGTGCGACAAGCACCGGCTTGTCCGTCGCCAGAAGGATGGTCGAGGCCAGATCGTCGGCAAGGCCGTTGGCCATTTTCGCCATCAGGTCGGCGGTGGCAGGCGCAATGACGATCAGGTCGCAATCCCGGGCGAGGCGGATATGGCCGACATCCTGCTCATCCTCTCGGGAAAACAGCTCGGTGAAAACCTTGTCGGCAGCAAGCGCTCCGACGGCAAGCGGCGTCACGAAAGCCTGCGCACCCGCCGTCATCACCGGCCGCACGGAAGCGCCGCGCTCCCGCAACCGCCGGATCAGATCGAGGCTCTTATAGGCCGCGATGCCGCCGGAAATGATGAGAAGGATGCGTTTTGCCTGAAGCGTCATGACGAATTCCGGTTTCGGCGGGCCGTTGCGCCCTGCCCGTTCGGCTGGACCCTATCCGACCGACCGTTGAGAGGCAATCAGACCGTCTGCCGGTAGAAAGCTACCCGCCGCCGCTGTTCTCAAGAAGCGCCGCAATCGTCGCAATCAGCGAGGTACCATCATACGGTTTGCGAATGACAGGTACCCATGAAAAATCGGGGGGAATCATTTCGCTGTTTCCGTAGCCGGTGGCAAACAGGAAGGGAATGTTTCGCCCCGCCAACTCGCGCGCCACGGAAAGAGAGGTTTCAGCACCGAGATTGACATCGAGGATCGCCACATCCGGCGCATAGTCCGCGAGCCTGCTCAGTGCATCGGCAGCTGAGGCAGAGGTCATCACATCGAAAACGCCGTGATCGCCAAGCATGCCTTCGACATCGAGCGCGATCAGCATCTGATCCTCGACCAGCATGACCTTCAGATCTGCGGCCAACGTTCCCTTTACCGGCTCATTACCAGCGACTTGGCTGGCCGACGCGTGGGACGGTTGTTCAGCCAGCAAAATATGTTTTGCCGGCAACAGGAACCGGGCCGCCACCCCCTCGCTGGCATAGGAAACCTCGCTGCGGCCATCGAGGTCATACGGCACGCTGCGATCGATCAGCGCGGTTCCGAAGCCGGTGCGGGATGGCGGAGAGACGAGCGGCCCGCCGGTTTCCCGCCAAACGATTTCGCAGTCACCATGCAGCGTCAGCCACCATGACACCTCGAGCCGGCCGCCGGGCCGCGACAAGGCACCGTATTTGGCGGCGTTGGTCGAAAGTTCATGCAGCACAAGCGCCATCACCGAAAAGGCGCGGGAGTTGAGCAGGACCGGTGGACCATTGACGGCAATCGATATGGTGGGTTGGCGATAGGGTGTCAGTTCAGCGTTCAGAAGATCCATCAGCGGCCCGCCGCCGTCCCCACGGACCACCTGATCATGGGCGAAGGACAGCGCCTGAATGCGACCCTTCAATGAGGCGACGTAATCGGTCAACGTGCGGCCTTCCTGTATCGGCTGACCGACCAACGATTTGATGAGCGCGAGAATGTTCTTGACGCGGTGATTCAACTCTTCGTTGAGCATGCGCTGGCGCACATCCGAGCGGCTGCGCTCTTCCGCCATCAGTTCGCTGTGGCGCAATCCGACCTCGACCAGGACAGACCGTGTGACTTCGGCAATTTCCCGGTCTGCCTCCGTCCAAGGTTGAGCCTGTTGATGAACGGTCTGCTTCCAGATGGCAAAACTCTGGCGCGGCGTCAGCCGGTCACCCAACGGCCCCGTCGCATATGTTTTCTCCGGATTGCCGGCCCAGTTTAAACTCTGGACGAGTTCCTTGCGGAAGAAGAACAGATGATCCCGCCTTGTCTGCGCCAGGGGTATGGCCAGCACTCCGGCTGCCTGCGCGCAAAAATCCTCAGCTTCCGGCATCCGCTGCGACAGGGCGTGCGTCGCCCAGACGCGGCCCTCGGCAAGCGCGCCGATCAGCCGAGAAAGCGCCGGAATGGCTGCAGCCGGCGGTGCCGAGCCATGCGAACTCCAGGTACCGTTCATCCAAAGCCCGATCCCGTCGCACGGCATCAGCGCATGGAAATCCGGCAAGTGTTCCATCAACAACTGGCCGATATCGGCGTGGTGAGAGGCGAGGCGCAGGAAACGATCGAGCGAGGCGCGGGCGCGTGTGGCGGTGTCAAGCCTGGATTTTTGTTTGAGAGATGTGAGATGCAGCGAGAAAAATTGGCCAAACATCTCGGCAGAAACCCGCTGCGCCATCGACAGGATACGCGGTTTGTAATGGTGGCAGGCGATCAGGCCCCAGAGTGCGCCGTCGACGATGATGGAAATCGACATGGAGGCTGCGACACCCATATTGCGCAGGTATTCGCAGTGGATCGGCGACACACTGCGCAGATGCGCGAGCGAAAGGTCCAGCGCCTCCCCCGATGCGTCGAAGACCGGTACAAGCGCGATGCGCTCGCCGCTGGCATCGCCAATGATGCGGATGGTGTTTTTCAGATAGAGAATACGGGCCTGCTGGGGGATGTCGCTGGCCGGAAAATACTGTCCGAGAAAGCTCTCCAGATCGCCACGCTTGGCTTCTGCGGCAACCTTGCCGGACCCATCCTGCTCGAAGCGATAGATCATGACACGGTCGTATTCCAGCATGCCGCGAATCAGCCGTGCCGCCTGGCGCACCAAGGTGTCGATATCGCCGATGTCGCTGATCCGGCCGATAAGACCACGGGCAAGCTGCAACGGTTGGCCAGGTGACGCCGGTTCGAACTCGATGAGCACGGTCGAGTGGAAGATGTGGATCGAGACGTCGAAGACGCCACCTGGCAGATTCACCCCGGACAACAGAGCCGGGCGCATGCCCTCTCCCAGCGTCGCGAGTGCGTTGCGCAGAGTGTGCGTCGCTTCGGCGCCGAGAAGGGTTTCAAGCGGCAAGCCGTTGATTTCGCCGGGAACGCTCAGCATGGCGCCGGTATTGGCGGAATGCCGAACAACCGTTGCAGCCCGCGCATCACACGCGACCAGGCAACCATGCCGCTGGATGCTGCCGGGAACATGGATCGGCTCACGGTCGCAATTGGTCAGATTGACCGGCTCAGCCGGGGTAATGTCATGCTGGTTCATGGGATGCCTGACGAAAGGCCCGTTCGGCGGTTTGAAATGTTGCCCGCGAGGCATGGGCAACCCGCTCCATGTCGAGCGCATCGGCATTTTCGAGCAGGACAAGAAAATCAGGCCAGCGATCGCTTCGGCGTGACTGCACCGCCAGATGCCGGGCGCCGAAGTCCTCGTCGAAGCCAAGCTGCTTGGCACGCTTGTAAAGGACGCGGGCACCGAGCGCCGACCCTTCCAGCACGTAGAGCATACCGAAAAGCACCTCAGGGCTCCGCCCCAGATCCGGTGCGTCCATCGATGGCTGTGGCGTCACATCCAGGTCATTGAGATCATCGGCGATGAGGCCCGAAAACATTTCCGCATGCCAGGCGCCGCATTGCTCCGGCCAGACAGTGGATACGAGTTTACGCTCGACCGCCTCGCGGAAGGTCGAAATTCCACGCAGGTAGTTTTTGTATGCGTCAGGGCTATCGAACGAGCCGACCAACCGGTCGAGCGAGGCATGGGCTTGCAACGTGCTTTCGCGCAACTGGGCTCGGCGGGACCGTTCGGGCATTTAGATTTTCCGGATATGAAAATTGGCTGTGCATCTGTCGATAAGACACGAAACGCGCGCGCGCGCGAAAAGTTCCCCGAAGATAACATATTTCTGTCTGTCTCCGAGCGGCAAAATTACCTTTTCCGAAGCCGCCTTAATGGCCGTGATGCGTGCACTGGGCGTGATCGGCGAGAACTTCGATCACCCGGCATTGATCGACGCGGCCATGGCCGCACCCTTCCACCATCATTTCCAGTTCCGCTTTCAACGCCATCAGGCTGCGGATACGCTGTTCCACCTCGACGAGCCGGGCTTTAGCAATTGCATCGGCGGAGGCGCACGGCTGCAAAGGATTGTCCTGCAGGCTCAACAGCGTGCGGATCGCCTCCACTTCGAAACCCAGTTCCCGGGCGTGGCGGATGAAGGTCAGGCGGTTGAGATCGGCTTGTTCGTAGGACCGTTGATTGCCTTCGCTGCGGCTCGGCTCCCGCAGCAGGCCGATGCCCTCGTAATAGCGGATAGTCGGCACCTTGACGCCGCTTTTGCGCGCCGCCTCGCCGATACTGATATTTTTCATCGATTTTCCTCTTGCACCTCTAGTCACTAGAGGATGTAGGAAAGATGCCAGAGTTTGACAAGCACGTACACAGGAAGCGGACAATGGCAGAGGCGACACAGACACGATACCGGGTGGAGGGCATGGATTGCGCCTCTTGTGCGGCCAAGATCGATACGGCAGTCCGGCGCATGCCGGGCGTTACGGATGTTTCGGTTTCGGTGACTGCTGGCACGATGACCGTGAAACATGACGAGGTCAGCGACCTCACGGCCATCGCCAAGAAAGTCACGGGCCTCGGTTATTCGGTCTCGCAGATTGCCGGCAAGGCCGCGCTGGTTGCCAAGCCTAAGCAAGCATGCTGCGGTCATGATCATGGCGATCACAGCCATGACGGCCACGATCACGCCAAGCATGGTGAACATGATGATCATGCCGATCACGACCATAGTGGACACGATCATGCAAAGCCCGCCACCAAGGACGCTGTCGAAGGCCTGCACGGGCATGACCACGGGCCGACAAACGGCCCCTGGTGGGCCAGCAAGAAGGGCAGGCTGACCATCCTTTCGGGTGCAGCGCTGGTGATTGCCTATGCCGTCGGCCATCTCATGCCATCGATCGCGTCCTATGCCTTCATCGTCGCCATGCTGATCGGGCTTATCCCGATTGCCCGGCGCGCCATCATGGCGGCGATGGCCGGCACGCCGTTTTCGATCGAAATGCTGATGACGATCGCCGCCATCGGCGCCGTCATCATCAATGCCGGCGAAGAGGCGGCGGCCGTGGTCTTCCTATTCCTTGTCGGCGAACTCCTCGAAGGCGTTGCGGCCGGAAAGGCGCGCCAAAGCATCCAGTCGCTGGCGGCGCTGGTGCCGAAAGAGGCGCTGCTTGAGGAAAACGGCCAGACGCGCTCGGTTCCGGCTGAAAGCCTTGCCGTCGGCGCCACCATTCTCGTTCGGCCCGGCGACCGCATCTCCGCCGATGGTGTGATCCTGTCGGGCGAAAGCGCCATCGACGAGGCACCGGTGACCGGCGAAAGCACGCCGGTGCGCAAGGGCGTTGATGAAAAAGTCTTCGCGGGCACGATCAACGGCGATGCCGCATTGCGCGTCCGGGTAACGGCGACTGCCGCCGACAACACCATTGCCCGTGTCGTCAAGCTGGTCGAGGAGGCGCAAGAATCCAAGGCGCCGACCGAGCGCTTCATCGACCGCTTCTCACGCTACTACACGCCCGGTGTCGTGGTTGTTGCGGCGCTCGTGGCGATCATTCCGCCGCTGTTTCTGGGCGGCGTTTTGGGGGAATGGGTCTATAAAGGCCTTGCCATCCTGCTCATCGGTTGCCCCTGCGCCCTCGTCATCTCGACGCCGGCAGCCATCGCCGCCTCGCTTTCGGCCGGTGCGCGCCGCGGCCTGCTGTTGAAGGGCGGGGCCGTCCTGGAGACATTGGGCACCATCACCGCCGTCGCGCTGGACAAGACCGGGACGCTGACGGAGGGCAAACCGAAGGTCACGGATGTCCTAGCGTTTGGACATTCCGAAGCCGACGTGCTGATCTTTGCCGCTGCTCTTGAGACCGGATCGAGCCATCCGCTGGCCAAGGCGATCCTTGACCGGGCTGCAGCGGACAAGGTTGCGGTTCCCGCAGTCTCCGATGCCAAGGCACTGGGGGGCAAGGGCGTCACAGCGACGGTGAATGGCAAGGCCGTCTTCCTCGGCTCGCCGCAAGCGGCTGGCGACCGCATTGCGCTGTCTGCCGAGCAAACGGCGGCAATCACCGCGCTCAACGACGAGGGCAAGACCGTCTCGGTGCTGATCATCGGCGACACGCTTGCCGGTGCCATCGCCATGCGCGACGAGCCGCGCGCCGATGCAAAATCCGGGCTGAAAGCGCTTACGGATGCGGGCATCAAGATCGTCATGCTGACCGGCGACAACAAGCGCACGGCCACCGCGATCGGCAAGCAGCTCGGCATCGAGGTGCGCGCCGAACTGATGCCGGAAGACAAGCAGCGGATCGTCGGCGAGATGAAGCAGCAGGGTTTTGTCGTCGCCAAGGTCGGCGACGGGATCAATGATGCACCGGCGCTGGCAGCGGCCGATATCGGCATCGCCATGGGCGGCGGCACCGACGTGGCGCTGGAAACTGCCGATGCCGCCGTGCTGCACGGCCGGGTCGGGGATGTTGCGCAAATGATCGACCTGTCGAAACGCACGATGGGCAATATCCGCCAGAACATCACCATCGCGCTGGGCCTGAAGGCGGTGTTCCTGGTGACCACCATCGCCGGCATTACCGGGCTCTGGCCGGCGATCCTGGCCGATACCGGCGCGACCGTGCTGGTGACGATCAATGCGTTAAGGTTGCTCGCACCCCTGCGCAGCGCCTGATATCGAATGACCGGTGGCATCGCTGCCGCCGGTTCCTCAATCCCGCTTCGAAACCATGTCCTTCAGGCGCCCGACATCACCGGGCGCCAGCCCTTTCGGATCGGTGACCGCCACCCACGCATCGACATAATGTTCCGGCGACATCCGGCCACAGCGAGAGCTTTGACGACCCACTCGATCCTTGGTGGAAGCTGCAAATACAGCCAGAGCTAGCGGCCAAACCGCAGATCAGTGCTAACTCAGCCCTGCTGCATTTCCCGCCAAAACTCATAGATGTCCACCTCTCCTTCCGGCCGCACTGGATGATAGGAAAATGTCATCTGCTGATCGGCAAACGGCTTGCGCAGGTCCGCATAAAGCGGCGCCGATGTCAGCCCATAGGGTGCGCCGTCTTCGTTGGAATAGGCGTAGGAAATATCGGTTATGCCGGCGAGCCGCATGGCGGCGAGGCACATCGGGCATGGATGGCCGCTGGCATAGACGGAAGCCCCCTTGAGGGTGGCGGTGCCGCGCTTGACGGCCGCCTCGCGCACGGCGACAAGTTCGGCATGGGCGGTCGGATCCTGTGTCTCCAACACGCCGTTGACACCGGTTGCCACCACCTCTCCATCGATCACCAGCACGGCGCCAAAAGGCCGCCCGCCCTTGCGAACATTGTCGCGGGCAAGCGCGATGGCCTTCGTCATGAAGCGATCTGCGTCGGACATGGTTTCCTCCTCGTGCGTTTGCACGAGTGGAAACGATCAGGCGCGCGGCGTCAACCAGTGACGGTGCAGCGTGCTGATCAGGTGGATGCCAGCGCCACGGCCGGCTGCAGACGCGAGGCGTTGTAGGCGGGCAGATAGCCGAAGATTAATCCGGTGAGGAAGGCGCTGCCAAAGGCGAGGATCACGGGGCCGGGCGCAAAACTGACGGCGACGCCGAACGCCTGTGCCACGACGCCGATACCGAGGCCCAGTCCCACGCCGATCAGGCCGCCAAGCGCGGAAACCACCAGCGCCTCGACGATGAACTGGGTGAGGATATCGCGGCCGCGCGCGCCGGTCGCCATGCGAATACCGATCTCGCGGGTCCGCTCGGTGACCGATACCAACATGATGTTCATCACCCCGATACCGCCGACCAGCAGCGAAATCGCGGCGATCGAGCCGAGGAAGACCTTGAGGATATTGGAGGTTTCGGTGAAGGTTTCGCGGATCGCGGCCATGTTGATGATCTGCGTATCCTGGCGTTTGTGGCGCTCATCGAGCAGAGCCTGGATCTGATCCTGCGTGACGTTGATGGCGCTGCCATCCTTCACCTGCACGGTGATCGAGCGGACGTTCCTCGCCCCGAACAGGCGCAGATTTCCGGTCGATAGCGGCACCAGCACGGTATCGTCCTGATCGTTGCCGCCGGCGCTGGCGCCCTTTTTCGACATCACGCCGATGACCTGGAAGGGGATGTTCTTGATCAGAATATATTGCCCGAGCGGATCGGCACCGTCTGGAAACAGCGCGTCGGCGACGGTCCGGCCGAGCACGGCGACGCTCGCATAGGCATCCATATCGGTCTTTTCGAGGAAGGCGCCATCCTCGACGGTCCAGGATTTGGCCTCAGGGAACTGCGGCACCGTGCCGTTGACCGTCGTCTGCGTATCGAGATTGCCGGCCCGCACCGTCAACGTGCTCGACATTTCCGGCACCGCGAAGCTGATATTGGGCAGTTCCAGAATGGCGTCGGCATCGGACGGGATCAGCGAGACGATGCTGCCCCCTTCGCCGCCACGGAAATTCGACATGTTGGGCCGCACGACAAGAAGGTCGGAACCCATCGCAGCGATCCGGCTCAGCACGGAATCCTGCGCTCCCGTGCCGATGGCCAGCATCGCAACGACAGAGCTGACGCCGATGACGATGCCGAGCAAAGTCAGGATGGTGCGAAACAGATTGGCCCTGAGCGCCCGGAACGACATGCGCACGGCTTCGGCCACATCGGTGATGATGGCGGCCCTGCCGGCGCTTCTCGGCGTCAGTGCCGGCTTGGCGCGGCCGATCCGCCTAATATTGCCCGGGATACGGTCGGCGACGATCAGCCCGTCGCTGATTTCGATGACGCGGTCGGCGGATTCGGCCAGTTCCGGCGCGTGGGTGATGATGATGACGGTATGTCCGTCCTCGTTCATCTGCCGAAGGGTCGCCATCACTTCCTTGCCGCTCTGGCTATCGAGCGCGCCGGTCGGCTCGTCGGCGAGAATGATCTGGCCGCCGTTCATCAGCGCGCGGGCGATCGACACGCGCTGCTGCTGGCCACCGGAAAGCTGGTTGGGCAGGTGATCGAGCCGGTCGCCGAGCCGCAGCGAGCGCAGCAGCATGCTCGCACGCTCCTCCCGCTGCCGGGACGGCATGCCGGCATAGATGGCGGGGATCTCGACATTTTCTTGCGCCGTTGCGGTCGCAACGAGATTGTAGCTCTGGAAGACGAAGCCGAACATCTGGCGCCGCCTGGCCGCAAGCTCGTCGGCGTTCAAATCCGAGACATCCTCGCCTTCGAGCAGATATTGCCCTCCGGTCGGCGTATCGAGACAGCCGAGAATGTTCATCAACGTCGATTTGCCGGAACCGGACGCGCCGACGATGGCGACGAATTCGCCCGGCTGGATATCCAGCGAGACACCGCGCAGCACCTCAACGGCCACGTCGCCATTGACGAAGGTCTTGCGGATATCCTTGAGCGAAATGAGCGGGGTCATCGGGAGCGCCCTCAGAACATCGGCGGCATGCCGCGCCGGGAATTGCCCCGGCCGGACGATGCCTTGTCACCGGAACCCGTGCTGACGACGATGGTGTCTTTTTCGCCAAGGCCCTGCTTGATCTCGATACGGACGCGATTGCGGATCCCGGTCTCGACCTTGCGGGTTTCGTGGACGCCGGAAGCGGCAACGACAGTCACTTCGCCCGACGTGCCATTCTTGCCGAAATGGACAGCGGCGACCGGAACGGTCAGCACGTCTTTTGCCGCCGATTCGACGAAAAAGACCTGCGCCGTCATGTTCATCATCAGGGCGCCGTCCGGATTTGGCACGTCGAACAGGGCGTAATAGAGCACGACATTGTTTTCGGTCGCGGGCGTCGGCTTGATCTGGCGCAGGGTGCCGGGATAGCGCTTGCCGGGCTGGCCGAGCAGGGTGAAATAGGCGTTCATTCCCACTTTGAGCTTGCCGACATCGGCTTCGGACACTTGGGCTTCGACCGTCATGGTCGAAAGATTGCCGATGGTGACGATGGTCGGTGCCGTCTGGTTGGCATTCAACGTCTGGCCTTCCTTGGCCGACGTATTGATGATCGTTCCGGTGAGCGGTGCATAGATCTTGGTATAGCCAAGGCTGATGCGGGCATCCTTGAGCGTCGCCTCCTGCTTGCGGACCTGAGCCTTCAAGGAATCAACATTGGCCTCAGCTGCGGCAAGTGCCGCCACCGCCTCGTCGAGCGCCGACTGGGCGGCACTGTTGCCCGCGACAAGGGCGCGCTGGCGCGTCAGGTTGGCACTGCCCAGAACCACCTGCGCCGATTTATCGATCATCTGGGCCTCGAGATTGGCAAGCTCGGCCTCGGCGATCTCGATCTGTGTTTCGATGGAGGCGCTGTCGATCTCGGCGATCAGCTGGCCTTCCTTGACGCTGTCGCCGATCTCGACTTTGAGGCTCTTCAGCTGGCCGGAAACCTGGGCGCCGACATCGACATCCTTGATCGGGCTCAACAGACCGGACGCCGTGACGCTGTTTTCGATATCGCCGCGCACCGGCACTTCCGTCACGACGGCTTCGGCCGCTTCCTGCTTGCCGTAGACCGACCAGCCGTACCAGCCGGCGGCGGCGAGGATCAGGGCCGGAAGAATCAGCCAGCGCCTGCGCATGCGTCCACGTTTGCTGCGCACCGGAATCGGCTGCGCGGCGGCGTCCTGCTCTTCAACCGCAGGGGCAATTTTCCGGGTGGCGTCCGCCATTCACATCTCTTTCGGCTTCATTCGGGCATTGGCCGTCATTGCCGCGACAGCTAGATTGAAACTACGCCATAATGAAGTCCAACGGCATGAAATCTCTGTAATCTTTCCCATTTTTCGTTTCGCAATGTTTCCAGACAGTCGGCGATGCGATGGAGTTTGCACTGCTTGATAACCGCCAGCCTGCCACTGGCCGTGAAGGAAGAGCCGCGCTGACGGCAACTGTAGACGCGATGGCAGTATGCGCATGATGGTTTCTCCTCCTGGCTGGAAGAGCCGCTTCATGCTTGGGACGGACAACCTCACACGGACAACAAGCGGCGGTTCCCAAAGAACAGGGCGTCAACCGGCCGGTGTTTTGATCCGTGCCATGGCGAGCACATCGGCAAACGCTCCGTCGCGAAACGCATAAGCTTTGTGAATGCCCTCAGTGACAAAGCCGGCACCCTCATAGAGCGCGATTGCTCCTGCATTGTCGGTAAAGACGGTGAGTTCGATGCGGGCGATGTTCAGCCAGTTGTCAGCCGCATCGATGAGTTCGAGCAATAGGCCCCTGCCGATGCCCTGCCGTTGGTAGGCGTCGTGGACACTCATGCCGAGCATTGCTGCGTGATGCCGCCTTCCCGCCTGACGATGGAGCCCGGCTGCACCCAGAATGACACCGTCCCTTTCCGCGACCAGCTGAAGCCCTCTGTCGGACGGTTTCTCCAACCACGAGCGGACCTCCTCCGGACGCGTATGGGGCAGGCGCAACGTTCCCCGCCGCACACCCGGCTGGTTCAGCATAACGGCCATTTGTTCATAGTCGCCGGGACGCGAGGCCCGGATGAGCAGTTCGCTGCTTAAGGGTAACGCGGGAGAGTTTTCTGTTTGCTTCATGACGTCCTCATCTTCGAATGCGAGGAGGTAAGAAGCTTGCGACCCTACCTGCCTCGGCAGGGTCCACAAGATGAAAGCGCTTTTAGCCCAGCACCGATCCCGCGCACCCCGAAAGGTCAGTGCAGGTCACAATAAGGGTGCTGGCCACGCTGTTCATGTCCTGAAATTGAACGAACGTGGCGGCGAAGGCAAGCTCAAAAAACCCGCCATGCGATAACGACCAGTGTTAGTGCGATCACCCAAAGCGCCACACGGCCCGAACGGCTGTGGCGTGCCTCGGCGCGGCCGATGGCTTCGGCGGTCTCGGCGTCGAAACGCATGCCGTTCTCCGCCATGGCGGTGATCTCGCGCGAAAACTTCTCCGTCTTGGCGGCGATCTCGGGTGCGGCCTCGGCAAGCCTGACGGCCGCATGAAAAGCTTCCTTGACATCTCCCAGAATGCGCTTGGGGCCAAGATTGTCGCGGATCCAGGCGCCAACGACCGGCTCGGACGCCTTCCACATGTTGAAGCGTGGATTGAGCGTGCGGGCGACACCCTCGACGACGACCATGGTCTTCTGCAGCATGACCAGTTCCGGCCGCGTCTCCATGTCGAACAGTTCGGTGACCTCAAACAGCAGCGTCAGAAGCTTGGCCATCGAAATGGTTTCGGCCGGCTGGCCGTGGATCGGCTCGCCGATGGCGCGGATCGCCTGGGCAAAGCTCGCGACATTGTGGTGAGACGGCACGTAGCCCGCCTCGAAATGCACGTCTGCAACACGCCGGTAATCGCGGGTGATGAAGCCATAGAGGATTTCGGCAAGGAAGCGGCGCTCCTTCTTGCCGAGCCGGCCGACAATGCCGAAATCCACCGCGACGATCATGCCCTGTGGATCGACGAACAGATTGCCCTGGTGCATGTCGGCATGGAAGAAACCATCACGCAGGGTATGGCGCAGGAAGGACTGGATCAGCGTATCGGCCAGTGCATCCAAATCGTGGCCGGCAGCGCGCAAGCCGTCGACATCCGACATCTTGGTGCCGTCGATCCATTCCATCGTCACGACGTCGCGGCCCGTGCGTTCCCAATCGACCTTCGGCACCCGGAAGCCGGGATCATCAGCCGCATTTTCGCCAAGCTCCGAAAGGGCCGCGGCCTCAAGCCGCAAATCCATTTCGATCTTGGTGGTCTGCTCCAGTGTCTTCGTCACCTCAACCGGCCGCAGGCGGCGGCTATTGGGCAGAAAACGCTCCTGCAGCCCGGCGACGAGAAACATCGCCTCCAGATCATGGGCAAACCGCTGGCGAACGCCGGGGCGGATGACCTTGACGGCAACCTTTTGCTCGACGCCATCCTTCAGCACCATGGCCGGATGTACCTGCGCGATCGAGGCGGCGGCGATCGGGTCGCCAAAATGGCAGTAGAGATCGGCAACCGGACGGCCAAGAGAGGCTTCGACAACGGCGCGCGCTTCCTCCACTGGAAAGGTCGCCATGCGATCCTGCAGGAAGGACAGATCTTCGGCAAAATCAGCGCCGACCACGTCCGGACGGGTGGCAAGAAACTGGCCTATCTTCACATAGGAAGGCCCGAGCCGCTCGATTGCCCGGGCCAGCCGGTCGCTGCGAACCTCACTTCTGGCGCCGCGGCGGGCGAACAGGCCCGCGAAGGATTGGGCGGCTCTCGGCAACGGCGGCAGATCTTCGGACGGCAGCGCCGACACGACACCTTCGCGCACCAGAACCCAGCCGATGCGGACAAGGCGAAGATAGGCTCCAGGCGTGCTCATAGCGGCTTACCGCAGCGCCGGGGCAGCCCCTCAGAACGCTTCACGAGAATGGCTATCATGCGTCAGATCTTCCAGCCGGAATGCAGCGCGGCAATGCCGGCGGTGTAATTGGTATAGGTGACACGCGAGAAGCCGGCCTTGGTGATCATGGCGGCGAAATCGCGTTGGTTGGGGAATTTGCGGATCGATTCCACCAGATACTGGTAGGGCTCGGCCTCGCCGGTGACCATCTGGCCGAATTTCGGGATCGCGTTGAACGACCATGCATCGTAGACCTTGTCGAGCAACGGCATCTCGACTTCGGAAAACTCCAGCACCAGCAGCCGTCCGCCGCGCTTCAGGACGCGGTAGGCTTCCGACAGCGCCACATCGATGCGCGGCACATTGCGGATGCCGAAGGCGATCGTGTAGGCGTCGAAGGAATTGGCCTCGAACGGCAGTTCCTCCGCATTGGCCTCGACGAAGGTGAGATTGGGCGAAAGGCCCTTTTTTTCGGCGCGCTCGGCGCCGACGCCGAGCATCGAACCGTTGATATCGAGCACGGTCGCATGCGCCTTGCGGTCCGATGCCTCGACAATCCGGAAAGCGATGTCGCCGGTGCCGCCGGCAACGTCGAGAACCTTGTAATCATCGGACCGGCGCGGATTGAGCGCGGCGATCATGGCGTCCTTCCAGGCGCGGTGCAGCCCCATGGACATGACGTCGTTCATGATATCGTAGCGCTTGGCAACCTTGTGGAAGACGTCGTTGACGAGCGCCTGTTTCTCGCCCTGGCCAACCTGGCGAAACCCGTAGGAGGTTTCCATGCCGCCATCGGCAGAGGTGCGCTCACCAGTCATCAAGGCCTACTCCATTCAATCGCTGTTGTGCCAAGCATAGCGAATTCGTTTCATCCACGCTATCTCTGCGGCAGATCGCGGCCTGCGGCATTCGCGCCCGGGGTTAAAGCCGACCTGCTGCAGAACTGGCTTGCTATAGGATATGTACGCTGCGAATGGAATTGCCAAATGACCCGGTCGGTTGGCGCATGGTGAGGAGATAGGAATGCCGGAACTTCCCGAGGTGGAAACGGTGAGACGCGGCCTGACGCCCGCAATGGAAGGCGCGCTGCTGGTGCGGGCCGAGTTGCGCCGTCCGGACCTGCGCTTCCCCTTTCCGGCCGACTTCGCAACGCTGGTCTCGGGACGGCGCATCGTCTCGCTGGGGCGGCGGGCAAAATACCTTTTGATCGACCTGGAGGGTGGCGACGTGATTATCGCCCATCTCGGCATGTCCGGATCTTTTAGGGTGGAAGACGGTCCGCTTTCCGAGACGCCCGGTGATTTCCATCATCCGCGCGGCAAAAGCGAAAAGCATGATCACGTCGTTTTCCATCTGGAGGGGGCAAAAGGCCCGGCCCGCGTCATCTATAACGATCCGCGCCGGTTCGGCTTCATGGACCTTGCCCGGCGCGACGTGTTGAGCAACCACGCCTTCTTCCGAGAGCTCGGGGAAGAGCCGACCGGCAACGTGCTCGATGCCGCCTATCTGGCCACGCGTTTTGCCGGCAAGGCGCAGCCGCTGAAGTCGGCGCTGCTCGACCAGAAGAACATTGCCGGCCTCGGCAATATCTATGTCTGCGAGGCACTCTGGCGCTCCGGCCTTTCGCCGCTGCGGGCTGCGGGCACGCTGGTGGATCGCAAAGGAAAGCCAAAGGCGACGCTGGTGCTCCTGACCGAGGCGATCCGCGCCGTCATTGCCGATGCCATTGCTGCCGGCGGGTCGTCGTTGCGCGACCATATCCAGACGGACGGCACGCTGGGCTACTTCCAGCATTCGTTCTCCGTCTACGATCGCGAAGGCGAGCCCTGCCGCACGCTAGGCTGCGGCGGAACCGTCGCCCGTGTCGTTCAAGCCGGCCGATCGACCTTTTATTGCCCGAAATGCCAGAAATAGCGGACCCGGCCGGGGAGTCCCTCTAGCCGCGTTTTCGAAAATAGCGCGTTGACGCAGGCAGTGTTTAAGGCTATATGCCGCCCACAGTTTGGAAAGCCGCTCCAAGGTTTTCCGATATTGCTCCCTACTTGCTTGGACGACAGGTCGCAGTGACCCGGCACGGCGGTAGAGAGTTTTTGTCAGATTTCGAAGAGAGACACCAAATGGCCAATACAACTTCGGCGAAAAAAGCGACCCGCAAGATCGCCCGCCGCACGGAAGTCAACAAGTCCCGCCGTTCGCGCGTTCGCGGCTTCATCCGCAAGGTTGAAGAAGCCATCGCTTCCGGCGACCAGGTTCTTGCCCAGGCAGCCCTCAAGGCAGCCCAGCCGGAACTGATGCGCGCCGCTACCAAGGGCGTGCTGCATGCCAATACGGCATCGCGCAAGGTTTCGCGTCTCGCGAGCCGCGTAAAGTCGCTTTCGGCTTAAGCCGGCTTATTAAAATATGGTCAATGATTTAGCCCGGTCCATGACCGGGCTTTTCAGATTCGCACTTCCGGCGCACCGATGGTTAATCCTTGTGCAAGTTATTGTGTCATCGCAATGACAGAAATTTTTAAATAAAAACAAACAGTTGCGGGAGGAGCCTCAGACTCACCCGCGTCTTGGCCGGGCCTTTTGAGGCTCCAAACGAGTCAAGATATTTTTTATTTTTTTTGTTTTTCGCCAGCTAAGTTCCGGTCTGAAATTCAAAGCCCTTGATTCAAAAGCGATTCTCTTCCGCCGGGCTAGGGTCCATGCAGGACACGCTATGAGAGTCAACGCCCGAGCCTTCGCAAGTGTTAAAAATCGCGATTGATCTTGCGCCACGATCCTGCCTAAATGCCTCCACAGAAGGCGCGGGACATACCTGTGGACAAGATGAAAAGGCAGCCTTTCAACAGGCGGCATAATTTCACTTAAACCTTTTGTAACGGGGTGGTTCCACAACGTTCCATCAATCAGAACAGAGCGGTTTCAGCTGTGCAATATGTTTGCCCGGAATGACACTCCGTGACTTCTGGTTGTGAATGATCGAGGCTGCTTGATACGCCGGACAATGCACATAGCGGCTTTTGCTGCCTGTTGCATCGACGGTCGCCGATATGCGGATGAGGACGCATTATCGACAAACTGGCCTGCCCTTCTTTTAACGAGGGTCGGGATGGCCGGTTCAGAAATGGACGGACCCGGAAAGGACACGAGGCCTGACCGGACACTGGAATGAAATGTGCAAGCGGGACATGCGTTTGGCCATGCCAAATGGATTTTGCACGAAACCGGACCACGAGAGGAGGATGAGGATTCCTCTTACGGTGCGGAGAGCGTTTGAATTGGGCGGCATGCCTTTGAAAAGGGCCGCACGAGACAGACATAAAGGCTGACGCCGGCAGCAATGTCGGCGTCGCGGAATGATATTGGAAGGCGGCAATATGCTTGGTAATTCGGTGACGGCGGCGATCGTATTTGAAAATGGGGAGAATGCACGTCAGCTTTCGGTAAAACAGTCTGACGGGACGACGGGAGAAAAGGGCGACGTGATGCAGAGCGCACTTTTCGAGCGGGTCAGTGCGCGTTTGAAGGCCCAGGTCGGTCCTGATGTTTTTGCCAGCTGGTTTGGCCGGCTGAAGCTCCAATCCGTTTCCAAGAGTGTCGTGCGGCTTTCTGTTCCGACGACCTTCCTGAAATCCTGGATCAACAACCGTTACCTCGACCAGATCACCAATATCTTCCAGCAGGAAGATGCCGAGATCCTGAAGGTGGAGATTGTCGTGCGCAGTGCAACGCGCAGCGCGCGGCCCGGTCTTCAAGAGGATGTGGTGCAGGCAAACCAAAGCGATACGGCCACGCCCGCATCGTCGCGCCGTTCTGCGCCGCAGTCTCTTGCCCATCACGCGGCAAACACGGTCGGCAATCTTCAGAAAATGCAGCCGGTTGCAGGCCCCTTGTTCGGTTCGCCACTGGATTCACGCTATACATTCGAGAGCTTCGTCGAAGGTTCCTCGAACCGCGTTGCCCTTGCAGCCGCCAAGACGATCGCTGAAGCCGGTGCCGGCGCCGTGCGCTTCAACCCGCTGTTCATTCATTCGACGGTCGGCCTCGGCAAGACCCACCTTTTGCAGGCGATCGCGACTGCCGCGATCCAGAGTGCGCGCGCACCCCGCGTCGTCTACCTGACGGCGGAATATTTCATGTGGCGTTTTGCAACAGCCATTCGCGACAATGATGCGCTGTCCTTGAAGGAAACTCTGCGCAACATCGATCTTCTGGTCATCGACGACATGCAGTTTCTGCAGGGCAAGTCGATCCAGCACGAATTCTGTCACCTTCTCAACATGCTGCTCGACAGCGCCAAACAGGTCGTCGTTGCTGCCGACCGCGCGCCGTGGGAGCTGGAATCGCTTGATCCACGCGTTCGCTCACGCCTGCAGGGCGGCGTCGCCATCGAGATGGAAGGCCCGGATTACGAGATGCGTCTCGAAATCCTCAAGCGCCGCCTTGAGGTCGTCCGCCTGGACGATGCGTCGCTCGACATTCCCGCCAACATCCTCAGCCACGTCGCACGCAACATCACCGCCAGCGGCCGTGAACTCGAAGGCGCCTTCAACCAGCTGCTCTTCCGGCTCTCGTTTGAGCCGACGCTGTCGATCGAGCGCGTCGATGAGCTGCTCGGCCATCTGGTCAATGCCGGCGAGCCACGCCGGGTCCGCATCGAGGACATCCAACGTGTCGTTGCCAAGCACTACAACGTCTCGCGCCAGGAACTGGTGTCCAACCGCCGCACCCGTGTCATCGTCAAGCCGCGCCAGATTGCCATGTATCTGGCAAAGACCCTGACGCCCCGCTCTTTCCCGGAAATCGGCCGCCGTTTTGGTGGGCGCGATCACACCACCGTGTTGCACGCGGTCCGCAAGATCGAGGACCTGATCACCGGCGACACCAAGCTGTCGCATGAGATCGAACTGTTGAAGCGGCTGATCAACGAATAGGCTGTCCGGTTTCGGATAGATTGATTAAAGCATGGCCCCTTGTCCGGACGGACGGGGCCATGCTCATATCAAGCAGTGGCCGGAGATCATTTCTTGCCGTTGGCAATCAAATGATACAGCGCACGGATCGCCTGCGCCTCGCCGCCAAGGGGCGAATGCGGGCGCTCAGCCGGTGCCCAGCCGAAAATATCGAAATGGGCCCAGCTCTTGGCATTGGTGACGAAGCGCTTGAGAAACAAGGCAGCGGTGATCGATCCGGCCATGCCGCCAGAAGGCGCGTTGGTAAGGTCGGCGATGCGGGCCGAGATATCCTTCTCGTAGCCCTTGTAGAGCGGCATGCGCCACATCGGATCATCGACCGTCAGGCTCGATTCCGTCAGGTCATGAGCCAGATCTTCGTCGTCGGTGTAGAAGGGCGGCAGATCGGGACCAAGCGCGACCCGGGCAGCGCCTGTCAGTGTCGCCATGTCGATCAACAGATCGGTCTCTTCTTCGTCCGCATAGGCCAGCGCATCCGCAAGGATCAACCGTCCCTCGGCATCGGTGTTGTCGATCTGGACTGTCAGGCCCTTGCGGCTGCGGTAGATGTCGCCTGGGCGGAAAGCATTGGCGGAGATCGAATTCTCGACGACTGGCACCAGCACGCGCAAATCGACCTTCAGCTTCGCGTCCATGATCATCAGGGCGAGCCCCATGACATTGGCCGCCCCGCCCATATCCTTCTTCATCAACAGCATGGAAGAGGCAGGCTTGATATCAAGGCCGCCGGTATCGAAGCACACCCCTTTGCCGACCAGCGTCACCTTGCGGTGACCTTTCTTGCCCCAGCGCAACTCAAGCAGGCGGGGTGCCTCGGCGCTGGCGCGGCCAACCGTGTGGATCAGCGGAAAATTTTGTTTCAGCAGATCGTTGCCTGAAACGACCGAGACCTTGGCCTTGTAGTGCTCTCCCAATCCCCGGAATGCTTCTTCCAGAGCATCCGGTCCCATGTCATTGGTCGGCGTGTTGATCAGGTCGCGGGCGAGAAACACGCCTGCGAGCTGCCGTTTGATATCGGCGGCATCGGCATCGGCCGGAATCATCAGGGTTGGTGCTTCCTTGACCGCCGCCTTATAGCGGTCGAAACTGTAGGAGCCGAGGCCGTAACCCAACGCTAACCGGTTTGCCGTCAGCGGTGCAGTCTCGATATGCCATTTTCCGGCCGGCAACGTGCGTGCCAGCTTACCCGTCAGGAACGGCGCTTCCGAGGGGTTGGCGCCGAGCCCGAACAGTGCGCCGCCAAGATGACCGTCTTCCGAGGGGATCAGCAGGACCGCGCCGGGCTCGGCCTTGAAGCCAGCCTTACGGGCCCAGTCAAGCGCGATCGGATCTATGGCGCCGATATCGATATGGGCCGGCGTTACCGCGAAAATCGGCAGGGTTTTGCCTCCGCTGGTATTGAACGGCGATGGACGGTCGATGAATTGATAGGAGGCCATGAAAATCCTTCGGAAGGAATGGTGCAGAATCACCCGATTAACGCTCTGTTAGGGTTAACAGATTATTGCTGGAGTGAAGATTGCGCCGATAGTTGGGGATTTTTTCCGGTGCTTTAGAAAATGCTGAGGGGCATTGGCGATGAATTCATACGGACAGACGTCTTTTTCGAATAACCGGCTCCTGCGGGGAACCGCAATGGTGATCCTCGCGCTGACGCTGGCCAGTTGCGGCACGCAGAAGAAGGAGCTGACGACGGGCTCTATCCCCTCCGCCAGTTTTTCCAAACCCGTCCAGTCGATGAACGCAACCGAGCTTGCAGCCGCAGCGGAAAGTATCGGCAAAGCCTATGAGCGCAATCCGAAAGATCGCGCGGCCGGGCTGAACTATGCCAACATGCTGCGCATGACCGGCCGAAACGACCAGGCACTGGCCGTTATGCAGCAGGTGGCGATCAATTTCCCAACCGACCGCGAGGTTCTTGCCGCCTATGGAAAATCGCAAGCCGCAGCAGGCCAGCTGGAGCAGGCTCTGAACACGATTACCCGTGCCCAGACGCCTGACCGCCCGGATTGGAAACTGAAATCAGCCGAAGGCGCGATCCTCGATCAACTCGGCCGCGCCGGCGAAGCACGCCAGCGATACCGCGAGGCCCTCGACATCCAGCCGAACGAACCGACGGTGTTGTCCAATCTCGGCATGTCCTATCTGCTGAACAAGGATTTGAAGACGGCGGAAACCTACCTGAAATCAGCCGTCAGCCAGCCTGGCGCCGACAGCAGCGTCCGGCAGAACCTGGCGCTTGCCGTCGGCTTGCAAGGACGGTTTGCCGAGGCCGAACAGATAGCTCGCCAAGAGCTTTCGCCGGATCAGGCCGAAGCCAATGTCAAATATCTGCGCTCGATCATGTCGCAGCAAAACGCCTGGCAGAAACTGGCCAAGGATGACAAGGGCACGAACTGAGATCAGGCTGGCTACCTTGCGGCAGAAACAAGCTGCCGTATCAACGCGATAGCGTTGTACCCGGCATCCCACCGGCCATGCGTTCATAACGCGAAACGCTAACGTGCTCCACTCAGCCGAACCAGCTTCAGCAACGCAATCGATGCAGAATGACCACGCGGAAGATGCGCATGCGCAATTCCTGTCGTGCTTTGTAATCCTGTCGAAACTGATCAGAATTTGTCGGAGACCTGGATGCCAGCCGGGCCGAGGATGACGGCGATCAGAACCGGCAGAAAGAACAGGATCATCGGCACAGTGAGCTTCGGCGGCAAAGCCGCGGCCTTCTTTTCCGCCTCGTTCATGCGCTGGTCGCGGCTTTCCTGGGCCAGCACACGCAGGGCCTGCGCGACGGGCGTACCATAACGGTCGGCCTGGATCAGAGCTTGCATCACCGATTTCACATCGTCGAGCCCCGTCCGGGTGCCGAGATTTTCCAGAGCAACGCGCCGATCTGGCAGAAACGACAGTTCCGCGGTGGTCAGAACCAATTCTTCCGCGAGCGGCGCCGACTGTTCAGCGATTTCGTCGGCCACGCGCCGCATCGCGAGTTCCATCGAAACACCCGATTCCACGCAGATCAACAGCAGGTCGAGCGCGTTCGGCCATGCCCTGCGGATCGAAACCTGCCGCTTGGTTACGGCATTGGAGATGAAAATGTTGGGCGCATAAAAGCCGAGATAAGCACTGCCGATAACCGCCAGAACCCTCATCATAAACGGCTTTTCAGCAAGATAACCCAGAAAGAAGATGTAGAAGGCGCCGACAGCAAGAAAGAGGAACGGCAAGCAAAAACGAGCGACCAGAAACATGTTGAGCGCGTTTTGGGAACGATAACCGGCCGATTTCAGGCGATTGACCGTTTTATCATCGACAAGGGCCTTGCGCAGGTTCAACCGCTCGACAAGCTGGCGGGCCGAGGTATTGTTCTGGCTCCGCAACGATGCCTTGCCGCCGCTGATCTCAGCGTTCAGACGGACACGCTCGCGTGCCCGGATCACATCCCGCTCCGTGGCAACGGACTTCATCCGCTTTTCCAGATTGCCGCGCTCCAGGAAGGGGGCGGCCAGTGAATAGAAGGTCGCCAGCACCGCCACCGCCACCAGGAAGGCAACGATAACGTTCGGATTTGTCAGGGTACTGATCATGCCCTCGTTCATGCCGGACCCTTTCCTAGATGTCGAAGTTGATCATATTGCGCATGACCCAGATCCCGATGGACATCCACACCGCCGAACAGGCCATGATGAGGTGGCCGCGCGGGTCCGTGAACAGGATCATCATGTAGTCCGGCGAGGTCGTGTAAACCAGAAACGCAACGATGAACGGCAGTGCACCGATGATGCAGGCCGAAGCTTTTGCCTCCATGGACAACGCCTGAACCTTGGCCTTCATCTTCTTGCGTTCACGCAGCACCTTGGAAAGGTTGCCGAGTGCCTCGGAAAGATTGCCGCCGGCCTGCGCCTGGATGGCGATGACAATGGCGAAGAAATTAACCTCCGGCAGCGGGATGGTGTTGAACATGCGCGCGCATGCTTCCGGAATATTCAGGCCGATCTGCTGTGCTTCGATGATGCGCTTGAACTCCGTCTTGACCGGCTCCATGCCATCGCTGGCAATCAGCCGGATGGCATCATTCAGCGGCAGGCCCGATTTGATCGAGCGCACCATGATGTCGAGTGCATTCGGAAACTCATTCAGAAACGCTTTCGCGCGCCGCTTGACCATGAAATTGATAAACCAGCGCGGAATGCCGGTACTGCCGACCAGAAAAATCCCGGCGATCACCGGCAGCTGCATCCCGGCAATCAGCGCGAGGAAGCTGGCTACGCAGCCGAAGACCACACTGGCGATGTAAAACTGCGAGATCGAGATATTGAGGCCGGCCTGACTTAGCCTGACCTTCATACTCGGCTTCGCCTTGGCAGACTTTTCCTGCTGCTTCTTCTCGAGATCCTTCAGCGAATCCTGGACCGATTTCCGCCGTTTGGACATCTCATTCATGCGGTCGCGCGCAGCCTTGACCTGGACCCTGTCGGCCTCGGCGGATTTGACCTTGCGGACGCGGCTCTCGGCTTTCTTTTCAGTTTCGATGCGCGTGAACAGAATTCCATAGGCCAGCCCAGCCGTCGAAAGCGCGACGAGAGCAACGATCGCCAGAATGGTGATGTCTATTCCGAACATGAAGACCCTCAGTCCTTTTCCATCGCATCAAGCGTCGCGGCCAGCCGTTTGTCTTCGTTGAAGTAGCGGGCGCGATCCCAAAAATGCGGCCGGCCAATACCCGTCGATTTGTGCCGGCCGATGATCTTGCCGTTGGCATCTTCGCCTTCCAGTTCGTAACGCATCAGGTCTTGGGTGATGATCACGTCGCCTTCCATACCGATCACCTCGGTGATGTGGGTGATGCGACGCGAACCATCGCGCAGACGGGCGGCCTGGATGATGACGTCGATCGAACCGGCGATGATTTCGCGTACGGTCTTTGCCGGAAGCGTAAAGCCGCCCATGGCGATCATCGATTCCATTCGGCTCAGGCATTCGCGCGGCGTATTGGCGTGGATGGTTCCCATCGACCCGTCGTGACCGGTGTTCATTGCCTGCAACAGATCGAACACTTCCGGTCCACGGACTTCGCCGACGATGATGCGTTCAGGCCGCATACGCAGGCAGTTCTTGATGAGATCTCGCATGGTGATCTCGCCCTCACCTTCAATGTTTGGCGGGCGGGTTTCAAGGCGAACCACATGCGGCTGCTGCAGTTGAAGCTCGGCCGTGTCCTCGCAGGTGATGACGCGTTCTTCGACATCGATGTACCCCGTCAGGCAGTTGAGGAGTGTCGTCTTGCCGGAACCGGTGCCGCCGGAGATGACGATGTTGCAACGCACCCGGCCGATGATCTGGAGAAGGACAGCACCTTCCGGCGTGATGGCGCCGAACTTGACCAACTGGTCGAGCTTCAGCTTGTCCTTCTTGAACTTACGAATGGTCAGTGCCGTGCCATCGATGGCGAGCGGCGGTGCGATGACGTTGACACGGGATCCGTCGGGGAGACGGGCGTCGCAGATAGGCGAGGATTCATCGACGCGGCGGCCGACCTGCGAGACGATACGCTGGCAGATCGACAGCAGCTGGGCATTGTCGCGAAACCGCACTTCGGATTCAATCGTTTTGCCGTTCACTTCGATGAAGGTCTGGCCCGCGCCGTTGACCATGATATCGGCGATGTCGTCGCGTGCCAGAAGCGGTTCCAGCGGACCGTAGCCGAGAACGTCGTTGCAGATATCCTCGAGCAGCTCTTCCTGCTCGGAGATCGACATTGCGAAATTCTTGATCGTGATGATGTCATTGACGATATCGCGAATTTCCTCACGCGCGCTCTCGTTGTCGAGCTTGGCGAGCTGCGAAAGGTCAATCGTATCGATCAACGCAGAAAATACCTGGGACTTGGTATCGTAATAATCCTCGGTACGGGCAGCCTTCTTGCGAACCGGCGGAGGAGCGGGTTGCGCCCGGGTTACAGGAATCGTTTCGCGAACCGGTTCGGCAAGGACCGGCGCGCTCGGGCGTTCGGCAACCGCCACGGACGTGGCCGGTTGCATGGCGGAGCTGATAGACCCGCCCTTTCCGAAGCCGTCGTTTCCTCGTTTACCAAACATGCGCTCAATCCGGTTTTCGTTTGACTGTCAGTTACTTGCGGCCAAGCATCCCAAGAATTTTGCCGAGGCCGCCGCTCTTTGCCTTCTTGGCTGTTGCCCGACCGGTCAGGAGATGGGCCAGTTGCGAGAAGGTCTCGGCCGTCGGCGCCTTTTTGTCGATCTCCGCGATCATCCGGCCGCTATTTGCCGCATTTCCAAAAAGAACGACGTCGAATGGAATGATGGCGACGGGCTCGACCCCAAGAGAATCGCAGAAATCGCTGGGCGAGATTTCAGGCCGTTTCGGCAACCCGACCTGATTGAGCACCAGATGCGGCATCTTGTCGTTCGGCCGGATATTCTTCAGCGAATCAAACAGGTTCTTGGCATTGCGCAGGTTGGCCAGATCGGGCACGGCTGTGATCACGACCTCGTCCGCCTCCGCCAGCACCGTACGCGTCCAGTCAGACCATTGATGCGGCACATCGAGCACGGAAACCGGGGCATTGCGCAACAGGATTTCCATCAGCGGCTGGAAGGCCGTTGCGTCGAAGTCATAGGGCCGATCAAGCATCGATGGCGCGGCCAGCAACGAAAGATGCTCGGAGCATTTCGTCAAAAGCCGATCAAGGAAAACCTCGTCGAGACGTTCCGGGGAAAAAACCGCCTCGGATATGCCCTGAGGCGGGTCCTGGTCGAAATTGATGTTGGCGGTGCCATAAGGCAGGTCGAGATCGGCCAGCACCACTTCGGTTGAAAACAGGTTGGAGATGCCCCAGGCGCAGTTATGGGCCAGCGTCGAAGAGCCGACGCCCCCTTTGGCACCGATGAAGGCGATGCTGCGTCCAAGCGGTTCGGCCTCCGGATCGACGAAGATCGTGGCGATGGCGCCAAGCACGTCGGACATGGCGACCGGAGCCACCATATATTCGGAGATGCCGTTGCGGATCAGGTCGCGATAGAGCGGGATATCATTGTAACCGCCGATGATGATGACTTTGGTGCTGGGATCGCAGACGGCGGCCAGCGGCGCCAGTTCCTGCATCAGCGAACGTGGTTCCGTTGCCGTTTCAATGATGATCAGATTGGGCGTCGGTGTTGTAGAGAACATATTGGCGGCAGCCGCGATCGAGCCACTGTTGACCCTGAAGGTCACCTTGCTCATTCGCCGGTCTTGGCCGCACCGCTCCATTACCCGCTGTAACGCTTCCGTTTCGCAGAATGCATGCACGGATATCCGCGGAAGCGGCCGCAAATGGTCGACTTCGCTTGGACGAACGGCATCGGAAATACCGTCACGATCGCTGGCTGGTGTCTCTATCTTGTAGTCAATCGTGCTCATGGTGTTATCCCTTCAAACCGCCCGGATGTGTCAGTTGAAGTTGAATGTGGTGCTTTCGGGATCGCCACCAGAGTCTATCCCGCGGTAATCGCTGATCACTTTGCCGCGCTGGACGGCATCGATCGGCGACATGGCGCGAGGCCCGAGCAGATCCAACGGATTGGAGATCTGTGCTGCAAGGTTAGCCTGGCTGGAGCAGCCGAAATTTTCGTAATTCTTGTTCTGGATCGTGTTGGAAACGAGATCCTTTGGCCAGTTGCCGCAAGGGCCGGTCTTGGCAGTGATTGCCGTATAGCTTAGCCGCACGGGCGCTGCGTCGCCATAGGGATCGGCCTGATAACTGACCTCGACCAACCGGCTCGCCGGTATTCCTGCTCCGACCAGAACACCACGGATTTCCTTGCGCAGTGAAGACGCGGCCTGGGCGTTGGCGGACCCGCGCGGCAGCAGAATCTGAACGGTGCCGGTGGCGGAATTGGTATAGCTCTGCGCGAAACCGCGGATGACGTCACGCGCGCCCTTCGTCAGTCGCCTGTCGCTGGACCCCACCGGTACATCGATTGCGTGTTCGGATTCGGCGATCACGATCGGGTGGCGCGTCCGGTAATCGTCAGGCAAGGCGCCCGTGGACATGCCGTCCCGGTTGGCGCAGCCGGCAAGACTCGTACCCGCGACCAGCAAAGCGCCAAACGCCAGCAGGCGCGCAAATCGGATCGGGCCTGCAAACGTGTTTGGCCGCATGATGGTGTGCCTTTTCATATCGCGGTTCAGGATGATCGTCGTTGCCATGTCCGCTCCCGCCTACTTGTAAATGAAGCCGACATTGCCGTGATACTGCCCGGTGGGGGCGGCCTGACGGGTGCCGTAGATGCGATTGACTTCGCCGAGAAATGCGCTGGACAGATCGTCGGTCGGATTGAAATTGTCATCCGGACGCGACAGGTCGCCGCGCGCTACCGGCTGAACCAGGTAAGGCGTCGCGATGATGACCAATTCGGTCTCGTTGCGAATGAAATCTTTCGAGCGGAACAGCGTACCGAAAATCGGAATTTTCGAGGCGCCGGGAAGACCGGACATCGCCTGGCGGATATCGTCCTGTACCAGACCGCCGATCACGATAGAGCCGCCGGACGGAAGCTCAACGCTGGTCGAGGCCTTGCGGCGGCGGATCGACATATAGGTCTGACCGGGGACATTGACTGCGTTGCCGTTGACGACCGATCCCTCGAATGTGGGCTCGGAAACCTCCGTCGCGATTTCCAGGCTGATACGGCCTGGCCCGAGCACAACCGGCGTGAAATCCAGCCCGATGCCATACTCGACGGTTTCCACGGTTCTCTTCAGCACACCCTTTTCGTCGATTTCCTGCTCGGATGGCAGACGATACTCGCCGCCGACGGAGAAACTGGCCTTCTTGCCGGAAATCGCCGTCAGGCTGGGCTCCGCCAGCGTGCGCATCACGCCGGCCTGCTCCATGGCGTTGAAATAGCTGGCGAAGCCCATCGAACCCGAGCCGATGGCGCCACTGATCTGGGAGGCGAAAGCATTGACCGCATTGCCGAGGTTTGCCGGATTGCGGAAGGTGATACCGTTACCGCTGGTCGAGCTTTTGATCGAGCCGCTAAAGCCAAGCTGCTTGAGCACCTGGCGCGAGACCTCGGCCACCGTCACCTTGAGCATTACCTGGTCCTCACCGTCGATCCGGAGAAGATTGACGATCTGCGAAACCTGACGGCGCTCGGCAAAGATGTCCGCGTCGCCGTTATTGCCTTGTGCGGTAATATTGCGCGTGGTGGCCTCACCGCCCTTGATAAAGGCGCTGGCGAGTTCCTCGACACGGGTGGAGTCCAAGGGTGTACGAACGGTACCCGTCAGAACGATGTTGTCCGAGATGATTTCGACCTTGATATCGGAATCGGGTAGAAAACGCCTGAGATTGGCTTCGAGGCCGGAAATATCGCGCTCGATTTCCAGATCGAGGCTGACGATTTCCTCGCCGCCCGGTCCGAACACGAAGATATTGGTCTGGCCAACCGCTTTTCCGAACAGGTAGATCCGGCGGGAGGTTCGTGTAACGGCATCCGCAAGCGCTGGATCGGCAACAAGGATATCGTGCGCGTCCCTCGGCAGATCGATAACCACGGCCTTGTTAAGCCCCAGCTTGATGGTTTTCTTGACGCCCGGTCCACTATCGACGATGCGCACCAGCGACTGTGACGCGGCTTCGGCGACAAAGACCCCGGCCGGCAAACCCGAAAAAGCCAGGCAAAAGACCAGTCCGCCGGCGACAGAGCTCCGAAACCTGTTGTCGATCCGCTTCACGTTCCGCTCCCGCTCACATATCATTTCGCTTGCCCCATGGATGAGCTGTCATCGCTCTTGACGATAGAGCCCGACTTGATGACCTGAATTGAGGGCCGCCCATCGCCGCTCAGCAGATAATCGGCCCCGATCGTATCCGGCTCCTGTGCGTCGGCAACGCTACGCAGGACCAGCGACAGGCGTTCGGCCATTTGCTGGGCAACCGTCATCACCTTCGACTGATCCGGCGTCAGCTCGAGTGTGGCGGTCGTTCCAACCACCGACTTGGACCCGTCTTCCTTTTCTTCGACCTGCTGGTCGATGGCGAGCACGCGGACGTTGCTGAGAACGGTTTCGGTCAGGAAATTGTCCTGGTCCTTGCGAACCATGATGACGTCAACGCGGTCGTTCGGAAGGATGAACCCGCCGGCGCCGGTGGCAACGGTAATTTCGGTGGCGACAGCGCGCTTGCCGGCCGGCAATAGCGACGACATGATGCGGCTCGACGAATCGGCGATCTTTTCCTGACGCAGCGGTTCACCGTTGAAAATCGGCAGGCGAACGACCACACCCTGGAGATCGGCGACGGCGTTCGGACGGAGTTCTTCGGTGATCAGGCCCTCGACGACACCATCCTTGGGCCAGGAGATCCAGTGCACGGCATCAGGACTGAGCCTCGATCCCACCGGCAAGCTCTTGCTGGCGACCAGAACGTTGACGGTCGGTTCACGCTCGATCACCGGCTGGGCTGTGCTGATCACGGTCTTGCCGCTGGTCAGCTTGAGTGCCAGGAACCCGGCCAGTCCCGCCGATGCGACAGCCACTGCCAGAATAATAACGCGCACCGGTTTCATGATCTTTCCCTGCGGCCCAGAATATGCCCGCTGCAGATTGATCAGGAATTGGTGTAATTATAGTTAACGGACCACTTACATTCGTGGTTAACAAATGATTTGCGCCAGAAAGGCACGTCGGTCGCGCCTCTTGTGTCACAAGACGGACAGTAAAGCGTCAGGATGGTACGAAGAGATTAACGCAGCTGCGCGAGCGCGGCCATCATCAGCGGCGAGGAAGGATAGGCGAGGAAGCCGCCAAGCCCAATAGCAATGCCGTAGGGAATTTTATTGGCTGTGAACAGAAGGTGCGGTACCGGAAGACCGGCAGCGAGAATGGTGTTTTCTTGCTTGCGCAGCATCAGGATCAGGATAGTCAGGACGCCGCCGAAGAACGACACGTAGATGAGAAACTCAATCAATGAACTGTTAAATCCAAACCAGACGGCGCTGGCCGTCAACAGTTTGGCATCACCGCCACCCATGACGTTCAGCGCGAAAAGCGTAAAACACCCGGCAAAGACGATCAAGCCCATGGCAAGGTGTAGGCCAATCATCGATAAGCTGAAACCAGCCGCAGGAGCTATCAGGATAAATGCACCCAGTAAAATGGCCGATACGCGGTTCGGGATGGTCATCGTAAAAAGATCGGAGAACGCTGCGATCGCCAGGCACAGCGGGAATATGACAAAAATGGCGGCTTCAATCACCCTCATCGCTCCCAATTTTTAATTTGTAAGCACTATTGAGACCCGACGGAATAAAAACGCCTTCGCCCAAGCATACACGCGTTGATTTAACGAAATGGAAAGTCGGTAAAAACCGCCGGGGGCACAATAAGAAAAACCGCCCCGAAGGGCGGTTCTCAACATAAAACGCGACAGATTAATACTTGCCGTCAGCGGTCGTCATCTTTGTGCTCAGGTCGTTGAATGCAGTGTTCAACTGCGAACCGAGCGCCGTGGCGCCGGTGATCAGGGCAACGGAGATGAGAGCGGCAATCAGGCCGTATTCGATCGCGGTCGCGCCGGACTCATCCTTCATGAAACGTGCAAAAATCTTGGTCATGGTATCTCTCCTACTTCACTTGTTTGTTCAGCACTTCCGCCAACTGTTTCCGTTGATCGGATGAGCAAACCCTACAGAGGGTGAATTTCAATTGGCTTAAAGAAAAGAGTTACCGACATGTTAACGGTTGACACCATATTTCATGATAAAAACAACGGTAACGCAAAGTATAAAATGCTATTTCCGTCCGGGAGTCGCGATGTCTGACGGATACGTGCACGCTGAACGACCTTGGAGCGCCAAGGAAGGCACGGATTTAACGCTTCATTCACCAAAACAGTGGATGCTGGGGCATCGCATCATCAGGAAACCGCCATGAATTTGCAAAACACAGCCATCGGCGCCCGGTCGCTGACAACGGCCTTCGCAATTCTGGTTTTTACCCATTCGTTATTGGTGCGCCCGGCCGTTGCTGCCGACGAAATGCTCAACGTTTTCATGAACCAGGCGCGGGTGCTCAAGCTTGACCGGCCCGTAAGCAAGGTGATCATCGGCAATTCCGACGTCGCCGACGCCACTGTTGCCGATGCAAAAACAATCGTTCTGACCGGGCGTTCCTTCGGAACCACGAACCTCGTCATTCTCGATACGGATGGAAATGCCATCGTTGACGAGCGCATTCTGGTCTCGATCGATGAAGGAAACACCGTACGCGTCTTCCGCCAGACGGTCCGCTCCGTGCTGTCCTGCACCCCCAATTGCGAAGAGCACGCAACCCAAAAGACAGCCACTGCAAACTGAGGGACTGCGTCACCGAACGGACCAGTTGTGAGTAGCGGAAACGACGGCACGTAATTCGGATGGGAGGCAAGATCTGGCCACCAATTCTTATCATCCGGTAATTGTTTCCATTCAAATTATCATCGTCCTTGCATACGAAATATCAACAGTCGGTTCCTAATGTGCCTCATCGTATGGCGCATTGCGGAATGGCGAAATGTTCAACAACCATGATGAAGACGTCGCTGCCGGTCAGATTGACGGGCCTGCGCACAGTAAACGCAATCGGGGCCTGTTGCGGCGTCTGTTCAAAGACAAATCCGGAACATCGGCGATTGAATTCGCGCTTCTCGCTTTGCCTTTCATGGTCATCGTTTTCGCCTCTCTTGAAACGTTTGCGGCATTCACGGGAGAGCAACTTCTCGCCAACGCCACGGAAACGATGGCTCGCAAGGTGCGAACCGGCCAGATCACCTCGTCGATGACCCAGGAAGACTTTCGCCGAGCTTTTTGCGCCGAGATTTCCGTTCTCATGACCTGCTCTGCAACCGAAGCCAAAACACCGTCGAAACTGTTTATCGACGTGCGGAGCTTCGCGGATTTCTCCAAAATTCCAAGCACTCTCCCACGAAAAAATGGCGATCTTGATACAGACAGCTTCCAGTTCAACCCAGGTGGGCCGACGACGATCACCATAGTGCGCGCCTACTATCGCTGGGAAGTCATCACCGACCTTGTACGCCCCTACATTACCAATTTGCGCCCGGCTGGGAGCAGCATGCCGAAAGACTACCTGATGGTGGCAACGGCCGCCTTCCGCACAGAAAGCTACTGAGGAGCAGGCTATGAAGGCCATGGGTTATCATAGAGCATTGCTCTCCTGGAAGCTGGAGGCTTTCAGGGCTTTTTGGCGCGACCGGAAGGGAACGGGTGCGATCGAATTCGCGATCATCGCCCCGTTGCTGATCATGGCCTATATCGGTTGTTTCGAAATCTCGGTCGGCTTCAACGTCTCCCGAAAAGTCTCCCGCGCCTCAAGCACGGTGGCGGACGTGCTGACACAAATGCAAAGTGTCGATAAGGCCAGTCTCGACGGCATGAAAGCCGTCGCCAAAAGCGTCATGTCACCATTCGAGTTAAACGATAAAACATACACGCTGAAGATGACCGGCATCCAGATGACGGCGCCAGGCGTCGGCGTCGTGAACTGGTCCTATGACCAAGCAGGCACTGCCCCCTACAAGGCCGGCTCGACCGTCATAATGCCAAGCGATATCTCAGCCGTTAACACCTTCATCGTCCGATCGGAGCTGGTTGTTCCACACGAAATACTGCTCTTTGCACCGGGGCTCTCTAAAAACACTTTGAACACCGTCGATATCTCCAAAACCTCCTATTTCCGCCAGCGCGTCGGTACCGAGATAAAATGCAGCGATTGCCCTGCGTTTAAGTAAAATTCTGCCACCACCGCCTGAGCAGACATCCGGCAAACATCTGGCCATTTGCAATATGCACGGCCTCGGCGTATTTCTGCGCGCTTTCATCTCCGCTGTGACCGTGTGAGATGAAAACTAAATTTGTTCTGTCGCTCCTGCAGTATTACTGGGTGGTTCATGGCGCGTGCCTTTCTGTTCGTTCTTGATTCCTTCGGCATCGGCGGGGCGCCGGACGCTGCCGAATTTGGCGATGATGGCGCCGACACGCTCGGCCATATCGCCGAATTCTGTGCGGCTGGCGCGGGTGACCGGGAAGGCTTGCGCGAAGGACCGCTAACGCTTCCCAACATGTCGGCGCTTGGCCTGCTGCATGCCGCAAAACTTGCCAACAAACGCCTGCCCGCCGGCATGCCGCTGCCGGAACGGGTCTTCGGGCTCTATGGCGCGGCAAGCGAAGTCTCGCGCGGTAAGGACACGCCCTCCGGACACTGGGAAATCGCTGGAACGCCGGTCACTTTCGATTGGGGTTACTTCCCCGCCGAGGGCGACGCCTTTCCGCCGGAACTGGTCGAAGCGATCTGCCGTGAAGGCGACGTTCCGGGCATCCTCGGCAATTGCCATGCTTCGGGCACCGACATCATCGCCCGATATGGCGAGGAACACATGCGGACCGGCAAGCCGATCTGCTACACTTCGTCGGATTCGGTTTTTCAGATCGCGGCACACGAACAGTCCTTCGGACTGGAACGGCTGCTTGAATTTTGCCAGACGGTGCGGCGTTTGCTCGACGACTACAATATCGGCCGCGTCATCGCCCGGCCCTTCGTCGGAACGACGCCCAGAGATTTTGCCCGCACCGGAAACCGCCGCGACTATTCCGTCCTGCCGCCGGAACCGACGCTGCTGGACAGGCTGAAAGAGGCGGGCCGAACCGTTCACGCCGTCGGCAAGATCGCCGATATCTTCGCCCACCAGGGCATCGGCCGTATGATCAAGGCGAATGGCAATATGGAGCTGTTCGAGGCGACGCTGAAAGCCATGGACGAAGCCGAGGACGGTGATCTGGTTTTCACCAACTTTGTCGATTTCGACATGCTCTTCGGCCATCGCCGCGACGTGCCGGGTTATGCTGCGGCCCTCGAGGCCTTCGACCAGCGCCTTCCCGATCTGGATCGCAAGCTGAAACCCGGCGACATCGTCATATTGACCGCCGACCATGGCTGCGATCCGACCTGGCGTGGCACCGACCACACGCGCGAACGCGTGCCCATCCTTGTCTTCGGTCCGGGCATCCGCACCCGCTCGATCGGCGTGCTGCCAAGCTTTGCCGATATCGGCGAAACGATTGCCAAACATCTGGGCCTTGCACCAGGCCTCCATGGGAGAAGTTTTCTGTGACCGCATATCTGAAGAAGGCCGAACTGCATTGCCATATCGAAGGTGCGGCCCAACCGGGGCTCGCCCTGATCCTGGCGCAAAAATACAATGTCGATATCAGTGGCATCATCAAGGACGGGGCATACCTCTGGGCAGACTTCACCCAGTTCCTCAAATGTTATGACGCCGTTGCCGAGCTTTTTCGTAGCGAAGAGGACTATGCGCTTCTGGCCGAAACCTATCTGACGGAACTGGCAGCCGCAGGCACGATCTACAGCGAAATCATCGTTTCCCCTGACCACGGCAATACGATCGGCATCGGCAGCGACGCCTACATCCGTGGGCTTGCTGCCGGTATCGAGGCTGCCAAGCAAAAGACCGGCATCGAAGGCCGGATGATCATCACCATTATCCGGCACATGGGACCGGAAGCGGCGGAGCGGACGGCACTTTATGCAGCCAAGCGCGACCATCCGCTGGTCACCGGCTTCAACCTTGCGGGCGACGAACGCATGCATACGGTCGCCGACTTCTCCCGTGCTTTCGATATCGCCCGGGATTGCGGTCTTGGCCTGACCATCCATGCCGGCGAGATGGCCGGTGCCTTCAGCGTGCGCGATGCGCTCGATCATGTGCGTCCCTCCCGGATCAGCCACGGCGTCCGTGCCATCGAGGACGCAGACCTTGTCAAGCGGATTGCCGACGAGGGTGTGGTGCTGGAAACCTGCCCGGGCTCCAACGTGTCGCTGCAGGTCTTTCCGGACTTTGCCTCGCATCCGCTGCGCGCGCTCTACGAAGCGGGCTGCAGGGTGACGCTCAATTCGGACGATCCGCCATTCTTCCATACGTCGCTGAAGCAGGAATACGAGATCGCCTCACAGGTAATGGGTTTTTCCGACGACGAGATCAACGGCATGACGCGCACAGCGATCGAGGCTGCCTTTGTCGATGAGCCGACGCGTGCACGCCTGCTCGCCGCTCTTTGAACTGCGCGGGCTGGGGATGACGCTGTAAAGCGACGCTCGGGCCTTGCGGCGTCTCGCCTTTCCGTGAAAAAAGGATTTCAAATCCAGATCCCGCAGGAGGGCTTGACCATGGACGGCGTTACAGTCATTAATCACCCGCTTGTTCAGCACAAGCTGACCATCATGCGCAAGAAGGAGACCTCGACAGCGGGGTTTCGCCGCTTGCTGCGCGAAATCTCGACATTGCTCTGCTACGAGGTCACCCGCGACCTCGAACTGACGATGGAAACCATCGAAACGCCGATGCAGACGATCCAGGCGCCGGTGCTCGAGGGCAAGAAGCTGGTTTTCGCCTCCATCCTGCGTGCCGGCAACGGCTTGCTGGAGGGGATGCTGGAACTGGTTCCTTCCGCCCGCGTCTCGCATGTCGGAGTCTACCGGGATCATGAGACATTGGAAGCCGTCGAGTATTATTTCAAGGCACCGGAAGCCATGTCCGAACGACTCGTCATCGTCGTCGATCCGATGCTGGCGACCGGAAATTCCTCGATCGCGGCCATCGACAAGCTGAAGGAGCGCGGCGCAAAAAACCTGCGTTTCCTCTGCCTGCTGGCCGCGCCCGAAGGCATCAAGAATTTTCAGGCCGCGCATCCGGACGTGCCGATCTTTACTGCTTCGATCGATAGCCATCTCAACGAGCAGGGCTATATCGTGCCCGGCCTCGGCGATGCCGGCGACCGGATGTACGGCACCAAATAAAGCCAAACGGCTGGCCATTCCCGGCGGGCCGCCGACCAGACACGTCTTGCCGGTTCCTTAACCAGTTTCACAATTCGACACGCGGCCGCCGGAAAATCCGGCGGCTTTTTGCATCCCGTTAGCGGATGTCGTGCTTAGCTGCTGAGAGGTTTTGCGTGTGGAGTTGATCAATGCTGGTTCGCCTGGCTGTCTTTGCCGGAGGCATCGTTGCCGCTGCCATGGTGCTGCCAGGGCTTGCGACCTCCTATCTTGAGCGCCCGCAGGCCGACACTGCTGCCAAACCGGCCCAGACTAGCGCGGCAAAATATGCGGGCGGCAAAGGCGTCATCATGCAGCCGGGTCCAGGCGGACATTTCCTTGGTACATTCACCATCAACGGACGCAAGGCCGACGGTATGGTCGATACCGGCGCCAGCATGATCGCCATCAACATATCGACGGCGCGAAGACTGGGCATCTCGACAGGGTCACTCTCCTTCACCGCCAGAGCCAATACCGCGAACGGCATCGTCAAGGGCGCTTCCGTCATGCTGGACCGTGTCGAGATCGGCACGATCACGGTCAAGGACGTCGAGGCGATGGTTTTGCCCGACAAATCGCTGTCGGGCATGCTGGTCGGCATGAGTTTTCTCAACAAGCTCTCGTCCTACCGGGTCGAGAACGGCGCATTGCACCTTACCCGCTGATTTTGGAAACGATCACCGGCCGCTCAGGCAATGTGTCGTTACCGATCGCATAGATATCCTGCAGCCGGGCACGCGCCTTCAATGCCTGATCTTCGCTGGAGGCATGGACAAAGGCGAAGGGCTCGCCCTTTTCGACCTTGGTCCCAAGCTGCTTCAGGCCGCTGAAACCGACCCTGTGATCGATCGCTTCGTCCGGCCTTGTGCGGCCACCCCCGAGCGCAATGACTTCCATCCCGACATCGCGCGCATTGCAGGATTGAAGATAACCGTCACGCGGCGCTTCGACGGCGAGAACGACCGGCGCCTTGACCAGATAGGCCTGGGGCCGATCGATGAAATCGGCAGGCCCGCCCAGCATATGGACCATGCGGCCGAACCGCTCCAGCGCTGCACCGGTAGTGAGCGCGCGGCGGGCAAGATCGGCGCCCTCCGTGGGGCTGGCAGCAACGCCGGAAGTCATCAGCATTTCGGCGGCAAAGGTCATCACCACCGCTTCCAGGCGCGTTCCAGATTTTTCTCCGCGCAGGAAGGCGACACAGTTTTCGATTTCGACGGAATTGCCGGCCGCGTCGGCCAAGGGTTCGTTCATGTCGGTGATCAACGCCGTCGTCTTGACACCGGCGCCATTGGCGACGCCAACCAGCGAGCGGGCCAGCGTCTCCGCCTCCTCCAGCCCGACCATGAAGGCGCCGTTACCGATCTTGACGTCGAGCACCAGCGATTGCAGGCCAGCCGCCAGTTTCTTCGACAGGATCGAGGCGGTGATCAGCGGCACGGAATCGACCGTCGCAGTCACGTCACGAATGGCGTAGAGCCGCCGGTCGGCGGGCGCGAGATCGGCCGTCTGGCCGATGATGGCGCAGCCGGCTTCCTGAACCGTCCGGCGAAATAGCGCTTCGGAGGGCTTGATATCGTAGCCCGGGATTGCTTCAAGCTTGTCTAGCGTGCCACCGGTATGGCCAAGGCCGCGGCCGGAAATCATCGGCACCGCAAGCCCGCATGCGGCGACGATCGGTGCAAGCATCAGGGAAACATTGTCGCCGACCCCGCCGGTCGAGTGCTTGTCGGCGATGGGATGGCCGATATCCGCCCAGGACAGCACATCGCCGCTGTCGCGCATGGCAAGCGTCAGCGCCACGGTTTCCTCAAGGCTCATTCCGGAGAACCACACGGCCATGGCAAAGGCCGCCACCTGCCCTTCGGAGATCGATCCATCGGTCAGGCCACGGATGAAACCGGCGATGTCCACACTCTCCAGCGCTTCGCCGTTCCGCTTTCGCCGGATGACCTCCTGTGGGATCATGATCAATAGGCCGTCGCGCCGGCGACGGGTTCGCGGCCGTCGAGCACCGAGAGGATGTCGCCCAGCAGGCCGGAGGCGCCGAAGCGGAACGTCGAGGGCATCGGCCAGTCAGGACTGTGGATGGTGGCGGCGAGAGTGAGATACAGGCGGGCATCGCCGACGGTACGAACGCCACCGGCCGGCTTGAAGCCAACCTTGCGGCCGCTTTCGCGGATGCAGGTCAGCATGATATCCGCCGCCTCCAGGGTTGCGTTGACAGCGACCTTGCCGGTCGATGTCTTGATGAAATCGGCGCCTTCCTGGATGGCGATATGGGAGGCGCTGCGGATCAGGCCGCGATCCTTCATTTCACCGGTCTCCAGAATGGTCTTGAGCAGGACGGGCGCCGGGCAAGCCAGCCGGACGGCGGAGATCATCGTGCGAACAGCCTGCTCGTCGCCGGCCATGAAGGCGCGATAGGGGATGACCAGATCGATCTCGTCGGCGCCATCGGCAATCGCCAGCTGCGTTTCAGCGACGACGGTTTCGACCGGTAATTCACCAGAGGGGAAATTGACGACCGTTGCGATCTTGACCGCGCTGTTAGGTCCAAGAATTTCGCGGGCCTGAGCCACAAAACGCGGCCAGATGCAGATGGCCGCAGTATGTCCATGCAGCGTGCGGGCGGACGCGCAGAGTTTCTCAATGGCCTCAGATGTGCAGTCGTCCGTCAGGTCGGTGAGATCGAGCAGTGATAGCGCAAGTGAGGCTATCTGACGATTGGAAGCTTCGAGCATCATGGGGTCCGTCCATTTCTAGATCGCGATCAATCGTGAGCGGAGCTGCGGCCGGTCACGAACGGTTGTTCTATACGCTTGAGACGGTCGCGCAAACCCGTCTTGGGCGCTGGCAATGGCGCGAAGCCCGATCGAGCTATACTGAGATCATTTCCGCAAGGATTGAAGCCAGCCGACGGCCGCCGATCGGGGCCATGTCCTTGGTTTCGTGGTGGCTGAGTTCGCCACCCGTCATGCCCGCGCCAAAGTTGGTGATGACGGAGGCGGCGGCGACCCTCAGGCCGAGGAACCGAGCGAGAATGACTTCCGGCACGGTCGACATCCCCACCGCATCGGCACCGAGAATGCGGGCCATGCGGATTTCGGCCGGCGTTTCGAAATTCGGGCCGGAGAACCACATATAGACGCCGGAACCGAGCGGGATATCCAGCTTGATCGCCGCAGCGCGCATGCGCTCCGTCAATTCCGGATCATAGGCCGATGTCAGGCCGACGAAACGGTCGTCGCTATCGACGCCGATCAGCGGGCTGGTGCCGGAGAAATTGATGTGATCGGTGATCTGCATCACCGATCCCGGCGGCAGGTCTTCGCGCAGCGAACCGGCGGAGTTGGTGAGGATCAGCGTTTCGACGCCCAATGCCTTCAGCGTTTCGATCGGCGTGCGCATCGCATTGGCATCGCCACGTTCATAGAAATGCACCCGGCCGGACAGGACGATGACCGGGACGCCACCAATCCTTCCCGCGACCAGTTCACCGGCATGGCCTGACACGGCGCTGACCGGAAAGCCTGGAATGTCCGCATAGGAAATCCGCAAGGGATCAGCCACGGCCTCGACCAGCGATCCGAGGCCGGAGCCGAGCACGATGCCGTAACGGGGCGACAGGCCGGCAAGCTTGGCCTTCAGCGTATCAGCGGCGGCCGTCATCCGAGGATATCCGTTTCGAAGGAGTGCGGCAGCAGGTCTGACATCGACAGCGTCTTCTTCACACCGCTTTCGTCGCAGAGGAAAATGCGGGTGCTGGCGCCGGAAAACTCGGCAAGCCGTTGGCGACAGCCGCCGCAGGGCGGACAGAGCGCCAGTTTTTCGGCAATGACGGCAACCTCAAGGATCTTCCGCTGGCCAGCCATGACCATATGGCTGATCGCAGTCGTTTCGGCACACCAGCCCTCCGGAAAAGACAGGTTCTCGATATTGGCGCCGGTGTAGATCTTGCCATCCTCGGCGCGGATGGCCGCGCCGACGGGGAATTTCGAATAGGGCGCATGGGCTTTCGCCATGGCCTCGCGTGCCGCCTCGAAAAGCTCGTTTTCCATGGTCAGCGCTCCTTCACATAGGGTACGCCACCTGCCTTGGGCGGGATCGCCTTGCCGATGAAGCCAGCAAGCAGGATGACCGTGAGGATATAGGGCAGCGCCTGCATCAATTGTACCGGCACTTGGCCGATCAGCGGCAACGGATTGCCCTGCAGGCGAATGGCAAGCGCATCCAGGAAACCGAACAGAAGGCAGGCCAGCATGATATTCACCGGGCGCCATTTGGCAAAGATCAGCGCGGCAAGCGCGATATAGCCCTTGCCGGCCGTCATGCCCTTGACGAACCCGGCACTCATGGCGAGCGACAGATAGGCTCCGGCAAAGCCGCAGAGAATGCCGCAGCAGATCACCGCCCGGTAGCGCAGCCAGATCACCGAAATACCGGCGGTGTCAACGGCACTCGGATTTTCACCGACGGCGCGAAGGCGCAGGCCGAAGCGGGTGCGGTAAAGGATCCACCAGCTGAACGGCACCAGCGCGAAGGCGACATAGGTGAGGATGAAATGGCCGGACAACAGCTCGGAATAGATCGGCCCTAGAAACGGCACGTCCCTGACTGCATCGGCAAACGGCAGGGTCACCGTCTGGAAGCGGGCATCGCCGGAGAGGGCCGGCGTGCGGCCGCCCTGGCGGAACCAGGCTTCGCCGAGAATGACCGTGGAACCAGCAACGATGAAGTTAATGGCAACGCCGGAAACGATCTGACTGCCGCGCTGGGTGATCGAGGCATAACCATGCACCAAGGACAGCAGCACGGAGATGAGGACGGCGGCCAGAAGGCCCATCATCACATTGCCGGTGACGGCAGCGACAGCTCCCGCGGCAAAGGCGGCGCCGAGCATCTTGCCTTCAAGGCCGATGTCGAACACCCCTGCCCGCTCGGTGAACAGACCGGCGAGTGCAGCAAAGATCAAGGGTACGGAAACGCGGATGGTCGATTCAAGGATCGCGATGATCGTGTGGAAAAGATCCATGGCTCATGCTCCCCTTGTCTGCGCGGCGGCTACGGAGCGGCGGCCGATACTTGCAAAGGCGCGGCCGATGGCGGGGCGGAACATGTTTTCGAGCGCCCCGGCAAAGAGGATGACCAGGCCCTGGATGATGACAATCATGTCACGCGAGATGGACGGCATTTCGAATGCGATCTCGGCGCCACCCTGATAGAGCATGCCGAACAGGATCGCCGCCGGGATGATGCCGGCCGGATGCGACCGGCCCATCAATGCCACTGCGATGCCAACGAAACCGGCCCCTTGCACGAAATCCAGCTGCATGCGGTACTGCTCGCCCATGATCGGGTTCAGCGCCATCATACCGGCCAGACCGCCGGAAATCATCATGACGATGATGATGATGCGCGCCTCACCGATGCCGGCATAGCGTGCCGCCGACGGGCTGTGACCCATCGTACGCATCTCGTAGCCAAGCTTGGTGCGCCAGATCAGCACCCAGACCCCAAAGGCGGCGAGAAGCGCAAGCAGGAAGGAAACGTTGAACGGCGAATTGCCGAGATTGAGCCCGAAGATCGACATCAGCCAGTCCAGCTTCGGCAGCTGCCCGCCCGCCTCGAAAGTGCGGGTCTGCGGCGCCATCTGGCCGAGCGGCTTCAGCACCTTGGTCAAGAGATAGACCATCAGGCTGGAGGCGATGAAATTGAACATGATGGTGGTGATGACCACATGGCTGCCGCGCTTGGCCTGCAGCCAGCCGGGTAAAAACGCCCATAGCGCGCCAAAAGCGGCCGAACCGATGATCGCCAGCGGAAAGACCACGAACCAGGGCATGGTCTTGTCGAGCCAGAGACAGGCGAGCGCCACGCCGATGCCACCGATATAGGCCTGGCCTTCGCTGCCGATGTTGAACAGGCCGGCATGGAAGGCAACCGCGACCGAGAGACCGGTGAAGATGAAGGTCGTGGCATAATACAGCGTGAAGCCGATATATTCGCCGCGCCCGAAGGCGCCGGTGATCATATAATACGCGGCATCCAGCGGATTTTCACCAACGAGCAGCACGACGAGCCCGGCAACAAGGAAGGCGACGACCAGATTGAGCAGCGGGATCAGGATATATTCGGCCCAGGCCGGCAGTTTTGCGTATGGATTGCTCATTCGGCGGCCTCCTTGCGGCCTTCGACACCGGCCATCAACAGGCCCAGTTCCCCTTCGGTCGCATCCGGATCGCGCTCGCCGACGACACGGCCGGCGAACATGACGATGATACGATCGGACAGGGCGCGGATTTCATCGAGTTCGACGGAGACGAGCAGGACGGCCTTGCCCTGGTCCCGCATCTCGATGATCCGCTTGTGGATGAATTCGATGGCGCCGACATCGACGCCGCGCGTCGGCTGGCCGATGATCAAAACGTCCGGCCCACGCTCCATTTCGCGCGCCAGAACGATCTTCTGTTGGTTGCCGCCGGAGAAATTGGCGGTCTTCAGCCGTGGATTGGGCGGCCTGATATCGTATTTTTTGATCTTTTCCTCGGCATCCGCCTGGATCGCCTTGGTATTGAGGAAGATGCCGTTGAGATAACGCTTGTCGTGGTGATAGCCAAGGATACCGTTTTCGGCCTCCTCGAATTTCAGCACCAGCCCGACATGGTGGCGGTCCTCCGGCACATGGGCAAGCCCCCTGTCGCGCAGGTCGCGCGGATCGACATGGGCGGTGACATCGATGGGCTGGCCATTCAGAAGCACCCTGCCGCCGACCGCCTTGCGGATGCCGGAGATTGCTTCCAGAAGCTCCGACTGGCCATTGCCAGCCACACCCGCAATGCCGACGATTTCGCCTGCACGCAGGTTGAAGGAAACATTGTCGACCATGGTAACGCCGCGGCCATCGCGCACCGTCAGCTTTTCCACCGCGAGCTTCACCTCGCCCGGATTGGCAGCACCCTTTTCAACCCGCAGCAATACGCGGCGGCCGACCATCAGTTCGGCCAGTTCCTCGACCGAGGTTTCCTTGGTCTTGCGGGTCGCCACCATCTCGCCGCGGCGCATGACGGAGACCTCGTCGGTGATCGCCATGATCTCGCGCAGCTTGTGGGTGATGAAGATGATCGTCTTGCCCTGATCCTTGAGCTGGCCAAGGATGCGGAACAGGTGATCAGCTTCGGGCGGCGTCAGAACGCCCGTCGGTTCGTCGAGAATGAGGATGTCGGCCTTGCGGTAGAGCGCTTTCAGGATTTCGACGCGTTGTTGCAGTCCAACCGGCAATTCCTCGATCAGCGCATCGGGATTGACCTCCAGCGCATATTCTTTTTCCAGCCGCTTCAGCTCGACGCGGGCCTTGGAAATACTGGTATTGAGAATCTGGCTTTCTTCGGCGCCGAGCATGACATTCTCAAGCACGGTAAAATTCTCGACCAGCATGAAATGCTGGTGGACCATGCCGATACCGCTGGCAATCGCCGCATTGGGATCCTTGATCGTCATGGTCTTGCCGTCGATGACGATGTCGCCTCTGTCGGCCTGGTAGAAGCCGTAGAGGATCGACATCAGCGTCGATTTTCCGGCGCCGTTTTCACCGATAATGCCGTGAATAGTGCCCTTGCGGACGGTCAGGTTGATATTCTTGTTGGCATGGACAAGGCCGAAGCTCTTGTCGATACCACGCAACTCGATGGCAATATCGCTCATATTGACCCATGTTCCCCAAGCCGGCCCGGTTTTCTCCGCTTTGCCAGCGGCAGCCCAGGCATCGATTTTTTTACCAGTTGGTATAAGTTTAGCATCGAATCCCGGACGTGTAAGTCAGAAAATCAACAGCTCATCCACTCTTCCCAGATCATTGCGGAGAGTCCAGCGCGATTTACGCACTTCCGGGCGAAACGCAATACTGCGGCAGCGCATACTTTATCGATCATGTGGATATGATAGGGGATGGCATGGCACACGAACGACTGCCCTGAGGAAGAACCATGAACAACGACAGCGAGCGTATCATCCGGCTTGAGGAAACGATCGCCCATCACGCAAAGACCATCGAGGAGCTGTCCGATCAATTGACGCAACAATGGACGGTGGTCGAGCAGGTCCGGGCCAAGCTGGACCGGCTGACCGAGCGTTTCCTCAGCCTTGAGGAACAAAGCACCGAAGCGCCGGCAAATACCCGGCCGCCACATTACTGAGCCGGATATTCATCCATGCTCGAATGCACAAAAAAGCCGCCGATCCAAAGGACCGGCGGCGTCTTCAATTCAATCCCTTGGGATCAATAGGGGCAGGCTTCATCCGACATATAGTCGTGAACCTGAACCGTGCCGGCAATGATATCGGCCTTGGCCTTATCGACGGCAGCCATCATTTCCGGGGTGATCAGCGCCTTGTTGTTGTCGTCGAGCGCGAAGCCGACGCCATCTTCCTTCAGGCCGAGATTGGAGATACCAAATTCGAACTTGTCGTTCTTGGCAGCCGAGAAGGCTTCATAAACGGCAACATCGACGCGCTTCAGCATCGAGGTCAGGACCTTGCCGGGCTGCAGCATGTTCTGGTTGGAGTCGACACCGATGCCGAGCTTGCCGGCATCTGCCGCCGCCTGGAGAACGCCAACACCGGTACCGCCGGCAGCGTGATAGACGACGTCAGAGCCCTGGTCCATCTGCGACTTGGCAATTTCGCCGCCCTTGACCGGGTCGTTCCAGGCATCCGGTGTCGTGCCGGTATAGGCTTCAAGAACCTTGACATCGGCGCCGGTGGACTTGGCGCCACCGATGTAGCCACAGGCAAACTTGTGGATCAGCGGAATGTCCATGCCGCCGACAAAGCTGACGGTCTTCGACTTGGAAGCGAGACCGGCGAGAACGCCGACGAGATACGAGCCTTCCTGTTCCTTGAAGACGATCGACTTGACGTTCGGTTTGTCGACAACCATGTCGATGATGGCGAATTTGGTATCCGGATATTCAGCCGACAGCTTTTCGAGCGGCGGCGCCCAGTTGAAGCCGACAACCACGATCGGGTTGTTGCCGTCGCCGGCAAAACGGCGCAGCGCCTGTTCGCGCTGGGCGTCGTTGCTGATTTCGAACTCGCGATACTCAACACCGGTTTCGGTCTTGAACTTTTCCGCGCCGTTGAAGGCCGCTTCGTTGAAGGATTTGTCGAACTTGCCGCCGAGATCGAAGATGAGCGCCGGCTTGACGTCGGCGGCGAGCGCCGTGGCCGACATCATCGATAAGGCAAAGAGACCGAGGAGGGTTTTTTTCATTGTGCAGCCCTGTTGTTGCTATTGATCTTGTTGGGTCCTCCCGCAAGCTCCTCTTTCGGGAGCATGTCTGCGGAACCACCACTCCCTTTTTTGGGATGTCTGGCTGGCGCGCATCCTTACATGCCTCAAATCAAAATTCACCCGAAATTTTTCAATTGGTAAAAAAAGGTAAATAGCTCAAAAAACCGGCAAAATCATCGGTTTTACAGGCAAAGGGTACCACTGTTTGTGTAGGCACCATCAACGCCAAACAAAGAAAGGGTCGCGGCACCGATGCGCCGCGACCCTCAAATCTTTTAGTCCGTCTAAACCTACCAGGACTTGCTGAGCTTCAACGTCACCGTCCGCTGGTCGCCGTAGCCGCAGGTAAAGAGGCCCTGGCAACCCTTGACGTATTCTTTATCGAAGAGGTTGGTGACGTTAAGCGCGGCACCCCAGCCGTTCTTTTCGTAACGGATCGCCGCATCGGCCACCACGGCGTCTGGAACCTTGGCGGTGTTTGCCATATCGGCAAAGGATTCGCCCTGATAGCGCAGACCGGCGCCCAGGCTGACACCTTCCATCGCACCATCGGTCACCAGGTATTCTACCCACAGAGCGGCCTGATGTTGAGGGATCAGATAGGGCCGGTTGCCGACCCGTGCCGGACTGAGGTCTTCGGTGACCTCAAGATCGTTATAGGTATAGGAACCGATCAGCTTCCAGTTCTGGTTCAGGTTGACCTTGCCTTCCAGTTCCAGACCGGTAGAGGTCACTTCGCCGAGCTGTTCCTGCAGGAAGTCAGGGCGGGTGAGCGCCACATTCCTCTTGACGATATGATAGACGGAGGCCGTAAACAGGCCGTCGATGAACGTCGGCTCGTATTTGATGCCGCCTTCGATCTGATGACCATCTTCCGGCTCCAGCGCGCCGCCCGTGAAGGACGTACCGACCAGAGGATTGAAGAAAGTGGCTGCCGAAACATAGGGCGTCAGGCCATTGTCGAATTCATAGGCAAGGCCAGCACGGCCGCTCACTGCGCTGTCGGTTGTGCTGTAGGTGCCTGTCGCAAGCCGGGAAGCGTTGTCGATGTCGACATAGTCGTAACGGCCGTTCAGCGTCACCAGCCAGCCGTCGCCGAACCGGATCTGATCCTGCGCATAGGCCCCGGTCTGCTTCATCCGCGTGATACCGTCAAGATAGGGGGCATTATAAATCAGCGGACCGCCGCCGTAAATCGGGTTCGTTGGATCCAAATCTGGAGCTGGGAATGCCGAGGCCTGGGTCTGATCGATCTTGAAGTTCTTGTAATCGAGACCAAGCAACAGCGAATGATCGAGAGGCCCGGTCGAGAATTCCTTTTCCGCCCGGTTGTCGATGCTGAAGCTATCGACGGACGTATCATGCTTGAAGCCGAGGCGAGCCAGATCATAGGTGGCGGTGTAGGCATAGGGGTAGACCAGTTCTTCAGCCTTATCGAGATGGCTATAGCGCAGGTTCTGCGAGACCTTCCAGCCGTTATCGAACTCGTGCGAGAATTCGTAACCGAACATCTGCTGGTCGTAGCGGCCAAAATCGTGATCCGGCTCGCCAGTAAACAGGTCGCGATCGATCTTGCCGAACGGCGCATTGGTCACCGTTCCTTCGTAAGGCAGGAAACCGTTGCCGACATGGGTCTGGTCGAATGCCGACGCGATCGCATAGACCGTCAGCGACGTCGCATCATCCGGCGCGTAGGTGATCTGCGGCATGATGAAACCGCGCAAATCCTCAGAGTAATCCGAGTAGTTGTCGCCGCCGGCGACCTTGCCGGTGATGCGGTAGGTGATCGTGCCATCGGCATTCAGCTTGTCATTGGCGTCGAAACCGAAGAAGGCATTGCCGAAATTGTTGATGCCGATCTCGGTGGAATAGGCAGGCTCAGCTTGCGGGCGCTTGCGCACGAGATCGACGATGCCGCCGGGGTTCGAGCCGCCATAAAGTACCGAGGCCGGTCCTTTCAGCACCTCGACGCGCTCCATCATATAGGCGTCCGTCTGGAAGCCGCCAAAGCCGTAGGAATAGAGGTTGAGACCATCGAGGAAGACGCCGGTCTGCGTCGCGTCGAAACCACGGATGTAGAACCAGTCCGTATCCGGATCATTGCCGAAAGGCTCGGTCGAGACGCCGGCGGTGTAACGCAGCGCCTCGTCGATCTTGGTGACCACACCGCGATCGTCCAGTTCCTTGCGGCCAATCACCGAAACGGACTGTGGAATTTCCGAAACCGGCGTCGCGGTCTTCGATCCGGTTCCCGTCGCCTTCGGCACGTAGCCATCGACGGGACCGGTCGCGTCGCTCTCGCTGGGCTTGCCGCCCTTGCCGCCTTCGACGGTCAGGCGTTCCAGCGTGGTGGCATTGTTCGTTGCCGCATCCTGCCCATAGGCAGGCTGCACGACAGTGCCTGCCGCAATTGCCGCGCTCGCCATCAATACCCGGTAGAGACCCGTCGCCTTGATCTGCATGAATTCGTCACCCCAGCTCGAACCGGGCGCCTTCGCCCCCGTCGGCGGTACGCAATCCGGAATTTCCATGAATATAAGAGGAGTCTTTAGCTCAACTATGCTGGGTTCGGATTGTCTCTGAGTGCGGTTCTTGAACGATTCTGGTCCATATTCGGCATTGTGCCCAGGCAAAGCATAAATGTTCAGAACCGCTGACTTTTCGACCAGGTGGCTGGCGTCGCGCCAACCGTTTTGCGGAAGACACGGGTGAAATGTGCTTGATCGGCAAAACCGGTCTCGGCGGCGACCACGCTCATCGGGATTTCGCCCTTGAGCATCAGTTGCTTGGCGCGCTCGATGCGCGCCTTCATCTGCCACTGGTGCGGCGGCAGGCCGGTCGAGGCCTTGAAGGCATGGCTGAAATAGGACTGCGACAGGCCGGTGAGCGTCGCAAGCTCTTCAAGCCGGATGCCGCGCAGGCAATTTGCCTCGATATAGTCGATCGAGCGGCGCAGCTGCCACGCCGCTAGTTCGCTGCGCTTGCGTGTCCGCACCGGGCCGAGCTTCATGACATCGACGAACAGCGCCACGGACAGACCGTCGCCATAGAGGTCGTGCAGCGGCTGCGGGTTGGCGCATTCGGCAGCGATCAATTCGGCCAAAGCCAGGAAGCGCGGCTCGGAAAACATCAGGCGCGGCGTATCCAGCTTGCGCTTATCGAGATCCTCCATCAGCCGGCGGCTGAGAACCTCCGTGTTGAAATGCAGATCGAGATGGCGGACATAGTTCACATCGATCATTTCAGCCCATAATTCCATGCCGGCCGGAATATAGGAGATGATCTGGCGGCGGCTGTCTTCCGCGACGGCTTGATGCGTCTGCCGCAGCCGGATATTGCGCCGGCCGCCGCCCTTGGCGTCGAGAACGATGAACAACCGGGGATCATCCGCGACGTAAAATCCGCCGGCGACGGGCGCGCATTCGACATCCCAGAGATCGGCAACGATCCCGTTCCACTCGCGCCGGTTCAGCCCGCCAATGACGGAGAACCCGGAAATCCTGTTGTTCATGCGCGGCTGGAAAGTCATGACATCTCGGCGGAATCGGTTTCAACCGATTGGAATAAACCTACTTTATATAATCAAGTTTATATTGCTAATCCAGCATCCATGCAATTGCTGAAATGCCTGCAAAACCCTTGTTTGTCAGGGGTTGTGTCTTTTTCGCCATGCCGGACCGGCTAAGCCGGGACGACATCGCCTGTGCTCAGGCCGAGAACCGGCCTGCAGCGGGCGGGCGCTTATAGGCTATCACCCAAAGGATCAGCGCGATCAGCAGGAAGAAGGCACAAGCCGGCTGCTGCAACGACCAACGGATCACCGGATCCAGAAAGGCGCCATGCGCATGCGGACGCTCCAGGCTTTGCGCGAGCGACTGCGTCGAGGGCCCTCCAGCTGCAAGCGCTGCGGCCAATGGCGTCAACACCGGCTGCGATGCCGAGACCGACTGGATGGCATCGACGGATGCGACGAGCACACCCATGACCAGCGCCAGAAAACTCGCAAACCGCAGCAAAAACCGCATTCCACCTCCATCATCCGGCGTATTTGCCGGGTTCAGCAAGCAATAAGCACCGGCTGGGGCAAGTGCAATCCCACCTTTTCAGAGGTATGGATCGGAAGAAGTCAAAAAACTGTCAGAAATCAGTTGATCCCACCGAGTTCCTCGGTATATATCGCGCCGGTCCGCAGGTTTTCGCCCGCGGTCCACCCGGTTTGGCATCGCCGAACGGGGTTTTCAGGAGAAAGCAAGCGCTTGTCTCTAATCCACCGGCCCCAACCGCCGGTGCGATTGACAAAACGGACAGGTGGCCGAGTGGTTGAAGGCGCACGCCTGGAAAGTGTGTATACGTGAGAGCGTATCGCGGGTTCGAATCCCGCTCTGTCCGCCATTTCCTCTCCCTAGTATTCCTCATCTTTCTTGGCGCTCCCCGGTCCGGCGTGTTTTTGCATTGCGTGGCAGCAAACGTCGTTGCGGCTCGCATCAAGTTCAGCTTTGCGCAAGCGCCTGCCTGCGCTACACCATCGTGCAATCGACAGTCTGCTTCTAACGCGAATTTCCAGTCCGGCCCCATGCCAACGCCAAGGAGAAATGAGCATGACTTACATCGCATCCCCCAAACGCCCCATTGGTCATCCGGAACGCGCGCTCGACTGTGAAGAAGTGCTGCAAGTGGCGCTCGAGCACCTGTCGAAAGAGGAAGCCCTAACGGAAGAAGACGTCGAGGCAAATCTTGTGGAAGGCGGCATGGCAGCAGGATGGGAAGAGGCGGAATTGCGGATCGCGATCGCTGACTTGCGCCGGAATGCGGCCTTGGGATTGCAGGGCCTCTCAACATAGGTTCACGGGTCTTCATCGACCAAGCTCCAGTGGGCCAGCCGCAGGGAATAGCCTCGGTGAAGTCTACCCTGTCGTCAGCCTCCGGTGCAGAAGGTGGAGTGATGAGGCACTGGAGATCGAGGGTGTGCGGCAAAAACGGTCTGTCCCACCGGTGGCTGTGTCAAAAATACAATATGACCCTGTGTCATGGATCAGCCACGCCGGCCTAGTTGGACGGAACGGACTTGACGGTGACAACCGACTGTGGACTGAGTTCAGTGCACAATTCTGGGCTGTTTGTGAAAACTTGTGTTTTGTCGGAAGCGTATCCATGACCTCAGCATCGATTGGCAGACTTTTCCCGTCTTCATCGCAGGGTAACTTCCGGCGTTTGACTATCATTTTACCGCTCGTCGTGGCGCTCACGGCCTGCGGAGGCCATGTCAAGGGTGTCATGCAGCCGCTAAATCTGGCTGCAGAGCCCGGTGGCAACGCCGTCGTGGATATGCTGGTGGCAACCAGCCGGCTGCCTTCCGACGATCCGGCAACATTGTTTTCCGGCGAGCGCAGCGCAAACCCGTCGATTACCGATGTTGCCGTTTCCATTCCGTCAGACAAGGTCCGCGCATCCGGGACGGTGCAATGGCCAAAGAAGCTGCCGCCCAATCCTCAGACTGATTTCGCCGTCGTACGTGTCAAACCGCTGGAAACCATCCAGGAGGGGCGGGAATGGGTGCGCAAGCACTCCAAGGGCGGCCATGCGATGGTCTTCATCCACGGCTTTAACAATACCTATGAGGATTCGGTCTTCCGTTTTGCCCAGATCGTCCATGATTCCGGTGCCGACGTAACGCCGGTCCTTTTCACATGGCCGTCGCGTGCCAAGGTATTCGACTATAATTACGACAAGGAAAGCACCAACTATTCGCGCACCTCGCTGGAAAACACGCTGAAGGCGCTGGTCGAGGATAAAAATATCAAGGACATTACCATCCTTGCGCATTCGATGGGAACCTGGCTGGCGATGGAGGCAGTTCGCCAGATGGCGATCCGCGACGGCGGCCTTCCGAAAAAGATTGAAAACGTCATCCTCGCATCGCCCGATATCGATGTCGATGTGTTCGCGCGGCAATGGACTGAGCTGGGCGCAAGGAAGCCGAATTTCACCATCTTCGTCTCGCAGGACGACCGGGCTCTGGCCCTGTCGCGCTACATCTCTGGCGATGTGCAGCGGCTGGGGCAGATCAATCCGGCTGAAGAGCCTTTCAAGACCAAGCTTGAACAGGCCGGCATCACGGTGGTTGACCTGACGAAGGTAAAATCCACCGATCGCCTCAATCATGGAAAGTTTGCCGAGAGCCCTCAGATCGTTCAACTGATTGGCCAGCGGCTTGTGACCGGCCAGACGCTGACCGATTCCGATGTCGGGCTTGGCGATGGCATTACGGCCATCGTTGCCGGTACGGTAAACACTGTCGGCAAAGTCGCCGCAACGACCGTTGCCACACCTGTCGATCTCCTCTCCGGAAATCTGACGCCACTCCCGAAGAAGAAGAAAAAGGGTGACATCGGTGGGACATTACAGAGTGAAAAGGCTCCCTTGAACTAGGAAACGGCTGCGCCTTTGACGTGTTATTTTCCGATGAAGGCTGAAGCGAAGGTCGAATATGGACTGCGGCCTCGACGAGACGCCGGAACCATCCGCCACCAAGCATCGTTTACTCCTGAAGAAGGAGAACAATCATGCCGACAACAATCCCCACCCCACAGGACGATGGTCCGCGCGGACCGCAATCCAGCCCCGGTTTGCCTGACCGGTCGCAGGAAAAACCTGCCATACCACCGGTAATAGACAAGGGCGACACCAAAAACCCCAACGACCCTGTGCTGGAACCAGCGCTGTTGCCGATCGGCGATCCGGCCGGAATGGCTTGAGGTGGTTTTTATGTCCAATGATGATAGCAACGCCACGCCGGAACAGAGGAAGCCCCTCGACGTGCACCGGCCGCCGAGCCAGCCTTCGAATGCCGACGAACGGTCAAAGGCAGCGCCCATGGTCCAACCTGCGGGTGGCAAGGACGATAGCGAGAGGCCGGTAATCAACCCTGTTACAGGCGGCGCGATTTGACGGAGACTCGTTGTGCGTCCCTCAAGCAATGTTTCGGCCCGCTCGTTGAGGCGGACCGGAATAACTTTTGAATTTGCCGATGATGAAAATTCCAAGAATATAGACTGTCGTCACCCAGCAACGACTGATCAGACAGGCAAAAGCTTGATCAGTGACAGTTTACCTCTACCTTGTTTTCTACGAGATGCACGCCGATCACCGAAGCAGCGGCCTCTTCAATGCAGCCAATTTCGCTCTCGCAAGCAACGTACCCGCTTAAAACAACCGTACGACCGATAGCCATGACAGACAGCCGGGACGTATCGATCAGCGCCGAATACTGGATATAGCGCATGACCTTGCTGGCCAGTTCGTCATCCGTTAGGTCCGAATGATCATCCTGGTGAATGTAAATCTGTTTGTGCATGGCAATTGTCCTTCCGGGGGACAACGCAAGCTTTTCCCGAATGTTCCGGTCTTCTGAAAATGAGTTTGCAAAGAGACGTCAAGCGCCCGGTTGCACGTGAATAAAAGCCTCAACGGCAGCGGCAATAAAATCCTGACGGGCATAGTCTACCGGCTGCTCGCCACGCAACACACAACGGCATGTCTGGATGGCCGCCTGGTAGGCGCTGCCGTCCTGAACGGGCCACCTGCCCAGAAGACACTGAGCCGCTTCACTGGTGTTGCGAACCATGCGGTAACTTCCTATTCCGTCGAGTTCAAGGACGACGGGCTCCAGCCACGATTTTTCGATCATCTGGCAACCTCCCTTCCCCAATCTGGCATATGAGCCTTGCGTGAAATATGCGCTGCATCCGATATGCGCGCGCACCGGGTTGCGACAGCCGGGCGAATGGGTCTATGGCGGACGTTCATTTTGCCAAGAGGCTGCGCCTGATGTCCGATGTCTTCCTGAATGTCGTGCCGATCTTCGTCCTGATCCTGCTCGGTTGGCTGATCGTGCGGATGAATTATCTGAAGGCATCCGTGGGAGACGCGCTCGGCGATTTCGTTTTCCGGGTCGCCGTGCCGGTTCTTCTGTTCCGCACGATTGCCGAAGCGGATTTCAGGGATGGCTCGCCTTGGCCGCTCTGGGTCGCCTATTTCTCCGGTGTCTGCGCGACGTGGACCTTGGGGCATCTCGCCGCGACGCTGTTTTTCAAGAAGGACGCGCGGATCGGCGTGCTGGCCGGGGTTTCATCCGCTTTTGCCAATACCGTCTTCATCGGCCTGCCGCTGGTCTCGCGCAGCGTCGGCGAAGAAGGTGTCGTGGCGCTGTCTATTCTCTTGTCCGTGCATCTGCCGGTCATGATGATCGCCGGCACGATCCTGATGGAGCGGGCCGAACGCAAAACCAGCGGCAAGCCCGGACAGAGCCCGTTCAAGCTCCTCAAGGGCATCCTGCACAACCTTGTGCGCAATCCGCTGGTCATCGGGCTCGCGCTTGGGGCGCTGGTTCACCTTACCGGCATGCCTCTCGGCGGCCCCATCAAGGTCGTCGTCGATCAATTGGCGGGTGTTGCAGCCCCGGCAGCCTTGATCTCGATCGGCATGGCGGTCGATAAATATGGGCTTGCCGGCAATACCGGCCTGGCCTCGGTCACCAGCGCGCTGAAATTGATCGTCCTGCCGGCGACCGTCTACGGCGCCTGCCAGTTGCTCGGCCTGAACAGCAACTGGACGGCGGCGCTGGTGCTGACGTCGTCGGTTCCCACCGGCGTCAATGCCTGGCTGATCGCCAACCACTTCAACGTCGGTCACGGCCTTGCATCATCGACGATCACCATCACTACCGCACTCGGCGTCGTCTCGGTGTCCGCCTGGGCCTATATCCTGCTTTAGCAGAAACGACAGAACCCCAGACACGAAAAAGCCCGGCACATCGGCCGGGCTCTGTTCATTCTGTCGCTGCTCTGGACGGTTGACCTTACGGAGCAGGTGCCGCCTCCGTGGCAGGCTTCGTTTCTTCGCCTTCAGTCGCCGGCTTTGCAGCCTCGCCTTCCGTAGCAGGCTTGGCAGCTTCGGCCTCGGCAGCAGGCTTTGCAGTTTCACCTTCAGCGGCAGGCGCCGCAGCAGCAGTTGCGGACGGCAGTGCCACCGGCGTATCGGCATGTTCGCGAAGCCAGGCAATCAGGTTGGCGCGCTCATCCGGCTTCTTGACGCCGGCAAAGCCCATTGCGGTACCGGGAACGTGCTTCTTCGGCGCTTCGATGAAGAAGCTCAGGTGATCGTAAGTCCAGGTCTTGTTGGCTTCGGCGAATGTCTTCATGCCAGCCGAATAGGCAAAACCTTCATGCGAAGCGATCGGGCGCTCGACAAGGCCCCAGAGGTTAGGACCAACCTTGTTGGCCCCTCCCTTATCTACGGTATGACAGCTCGCGCATTTCTTGAATACGGTCTCGCCGGCCGACGCATCAGCCGATGCCAGAAGCGGCTTGATATCGACTTCGACCTCTGCCGTGGCACCGGCGCCGGCATCCGAGGCGCCCTCTTCGGCGATAATGGCAAAGCCTTCCTTTTCGGGAACTTCCGAATGGAAGATGCCTTCCGACGCAATCGATACGGACATCAAAACAAAGACCGTACCGAGGAAGGCACCCACGCCCATGTTTACATATGAGTTCATCCGCAAATGCTCCCCTTGCAACCGGCGCGAACAAAACGCCAGCCTATCTTGAAATCGCGCGGAACCTATGTCTTTTGGCTTTGTGTTGCAACAGACATTATAAGCCCCGGTCTGAGACCTTTTGACACTTTTCCGGCGCGTTTTGAAGGCCTAAGCATGAATAGCGACAATTTGGACAAAACCCTGATTCTGATCCCTGCGCGCATGGCCTCGACGCGGCTGCCCGGCAAGCCGCTGGCCGACATCTGCGGCCTGCCGATGATCGTCCAGGTCGCCCTGCGGGCAAGGGAGGCGCAGGCCGGACGGATCGTCGTCGCTGTCGACCACCAGGATGTGTTCGATGCGGTAACAGCGGCTGGCTTCGAGGCGGTCATGACCCGGCTGGATCATCAATCTGGCTCCGACCGCATCTACGAGGCGCTTTTGAAGAGCGACCCGCAGCGCAAGGCCGAGATCATCATCAATGTGCAGGGCGATCTGCCGACCATCGATCCGGAAACCATCCGGGCTGCACTTCGGCCGCTGGAAAACCCCGATGTCGATATCGCCACCCTCACCGTCGAGATAGAGGAAGAGGCGGAAAAGACCAATCCCAACGTTCCAAAGGTTATCGGTTCGCCGCTGTCGGAAACCCGGCTGAAGGCACTCTATTTCACCCGAACCACCGCGCCATACGGCAACGGACCGCTCTATCATCACATCGGTCTCTACGCCTACAGGCGGGCAGCGCTCGAAAAATTCGTTTCGCTGCCGCCTTCGGTGCTGGAAAAGCGCGAATCGCTGGAGCAGTTGCGGGCGCTTGAAGCCGGCATGCGCATCGACGTGGAAATCGTCAAATCGGTCCCGGTCGGTGTCGACACCCCGGCAGACCTTGAAAAAGCCCGGCGCTTTCTTGCCGCCAAAGCCTGATCGGACAGCACCATGATCACCAAGACAAACCGGATTTCCTTTCAGGGCGACTACGGCGCCAATTCCGACATGGCCTGCCGCGACATGTTTCCGGACATGGAGCCGCTGCCCTGCCAGACCTTCGAGGACGCCTTCCTGGCCGTCGAAAATGGCGAGGCGGATCTGGCGATGATCCCGATCGAAAACACCATTGCCGGCCGCGTCGCCGATATCCATCACCTGTTGCCCGAGTCGCGGCTGCACATTATCGGCGAATATTTCATGCCGATCCGCTTTCAGCTGATGGTGCTTCCGGGCGTTTCGCACGACGAGATCCGCACCGTGCACAGCCATATCCACGCGCTTGGCCAGTGCCGCAAGATCGTCCGGGCCAATGGCTGGAAACCGGTGGTCGCGGGCGATACTGCAGGAGCCGCCAAGCTCGTGGCGGAAATGGGCGACCGCTCGATGGCAGCACTTGCTCCAAGGCTTGCCGCCGATCTCTACAAGCTTGAGATCGTCGCCGAGAATGTCGAGGATACGGAAAACAACGTCACGCGCTTCGTGGTTCTGTCGCGTGAGCCGAAGAACATCAAGCGGCAGGCGGACAAGGACATCATCGTCACCACATTCGTCTTCAACGTCCGCAATATCCCGGCAGCTCTCTACAAGGCACTTGGCGGCTTTGCTACCAACAGCATCAACATGACCAAGCTGGAAAGCTACCAGCTCGGCGGCAAGTTCATTGCCACGCAGTTCTATGCCGATATCGAGGGCCATCCGGACGACGCGCATGTGCGCCAGGCGCTGGATGAACTGCGCTATTTTTCCGAAAAGGTTCGCATCCTCGGCTCCTATCCCGCCCATCCGATGCGGTTGGTTCTGTAGCCAAAATACCGCAGCCCAAACCTACAAAAATTAGCGGCTGGAAATAAAAGCGAAAAGATGATTGTTTCGTGTCGAACCCGATTGTGCGTCGCATTGCGTGCGGCCTGATTCGCAGCGCGCAGTGCTTTCCCCGGCAACGACAGGCGCCTGCAATCTCAGGGGCGCGGCAAAGGTCGATACATGGCAATCAGAACGCTCTTTCTCTGCTCCACAGCCGCCTTGATGGTCTCCACCGGGGTGCGCGCCGCCGATGCGATCGTCGCTGCCGAACCTGAGCCCATGGAATATGTTCGCGTCTGCGATGCGTTCGGAAAGGGCTACTTCTATATTCCCGGAACCGAAACCTGCCTGAAGATCGGCGGTTATGTCCGGTTCGATTCCAACTATGGCGAGAGCCCCTATTCGGGCGAAAGCAACGGCTGGGATGCGTTTACCCGCGGCACCATTACGCTCGATGCCCGGTCGGACACGGAGTATGGAGCACTGCGCAGCTTCATTGAATTGCGCAGCGATGTGAACAACATCACCGATACCGACACCTACCTCAATGCCGCCTATATCGAGATTGCCGGCTTTCGCGCCGGTTATGCCGATTCTCGCTACGACACCTGGCTCAACTCGGCCGGCAACATCATCAACGACGACGTCATCGACTATACCGGCGACCGGACCAGCCAGGTCAGCTATGTTTATGGCGGCGATACCGGATTTTCGGCTTTGATTGGCCTTGAAGAAGGTGCGGGAAACTACGATACCGGGTTTGCGCCGGTGCCGTCCGTCTCCTATCACGGTGACGACTTTCCGCATGTGATCGGCGGCTTGCGCTACTATCAGGAAGAAGGCACGGGTATTGCCTTTATTGGCGGTTATGACACCAACGCCGAGGCTTTCGGCGGCAAGATCCGTGTCGACGCCGCCTTCAACGACGTGTTTTCTGCCTGGGTTATGGGCGGTTACCAGTCGGATTGGGACAATGACGACGGTCCAGGCGGCACGCGGCGGCTGAATTATTACGGCCCGTGGCTCGGCGACTGGGCCGCGTGGGGCGGGTTTGCCTTCAAGGTCAATGAGAAGACGTCTCTCAACGCCCAGGCCGCCTACGAAGAGGACGGCACATTCGCCGCCGCCCTCAATGTCGAATACATGGTCACCGACATGCTGAAGTTCCAGCCCGAAATCAACTACACGGAATTCGATGGCCTGCGCGGCAATGGCAGCGCCATCGGTGGCACCATTCGCCTGCAGCGCAATTTCTGAACCGGCGATCGGCTGGCATCGATCGGCGTCCGCTTTAGCGAGTGCCGATTTCGTCTATTTCGGCCAGTCCAGCCAGTCACGCATCAGCTGATGGGCGATGGCACCCTTGGGTGGCGGCCCGAGTTCACCGGCAGCCAGCGTCACGCCGGTGTTGCGCGCCAGCATCGCTGCGGTTTCCTCGCGGGTGAACCAGCGGCAATCTTCCAGCTCCTGATCGTCGCGATGAATGTCCCGGGACTTCGCCTCCGCATAGCAGCCGATCATCAGCGTGTGCGGCATCGGCCAGGGCTGCGAGGCATGATAACGGACGCGGCCGACGCGGATGCCGGATTCCTCGAGCGTTTCACGCCGGACGGCATTTTCCATGGTTTCGCCCGGTTCGACGAAGCCTGCGAGACAGGAATACATGCCTTCGGGGAAATGCGGGCTGCGGCCGAGCAGGCAGAGGTCGCGATCCAGATCGATCGTCAGCATGATGACGACGGGATCGGTGCGCGGAAAGACCATGTGGCCGCAGGCTGAGCAGATGCGACGGTAGCCGCCGCCTTTGCTTTCCATGACTGACCCGCATTTGCCGCAAAAGCGGTTTGTCGCATTCCAAGAGATCAGGCTGGAGGCCTGCGCAAACTGGCCGAGCAGTTCGTCCGTCAACATCTGCTGGCGATAGAGCGTGCGGCCATCGGCCAGTTTGAACGGTTCCGGCAACGTTTCCTCGGTCATGCCGATGGGGACAGCCAGGCGTGGTTCGCCATTCGTCAGAAAGCCGAGCAGGATGGCGTCGTCGAGCAACGGTTCGAGGCCGGCCAACTCGTAGGGGGCAAACAGCGGATCGATGATCTTCTCGTCATGTTTCACCACCAGCTTGCCACCGGAGAAAGCAAAGACGTGTGCGCCTTCCTTGCGGAAAGCGGCTTCGACGCAATCGTCGGGCCGATGTTCCGATTGTCTATCCAGGTGATTTTCGGAAAAGGCGACGAGCGTGCTCGGCTCGGGATGCGGGCTGTGCAGGTCGAAGATCGATTTCGTCATGGTCAGAGATTTTCCACTATCCGTGCTGCGAATGCCTTGCGCGCGTCGTCGTCCCAGGGCTCGGAGGAACCAAAACCCCAGACCGGCCCCGGCCAGTTGGCATCACCCTCGCTGCGGGCGATGACATGAACATGAAGCTGGCGGACGATATTGCCAAGAGCACCCACATTGATCTTCGTCGCCCCTGTCGCTTTTTTCAATGCGGCCGCCACCATGTTGGTTTCGAATGTCAGCATGGCCTGGTCGAGAGGCGTCAGATCGAAGACTTCCGACACGCCATTGCGCTGCGGGATCAGCACAAGCCACGGCCAACGGCGGTCATTGTTGATCCGAAGCTGGCAAAGGCCGAGCGTGGAGATCAGCAATCCATCACGTTGAAGGCGTTCATCAATCTCGAAGGCAGGCAAGCGGATCTCCCCGGAAACAGTGATTTTTGTTTTGTTTCAACAACGATAGCAGTTTTTTGAAGGCGTGGCTTGCATTTGGTTTCGATATTGCCGATATGAGAGCCGGGAGGTTGGTGGTGGACGAGCCACTCGCCAACCGGGTCAGGTCCGGAAGGAAGCAGCCCCAACGAGCCAGGCACGGGTCATCGTGCCAGCCTCCCACCCTTTTCCTTCTGTCCTTTCCGGACATGATTTGCAGCCAAGCGGCCCCGTCTTGGGGAAAAAAGGGCGATGAGCGAAGATAGTCTGATCCCGACATCCGAAAAACCCGCCGCCTACCGCGTGCTTGCGCGCAAATACCGGCCGAAGGATTTCTCCGACCTGATGGTTGGCCAGGAACCGATGGTGCGGACGCTCACCAATGCGTTCGAGACCGGCCGTATCGCCCAGGCCTATATGCTGACCGGCGTTCGCGGAGTCGGCAAGACCACCACCGCCCGCATCCTTGCCCGCGCGCTGAATTACAAGACATCCGAGATCGACAAGCCGACGATCGACCTTCGGATTCCGGGTGAACATTGCCAGGCGATCATGGAAGGCCGCCATGTCGATGTGATCGAGATGGACGCCGCCTCGCATACCGGTATCGACGATATTCGCGAGATCATCGAGCAGGTGCGCTACCGTCCGGTGTCGGCCCGCTACAAAGTCTATATCATCGACGAAGTGCACATGCTCTCGACCCAGGCCTTCAACGGCCTGTTGAAGACGCTCGAAGAGCCGCCGGAGCATGTGAAGTTCATCTTCGCCACCACTGAAATCCGCAAGGTTCCGATCACGGTGCTGTCGCGCTGCCAGCGCTTCGACCTGCGCCGCATCGGCGCGTCCGATCTGGTCGGCCTGTTCACCACCATTCTCGGCAAGGAAGGCATCTCGGCCGATCCGGATGCCATGGCGATGATCGCGCGCGCGGCCGAAGGCTCGGCACGGGACGGCCTGTCGCTGCTCGACCAGGCGATCGCCCATGGCGGCGGCGTGGTCGAAGTCGAAGCCGTGCGCTCGATGCTCGGCCTTGCCGATCGCGCCCGCATCGTCGATCTGTTCCAGCACATCGTCAAAGGCGACGTGGCCGCGGCCCTCGACGAGTTCGCCGGACAATACGAGGCCGGCGCCAGCCCATCGGTGGTGCTGACCGATCTTGCCGATTTCACCCATCTCGTCACCCGGCTGAAATACGTGCCGGATGCCTCCAACGACCAGTCTCTGAGCGAAATCGAGCGCACCCGTGGCGCCGAATTTTCGTCCAGCATTGCCGTGACGACGCTGTCGCGCATCTGGCAGATGCTTTTGAAGGGCATTCCGGAAACGGAAAGCTCCTCGCGCCCGGCCGGTGCAGCCGAAATGGTGCTGATCCGCCTTGCCCATGCCGCTCACCTTCCCTCCCCCGAAGATGCCGCCCGGCGTGTGCTCGAACTCTCCAGCGGCGACGCGCCGCGCCAGCCGTCCGTCCCGAACGGTGGCAATGGCGGTGGCGCGCAGGCCTCCATGGGTGAATCCGTCCAGGCGCGCGGCAACGACATGCCGCCGGCCCAGCGGGCGACCGGAAATGGCGCGACCATGCTACGCGCCGTGCCGGACGTGGCGCCGTCTGCGGCCATGCCTGTCGGAAAGATCGAGGAACGGCCGTTCGAAGCACCGGTGGCCAAGGCTGAGCCTAAAGTTCCGGTGCGCTCGGTCAGCGACCTTGCCGAACTTTGCGGCACCAACCGCGATATCAAACTGAAGACACTGGTGCGCGGTTTCGTGCGGCTGGTGAACCTTGAGCCCGGACGGCTGGAAATCAACCTGCCGGAGGATGCGCCGAAGACACTGGTCGCCGAGCTGCAGAAGAAGCTTGAGGACTGGACCGGCATCCGCTGGATGGTCATCCTCAGCCGAGAGCCCGGAGCCCCGACACTGCTCGAAGCCGAGACGCAGGCGCAGGAAAAGCGCGTCAGCGACGCGCGCCAGGATCCGGACGTTGCTGCCATTCTCGCCAAGTTCCCGGGCGCCAAGATCACCGACGTGCGGATCAAGGGACCGGAGCTGGAAGAGGAAAACGAGCCGGTGGCCGTCGCCGCCGCCGAATCCGAAGAGGGCGACATCCTTCCCGGCGACGATATCGAGCACTAGTTTAAGATTTATCGAGACATTCAGAAGAGGACATGACGATGCGCGACATCATGGGCATGATGGGCAAGGTCAAGGAAATGCAGGCCAAGATGGAGAAGATGCAGGAAGAGATTTCTGCGCTCGAAGTCGACGGCGCCTCCGGCGGCGGTCTCGTCACCGTGCGTATGGACGGCAAGGGCAACCTCAAGGGCCTGAAGATCGACCCGTCGCTGTTCAAGGAAGACGATGTCGAAATCCTCGAAGACCTGATCGTTGCCGCTCACAAGGACGGCAAGGACAAGGCCGAAGCCATCACCGCCGAAAAGACCCGCGAACTGACCGCCGGCCTGCCGATCCCGCCCGGCATGAAGCTGCCTTTCTAGGACAGCAGACGCTGGCGGGACTGTGAAAGTGCCCGCCGGTTCAAGCCGGGATCAATTGTCCGGCAGGTAAGCGGCGCCGACGACGCGGACCTTGCGGGCCGGTGGCTGTACGAAACTGCTGGTGCCGCGCAGTCCGACATTTCCGAGAAGCGCTACGTTCAGCGCCTCGACCGGTTGGACACTTTCCGCATTCGAACTCGACGCATCTGCGGCTGGGGGCATTTTTGCCAGAACGGTTTTGTAGAAGCGATTGATATCGCAGGTCTTGAGAGACGCCACCATGCGGTAGACCCCGGTGTTGGGCAATTGCGCATAACGCGCGCCTGTGGTCACCGAGATCATTTCATCGGTGTTCCGGTCTGTACTCGTCATCCGGTAGACATCCATCGCCGGATCGGCGCAGATGAATTTGCACTGCGCCGAAATTGCTTCGACATCGCTTGCGGTATTGTATCCAGAATTCGGGGTGGGGAAGGAATAACCATCCGACAGGCGCACGCACCGCGTCTCCATCCTGGCGCTGATCCGTGGCAGGGCATAACCCGTGGCCAGGCCGCGCGTTGCCGCTATTGCGCTGCGGCGACCTTGAGTGCGATCCGCGACAATCGGCTTGCAGCTCCGGCCTTGCGCACCTGACAGGCTGGCAAGCCGGGTGCTCGCCTGGGCGATCCGGCCGGTGATCTCGCGGCATGCGAAGCTTGAAACGGCAGCACAGCTGTATTTGACCTGGAACGCCCGGTTGGCGGCGATCTGGCGCTGCAGGCGGGCAATCTCGGGACTGCCCCGCGAAGGGGCACATTCCCCCGCCACAGCGATAGCGCTCTGCACCAGCAGGCTGCAAAGCACGACGCCCAGCACGGTACCCACTCGCCCAAAACGGGCTGCCAAAAATCCGGACATGATCACAGCCCTTGCCGCTCTTCTGTTCGCAGACGCAAGCAACCTCGCGCCCTCGCCCTCGCAAGTCCGCTTCGGTTTTCCAGATGTCTGCACAATCATCGATTTATCGCACCGACCCCAATGCAATGACGGGCCTTGCGACAGCCTCTCCATAGGTTGAGAAACGATTGAAAGAAAGCGGAACTTCAGCAGATGGTTAAAGTCGCGGACGGCGAAGCGAACGGAACTCAGCCGCTGAGCTTGGCTCTCAGCTTGTGGTGGATGGGCGCTGCGATATAGCGGGCGCGGTCCTCGTCGGAGAGGTTCTTGCCATAGGTTTGCAGCAGCTCCGGCATCAGAACGGGAGAGCCGGAATAGGCGTGATAGCTGATGGCATCGCCAGCCTGGACGACACCATCCTTCAGCACGCGGCAGTAAAAACCCGGCCGTCCGGCACTGGCAAAGCGCTTTGCAAAGCCGGGATCGTCCATGCGAACCGCCAATGTGGCGCAGGGGATGCGGGCCGATGTGACCTCAAGTTCGACCGTCTCCGTCTCGAACCGGTCGCCGACAGAGATTTTGCGGCTGTCGGCACCCTCGATCACCAGATTTTCGCCGAAAATACCCGGCTCCAGATCGCGGCCGAGCTCCTTCGACCACCAGTCGAGATCGACCGAACCGAGCGCATAAACCGCCTGATCGACGCCGCCATGGTGTTTGCGGTTGCAGATCTTGTCGCCGATCAGCCCTTCGCGGTCGATCATCACTCCGGCATCGACCGGATGCTTGAAGATGCCGGTTTTGTAGGATTTGCCGGGCAGCATTTCGGCGTTGCCGGTGCAGACGGCGCGGATTTTCATGGGCGGCACTTTCTTTTCAGCGATTCCGTTCTGTGGAGATATGGAGTAGAAACCCCGCATGGCAAAGCGAGTCACCGGTCCTGAAATTGAAAAACTCATCCAGCTCTTGGCAAAGGTGCCCGGGCTCGGGCCGCGTTCGGCCCGGCGCGCCGCCCTTCATCTGGTCAAGAAGAAGGACCAGCTGCTTGGCCCTCTGGCCGACGCCATGGGCGAAGCGCACCGCAAGGTCCGCATCTGCTCGTGCTGCGGCAATGTCGATACGATCGATCCGTGCAGCGTCTGTTCCGACGAACGGCGCGACAATTCGGTGATCATCGTCGTCGAGGACGTTTCCGACCTCTGGGCGCTGGAGCGGGCAAGCGCCATGAATACGGCCTATCATGTGCTTGGCGGTACCCTGTCGCCGCTCGATGGCGTCGGGCCTGACGATCTGAATATCAAGGGCCTTATCGAACGGGTGGCGAAAGGCGGCGTGCGCGAACTGATCATCGCCGTCAACGCCACCGTCGAGGGCCAGACGACGGCCCACTACATCACCGACCAGCTCGACGGCCTCGGCGTCAAGATCACCCGGCTGGCGCATGGCGTGCCGGTGGGTGGCGAACTGGATTATCTGGACGAAGGCACGCTGACGGCGGCACTGAGGGCGAGGACGGCGATTTGAGGAAAGTTATGCGTATGCCGCTGCCTGCCCCCCTCTGTCACTGCGTGACATCTCCCCCTCAAGGGGGGAGATCATTCTTTTCCCTCTGCACCTCGCTGGTAAGGCGGGCAAAAAGCCTGCGGTCAATCTCCCCCCTTGAGGGAGAGATGTCGGCGTTGCCGACAGAGGGGGGTAGGGCGCGGCAAACACTGGCGATGGTGGTTGCGGCAATCGTCTCGCTGATGCCCCTACCCGCCCTCGCCGCCTCCAAGGCCGAGACCGAAGCGCAATTCCGCCAATGGCTGCAAACCGACCTCTGGCCGCAGGCGCAGGAATCCGGCATTACCGCTAGCGCCTTCAAAGCTGCCTTTGCCGATGTGAAACTCAACTGGGACCTGCCGGATCTGGTGCCCCCGGGCAGCAAGCCGCCCGGCGAGCAGAAGCAGAGCCAGGCGGAATTTTCCTCGCCCGGCGCCTATTTCTCCGAACAGCGGTTGCAGGGCCTGGCGGCAACGGGCCGCAGCCTAGCCAAGGAGAACGCCGCGACGCTCAAGCGGATCGAGAAGACCTACGGCGTTCCAGGTCCGGTCATCATTGCCATCTGGGGCCGCGAGTCCGGTTTCGGCCGGGCAAAGATCCCGCATCCGGTCATGGATGTGCTTGCCACCAAGGCCTTCATGTCGACGCGTGGCGATCTTTTCACGCGCGAACTGATCGCTGCCCTGCACATCCTCGACAGCGGCGACGTGAAGGAGGCCGATATGCGCGGCTCCTGGGCCGGGGCCATGGGCCAGCCGCAATTCCTGCCGACCAGCTTCCTGAAATATGCCGTCGATTTCGATGGAGACGGGCGCCGCGACATCTGGAAATCGACGCCCGACACGCTCGCCTCGATCGCCAACTACCTGTCCAAGAAAGGCTGGCAGCGCGGCCGCGACTGGGGTTTCGAGGTCTACATTCCCGCCAATGTGACGTGCGCGCAGGAAGGCCCGGATCTGGCCAAACCGATTTCGAAGTGGGCATCCGAAGGCATCGAACGGGCATCCGGCAAGGCGTTTCCACCCAGCGAAGCCAAGGCAGAAGGCATGATGCTGGTCCCCGCCGGCCGCAATGGGCCTGAATTCATCGTCACGCCGAATTTCTACGTCATCAAGGAATACAACAATTCCGACCTCTATGCGCTGTTCATCGGCAACCTTGCCGACCGGATTGCCTCAGGCGGCGGCGCGTTCAAGCGCGAGTTCGGCGATGTCGGCAAGATGCTGCGCTCGGACGTCCTGAAAATGCAGAAGGCGCTGGAAAAACAGGGTTACGATATCGGCAAGGCCGATGGCTTAGCGGGCTACAAGACCCGCCGCTCGATCGGCGCATGGCAGGCAAAAAACGGCATCGAGCCGACATGTTTTCCCCAGAAGAACCTGTTGGGAAAATTGTAGAGCGGGCGAAACCGCTTTCGATTTCGCCCGGCTTTATGGTCAGGCGGCGGCGAGGCTGGTTTCGAGCAGGTTGAGGATCGCCGTCCAGCCCTGTTCGTGGCCTTGGCGTGCTTCCTCGGTTTTGAACTTTACCTGCTTCAGGGTGATTTCCGTGGTGCCGGCATCGACCGTGGCCAGATCGATGGTCACGACGCTGTCGTCAAGCGAGTACGGCGATTCCCAGGTGAACGACAGATGGGAATGCGGGTCGATCGCAAGATAGGTGCCCGCATGCGGAATTTCCTTTTCGGGCGTCACCATGACGATCGAAAACCGGCCGCCCTTTACCGGATCGTTCTTGACCTTGCTCGGCTGCGAACTGCCGAACGGCGGGGCCATGAATTTTGCCAGCGTCACCGGCGAAAGCCAGGCGTCGAACACTTTTTGGCGCGATGCCGCGATTGTGCGGCTGACTGTGAGTTCAAGCTCCTTCATTGTCTTCATCCTTTGAAACGAGTAAGTTTTCCAGCGCCGCAAGGCGCAGTTCCCAGATCGACTTCAATTGCGCGAACCAATCCTCGGTCAGCTTCAGCGGAACGAGTTCGGCTGCGATGAAATGTTCGCGGCCCAAGGTCCGGCGGGTGACAAGTCCTGCCTCCTCCAGCACCTTGATATGCTTGGAGACGGAATTCAGCGACATGTCGAAATGGGCGGCCAGTGCCGTCACTCTCAATGCACCCTCCTGAACAAGCAGCGTAAGGATGCGTCGCCGGGTCGTATCGCCGGCGGCCTTGAGAACCCGTGACAGATCATCCTCGTCCATTTATTCACCCTAATAGTTGAATATATAAAACATCCGCGATAGTCAACCATATGGATGAATATTATCAAACAGCCAAATTCTGCCCTCCCCGGTTTTTTGAGGCACCCGCGCGACGGGCAACGAAAAGGCCGGCATTGCGCATTGCAAAGCCGGCCCATCGAGAGATCGCAACTGCTAAGCAGTGTTCAGTGCATGTCCATCTGCTGCTTGTAGCGCTCATACTCGTAAGGAAGGATCGTCTGGCGCTCGATCATCCGGTGAACGCGGGGAGCAGCAGCGCCCCGATGCAGTGCCGTCAACCTGTCGCCGATCTCCGCGTCGGCCTGTGTGCGGCGCTGGTTGTGGCGTACATATTCCACCCAGGTCGGCACGTGATATGTCTCGGTCCAGACCGTCGGATTTTCCAGATCGCGCATCAGCCCCCATTGCCCCGCGCCATCCCTGATCCGGATACGGCGGCGCTCGGCCATGGCGGTGAGGAATTCCGGCACGTCGTCATCGGCGATCTCGTAATCGATCATCACCACGATCGGGCCGCTGCGGGGTTTGAGGTCAAGCTTCAGCAGAGGTTCCGAAAAGCGGTTGAGCGGGTCGAGATTGAGCGACTGAAACTCCGGCAGCGGCAGTTTCAGCCCGATCGCGGCACCGACGACCATCAGCAGAGCCGAGGCAATCAGGGCAATGGCCGGGCCATAGTTCTCTGCCGCCTGCCCCCACATCCAGCTGCCTGCCGCAATGCCGCCAAAGGTGGTGGTCTGGTAGAGCGACAGAGCCCGCCCGACCACCCAGCGCGGCGTCGAAAGCTGCACGGTCGTATTGAACAGCGACAGCGCCAGCACCCAGCCGGCACCCGACAGAAGAAGTGCAAGGCTGGTCAGCCAGCCATAGGGGCTGATCGCCGTGACCAGACTGCTGACGGCAAAACCGGCAAAGGCGATGCGCACGACCCATTCGCTGGACATATGTTCGCGCAGCCGGGCGCTGAGCAGCGCACCACCGATGGCACCGAGGCCGAAGGCACCCAGCATGATGCCGTAGGTGAGAGGGCCGCCGGCGACCAGATCACGGGCGACCAGAGGCAGAAGGGCGAGGATGGCGCTGGCCGAAAGACCGAAAAAGAAGCCGCGCACCAGCACCTTGCCGATATTCGGCGACATCGCCACATAGCGCAGACCGGCGGAAATCGCCCGGCCCATCGATTCGCGCGGCAACGTCGACAGCGTCTCCTCCCGGCGCCAGCGCAACAGTGCATAGATAATAGCGAAATAGCTGAGCGTGTTGGCAGCAAAAGCGGCGGCTGCCCCGGCTGCAGCAACGATCACGCCACCGATGGCGGGACCGACCGAGCGGGTGATGTTGAACCCCATGCTGTTCAGCGCAACTGCTGCCGGCAGTACGTTGCGCGGCACCATGTCCCCGACCGAAGCCTGCCAGGATGGATTGTTCAGCGCCGTGCCGCAGCCGATCAGGAAGGTGAACAGCAGAAGCAGCCAGGGGGTGATAAAGCCGAAATAGGCGCAGAGCGTCAGAAGCGCCGAGACGCAGAGCATGAAACACTGGCCGATCAGCATGATGCGGCGGCGGTCGAAATTATCGGCAAGAGCGCCGGAGATCAGCGAGAACAGCATGATCGGCAGCGAGGTCGAGGCCTGCACCAGCGCCACCATGTTCACCGAATCGGTAATGGAGGTCATCATCCAGGCGGCGCCGACGGCTTGGATCAGCCCGCCGAAGTTGGACGCAAGGCTTGCCACCCAGATGACCCGGAACGTATCATGCTTGAACGGCGCCAATGGCGATAATCGATGCGGCAACGCGCTTTCCTACCCTGTGCGTGATTGAATCGTCTTTGACGCCCAATCTAAGCCAGATGACCGGCCGGGCAAGCAAAAGCACCGTCACTGGCAGGATTTCACCACTTAACAGCCTGCATTGGCCTTTTGCGCCTCGGTGAGCGGGATATCTTGCATTTGCGGATAATCGAGCGTATATGACCCTCAAATTCTTGATCGGTTGATGAAGAGTGGGCCCGTCAGGACCCGCTCTTTTTTGTTACCGATGTTTTGGGAGAACATCGTTTGTCCGATACGACAACGGCAGAAAACACACAGGAACCGCGCCTGGTCACAGAAACCGGCATCGACCGGCGCATCGCCGACATCATCGAACCCGTCCTCGTTCCGATGGGCTACCAATTGGTGCGCGTGCGCCTGTCCTCGCAGAACGGTGCGACGTTGCAGATCATGGCCGAGCGGCTCGACGGCACGATGACCGTGGAAGACTGCGAAGCGATCTCGACGGCGATCTCGCCCGTGCTCGACGTGGAAGATCCGGTCGATCGGGAGTATCATCTGGAAGTATCGTCGCCGGGCATCGACCGGCCGATGGTGCGCAAGTCGGATTTCACCCGGTGGACTGGTCACCTGATCAAGTTCGAAACGTCGGTGCTGGTCGATAGCCGCAAGCGTTTCCGCGGCAAGATCATTTCCGCCGACGACGAAGGTTTCACGATCGAGCGCGATCAGCCGGCAGCCGGCGAAGAACCGAGCGTGGTCATTCCCTTCACGGCGCTGGCCGAAGGCAGGCTGATCCTCACGGACGACCTGATCCGCGATGCGCTGACAGCAGACAAGAAGGCGAAGGCAGCCCAAGCCGAACATGGTGTGGCTGCCAACGAAAACTTCGAAGACGAAGATTCGCCGATCAATTGAGTTCATGGGCGCGGGACGCCTTCAAGTGAGGCCCCGGCAATCAGACGGAGACTTTAATATGGCAGTGAGTGCTAACAGGCTCGAACTTCTGCAGATCGCGGATGCCGTCGCGCGCGAAAAAGTGATCGACCGCGAAATCGTTCTGGCCGCCATGGCCGACGCGATCCAGAAGGCCGCCCGCTCGCGCTACGGTTCGGAAAGCAACATCCGCGCCGACATCAATTCCAAGACCGGCGAAATCCGGCTTCAGCGCCTGCTCGAAGTCGTCGAGGTTGCCGAGGATTACGCCACCCAGATCCCGCTGGAGCTGGCCCGCGACCGCAATCCGGACGCCATTCTCGGCGACTTCATCGCCGACCCGCTGCCGCCGATGGATTTCGGCCGTATCGCCGCGCAGTCGGCCAAGCAGGTCATCGTCCAGAAGGTTCGCGAAGCCGAGCGTGACCGCCAGTTCGACGAATTCAAGGATCGCATCGGCGAAATCGTCAACGGCACGGTCAAGCGCGTCGAATATGGCAACGTCATCGTCGATCTCGGCCGTGGCGAAGGCATCATCCGCCGCGACGAAATGATCCCACGGGAAAACATGCGCTACGGTGACCGCGTCCGCTCGTATGTCTACGACGTGCGCCGCGAACAGCGCGGCCCGCAGATTTTTCTGTCGCGGACCCATCCCCAATTCATGGTGAAGCTGTTCACCATGGAAGTTCCGGAAATCTACGACGGCATCATCCAGATCCGTTCCGTTGCCCGTGACCCGGGTTCGCGCGCCAAGATCGCCGTGATCTCCAACGATTCGTCGATCGACCCGGTCGGCGCCTGCGTCGGTATGCGCGGCTCGCGCGTTCAGGCCGTTGTCGGCGAATTGCAGGGCGAGAAGATCGACATCATTCCTTGGAACGAGAACCCGGCATCGTTTATCGTCAACGCGCTGCAGCCGGCTGAAGTCACCAAGGTCGTTCTTGACGAAGACGCAGAGCGCATCGAAGTGGTGGTTCCGGATGAACAGCTGTCGCTGGCCATCGGCCGCCGCGGCCAGAACGTTCGCCTGGCATCGCAGCTGACCGGCTGGGATATCGACATTATGACGGAAGCGGAAGAATCCGAGCGCCGCCAGAAGGAATTCAACGAACGCACCGCGCTGTTCATGGAAGCCCTCGACGTCGACGAAATGGTTGGCCAGGTTCTGGCATCGGAAGGCTTTGCCGCTGTCGAAGAACTTGCCTATGTCGAGGTTGACGAAATTGCTTCGATCGAAGGCTTCGACGAGGACACTGCCAGCGAACTGCAGACCCGCGCTCGCGAATATCTCGATCGGCTTGAAGGCGAATTGGATGCCAAGCGTATTGCTCTCGGCGTGTCCGACGAACTGCGCACGATCAACGGCATGACCAGCCAGATGCTGGTTGCGCTCGGTGAAGACGGCATCAAGACGATGGAAGACTTTGCGGGCTGCGCCGCTGACGATCTCGTCGGTTGGTCGGAACGCAAGGACGGCGAGACGAAGAAGTTTGAAGGCCTGTTTTCCAAGCTCGAAATCTCCCGTGTCGATGCCGAACGCATGGTCCTGCAGGCGCGTCTTGCTGCCGGCTGGATCACCGAGGAAGATCTGGCGCGTGAAGAGGAAGCGCTCGAAGTCGTGGAAGGCGCGGAACAGGACGCCTGATAAGGCGTTGCTGACCGTGATCCAAGCTGATGCTGCTTGAAAATCGCCATGTTGATTGAAGACAAGGACCCTGCCGGGGACATCGATGGTGAAGCAGTGAACGGCCGCATGTGCATCGTGACACGGCAGAGCGGAACTCCGGAAACGCTGATCCGCTTTGTTGCTGGGCCTGATGGCCGGGTGGTACCCGACCTGAAGAAACAGCTACCGGGCCGGGGCTGCTGGGTAAGCGCCGAACGGGCTATCGTCGAGAAGGCGATCGCCAAGAAGTTGTTTGCCCGCGGGCTGAAGCGGACGGATGTGACGGCCGGACCGGAGCTTGCCGATGAGGTCGACCGGCTCCTGTCAATGCAACTGGGCGGCATGATGAACCTGGCGCGAAAAGCCGCGCAGTTCATCAGCGGCGCTTCGAAAGTCGAGCAGGCCGTCCGTGGACTGGCTGCGCTCGCCACCTTCCATGCGGTAGATGCCGCAGCGGACGGGGTGCGCAAGATAGACCAGGCGCGCAAGGCGATGAGCTTTGTCGTCGATGACGGACAGGAAATACCCTCCTTTCGCTTCTTCACCGAGGCGCAAATGGAAGGGCTTTTAGGCCAGAATGCTTTTATCCATGCCGCAGCGCTTGCAGGGCAGGCGGGTGAGGGTGTAGTGAAGCGCGCAAACATGCTCGAAAGATACCGGGGAACCGTCCCCGCTCGAGCCGTTGGCGCCGAATCTGGCTTGCCGACACAATGACGCGGGTCACCGGCGAAGGCCGGCACAACCGCGATTGCAAAACAGAAATTGAACGGCGGGGTCTGGTGATACGCATCCGGCCCTGATCTTAGGAACGGAACGGAATGACCGACAACAACGACGACAAGACATTCGGCGGAGCCAAGAAGACGCTGACCCTGAAGCCTTCCGGGGTGAGCCAGGGAACTGTTCGCCAGGACATGGGTCGCGGCCGGACGAAGGCAGTCGTGGTCGAAACGCGCAAGCGGCGGCCGATGCGGCCGGAAGACGAAAAGCCGGTCATGCCGATTGCAGCCGCACCAGTGGCCCCGGCGCGCGTGGTCGAACCACAGCGGCCGGCGCCCGTGCAGCAGCAGCAACCTGCGCGTCCGGCTCCTCAGCAACAGCAGCCGCGCCAGCAGGACAATCGCCAGGACAACAACAACCGGCCGCGGGTCGGTGTGGTTCTCAATCAGCTCTCTGCTGGTGAGATCGACGCCCGCCGCCGCGCGCTTGCCGAAGCCCAGATCCGCGACGCCGAAGACGCCAAGCGCCGCGCTGCCGATGAGGCACTCCGTCAGGCCGCTGAGGCCGAACGTCTGAAGGCCGAACAGGCTGAAGCAGCCCGTCTCGCCGCCGAAGAGGCAGCCCGGACGCCTGCGGAACGCGCCGCCGAAAAGGCAGCCGCAGAGGCAGCGCTTGCCGCCGAAGCGGAGGCAGCAGCCGTTGCCGCCCGCAAGGCGGAAGATCAGGCGCGCGCCGAGGCCGCAAAGCCTGCAACGACACCTTCGACAATTACCCCGGCACTCGCCGCCCGCCGCAAGGCGGAAGGCGAAGAGACAGAGGCCCGTCCGAACCGCGGCGCCACCGCACCGGTTCGCGGCAAGGTCGTTCGCCCGGAACCTGCCAAGGCCCCTGCCCGTCCGAAGACGGAAGAGGAACGCCGCAAGGGCAAGCTGACGCTGACTGCCGCTCTCGACGACGACGGCAATCCGCGCGGCCGCTCGATGGCTGCCATGCGCCGCCGGCAGGAAAAGTTTCGGCGCAGCCAGATGCAGGAAACCCGCGAAAAGGTCATGCGCGAAGTGATTCTGCCGGAAACCATCACCATTCAGGAACTGTCGCAGCGTATGGCCGAACGGGCCGTCGATGTGATTAAGTACCTGATGAAGGAAGGCCAGATGATGAAGCCGGGCGACGTCATCGACGCCGACCTTGCTGAACTCATCGCCGGCGAATTCGGCCATACCGTCAAGCGCGTTTCGGAATCCGACGTCGAAGAAGGCCTGTTCAACGGCAAGGACGATGGCGATATGATGCCGCGTCCGCCGATCGTGACCATCATGGGTCACGTCGATCACGGCAAGACATCGCTGCTCGACGCCATCCGCAAGACCCATGTGGTTTCGGGCGAAGCCGGTGGCATCACCCAGCATATCGGCGCCTACCAGGTCGAGCAGAACGGTCACAAGATCACCTTCATCGACACTCCCGGTCACGCCGCCTTTACCGCGATGCGTGCCCGTGGCGCCCAGGCGACCGACATTGCGATCCTTGTGGTTGCCGCCGACGACAGCGTCATGCCGCAGACGATCGAATCCATCAGCCACGCAAAGGCTGCCGGCGTTCCGATCATCGTGGCGATCAACAAGGTCGACAAGCACGAAGCCGATCCGCAGAAGGTGCGCAACCAGCTGCTGCAGCACGAAGTGTTCGTGGAAACCATGGGCGGTGAAGTGCTCGACGTCGAAGTCTCGGCCAAGACCGGTCTCGGTATCGACAAGCTGCTCGAAGCCATCCTGTTGCAGGCCGAAATTCTCGACCTGCGCGCCGATGCAGACCGCACGGCAGAAGGTACCGTGGTTGAAGCCCAGCTTGATCGCGGCCGTGGCGCAGTTGCCACCGTTCTCGTTCAGAAGGGCACATTGAAGCCTGGCCAGATCATCGTCGCCGGCGACCAGTGGGGCCGTGTCCGCGCCCTCGTCAACGACAAGGGCGAACACGTCAAGGAAGCGCCTCCGTCGATGCCGGTCGAGATTCTCGGTCTTTCCGGCACGCCGCTGGCAGGTGACAAGTTCGCCGTCGTCGAAAACGAAAGCCGAGCCCGCGAAATCTCGGAATATCGTCAGCGCCTGACCCGCGACAAGGCTGTTGCCCGTGCATCCGGCCAGCGTGGTTCGCTGGAACAGATGATGATGACGCTGCAGAATACCGGCCTCAAGGAATTCCCGCTGGTCATCAAGGGCGACGTGCAGGGCTCGATAGAAGCCATTGCCGGCGCACTCGACAAGCTGGGAACCGACGAGGTTCGTGCCCGCATCGTCCATTCGGGTGCCGGTGGTATCACCGAGTCCGACATCTCTCTGGCGGAAGCCTCGAACGCGGCCATCATCGGCTTCAACGTTCGTGCCAACGCCCAGGCCCGCACCGCCGCAGAACGCGCCGGTATCGAGATCCGCTACTACAACATCATCTACGATCTGGTGGATGACGTGAAGGCAGCGATGTCGGGTCTTCTTTCGCCGGAACGCCGCGAAACCTTCCTCGGCAATGCCGAAATCCTGGAAGTGTTCAACATCACCAAGACCGGCAAGGTCGCGGGTTGCCGCGTCATCGAAGGCAAGGTCGAACGTGGTGCAGGGGTGCGTCTGGTTCGCGACAACGTCGTTATCCACGAAGGCAAGCTCAAGACCCTCAAGCGCTTCAAGGACGAAGTCTCCGAAGTGCCGATGGGCCAGGAATGCGGTATGGCCTTCGAGAATTACGAAGACATCCGCGCCGGCGACACGATCGAGTGCTTCCGCGTCGAGCACATCACCCGCACGCTGTAAGCGCTTCCGGGCTGATAAAGACACTAATGAAAATGGCGGCTCCGGCCGCCATTTTGCTGTCTGGGATCCAACATTGGGCGAAAAGCACTCCCACAGGGCGATCCACCTGAAAATGGATATGGCGGCGGCGGGTGGCAGCGCCTACCTTGCTGGAGTTCAACCGTTCGGAAGGTTCACATGCTCGCGCAATTCCTCGCCATCACCCTGATCAACACATTCACCTGGTTCGGCGGGCAAGGCTATTGCGCCTATGACTTTGCCGTTCTGGAAAGCGGCGAAGAACTGACGGATATTTCGCTGACGCTGCGGCCGCAATTCGACCCTGAGAACACCGCGACCGGCAACACGGAATTGCCGGATGAAACCATCACGTTCGATGTTCTGGGCGGATCGGCCGTCAATGCGGGAAATACGGCGAAGATCGAGACCGACTGCAATGTCGAGGGGTTCGATATTGTCGCTGCCACGGGGACGGCGAAGGGGGAGGCACTGGACCTCATCGCAGCGGAGCGCGTCGAGATCGACACCTACAAGCCGCTGAATCTGAAGATCGGGAAATAGCGCTGCAGCCAGCTTTCGGCCGCAGCGCTTGCTGTCAAATCTGGCGGCCGATCTTGGCGTCGACGGACTGGGAATTCGATCCGCGAATGGCAAAGAAAAAGAAGATCGCGGCCCAGAGGATCGACTTTTCGGCGCCAGCCAGACCTTCGCCCTTAACGATGCCGTGGAAATAGACCGTGACAAGCAGAACGATCATGGCGGCAAAAGATGCGGGGCGGGTGAACAGGCCGATTGCAATCAGGATGCCACCGAAGAATTCCGTAGCCGCCAGGAGCGGCGACCAGAAGACGCCGGGATAGAACCCAAGGCTTTCCACCATGCCGGCAGCGCCAAAGGGATTGATGATCTTGCCATAGCCGTGGGTGACGAGCAGAACGCCGGCCACCACCCGCAGCAGCGTTTCGGCCGTCGTATCGAGCGGCAGGTAGAACCGCTGCAGTGCAGGCAGCATCGCTGGCGGCCGCGTCGATGTAAGGTCAGTCATGTTGGCTCCTCTTGATTTTTGCAACGCAGCATTCTGTTGCTGCGAAAATCACGACGATCAAGGGATGCTCCCGCTAAAACCTGATAAACTGAGTTAACAATTTCGTGAGATATTCTTGATTGGGTGGTGTTGCGGCCCGGCCCGTCGGTGGATAACGTCCGCGCCAACCCAAACCATCACGGAACCGACATGTCTCAGAAGCCGCGCATCGCTATTCTCTATTGCACCCAGTGCAACTGGCTGCTGCGGGCTGCCTGGATGGCACAGGAACTGCTCTCCACCTTTGGCGACAGCCTGGGCGAAGTCGCCCTCATTCCCGGCACCGGTGGCAACTTTGAAATCCATGCCGGCGAGACGCTGATCTGGGAGCGCAAGCGTGACGGCGGTTTCCCTGGGCCGAAGGAATTGAAGCAGCGTGTCCGCGACGTGATCGAACCTGCGCGTGATCTCGGCCACACCGACCGGACCTGATGCCTTGACCATAAGCCTGCTTTTCGGCGTTTTCAGCGCCGCTTTCCTTTCGGCCACGTTGCTGGTCGGCGTCTCGGAAGCCGCATTGATCCTTGCCTCCAGGCAACCGGATGCGCAACTCATTGGCCTTTTTCTGGCCGCGACGGCGGGCAATGTGCTGGGCGCAATCGTCAATTTCGTGCTCGGCCGCTTTCTCCTTCGTTTCGAAAACAGTCGCTGGTTTCCGGTCAGCCCCCTGAACCGGAAACGGGCGGAGGCGCTATTTGGGCGTTATGGCCGGCCTATCCTGTTGTTCTCATGGCTGCCAATAGTCGGCGACCCGCTGACGCTGGTGGCCGGCCTGTTGCGCACGCCTTTCACCGTCTTCCTCATCTATGTGACGATCGGCAAGGCAGCGCGTTACGCGGTGCTGTTATGGGCATGGGACACGTTTGCCGCTTGACAGGAGTACAGACAAAACGGCGGGAAATATCCTGGCCGATTTTTCCATATACGTCCCTTAACGATTGAGGGGAGCGGCAAATCGTGTAGCCTGGGCCACCCACGGGGACACAGTTCGCCGATGGAATGTAGGCGCGGTGCACACGCCGCCCGGTATTTGATTATTCGTGCTTTAATGGTCATAGGCTGGAAATTTGGCACGTTTCACGTCCAGCCCTTCACAATCGGTAGAATGTGCCGATATTGCCTGTAAATCACGCGCCTGCCTGCCGGCGAGACGGAGGATAGATTGAGTTTGAAATTTGGCACCAGCGGCCTGCGCGGCCTTTCCATCGATCTCAACGGCCCCCCTGCCGCCATCTACGCCACGGCGTTTGCCCGCTACCTCATCTCGTCCGGACAGGCCAAACCCGGGGATCCGATCCTGCTTGGCCGGGACTTTCGCGCGTCCAGTCCGGAAGTTTCGGCGATCTGCGCCGGTGCCTTGACCCGCGCCGGACTGACCGTTCTCGATTGCGTTACGGTCCCGACGCCGGCTCTGGCACTCTATGGATTGGAGATCGGCGCCGCTGCATTGATGATCACCGGCTCGCACATTCCCGCTGATCGCAACGGTATCAAGTTCTACCGCCCCGACGGCGAGATCTCCAAAATCGACGAGAATGCGATCGGCAGGGAGGCCGACGCACTCAAGGCCCGGTCCGTCCCGGTCGATGCGACGCCGGGACCGGCGTCCGATCATTCCGAACAGGCCGAAGCCCTGTTCCTCGCCCGCAACGCCGGAATTCTTCCCGCTGGCGCTCTGTCCGGCCTGAAAGTCGGGGTGTACCAGCACAGCACGGTGGCGCGTGACCTGTTCGTCGAAGTGCTGACCGGCTACGGCGCCGATGTCGTGCCACTCGGCCGCTCGGCCGATTTCATTCCGGTGGATACCGAGGCCGTGTCGCCCGCAACCGTCGATATGCTCAAGGCGTGGGCCGCCGAGCATAGGCTCGACGCGATCATCTCGGCCGATGGCGACGGCGACCGTCCGCTGGTCAGCGACGAAACCGGCCTGCCCTTGCGCGGCGACCTTTTGGGGCTGATCGCGGCAGAGTTTACCGGTGCTACAGTTGCCGTCACACCGGTTACCTCCAATTCCGGCCTGGAGCGCCAACCGGGCCTATCCATCCTGCGCACCCGCGTCGGCTCGCCCTTTGTCATCGAGGGTATGGCGGAGGCTGTGCGCAACGGGAAAACCGGCGTCGTCGGTTTCGAGGCCAATGGCGGCACCTTGACCGCCACGGACTTCATGCTCAACGGCACCACGCTCAGAGCCCTGCCGACACGCGATAGCTTCCTGCCGGTGCTCGCGGTACTTTCGCTTGCCGCACGCGGCCACCGGCCTCTCTCGGCGCTTGCGGCTGACTTTGCGCTGCCGGTGGCGCTGAGCGACCGGATCGAGAATTTTCCACTGGAGACAAGTGCTGCGCTGATGCGCTATCTCCGGTCGGGACCGGACAATATAGCGGAATTTCTGGCTCCGATCGGAAAACCGGAATCGCTCAGCGACATCGACGGATTGCGCGTGACGCTGACCGATCGCAGCGTCGTTCACTTCCGTCCTTCGGGCAATGCGCCGGAAATGCGCTGCTATGCCGAAGCGGAAACCGCCGATCAGGCAAAGCGGGTGCTCGAACAGGGGTTGGCTTGCATCCGTGCCTTTGGCCAGCGACACCGCAAAGCCTGATTACAGGAGTTGCGGCGAAATCGTTTTGTGGAAAATCATTGCCCTTCAACGGTTTGCTCAACTTTCCTGCGCATTTTCAAGAAAACTTCAAAAACCCTGTTGACACAAAAGCGTGGGGCCCGTACACCCCCGCTCGTCGCCCAGATGGCGGAATTGGTAGACGCGCCAGCTTCAGGTGCTGGTACTCGAAAGGGTGTGGAGGTTCGAGTCCTCTTCTGGGCACCAATTTCATATTCACAACTGCTCAGGCAGTTCTGAAGATCAAAAAAGCCCGGTTCGCCGGGCTTTTTTCGTTTCGGGGATTCGGCGTTTCCGGCAGGCATTGCAATGCAAAACATCAGCCCTTGCGCGTCAGCATGACATGGCGCGGGGTGGTGCCGAACTGGCGGCGGAAGGCGGTGGCAAAATTGGCCGCCGTTGAGTAGCCGGCAATGGCACTGGCTTCCTGCACCGTCACCTCGCCGCTCTCCAAGGCCACGAAAGCGCGCTCCAGCCGAAGTGTGCGGACATATTCAAAGATGCTCTGGCTTTCAGAAACCCGGAACAGCCGCTGCAGGCCGCTGGCGCTGACGCCGGCCGCGCGGGCGATCATATCGACATTGAGCGGAGCGGCCCAGTGGACGATGATGTAATCCTTGGCTCGTTCCAGGCAGACGGCGTCCTGACGGGTGAGCAGCATGCCTCCCGGTGCACGCCGGCTCGCATGAAGCACCGCCGCCATCGTTTCGGCGACAAGCTCCACAGCCCGGCTTTCAAGGTAAAGGTCCCGCAATGCCGGCAGAAGTGGCAGTGGCGCAAAGATCTGCCGGACCAGCTCGGTCATCCGCGGTGTCAGCATCCAGCGATGCTCGGCCAGATGCTCACGCATCAACCGTTCGCCGCCCCTGGTATCAGCAATCTCCTCCAGAGCATCGAGATGCAGCCATTCGGGCGTCGCCGAGACAACGAGATGCCGTAAATGCTGGCGCCCGTGCGAGGCGCGCTGGAAACTCTCCGGGTTGGCATTCATGATCGCAACGCCGCTTGCCACTCCTTTTTGGGCGTGGAACGCAAAACGGCGGTCGCCAATCGCAAGGTCGATATTGCCGTCGAGAAAGAAGATGCACGATAGCTCTTCGCCGAGCTGCGATGTCGCGGTGAACGGCCGTTCCTCGATCGCGTCGCTGACATGCAGCACGAGCCCGCGGCGGAGTTCCCGATGCAGGAACTCACCCCTTATCAGCGTATCGTCGGGCAAGAGCTGGTCATCCGGACTTTCGAGCACGACGCCGTCCTGACGCAGGAAATCGCGCACCCGCAGCCGCTTGGCCGCACCATGCTGTCCTTGGCCGGCCTCGATGCCCGGTTGAATCGTGGAGGACGTCATAGCAACCCTTCGAAACGCTTCATGTCACCGGTTTGCACCGGGAACCTTACCACCCGCCTTGCGCCTGCTGCCGGACAAAAACTTTGGCGGCGAACAAACCTATCTGCGCGATGCGCAAAGGTCGCTTCGTTGCCGATCGTGGGACAAGTGTCCTAAAGCAATATCTTAACTTGATTTAACAGGTCAAGTTTATCAGAGATGATTTCGTGAGGGACGGGCTGATGAGCGGTGGGCAGAAGACGGCGTTGGGCGAAAATTATCAGGCAAGGTCCTTGAAGCGGGCGATCAGCCTCAAACGCAACGAGATTTTGCTGGCCTCGTCCATGATTTACGGTCTCGTCAGCCTTTGCGGACCGGTCCTTGCTCAGGAAGTCAGCTCAGCCACGTCGCTCGAAAAAATCACCGTCGAAGGCGGCAAGGACAACCCGAAGGGACCGGACCGGGGCATCGTCGCCAAGCGTAGCTTGACCAGTTCAAAGACGGACACTTCGCTCCTGGAAACGCCGCAGGCCGTCAGCGTCGTCACGCGCGACCAGATGGATGCGCAGGGCGCCAATACGGTACCGGAGGCTTTGCGCTACACACCGGGCATTCTGCCGGATCCGAACGGCTATGACATTCGCTATGACTGGCTCTACATCCGCGGCTTCAATACCTACGGCACGGTCTGGCTGGACGGACTGGTGCTGCCCGGCGACCCCAACAACTACGCGACGCCCAGCATCAATCCTTACGCGCTCGAACGCATCGACGTCATCAAGGGTCCAGCTTCGGTGCTCTACGGCCGCGCGATCCCGGGCGGCCTCGTCAACGAAGTCCGCAATCGGCCGCAACAGGAAAGCCGCAACGAACTTGGTATCGAGACCTCCTCGCATGGTGGTATCCAGGGCACGTTCGACTTTACCGGTCCTGTCAGCGCGGGCAGCGACTGGTCCTATCGCCTGACCGGCCTTGGCAAGAACATGGGCACGCAGATCGACCGGGAACGCGAGCGCCAGCTGATGCTCGCGCCGAGCCTGACCTGGGCGCCGACCGACCAGACCGAGCTGACACTTTACGGCTATTATCAGAATGACCGGCCGAAAGATTTCAACCCGCGCTTTTATCCGGCGATCGGTACCTTGATCGAAAACCCGCTGGGGCAGATCCCGCGCGACCTATTTCTCGGCGATCCCGACGCCAGCGTCTTCGAGCGTGATTTCTACGCGCTGGGCTATGAGTTCTCCCACGAATTCAACGAGACCTGGACCGTGCGCCAGAACCTGCGCTACGGCCGCTCCGACCAGAACATGTTCCTCGTGCTGGTCAACCCGGCCTTCGCCTATCAGCCGGACGGCCATACGCTAAACCGCGCCTCGGCCGTTTCCGACGACTGGGTTTCGAGCTTCAACGTCGACACCCAACTTGAAGCGCGCTTCGATACCGGCGCCTTCGATCATACCGCTCTCTTCGGGATCGACTATCTGAGTGCGAATTCCTCCACCAATTTCGGCAACGGTGTTGCCGGTGTGCCGCCGCTCGACTATCTCAACCCGGTTTATGGCGCTGGTTCCATCCCCAAGCCGGCCATCCAGCGTTCAGGACTGCAGGAACAGCGCCAGATCGGCTTTTATGTCCAGGACCAGATCCGCTATGACAACTGGATCGGCACTTTCGGGCTGCGCTACGATCTTTCCGACATCGATACGCAAAACCGGATGCTTGCCGGGTCACCGGCTGTTTCCAATGATGATCGGGAACTGACCTGGCGCGCAGGTCTCACCTATCTGTTCGACACTGGCATCGCTCCCTATGTCAGCTATTCCACCACCTTCCTGCCGGCACTTGGCTCCAGCCAGACCGGCACGCCGTTCGAGGCGCAGAAGGCCGAGCAATACGAGATCGGCGTGAAATACGAGCCGCCGGGCGGCAACGGCATGATCACCGCTTCGCTGTTCGACCTGACGCTTGAGAATGGCCTGACACCGGACCCCACGAGTGCGCTCTACAATGTCCAGACCGGAAAACAGCGCGTGCGCGGCCTTGAGCTGGAAGCCAAGTATGAGGTGACGCCGGAGCTCGACCTGCTCGCAGCCTATGCCTTTTCGCATTCAGAAGTGCTGGAAAGCACGAGCGCCATCGCCAGAGGCCGCGAAATGCTGCGCCTGCCGGAGCATCAGGCCAGCGTCTGGGTAAACTATCATCCGGCTGCGGTCGAAGGCCTGTCACTCAGCGCCGGCGTGCGCATGACATCCCCCTACCAGACGGACGCCGGTTACCTGAAAGCGCTGCGCATTCCCGGCCGGGCGCTTGTCGATATCGGCGCCCAGTATGATTTCGGCGCCATGGATAGGGCGTTTGCCGGAACGACGCTTCGCATCAACGTCACCAATCTCTTCGACAAGGAATATGTCTCCCATTGCCTCAACATGACAGGCGGAAGCTGCAACTACGGCGCAGGCCGGGCCGTTACGGCGAGCCTGAAATACACATGGTAACCGTCCAGCCAGCGATCGTCAGGAAGAGGGCGGCCAGTCTGCTGGCCGCCCTCTTCGCGCTTGTCGCGTTCGGTGCTCTCTCGTTTCTCCTTGCACCGCCTGCGCATGCCGAAATCCGGTTCACGGATGCGGCCGGGCGGGAGGTGCGCCTTGCCAAACCGGCTGAGCGTATCGCCACCAATGAAAGCCTGCTCCTGCTGTCGCTGGCGCTGATCGAGCCCGATCCGATCTCCCGTATCGCCGGCTGGGCAGCGCCGCAGCGGATCGATCGGGGCTACTATAACGACCTCAAGCAGCGCTTCCCAGCCATCGACGCCATTCCCGTGGCTGGCGGTGTGATGGCGTCGACAACCTCGCCGGAAGCGATCCTGGCCGTCAGTCCGGATGTCTTTATCGTTTCCATCTGGGACCAGGGCTGGATGGAAATCGCCGCGACGCTGGAATCCGCCGGGGTGCCCGTCGTCTTTCTCGATGGCCCGCAAAACAAGCACGGCGGACCAGCGGACACGACCATCTTTTCACTGGAACTTCTCGGCAAGGTCATTGGCCGTGAGGCCGAAGCCCGAACGTTCGGCGAATTCCTCCGGCCGCGTTATCAGCGCATTACCGGGCGCACCAGTGGGATTGCCCGCAAGTCCGTTCTGGTCGATGCCCATGCCGGTGCCATCTGTTGTTCGACGCCGGGGCGTGAAAACCGGATGACGGACTATCTGCGGCTGGCCGGCGGCGACAGCATCGGCGCCGATATGCCCGGCTATGACGGAAGGCTCAGCGCCGAGTTCGTGATGGAGAAGGATCCGGACGTCTATATTGCCACCGGCGGCCCGCATCTTGCCGCGCAGGGTGGCCTCGTGCTCGGCGGTGACGTTGGCGCGGAGGCGGCAGCCCAGTCCTTCGCCCATGTCGTCACCAACGATGTGCGGGCCAACCTGACGGCCGTGCGCGAGGGCCGGGCTCATGCGCTCTCCCATCAGCTTTCGATTTCGGTTCTCAATATTCTGGTCTTCGAATGCTACGCGAAATGGATTCACCCGGAGCTCTTTGAGGATATCGACCCCAATGAGACCCTGGCCGAGATCAACAGGCTGTTTCTGAGCGTACCGCTCAAGGGCACCTTCTGGCTGGATTTCGACGCTTCGCGTTTGCCGCAATAAGAGGACGGGTCAATGGATGGTCGGACCTATACGGCACAGACGCTCATCGACCTTGCCGATCCAGAGCCCGTGATTGCTGATCTCTGCAATCACATGCTCGAACACAATGCCGAGATCAGCAAGGAAGCCGGCGACGTGCTGCTGCGCCTGTCCGGCTGCAGTGCCCGCTTCTCTGCTGAAGGGGCACTGACGCGTGTGGTTATCCAAGCACCGGACTTCGAACACCTCTATTTCGCGCGCATGACCGTTGCATCGCACATCCTCGAATTCGCAGGGGAAGCCGCGCCGGCGATCAGTTGGAGCGGCGACCATGACGATACGGCGCGGCCGCCGAATTTTCAGATTCTGACGGTTACCGGCTGCCGGGATGTGACACAGCATGTGCGCCGCATCACCTTCCACTGCGAGAACGCGTCGCGTTTCGCGCGCCTCGACGCCCTGCATCTGAATCTGCTGATCCAGCAGCCCGGTCTTGCGGAACCGCAATGGCCCTTCGTCGGGGCAAGCGGCATCATCGAGTGGGAACGGCCGGATCTGAAACCGTCCATGAGAAAATACACCGTGCGTTCGGTGAACCTGGAAACGAGACAAATCGATATCGACTTCGTGCTGCATGCCGATGCCGGACCGGGATCAAGCTTTGCCGAGACCGTCACCATCGGCACGGAAGTCGGCGTACTCGGCCCCGGCGGTGGCGGACTTGTCGATGCGAGCTGGTATCTGTTTGCCGGCGACGAGACCGCTATTCCAGCCATCGCCCGCATGCTTGAAAACCTGCCGGCCGATGCAGCCGGGGTCGCCTATCTCGAAATTTCCGGCGCTGCCGAAATCCAGAACCTGCAGAAGCCTGCCGATGTCGATATTCAATGGTTGATCCGCAACGAAGAGAGCCCCGGCACGCTCCTTGTCCAAGCGGTAAGCGAAACGCCCAGGCCCCAGGGCGACCAAACCATCTACCTTTGGACCGCCTGCGAATTCAATGCCTTCAAAACCATTCGGCAGTTCGCACGCCAAACCTGGAAACTGAACAACGACCAGCATCTCGTAGTCGCCTATTGGCGGGCGGGCAGGACATCGTGAAACTCCTGCCTTCGACCTCACCGTAGAAGAAGCGGCCTGCCCAACATGGACTTCGAGTTCCATTGCCGAAACTTGCACGTTCATGATTTACTTGAACACCTCCGGCTGCAGCATCCTCGGCGAAAGGCCGCGAATCTGCGATTTCGAAGCGACGGTGCAGCGGACACGAAAGGGCGATGCCCCAGATGCAGCAAATACAAATTTCGCTGAGGCGCCCTCAATATGAGGATTACCCCTATTGAAATCGCATTTCCGAAATCCCATTTGTTCGTCACGAGCGGCGCCGATGTAATCCGAGCCGTATTCTCCCGAAACGATTGGCGATCCGATCAAGCGGGTGCAGTTTTATTGAGGACGATGCCTCTGGCGTTAAAGCGCTGGAGAGTTTTACTATGTCCGCACTAATCATCTAGTTTTTTCAAAAGTGTGCAGTAGTATGTGCCCTCATGATGGACACACGCTTCTCTTCGGCTCTGCAGATCATTATTACAGTCGCCGTCAATGAAAAGAACAACACGCGCTCGACGAGCGATGCACTGGCAGCGAAGCTCGATGCCAGGCCCAGTCTTGTGCGCAAACTGGTTGCGCCATTGATGCAGAAGAACATCCTCGTATCCTCGGAAGGATATCAGGGTGGTTATAGGCTCGGGCGGCCTGCGGAGGCGATATATCTGAGCGAGATTTACCTGGCGGTGATGCCGGACAAGAAAATCTGGGGCACGCGCGACGACATTCCCGCCGAGTGCTTCATTTCAAGCAATATGAATGAATGGTCGGCAAAGCTCAGCAAAAAAGCGGAGCAAGCCCTGCTTGGCCTTCTGGGGGAAAAATCCGTCGAGGATGCCATATCGGAACTGGCGCATATCGACGGCGGCAAGTGTCCGATGGGAAGGGCGATTGCGCCCTGAGACGCCGCGCAATGCGGCCGTGCGGGACGGCCGGAGGGAGCCGGACCGTCCCCGTCACTGATCGGAGGTCAGTCAAATCCGTGACGAACCGTTGGCTAGCCGGGCCTTTGCGCGGCTAGCCAGATATCAAACGGCGATTTAGAAATCGCGCTGCAGGCGCACGAAGCCGAACACTTCGTCATCACCATCGTCTTCGTCGTGATACTGAACGCTCACCTTGCTGCGGAGACCGTCGGTGATCTTGTAATCAACCGTTACGCCGCCGGTCCAGGCATCACCACCGCCAAAGCCGTTGCCGGTGCTGCTCAGGGCAATATTGCTGAAATACTGAACGCCTGGCGTGATCGCGAACTTTTCGTTGACCTTCAGTTCGTACTGAGCGCCAACCGTCCATTCGGATTCTTCGTAGTAGTAGTTGGCGCCGGTTGCATAAGCACCGTAGATGCCGAGCTGGCCTGGGCCGAGATCCGCATAGATGATCGCGCGGACAGCGCCTTCTTCGGTATCCGTGTCATAACCGCCAAGCAGGTAACCGGTGACAGCGCCGACCGTACCGGAAACCTGACCGGTGATGCCGACATTGTTAGGGCCTTCGCCCGGCTTCGTGTTGTAGCTGTCTTCCAGCTCTTCCACGGCGATACCGGCCTTGAAAGCATCGGTTTCGTACTGGTAGCGAATGGCGTTGTGACGGGTTTCGTTGCTGGCGATAGCATCGGTTTCGCCGCTCAAGTCGTCATCCCACCAGCTGTACTGCATACCAACGCGCAGACCGGCGATTTCGATGTAACCCTGGTCAAGGAAGGTCTTGTTGTCCGAAGAACCCGAGGAATTCCGGGCATTGGTACGCAGAGCAACAAGGCTCGTCAGCGTGCCGAATTCGGTGTCGTTCTTTGCCTGGAACTCAAGCTGAGCGCGGGTAAAGGTGTTCCAGTCAGACGAACCCGACTCATTGCGACCGAAGTCGGTCTGGAAACGGATGTAACCGCCGATTTTCAGGCAGGTTTCTGTTCCCGGGATGTAGAAGTAGCCGGTGCCGAACGCGTCGCAGACGCGAACGTATTCCATCGGCTCGGGTTCAGCAGCAACAATAGCGTCGGCGGCAAATGCGCCGTTTGCTGTGGTCAAGGCCGCAGCAGAGGCAAAAAGAATAGCCTTCATAGTCATTTCGGATCCAATCAAGTTTCGATTGGGCACAGGTTTTCGTGGCTGAAAAATCAGCGTCCCCCACCCCAAATATCGATTCAAGCCCCAATGGCAGCGGCCGAAACCGCACGCCGAGATTACATGGGCGAAGAACTGTAACAATCAAAATTACAGTCATGTTCTGTCATAATTGCAGGTTGTGATTTTGAGTGTTGCCGAAACGCAACGGCTTGAGATGCCCGATGGTGAGTACCCTCACTACCTTAAATGTGCATGCAAGCCGGTTCACAAACCACAGAGGGTGTGACCGGTAACATCTCAGATCGTTCAGTTAGGGACCTTTACCCTGAACCGCAAGTGGAATGGCTTGACGTTTTCGTGAAGGACGTCGAAACGGCGCAATGCGCACGAATCTTGCTGGGCGATCGGCCGCCGCGCAGTATTGTAAGGCCGCGGCGCTGCTTTGCCGGGACGCCCTCATGAACGAATCAGTGATTTACCTCCAGTCCGCAGGCGTTGTCGCCATACGAATCGCGCTTGACATGACAGCAATGCCCGTATTTTAATCCTGCCAACGGATTAAGCAGTTTCCTTGATATGACCTTATGGTCGCTGGGCAGTTTGGCCCCACGATGCTCCCATCTCAGATGGGCACGGCGTCGTGGGGTTTTTGGTTTTTGGCGGGCTGATGAAAAACGCGGTACGGATTGGCATCCTTTATTCGACGACCGGCCCTTATGCCGAGATCGGACGCGACGCGCGCGACGGCGCCGATTTTGCGATCGAGGAAGTTCGCGCCGTCCATGGCAATGCCATCGAGCCGGTCACCATCGATCCCCATGCCGATATCGCCGCCTATCTCGAAGGTGCCCGAGCGATGCTGCGCGATCACGGCTGCCGGCATATTATCGGAACCATTACCTCGCTCGCCCGCAAGGAGGTCATTCCGCTTGTCGAAAAACATGACGGCCTGCTCTGGTACATGTGCCCCTACGAGGGCTTCGAAGCCAATGACAATGTCATCTATACCGGCGGCTGTCCCAACCAGCATCTTTTGCCGCTGTTCGACTATCTGATCCCGCGCTTCGGCCGCCGTCCCTATCTGGTCGGCGCGAACTACGTCTGGGGTTGGGAGATGAACCGGCTGGCCCGCGAGCTGATCGAGGACGCCGGTGGCGAGGTGCTCGGCGAGCGCTACCTGCCGCTGGAGGAAACCGCAGTCGAGCGCATCGTGCTCGATATCGAGCAGCGCCGCCCGAGCTTCATCCTCAACAATTTCATCGGCCCGTCCAGTTACGCCTTTCTCGCCGCCATCCGCGCGCTTGGGGCGCGCAATCCGGCCTTCCTCCCGGAAAATTGTCCGGTCGTCAGCTGCGACCTGCAGGAAAGCGAACTCCCCCATATCGGCCTCGGTGTCGCCACCGGCCAGCTCTGCGCGGCCGCCTATTTCGATACGGTGGCGACCCCGGAAAATGCCACCTTCAAGGCGCAGGTGGCAGCCAAGTTCGGCAGCCAGCGGCGTATTTCGAGCGTTTTTGCCAGCGCCTATGCCTCGGTCAAGCTTTGCACTGAAGCCATCATCACAGCCGGAACGGACGATCCGACCGCCGTCGCGCGTCAACTGTCGGCCGCTCCGCATCCAACCGTCCTTGGTCCAATCCTGATCAATCCCGATACCCGCCATGCGGCCCTGCCCTTCCATCTCGGCCGGATCAATGATGAAGGCAGTTTCGATATCATCGCCTCGCAGCCGGCCATCGCCGCCGATCCTTATCTCACCGGCCGACGCACGCGTCCGCCGGCACAGCTGAGGGTCGTGTCATGAGGGAAACACCGAATTTCACCGGCTGGCGCTCCACGATCCTGCACCGGGAAGACAACACCACCGAACGCCTGACGCGGCAATTGAAGCTCATCGGCTTCCAGGTGATGGTTCAATGGCAGCCGCTCGATGCCACCGACCTGCCGGATTTCGTACTTGTCGATGCCGACCAAGGCTGGGACGGTCTTTTGCCATGGAGCGGCGGCAGTGCCCCCCGCCCGCTGGTGGCGCTGCTCGGCTCGGAAGCGCCCGGCCGGATTGCCTGGGCGATGCAACAGGGTGTCGGCGCCATCATCGCCAAGCCGCTGGCCTCTTCGGCCGTTTACCCCGCTCTGGTCATGGCGCTCGGCATTCACCGCGAGCGCAAAGCGATGATCGACAAGCTGAATCATCTGGAAGAGCGCGTGCGCCTGCGGCCGCTGGTCCATGCCGCCGTCGAGCGGATTATTGCCGAGCGTCACGTCGATGAGGAACTCGCCTATACGATCCTGCGCAATTGCGCGATGCGGCGCCGGATGCCGATGGAGCAGGTCGCCGCCTCCATCCTCGGTGGCGCCGAGCCCATGCCGGAGGCCGGTTGATGCGCATCCTGAAAAGCATGATCCGCCAGCCGTCGGCGCTGTTCGGGCTGGCGATCGTCGCCCTCGTCATCTTCATGGCGATCGCAGCGCCATTGATTGCGCCCTACAATCCCGACGAACAGATGTTCGACGGGCTGACGCTCGAGGGCGCGCCGATGGCGCCGAGCGCCCAGTTCCTGCTCGGCACCGACACGCTCGGCCGCGACCTGTTCTCCCGCCTTCTCTACGGTGCCCGCACATCGCTGATCATCGGCCTCGTGGCCAATGGTATCGCGGTGACGATCGGCCTGCTGATCGGCATCCTGTCGGGCTATATGCGCGGCCTCATAGGCAATGCGCTGATGCGCTTCACCGATCTGATGATGGCGTTTCCGGCTCTGCTTCTGGCCATCGTGCTGGCGGCGCTGTTGCGCCCCAGTCTCTGGATCGTCGCGATGGTGATCGCGCTGGTCAACTGGGTACAGGTTGCCCGCATCGTCTATACCGAAACGCGCGGACTGGTGGAGCGCGATTTCATCCTGGCCGAACGGTCGCTGGGTGCCGGCCATATCCGCATCCTGTTCCATCACATCCTGCCGCATCTGATGCCGACGGCGATCGTCTGGGGCACGCTCGGCATCGCCACGACCGTGCTTCTGGAAGCGACCCTGTCCTTCCTGGGCATCGGCGTACAGCCGCCGACGCCCTCCTGGGGCAATATCATCTTCGAAAGCCAGAGCTATTTCCAGGCAGCCCCCTGGCTGGTGTTCATCCCCGGCGCCGTCATTCTGTTGACCGCGCTCTCCTTCAACCTGGTCGGCGATGCGCTGCGCGATATTCTCGACCCGACCCAGCGCGGAAGGGGTTGAGATGATCTTTTTGATCCTGCGGCGGCTCGTCCAGACGGCGCTGATCCTTTTCGGCGTCGCGGCCATCACCTTCCTTCTGCTCTACGCTTTGCCCGCCGATCCCGCCCGGATGATCGCCGGCCGTAGCGCCACTGCCCAGACGGTCGCCAATATCCGCCATGAACTCGGCCTCGACCAGCCGCTCTTCTCGCAATTCTGGAATTACCTGAAGGGCCTCACTGAGGGCAATCTCGGCCGCTCCTACGCGCAAAAGACCGATGTCGGCGCGCTGATCGCCGCCCGGCTGCCGGCAACGCTCATCCTGATGGCGGCCGGTATCTTCGTCGAGGTGGTGCTCGGGCTGTTGCTCGGCGTCATCGCGGCGGTGCGCCGCGGCGGGCCGGTCGATCGTTTCGTGATGATGGCCTCGTTCGTCGGCGTGTCGGCGCCGCAGTTCGTCGCGGCCCTTCTGCTTCTCTATGTCTTCGCAGTCACGCTCGCCTGGTTCCCGATGAGCGGCTTCGGCACCTTCGCCCATGTCGTCCTGCCGGCCACCACGCTCGGCATTCTCGGGGCCGGCTGGTATGCGCGCATGGTGCGCTCGGCGATGATCGACGTGCTCAATCAGGATTACGTGCGCACCGCCCGCGCCAAGGGCCTGTCGTCCGCCCGTATCGTCTTTCGCCATGCGCTGCCGAATGCGCTTTTACCGATCATTGCCATGATCGGCATCGATATCGGCCAGTTCATGAGCGGCGTCGTGGTGGTCGAGGCCGTCTACGGCTGGCCCGGCACCGGCCAGCTCGCCTGGCAGGCAATCCAGCAGGTCGATATCCCGATCATCATGGGCGTGACGCTGGTTTCCGCACTTGCCATCGTCATCGGCAATCTCGTCGCCGATCTGATCGCACCACTCATCGATCCGCGCATTCGTGCGCGCTAACCACATCAGCAACCAAAAAGGGGAACTCAAAAATGTTCAAACGCTGGCTTCGAAATTCGACAATCGCGATGGCCCTCGCCCTCACCCCGCTGCCTGGCTTCGCGCAGGATGCCATCAAGCAAGGCGGCGATATCGTCATCACCTACAAGGACGACATTGCCACGCTCGATCCGGCAGTAGGCTACGACTGGGTCAACTGGTCGATGATCAAGAGCCTCTATTCGCGCCTGATGGATTATACGCCGGGCACGCCGGACCTGATCCCATCGTTGGCCGAGAGCTTTACAGTCTCGCCCGATGGCCTCACCTACACGTTCAAGCTGCGCAAGGGCGTGAAGTTCACCAACGGCCGTGAAGTTGTCGCCTCCGACGTCAAATATTCGATCGAGCGCGCCGTCGATCCGAAGACGCAAGGCCCGGGTGCCGGCTTCTTCGGCGCCATCAAGGGTTTTGACGCGGTCACCGGCGGTACGTCGACGACTCTGGACGGCATTGCCACACCGGATGATCAGACCGTCGTCTTCACGTTGTCGCGTCCCGACGCCACCTTCCTGCACGTTCTCGCCATCAACTTCGCCTCCGTCGTACCCAAGGAAGCTGTCGAGGCGGAAGCCGGTGATTTCGGCAAGAAGCCGGTCGGTTCAGGGACGTTCGTGCTGAAGGAATGGACCATCGGCCAGCGTCTCGTGTTCGAGCGCAACCCGGATTACTTCGTCAAAGACATGCCGCATATCGACAAGTTCACCGTCGAAGTCGGTCAGGAGCCGCTGGTGGCGCTGCTGCGCCTGCAGAAGGGCGAAGTCGATATTGCCGGTGACGGCGTGCCGCCGGCCAAGTTCCTCGAAATCAAGAACTCGCCGGAAGGTGCCGAGATCATCGTCGATGGCGCCCAGCTGCATACCGGCTACATCACGCTGAACACCAAGGTGGCTCCGTTCGACAACGTGAAGGTCCGCCAGGCCCTCAACATGGCCATCAACAAGGAGCGCATCACCCGCATCCTCAACGGCCGCGCCACCGCTGCCAACCAGCCGCTGCCGCCGCTGATGCCGGGCTATGACAAAGCCTTCACCGGCTATGCCTTCGACGTCGAAAAGGCCAAGGCGCTCTTGGCGGAAGCCGGCTTCCCGGATGGTTTCGAAACGATCCTCTACTCGACCAATACCGATCCGCAGCCGCGCATCGCGCAGGCAATCCAGCAGGATCTGGCCGCTGTCGGCGTCAAGGCCGAAGTTCGCGCTCTGGCGCAGGCCAACGTGATCGCCGCCGGCGGCACCGAAGGTGAAGCGCCGATGATCTGGTCGGGCGGTATGGCCTGGATCGCCGACTTCCCGGATCCGTCTAATTTCTACGGTCCGATCCTCGGTTGCTCGGGTGCTGTCCAGGGCGGCTGGAACTGGTCCTGGTATTGCAACAAGGATCTCGATGCCCGCGCAATTGCGGCCGATTCGATGTCGGACCCGGCCAAGGCTGGCGAGCGTCAGGCCGAATGGGGCAAGATCTTCACCGATATCATGGCCGACGCACCGTGGATCCCGGTCACCAACGAACGCCGCGTCGTCGCCAAGTCGCCGCGCATGGGCGGCGACGGCAATATCTACATCGATCCGACCCGCGTCATCAACTACGACGCGATCTTCGTGAAGGAGTAAACGGCGAGTCTACTGGAAAACACAAAGGCAGTTGTTTGATGTTGCCGACATCCATCTTCCGTCATCCTCGCCCTTGTGGCGGGGATCCAGCGACCCGACGTCCGTCGGGTCAAAGGGCCTTTCAGCCCAAAGACTTGGGCTGGCTGGATTCCTGTGACAAGCACAGGAATGACGGAGATTTTTGCCTCGCCCTGAATCCAATAGCCCGCTTATCGACCAAGGGACAAAGCCTCACAGCAAAAAGTCCAAATCCGAGGAACAACCAATGTGCGTCGCCTGCACCCACACCATCCACCGCGCCCAGCACAATTTCGGCTGGAACAAGGATTTCGAACCCGCTCTCATCGCCAAGCCCGGTGAGACCATCCATTTCGAATGCCTGGATTCCTCCGGTGGCCAGCTCGGTGCCGGTTCGACGCTCGAAACCCTGGCGGGGCTCGATTTCAACAAGATCAATCCTGTCACCGGCCCTGTCTATGTCGAAGGTGCCAAGCCGGGCGATGCCCTGAAGGTGACGATCCGCCGCTTCATCCCGTCCGGTGTCGGCTGGACCGCTAATATTCCGGGCTTTGGCCTGCTGGCCGACCAGTTCAAGGAACCGGCTTTGCATATGTGGTCCTACGATCCGCACAGCATGGCGCCGTCGCTCTATGGCCCGGGCGGCAAGGTGCCGTTGAAACCTTTTGCCGGCACGATCGGCGTTGCCCCGGCAGAACCCGGCCTGCATTCCGTCGTGCCGCCGCGCCGGGTCGGCGGCAATCTCGATATCCGCGACCTGACATCCGGCGTGCTGCTCTATCTGCCGGTCGAGGTCGAGGGCGCGCTGTTTTCGATCGGCGACACCCACGCCGCCCAGGGCGACGGTGAAGTCTGCGGCACCGCCATCGAAAGCCAGATGGAAGTCGAGGCGACGATCGAGCTGGTCAAGGACGCACGCCTGCAAAGCCCGCGCTTCACCACCACCGGTCCCGTCACCCGCCATCTCGACGGCATGGGTTATGAAGTGACGACCGGCATCGGCCCGGACCTGATGACCGGCGCCCGCGAAGCGCTGATGCGGATGATCGATCTGCTCGGCTCCGAGCATGGCATGAACCCCGTCGATGCCTATCTGCTCTGCTCGGTCTGCGGCGATCTCAGAATCAGCGAGATCGTCGATATGCCCAATTGGGTCGTCTCCTTCTATTTCCCGAGGATCGTGTTCGCGTGACATCTGCTTTTCCCGTTTCCCCATCGGTCCTCACCGTCGGCAAGCTCTGCGTCGATGCCCGCACACCGGAAGGCCGCAGGCGCGTTCTCGACGACGTCAGTTTCGATCTGAAGCTTGGGGAAACGCTCTGCATTGCCGGCGAAAGCGGCTCGGGAAAATCGGTGACGTCGCTGGCCATCATGGGGCTTCTGCCGAAGGCGTCGTTGCAGATCGCCTCCGGCAGCATCGCGCTCGAAGGCCGGGAACTGTCGCGCCTGTCCAACAGCGCCATGCGCAGCGTCCGTGGCGGCGATGTCGCCATGGTGTTCCAGGAGCCGATGACCTCGCTCAATCCGGTGATGTCGATCGGCGCGCAGCTGACCGAAGCCATTCGCGAGCATCAGGGATCGGAGGGTGACAGTGCCGATGCGGTGGCGCTGCGCATGCTCGATGCCGTCCACATGACGGAGCCTGCCAAACGGCTGAAACAATATCCGCATGAGCTCTCCGGCGGCATGCGCCAGCGGGTGATGATCGCCATGGCGCTGTCCTGCCGTCCAAAGGTGCTGATAGCCGACGAACCGACGACCGCGCTCGACGTGACGGTACAGGCGCAGATCCTCAAGCTGATGGACGAGCTGAAGCGTGAATTCGGCGCCTCGATCATCCTGATTACCCATGACATGGGCGTCGTCGCGCAGATGGCCGACCGCGTCGTCATCATGCAGCAAGGCCGCATCATCGAACAGGGCGATGCCCTGCCGATCTTCAGCGCCCCGACGCAACGCTATACCCAGGAATTGCTGGCCGCCGTGCCCCGGCTCGGCGCCAATGCCGGCACCGATGGCCCGCCGCGTATCAGCCCCGCAGCGGTGGATGCGCCGCCGCTTGATCGCACACCGGTGCTGACCGTGCGCGGACTGGACGTCACCTATGGAAAGGCCACCGGCTGGCTTTCGGGCAAGAAGCCGCCCGCTTCCGCTGTCAGCGGCGTCTCCTTCGAGATCCTTCCAGGCCAGACACTGGGCCTCGTCGGCGAAAGCGGTTCGGGCAAATCCACCACCGGCAAGGCCGTGCTCGGCCTCATTCCCTTCACCGGCGATGTTGTCATCGACGGCCAGAATATTGGCGGCCTCAGCCAACGCCAGATGCGGCCGGTGCGGCGCAGCGCCCAGATGATCTTTCAGGATCCTTATGCCTCGCTCGATCCGCGCATGGCGGTCGGCGCCGCCATCGCCGAACCGCTGATCATCCATGGCCTCGCCAACAAGGGCGAGCGCGACGACCGCGTGGCGGAACTCCTGCGCCGCGTCGGCCTGCAGCCCGATGCCGCCAGCCGCTATCCGCACGAATTTTCCGGGGGCCAGCGCCAGCGCATCTGCATCGCCCGGGCGCTGACGCTCGGCCCGAAACTGATCGTCGCCGATGAAAGCGTTGCAGCCCTTGACGTCTCCGTGCGCGCCCGCGTGCTCGATCTGATGCTGGAACTGCAGGAGACGATGGGGCTTGCCTATCTGCTGATCTCGCACGACATGGCGGTGATCGAGCGCATGTCGCACAATGTCGCGGTCATGCGCTCCGGCCGCATCGTCGAAATGGGATCGCGCCGGTCGGTGTTCGAAAATCCGCAGGACGCCTATACGCGGGCGCTGATGGCAGCTGTGCCGATCCCCGACCCGGCCTTGCGCAACGTCGCTTGATAGGCCGGTAGCGAGCACGCATCTGTAGCCGGATAATCTTCTGTCTGGGCTACGTCGGGGCCGCGAGTGAATCGCGTTCGATGAGGTTGCAATCCATCTTGGTCAGCGGATAGGTCTCCTTGCCGGATCTGCGTCCCTTGCCAAGCTGCCCGATCGCCCAGGCGCCCATGGCCCGGTGCGGCAGGATCAGCGTGCTCAACTGCGGCCGCAGGTGACGGCAGAGTTCGTCGTCGTCATAGCCGATGACCGAGACATCCTGCGGGATTTTCAGGCCGGCATCGCGCAGCGCGTTGTAGCAGCCGGATGCCATCTTGTCGTTCTGGCAGAAGAAAGCGGTCGGGCGGTCCTTCAGCGCCAGAAAACGCTGCGTCGCCTCGAACCCCGAGGTCGGCGACCAGTTGCCCTCGCCGACTAGGCCGGCATCATAGGCGATACCGGCCTTTGCCAGCGCCTTCTTGTACCCCCTCAACCGGTCCTGCGCGGCTTGCATGAACGGTTCGCCGATAATGGTCGCGATGCGCCGATGGCCAAGCCGGATCAGCGTCTCGGTGGCGGCAAAACCGCCGGCGACTTCATCGGGAACGACGGACGGAAAGCGGCTTTCCGGCGCGTAGCAATTGAGCAGCACGACGGGGACCGGAAGACCTTCGAGAAAAGCGGGCGGCGTTACCTGCCGGGTAAAGATCGTCATGTAGATCAGTCCCTCGATGCCGCTGCGCAACATCGCCTCGACGGCCTTTTCCTCGCGGTCAGGATTGCCCATCGTCTGGGCAACGAGGATGGTCGCCCCCTCGTCCCAGCAGGCCTGCCGCGCGCCCTCGATGGCATTGACCGATTCCGGCGTCGTCGCCAGCTGATCGCAGATGAAGCCGATCGTGCCACTGTGCAAATTGCCGAGCACCGACCGATGGATCAGCGACGACGCGCCATAGCCCAGCGCGCGGGCCGCCTCGATGACCTTGCCGCGCGTTTCCGCCGAGATCGTCACCCCCGTCGCATTGTTCAGAACAAACGACACGGTCGCCTGCGAGCAGCCGGCAAGCCGCGCAACATCCGTCATCGTCACGCGGCGCGGCGGTTTTTCATGTTTGGTTTTCGTCAAGACTGCAATTCCCCGGACAGAGCGGGAAATCTAGCTCATTTATTCTCATAAGCATATTGACTAATAAATATTAATTGCACTAGGCTGGGAATAACGGAGGAGACCGATCATGAATGCACCATCGCGATTTTCGTATGACCTGCAGGACAATCTCAAGACCCTGAAGGAGGACGGCATCACCGGACTGAAGGGCGCCTTTGCGCCCGAATGGGCCGATGCGATGCGGGAGGACATGATGACGGCTTTCTGGTCGGCCATCCAGCGTCCGGGCGGCGCGGTCGGCCGTGGTCCGCGGCGCTGGTACGTGGAAATCCATCCGCAGGATTTTCGCGGCTTCGTCGATCTGATCATGCACCCATGGGTGATCGCCATGTGCGAGAATGCACTGGGGCCCGATTACCAGATCGTCGAGATCGGCTTGGACGTACCGTTCGAAGGTGCGCGGTACCAGCCCTGGCATCGCGATTTTCCGTCACCGGAAGACACCTATGTAGACCGCCGCATCACCTCGCTCGCCTTCAACCTGACCGGCGTCGATGTCACGCCGGATATGGGACCGTTCGAGATCGCCCCCGGCACCCAGTATGATGACGGCCGCGAATGGAAACACGAGATGTTTCCGGACAAGGCGCTCTGGGCTCCTTTTCAGGAACGCGCTACCCGCAAATTCCCGCAGCGCGGCGACATTTCCTGCCGCTCTGCTTTGACCGTCCATCGCGGTACCGAACACCTGTCGCCGATCGCCCGGCCGGTCATGGTCTTGGGCGTCGATGCGCCCGGTGCCGGCCATGCGGAACTGCACGACATGATGGTGACGCAGGACTATTTCGATGCCCTGCCTGCGAAAGCCAAGAAGCACCTCATCTGCCGCGTCGTCGATGAACTGGTGCCCATCACCCAGAAGCATGACATCGAGGGGCTGGTGATGGGTGCTGATCCCGCTTAGGCGGATTTTCCGGCGAGGGCGGATCAGTTACGTGTCTTCGCCGGGATATTGTGAGGCTTTGAGCAGACCGGCAAGATGCGCGGTATTGCGGGCAAGCATGGAGATCATCGTCTCAACCACCTCGGGAACCGTGTCCAGATCGACGAAATTGACCGAGCCCATCGCCTCGCCGACCCAATAGGCCACCGCATTGGCCGGGATGGTGAAGCCGACATCGTTGAGCGCCTGATAGACTTCGGCCGAGACATGATGGGCGCCGTCTTCGTTGCCGACCACCGCGACGGCGGCAACCTTGCCATAGGAAACCATTCGCCCGGCATCATCGGTTTCATCGAGAAACGCGTCCATGCGTTCGAGAGCCCGCTTGCAGACGCTGCCCGGCTGCCCCATCCAGATGGGGGTGCCCATGATTAGAATATCGGCGGCCAGGATCTTGCTGCGGATCTCCGGCCATTCATCGCCCTCCCCTTCGTCAGAGGTTACGCCCGGCTTGATATTATGATCAGCAAGCCAGATGGTGTCGGTGCTGACGTCGTACTTGGTGAACTCAACCGCGATCAGGTCGAGCATTTGCGCGGTCGATGATTTCTCGGTCGAGAAAGAGGATTTGAGCGTGCCGTTCAGGGCGAGGGCTTTCAGGGGCATTGGCTTTTTCTCCGTTGACATCAGCGGCTAACGCGCCTTGACCGGAAAAGATGCGGCCTGGATCGGATTCCCCTTCGTCCAACAGGCGGCCCACTGACACGATCGGTGATTTCCTTCGATCGTGTTTCCGGCTAAGCAGGAGACAAAGACGACGGGAGGAAGCATGCGCAATATCATCGACACCGTGGAAGCGCGTCGCACTGAAGCGCGTCTTGGCGGCGGGCAGAAGCGCATCGATGCCCAGCATGCCAAGGGCAAGCTGACGGCACGCGAGCGCATCGAGGTGCTGCTCGACGAAGGCTCGTTCGAAGAATACGACATGTACGTCACCCACCGCGCCGTCGATTTCGGCATGGCGGAGCAGAAGGTGGCCGGCGACGGCGTCGTCACCGGCTGGGGCACGATCAACGGCCGCCAGGTCTATGTCTTCTCGCAGGATTTCACCGTGCTCGGCGGTTCGCTGTCCGAAACCCATGCGCAGAAAATCTGCAAGATCATGGACATGGCCGTGCGCAACGGTGCGCCGGTGATCGGGCTGAACGATTCCGGCGGTGCCCGCATCCAGGAAGGTGTCGCCTCGCTTGCCGGTTATGCCGAAGTGTTCCGCCGCAATGCCGAGGCGTCGGGCGTCATCCCACAGATTTCCGTGATCATGGGGCCCTGCGCCGGAGGTGCGGTCTATTCGCCGGCGATGACCGACTTCATCTTCATGGTGCGCGACAGTTCCTACATGTTCGTCACCGGCCCGGACGTGGTCAAGACCGTCACCAACGAGATCGTCACGGCCGAAGAGCTGGGCGGCGCCGGTACCCATACGAAGAAATCCTCGGTTGCCGACGCGGCCTATGAAAACGATATCGAGACCTTGGAACAGGTCCGCCTGCTGTTTGATTTCCTGCCGCTCAACAACCGCGAAAAGCCGCCGGTCCGCCCGTTCCACGACGATCCGGCCCGCCTTGAAAACCGGCTCGACACGCTGATCCCCGACAGCTCGGCAAAACCCTACGACATGAAGGAGCTCATTCATGCGATCGCCGACGAAGGCGATTTCTTCGAGCTTCAGGAGGCGTTTGCCCGCAACATCATCACCGGCTTCATCCGGCTGGAAGGCCAGAGCGTCGGCGTCGTCGCCAACCAGCCAATGGTGCTGGCCGGGTGCCTGGATATCGACTCATCGCGAAAGGCTGCCCGCTTCGTGCGTTTCTGCGATGCCTTCTCGATCCCGATCCTGACGCTGGTCGACGTGCCCGGCTTCCTGCCCGGCGTGGCGCAGGAATATGGCGGCGTCATCAAGCACGGCGCCAAGCTTCTGTTCGCCTATTCACAGGCGACCGTGCCGATGGTGACGCTGATCACCCGAAAAGCCTATGGCGGCGCCTATGACGTCATGGCGTCGAAACATATCGGCGCCGACGTCAACTATGCCTGGCCGACCGCCGAAATCGCCGTGATGGGCGCCAAAGGCGCCACCGAAATCCTCTACCGCTCCGAACTCGGCGACGCAGACAAAATCGCCGCCCGGACGAAGGAATACGAGGAACGCTTCGCCAACCCCTTCGTCGCCGCCGAACGCGGTTTTATCGACGAGGTGATCATGCCGCACTCCTCCCGCCGCCGCCTTTCCCGCGCCTTTGCCTCGCTGCGCGGCAAACGGAAAGAGCAACTGTGGCGCAAGCACGACACGATACCGCTATAGCCTTCACAGGCTTTTGAACTCACAGCCGTCATCCTCGGGCTTGACCCGAGGATCCACAGATACACACTCCGCCGGAATGTTGGGCATGGATCCTCGGGTCAAGCCCGAGGATGACGGAGAAAGAAAATACGCCTTTGGGGAAATTGACATCGACACTAGCGAAAATCATGGCTCGCTTCCCATATGCCTACTGTGCTCCCCTCTCGCGCGCACCTCCCACTATCAAGGACCACACCATGACCGAAAAAAATCCCGCCGATAATTTTCCCGCCGGTTACGAAGTCCCGAAGGTCTGGACTTGGGACAAGGGCAATGGCGGCACGTTTGCCAATATCAACCGGCCGATCGCCGGACCGACGCAGGATAAGGCGCTGCCGGTCGGCAGACATCCGCTGCAGCTCTATTCGCTTGGCACGCCGAATGGCGTCAAGGTGACGATCATGCTGGAGGAACTGCTGGCGGCGAGGCACAAGGATGCGGAATACGACGCCTGGCTGATTAAAATCGGCGATGGCGACCAGTTCGGCTCGGGTTTTGTCGACGTCAATCCGAACTCGAAAATCCCGGCGCTGATGGACCATGCGCCGAAGGGCGGCGGTGCGCCGGTGCGCGTGTTTGAATCCGCCTCGATCCTGCTTTATCTCGCCGAAAAGTTTGGCGCCTTCCTGCCAACGGACCTTCGCGCCCGCACCGAGACGTTCAACTGGCTGTTCTGGCAGATGGGCTCGGCCCCCTTCCTCGGCGGCGGCTTTGGCCATTTCTATGCCTATGCGCCGATGCACATCAAATACGCCATCGACCGCTACGCCATGGAAGTGAAGCGCCAGCTCGACGTGCTCGACCGGCATCTGGCCGACAACCAGTTCCTGGCCGGTTCGGAATACACCATCGCCGACATGGCCACCTGGCCCTGGTATGGCAACTTGGCGCTCGGTCAGGCCTATGGCGATGCCGGTACCTTCCTCGATGTGCAGAGTTATAAGAACGTCCAGCGCTGGACGGCCGAGATCGCCGCCCGCCCGGCGGTCAAGCGCGGCCGCATGGTCAACCGTCTGAGCGGCGATCCCGCCGAACAATTGCATGAACGCCACGACGCCTCCGACTTCGATACGAAGACGCAGGACAAGATCGCCCCGGCCGGCTCGGCTAAGGCGTAAGGAGACCAAGATGGCCAAGCGGCCCGAGATGACAAAACACAGGGGCTTTCCCTCCGGCTTGCCGGGCCACGGCCATCATTTCACCATCCGGCGGGCGAACGAGAAGGGCGTCACGCCGCTCAAGGCGTTGCAGCGCCTCGCCCGACCGAACTCGATCGAACAGAAGGTCGATGCCGCCTTCCTGCATGCGCTCTGGCACCAGTTTGGCACCGAGCCGTTCGAGCGCGGCAATCTCGATGCCGGACGGCTGAACCTTTTGTTCGGCCGCGAAGTCGTGCCGGCCGAGGAGCCGTTCAACGCCACATCCTATGAGGCATTGCTGCGGATCGACGAACGGGTAGGGCGCAAGAACTTCCCGGAAGCTTTCGAAGACGTGTTCGAGGTGTGACGCCATGGCCAAGACCCCTGAAATGCCCAAGCATCGCGGCTTTCCGCCCGGCCTGCTCGGAACCCAATGGCAGTTCACCCTGCGCCGGGCCAATTCCAAGGTCACCCCTTTGACGGCATGGCCGCGGCAGCGGACCATGGATCAGACGGTGGCACTGGCCGATATCGGCTTCGTGCAGGCGCTCTGGCAGTATTTCGGCACGACGCCGTTCCAGCGCGGCAATCTGGATGGAGAGCGCCTCTGCCGCCTGTTCGGGCGCGAACTGCTGCCGGCGGAACGGGGTTTTGATCCGGCCTCATACGAGGGCCTGCTGAAGCTCAACGAGGCCTTGGCCCGGAAGAATTTTCCGCAAGCTTTCGAGGTTGAGAAGACAGATGCAGGCGCGGTGCGCGGCAGCGGGAAATCGCGCGGCGATTAGCGCATATGCCGCCCCCCCCCGCGCGGTGCTCGACCGTCTGGAAGGCCGGTCGCGCCCCGCGTGAGGCGGCTTCACCCCCATTAATCACCGCTCAAAAATTCTGCTTTCGATTTCAAGGAAATGACGCATTCTGGTCACGTGCTCAGCTGATTCGCCTCATGTGCCTGCGTCCAGACCGGATTGAGAGCCGAACGACAACGCTAAATGATTTAGCCGGGGGGCAGGCGCAATGCAGAAGCGCGACGACGTCGAAAACTGGGCAGTTTACAGGGCACAACAAATTCTGATGCGCGAGGGCATGGACCTCGCGCTGTCGGCACGCGATTTCGATAGCGGCATGGTGAGGGCCAAGGGCAAGCTCCTTGCCATGGCCATCGCAGCCTCGCTGGTCGAAGCGTCGGCAGCCCGGGCGGATTGATCGGACGGAGCAGGCGTCGCGACCGGCAAATCCGCTGCGCGACAGCTCATTCTCCGGCTTAATACCCTAAGATCTGGGACTTGTCAGCGCTGCTGAAGGCTCTACACTATCGGTCCGAACTGGGTATGTTTCGAACGATAGGTGAAGCAATGTCGTTTCTCTCGGACATGGCCTTGAATCAGAGTGAAATCGAAGTGGTCTGCGGCGCGCTCGAGGAGTGGTGCCGGCAAACCCGCACGGCCCTCGACAGCGATGATGGCCGCGATGCCGCCACCGTCATGCTCGGCCTCTACAAAACCGGCCACGAGACCAAGGACTCGATCCTTGCGGCGATGCGCCGGGTCAACGGTGGGTGACGCCGAGCAACTTGCATGATGCAAGCCGAGGCTCTACATAAGGGCCATGCAGCGCCGGAACTTCGACGAGATGAATTGCCCCATCGCCCGCACCCTCGACCGGGTCGGCGAATGGTGGAGCATTCTCATCCTGCGGGATGTCTTCTTCGGCCGCACCAAATTCGACGAATTCCAGAAAAGCACCGGCATTGCGCCGAACATCCTGACCCGCCGGCTGAAATCGCTGGTCGAAGCCGGGCTTCTGGAAAAGCGCGCCTATCAGGACCGGCCGGTGCGCTACGAGTATCTGCTGACCGGTATGGGACGTGAATTGCAGCCGCTGTTGATCGCGCTATCGGTGTTCGGCAACCGGCATTTTGCCGATCGTGGCGTGACCATGCGGCTGACCGACACTGAAACAGGGGCGGCCGCACAACCGATCTATGTCGATGGGCTGACCGGCAAGCCGATAGACGCCGAAAATTTCTCTCTGAAATCAATCCGCCAAGCCTGAATTTTCCCCGGCCCCAGAGACGGCGGTAAACTCCTCTGAGATCGTCAGTAGAGATCGTCTCTTTGCGCTTTTCTACCCCTACACTTCCCGAACCGTCTTGCCGATGAGGCACAGCCCCACGCTGTTCGCCATCCTCCCCGCCAGTAACTTGCATCATGAAAGCTTTTGTATTAGTGACTTTTACATCAATAGTCACTCCGTCGCATCGCTCCTGATGCCGGCGCCCGTTGAGAACCCTGCCCATGCTCTCCACAACGCTCTCCAAACGGCTTGAACAACGGGATATCCACTATGGCTGGATCGTTGCTGCCACCGCATTCCTCACCATGCTCGTCACCGCCGGCACGATCGGCGCGCCTTCGGTGCTGATCCTGCCACTGCAGAAGGAATTCGGCTGGGAGGCTACCGAGATTTCGGCGGCGCTGGCCATGCGCTTCATCCTGTTCGGGTTGATGGCGCCGTTTGCGGCGGCGCTGATGAACCGCTTCGGCATGCGTTTGATGGCGCTGACGGCGCTGACCGTGGTTTTCATCGGCATGGGGCTGTCGCTGTTCATGCGCGAAGTCTGGCAGTTGGTCGTGCTCTGGGGCTTCGTCGTCGGCACAGGCACCGGGCTGACGGCGATGGTCATGGGCGCAACGGTTGCCACCCGCTGGTTTACGGCCCGGCGCGGCCTTGTGATCGGTCTGTTGACGGCCAGCACCGCCACCGGCCAGCTCGTGTTCATGCCGCTGATCGCGGCGCTGACGGAAGCCTATGGCTGGCGTGCGGCCATCCTGTTCATTCTCGGCATGCTGTTCGTCTGCGCCGTGGCCATGCTGCTGTTCATGCGCGACAGGCCTTCCGACCTGGGTCTGCGCCCCTACGGCCAGGTGGTCGACGACCCGCCAGCAACAGGTCCGCTCAAGACCAATTCGCCGATCGACGTGCTGATCGAGGCTTCGAAGACGCGGATTTTCTGGGTTCTGTTCCTGTCGTTCTTCGTCTGCGGCGCCTCGACCAACGGGCTGATCCAGACGCATTTCGTCTCGCTCTGCGCCGATTACGGCATGACGGCGATCACCGCGACCGGCATTCTCGCCATCATCGGCCTGTTCGATTTCGCCGGGACCGTCGCCTCGGGCTGGCTGTCCGACCGTTACGACAATCGCTGGCTGTTGTTCTGGTATTATGGCCTGCGCGGATTGTCGCTGCTCTGGCTGCCGTTCACCGGCTTCGAATTCCTCGGCCTGTCGATCTTCGCCATTTTCTACGGGCTGGATTGGGTGGCCACCGTTCCGCCGACAGTCAAGCTCACCGCCCAGCATTTCGGCCGCGAGCGCGCCAACATGGTGTTCGGCTGGGTGTTCACCGGCCACCAGATCGGCGCCGCTTTTGCAGCGTTCGGCGGCGGCTTCATCCGCGACAATTACGCGAGCTACCTGCCCGCGCTGATGATCGCCGGAGCGCTTTGCCTGATGGCGGCACCCTTGGTACTTTCGGCAGGCACATCCAAGCTGAAGCCGGCGACCGCCGGTTGATGGGGGTCAGTTGACGCTGACGGGCTTGGAACGCATGCGGGACACCGTCTCGCGCTCCGCCCGCTTGCAGCGCATCGGCGGCAGGTTGCGGTCCATCAGGTCCATATCCTCCAGCACCATGTCGCCCATTTTCTTGAAGGCGCTATCGAGCGCTCCAGCCCGATGGGCCGAGCGGAGAAAACCCTTGAGGTTGCGGACGGGATGATCAAGCGGCAATGGCTCGTCGGGATAGACGTCGCTGGCTGCCACGATATGGCCGCTTGCGACCGCCGCCATCAGCGCATCGAAATCGACGACATTGGCGCGGCTGAGCAGGATGAAGGCGGCGCCCTGACGCATGCTGGCAAACGCAGGAGCGCCGAGGAAATGCTGGTTCTCGCTGGTAACGGCCGCGACGACGAAGATGAAATCACTCTGCGTCAAAACATCCTCCAGGCTCGACGGCGTAACGCCGTTATCGATCAGGATCGAGGCCGGCATCCAGGGGTCGTAGACGCGGGTATGGGTGCGAAAACCGGAGAGCACCCGGTTCAGCGCCTTGCCGAGATCGCCAAAACCGATGATGCCGACATCGGCGCCCGAAAGCAGCCTCGCTTGGACATTGCTTTCGCCACCCCAGAGCTCCCGGCCCTCGCGAAAATCGACGTCCGCATCGACGATGCCGCGGGCGATGTTCAGCGCCATGGCAAGGCCCATCTCGGCGACCGGCTCGGCAAACACTTGGCCCGTCGTCACCACATGGATGCCGCGGGCAAACAGCACCTCATAGGGCATGTTGTTGATCAGGTTGCTTTCGACATTGAGGATACAACGCAGCTGCGGCATCCGCGCCAAGGTCTCGGCGCTCAAGGGCGGCTGGCCGATGATGTAGCGGGCTTCACCGAGGATATCATCGCTGAGCCCGGCGATATTGTCCGGATCGGCTTCGACGATCCGATATCCGGCTTTCAGCTTCTCCAGTGCCTGCGGCGTGAAGATCAGATCGAGCGTGCGCGGCTCCGGCGCGCAGATGGCCAGCGGCCGTTGCGTTTCAGGCATGAAATCATCTCCCTGGCCGGGCGCGGGAAAGGCCCGGCATTCCTCTTGGCCGAACTTGTATTGATGATCCGCCGATTTGCAAGGCGGCTGGCCGCGAGGATCGGGCTAATAATCGAGACCGCGCATATAGCGGTCGATCGAGCGGGGCGTGCCGGGAGACTGGAACACCGGGCCGTCGCCCTGGCGGCAATTGTTGATGGTCCGGTAGCGCGGAGCAAAGGTCGGGTGCCCCTCGCGCTCGACGACCGTCTGTTCGCAGTAAATCCGTTTGGCATCGAACGCCTCTTCCGGTGTCTTCACACCCGGCAGGTCGGTGTAGACCTGCGCAAGCTCAACAGGCGCAGTGGAGAGCGGCGCCGCGACGGCCGGGACAGCGGAGAGAACCAGGGAGGTGGAGAGAAAAACAGTCTGCAGGGTCAACATCTACGTTCCAACTGATGCCCGATCAACGCCACAGGTCTCCCCCGGGCGTGAGGAGACGGTATCGCTTCCGGCGAAGTTGCGCTATAGCCCAACGACTTGAACCAAAGCGCGGCACATCGTCCGGCTGATGTGGGGTTTTCCATGGCAAATACAATACGGCTTCACGAAGGCGATATCTCAGTTGAAGACGCTGCCCGCTACAAGGGTGCCATCGCCATCGATACCGAAACGCTCGGCCTCGTTCCGCGCCGTGACCGGCTCTGCCTCGTCCAGCTTTCGCCGGGCGACGGCACGGCCGACGTGATCCGGATTGCCAAGGGCCAGACGCAGGCGCCGAACCTCGTTACCATGCTGCAAGACCCGACCCGCCAGAAGATTTTCCACTTCGGCCGCTTCGATATCGCCGTGTTGTTTCACACGTTCGGTGTGACGACGACACCGGTGTTCTGCACCAAGATCGCCTCGCGGCTGACGCGGACCTATACGGACCGGCACGGGCTGAAGGACAATCTGAAGGAACTGCTAGAGGTCGATATTTCCAAGCAGCAGCAGTCCTCCGACTGGGCCGCCGAAAAACTTTCGCAGGCACAGCTGGAATATGCCGCATCCGACGTGCTGCATCTGCATGCGCTGCGCGACAAGCTGACGGCGCGCCTGATCCGCGACGGCCGCGCCGAGCATGCCGACGCCTGTTTCGCCTTCCTGCCGACCCGTTCCAAGCTTGACCTGATCGGCTGGGAAGACACGGATATTTTCGCACACAGCTGATGCAGCCCATCAAAAATCACCAGACCGGACCTGTCCTTGAACCCATACGGGTGTGGATCCGCCAGCAGCTGGCCAGGCTGCCACCGGCGCTTGCCGAATTCATTCTGTTTGGACTGAAACAGGCGATATGCGCCTCGGGCTGTTTGCGGCCACGCTTCTGCTTTTCGGGCGGGTGCGGATCTATTTTACCGTGGAGCGGGAGGCACGCTGGATGCCGTTGGTTCTGGCGGCCTTCCTCACCAGCATCTTTCTCTGGATTGCCGAGAACATCGGCACGGCAACGGGCATATGGCTTTATCCCGGCCAGACGGAGTGGCACATGGTATCGCTGCAGAAATTGGGCTCCTGGTACCTGTTGCTTTATGTCAGCTTCGTTCTGGTGACGATCGTGTGCAAACCCCAGCCACCGGCGAAAATGATCGGAAGGACGGCTTGGCCTCCTCACGACGCATGACTGACCGCTAATACAACGACCGCGAAAATAGGTTAATCAGACATTAAAGGTTGCCGGTTACTGTTTACGATATCCCACGTTGCAGACCGCGCGGAGCAGCCATGATTACCCCCCTTCAGTCCAGTGCCGCAATCGTTACCACCACTCTGATGCAGTCGATGATCGACCAGGCGGACGAGAAGCGTGCCGAAGACGAAAAGAAGGCGCGCAGGGAGACGAAGGAAGACGATATCCTCAAGGCACGCATTTCGGCAAGCAAGAGCCATGCCGCCCTGAACGACAAGGTCAATGCCCATTTCTTCGGCGCCCTGAAGGGCGACGACAGCCCCATGGTCAAGCTGATCTCGCGTTTTCTCAATATCCTCGGCGTGAGCCGTGACGAGGGCGAATCCGACTCGGATTTCGGTACCCGTGTCGAGGATACGCTGACGCTGGTCTCGATGATCGGCAAGAAGGAAGCGAACCTCCCTGTCAGTTCGCCCATCCCTGGTGGAGCACAGGAGATCACCCTGGCTCGCTTCCGGGTGAAAGTCGATGACATCGATGCGGTGCTCGACGGCACCGCCGAAGAGCCGACCGAAATGACGAAGATGGCTGCCCGCTTCGTGACGCGTTACGGTCTGACAGAGAGCGACGGTGAAGAGGATCTGCCCTACAGCAAGCGGATCGGCGAGACGATGGCGAGCGTGCGCAAGTCGATGCCGGCCGATATTGCAGAGCTCGAAACCAAGGCCGGTTTGAGGGACCTTGGGATCACCACGGCCCAACTTGTGGATGCGATCAAAAACCCCACCGGCAAGCAGGCGCAAATCATCCAGGAAGCTATCGATGATGCGGCGCGCGATACCGGCGGATCGAAGGAAGACAAGCAGATCGCCATCCAGCGGCTGGAGGATGTCGCCGATCCAAAATCCATCGAAGAGCTGAAGCTTGAAAAGACACAGCAGCCGGACCCAACCCGCGTCGAGACTGCCGAAACGCGCAAGGAGCGCGAAGAGGATATTCGCAAGCTGGAGGCGGGAGAGAAGCTCGAGGACGTCAAGGACGTTCAGGAGACGATCGAGAAGGTCAACGATGCCATCCTCGGCGCACCCGGCCAAACCGATACACCGGCCGCTGACGGCAAGCCCGCAGCAGAGGTCGTCACATCGGGCGATCTGCTTCTGACTTTGGCTGCGGGCGCCGAAATGGCGGAAATCGAAGAAGAGGCCGAAAGCACTACTGCCAGCAGCGCGGCTGGCCGCACCGATACGGTCGATCCGGAAGCCGGAACGACGGACACGTCAGAAGAAGCCAAGGAAGAGGCCGATGCGGCCGTTCTGCTGGCCCGAGCCGGCTCAGGAGACGCAGCAGCGCCTGCAGGCGGGGATGCGGAAGCAAGCGGCATTCTGCCCGTTAGCCTGGATGAAAACGGGATTTACGAAATTCTCAAGCGTCAGGCCCAAGGAACGCGGGCCGCCTGATCGAAACCGCAGCTTGAACGACAAGATAGCGCGCTCAACATGACGCCTCAACCGATTGGATCGATTTGACATGCTGTTTCCCACCCAGCAAGCGGCCGCGACCGGCATTACTTCCCTGATGCAATCGGTCATCGATGACGCCGAAAAGCGCCGGGTCGAGGAAGAGGAGAAGCTGAAAGGCAAGAAGGACGACAAGGTTCTCAAGACACAGCTGCGTTCCGACGAGGTGCAGAGCGCCGCCAACGATAAGATCAACGCGCATTTCTTCAATACGAGCGCTCTCGATGTCAACGCGATGAAGATCAAGCTGATCGAATCGCTTGGGGAAATGCTCGGCATCGAAAAGCAGGAGGGTCAATCCGGTTACAGCTACGGAGTGCAGCTTGAAAAGGCGATCGCGCAACTCAGTCCCCAAGAGCAATTTGCCTTGTCTGACAAGCTCGGGCTCGCCGATCTCGGCATTTCCCTTGATGACCTCGTGAAGGCGATCAAGAACCCCTACGGCAAGCAGGACGACAAACTCGAACTTGCCTTGGAAGAACGCGCCACCGGCCTTTCGGGAACCACGGCCTCGCGGACCAGGACCCTGCAGAGGATGGAGGCTATTGCCGACCCGAAAACCCTCGAGGAGCTGAAACTCGAACGGGCGGGAGAGACGAGTGACCCCACTAAGGTCGAGGATGAGGAAACGAAGGCTGAGCTTGAAGAGCATATCGGCGCATTGGAGGCCGGGGAAAAGCTGGAGGATGTCAAGGACCTTCGCGCAGCCGTGAAGACGCAGAACGAACAGGCGCTCGGGAAAGGTACTGCCGAAACCGGTGCAACCGAGGACCCGGTGGCGGTGGCCGTCGAGACGATCCAGGTCCTGGCGGCGGTGGATGGAGAGGCGATCAGCAGCACCGTGGACCCGACAGTGGCAGCTGAGGGCCTTGCCAGCGAGATGGCCGACAAAGGTCCAGCAAACGCCAATGGCAAGAACGATATTTCGTTGAGCGAACAGGACGAGGTCTACCTGATTGCCAAGAACGGCCCGGACATGACCGACGTTGCCGACCCGTCAATCCTACCGATTGCGGTCGATGAAAACGGCATATACGCGCTGCTTTTACAGAAGGAAAAGCAAGCCGCCTGATTACGCCTGACGAGGCCGAGGCGCACCACCATCACTTCCTGGGGCAAAACCCTATTTTACCCGGGTGCGGATTTCCTCAAAGCTCCAATCGCGTAGCAGGTCGCCGTTCTTCCAGACCGTTTCCAGATGATTGTGGCGATCCTTGAGCTCATCAAGGCGCGCCGCTTCGAGGCCACCCAGACCGCTGACAACGGCCTGACGGCCCGCCTTTGAAGCCTTGACGTTCATGGTCGCGGGGCGTTTGAAGACATCGTGCCATTTGCCGGTCTCGTCGAGACGCGCATTGGCTTTCATGGCGAAGGAATAGGTGTCGCGGTTGACCTTCTGCAAAAGCCCGCCGCCCACGCCGAAGGCGATGTTTTCGGCCGAAAAGCCGAAAGCCTCCAGCCGGCCGAGGATTTGGCTGATATCGGCGTTGGAAATACCGTCGCCCTGGATCACCCGGACGGACCTGTCGAGCACCTTGTAGCCTTTGCCGTTCAGCGTTGAGCCGAAGTGATAGTCGAGCTGCTTGATCACATGCACCGGCGTCTCGATCGGATCGCCGCTGTCGGGCCGGATGACCACCGTACCGCCGCTGGCCCTGACCTTTTCACGCAGCTGCTTGCCCCAGATTTCCGAGACGGCATAGTTGATATCGTAGCTATCCGACACGACGGCGAACATGCCGCCGCCGGCAAAACGATCGACCATGTTGGAATAGGCTTCGGCTTCCCGCTCGACGCCCCAGGCGGTCATCGTCGAGTGTTCGGATGCGGGGATCGAGAACCCGGCCATTTCGGCGCCATAGTAGCGCCGGGCATAGAGCACGCCGGTCATCGTGTCGGTGCCCATGAAATTGACGAGATGGGCAGCGCCGCCGATACCGGCCTGTTCAAGCGCGCCGACCCCACGCGCGCCAAAATCGTGCAGGCGGAAGGGCAAGGCGGCGTCAGGATCGTCGCATGTTTTCTCAAGAATCGGCCGGATGATCTGCTTGACCTTGCGGGCATTGCTGGCGACCGACGACGGATACCAGACGGCGCGCAGCAGCGCGGTCTCGATATAGGATGTCAGCCAGAAACTCTCCGGATCGGTATTGACCACCTGCACCATCGGCACGCCGCGGCGCAGCAAGGTGCCCTCCGGCAGGGCCTGGATTTCCAGCGGCAAGTAGCCGCCGAAATGACCGACGATCCGCATCCAGCCGGCGCGGTTGAACGGCAGGCCATGGGCAAGGACGATCGCTTCGGCTTCATCGATATCGGCTGATGTCACCGGCTTGCCGAGATATTCCTTCAGGAACATCTGCAGGCCGAAGAACAGGACGTCGGCCTGATCCGGATGTCCGCGCGTTTCGATATAAGCGGAGATTGCCCGCGTGCCCGGCGGATATTGTAGGAAATGGCTGAACTTGTAGCTATCGGTGTTGAGGATCAGGTTGGTCAAGTTCATCGCATTCCCCCCGAAAGCAATTCCATGCCCACCGCACAATGGCCGGTGACGCAGCGCCAAGATGTACGCGAGCGAAGAAAGGGCGGCAAGGGCCAACGGGCGGCCTTCCGTCCAAGATAACCCGCCTTCGGTATGGTTAATATTCTGTCAATCATTCTGCCCTAATATGAAAGACATACAATGCTCGGCCACCTTGGTTCCGAAGCAGCCGCCGCAGTCTGGTTTGGCCGTGAACGAGCCGTCGGGCATGCGCATGAAGCGCCAATATCCCTGACATATGCGTGGCGACGTCCGGTCCTTAGCCGGCATACCGCACAGATTTGACCACGGAGCTTCAACCCGAGCTTGACGGAGATTGCGATGCTGATGCCCATTCTCTCAGTCAAAACGCCCCTCGCAGTGGCACAGGCGGCCGTCGCCGTTGAAGCCGTCTCGCCCCAGGAGCGGACGCTTCCGGTCTCGATTCCGGGGCGAATTTCGGGAATCCAGTCGGAAGCGGTTCTCAAAATCCTGGAGACGCTGAACCGGCATCTGCTCGGAAGCGAGCCCCTGCCGAAGGATGCGCTGATCCGCCTGCTCGATACGCTGGCAAAAATCCTAAAATTTCCGCCACTGCCGCAGGAGACGCTGCGCGATTTCGGCAAGCGGCTGGCCGTCTTTCTCGAAACGCTGCCGCCGGCAGCCCGGGCAGCGCTGGAAAAGCAATTGGGGCAGCACAACCTGGCGATCTCTATCAAGATCCTCGCCGAGGTGCTGAAAATGCCCTCGATCATCGATATGCCCCGACTGCTGGATAGGCCTTTCGTGCCGCCGATGGTGCCGCGTACCGGCGTCGGCCAACCCGATGGCAGGCCGCTGCCAACGCAGACACAACCGCAGGGACAGACACCCGTGCCGGGCCGGCAGGCGCCGATGCCCGCCTCGCAAACGATCATGGCCAGCCCCCCTGTCGTCATTGCCGATCCCGGGATGTTGCAGGCCGCACTGAAAAAGGCTTTCGGTGGCGACGAAACGACGCCCGCCATTTTAGCCTTCGAAGAAAGCCTCAACGAGGATGGTCCGGCAACTACGTTGCGCGCGGAGCAGCCGGCAAAGGCTCCGACGGCACGCGGCAATGACGCAGCACGGGTCAGCGGGCAACCGCAACAGGCCGCGAAGGCAAGTTCCGACACAATCCCGCTGCTGCGCGCCGCTGCGGCCTTTCTCGCTGCCGATCCGGAGGCTCTGTCACTGATCTCCACCATCGCGTCCGGCATGGATGACCATTTGAAGGCAGAGCTGGTGGAGGAGCTGGGGCTCGACCTTGTCGAGCCAAAGGACGCATCCACACAGCCGGAGGATTCTGCCGGGGCGGACAAGACTGGAGCCGACATCGATGGCGGCGATCTCAACACGCTGGAAGCCGAGACAGACACGCGGGCAACTGCGGAAACGTCAACTGTCAAACCGGCCGGCGCCCGCAATCTCACCGAAGTTGACGGCTTCAAGGGGCACGATCTCGGAGAGTGGGAACTGGAGCCCCAAGCACAGGATCAAACGTTCACGGATGCCGAATATGTTCCTTCGCCCTTGGACGACGCGGAGATGGACCGCTCGGAAAGAAGCCTCGCCCAGACGCTGAAGGCCCTGGTCGAAGCCAGCCTACCGCTGCCCGGCGGCGCGGATGCGCCAGAGACGCTGTTTGCCATGCTGGCCGCCGAGACGGCGGATATGGGCGCCGAGATCCTGTTTGCGCAGCTGGAAGCCACCGACAATGCCGAGATACTGCCGGACACATCCCTGCTCACCGGCGATATCGGCGACGGGATGGAGATGGCGGGGATGGAACCGGACACATGGAGCGCAATGCTGGATGGACCTGAGGAAAAAGCGGCCGGCCGCCAGACGCTCCTGCATTCCGCGACGATGGAAGAGAATGCACGCGAAGCCCTGACGCCGCGGCTGCCCGAAGCGGGCATTATCCGCGACGCCATCCCCTTTGCTATGATCCCCTACCTGCCGGCAAAGACGCTAGACGCGCGCGCCATCGAGTTGGAGGACGAGGAGAAACAGGCCTTTGCAGACGAAGAGGACAAAGGCCAGCAAGGCGAAGACGGCGACCACCCGGAAAGCCGGGAAGAGGATGGGCCCACTGCGCAGCAGACCGGTCAGGACGAGCGCGAGAACGACGGCGACGCCGCCTATGATCTCTACCGCCGCATGGGCGGATACGGCTGAGCCCATTCGCGCGCAGATACTACTTGGAACAGGACACGAAAAAGCCCGCGGAAATCGCTTTCCGCGGGCTTCTTTATTCAGACTGCAAAGGCTTATTCGCCGCCGCGGTTCTTCAGGGCTGCGCCCAGGATGTCGCCGAGCGAAGCGCCACTGTCGGACGAACCGAACTGTGCGACGGCTTCCTTCTCTTCAGCGATTTCCAGCGCCTTGATCGACAGCATGACCTTGCGGTCCTTCTTGGAGAAGTTGGTGACGCGGGCGTCGACAACCTGACCAACGGAGAAACGCTCCGGACGCTGTTCGTCGCGGTCACGCGACAGATCGGCACGGCGGATGAACGAGGTGAGGTCTTCGTGGTTGACGAGCTTCACTTCGATGCCACCGTCGTTGACGGCCAGGACTTCGCACGAGACAACGGCGTTCTTGCGCAGATCGCCAGATGTAGCGGCATCGCCGACTGCATCCTTGCCGAGCTGCTTGATGCCGAGCGAGATGCGTTCCTTTTCGACGTCCACATCCAGAACGACGGCCTTGACCATGTCGCCCTTGTTGAACTCTTCGATGACCTGTTCGCCCGGACGGTTCCAGTCGAGGTCGGAGAGATGCACCATGCCGTCAACGTCGCCGTCGAGGCCAATGAACAGGCCGAATTCGGTCTTGTTCTTGACTTCGCCTTCAACTTCCGTACCAGCCGGATGGCTGTGCGCGAATGCCTGCCACGGATTCTCGAGCGTCTGCTTGAGGCCGAGCGAGATGCGGCGCTTGGTCGGGTCGACTTCGAGAACGACAACGTCGACTTCCTGCGTCGTGGACAGGATCTTGCCGGGATGTACGTTCTTCTTGGTCCAGGACATTTCGGAAATGTGGATCAGGCCTTCGATGCCCGGCTCCAGCTCTACGAATGCACCGTAGTCGGTGATGTTGGTGACGGTACCGGAGATCTTCTTGCCGACCGGGTACTTGGCACCGATGCCATCCCAAGGATCCGACTCGAGCTGCTTCATGCCGAGCGAGATGCGGTGGGTTTCCTGGTTGATGCGGATGATCTGAACCTTGACCTGCTGGCCGATGTTCAGGATTTCCGACGGATGGTTGACGCGGCGCCATGCCATGTCGGTGACGTGCAGCAGGCCGTCGATGCCGCCGAGGTCAACGAACGCACCGTAATCGGTGATGTTCTTGACGACGCCGTCAACAACCTGGCCTTCTTCGAGGTTCTGGACGATTTCCGAACGCTGTTCAGCACGCGATTCTTCAAGAACCGTACGGCGCGAAACGACGATGTTGCCGCGGCGCTTGTCCATCTTGAGGATTTCGAAGGGCTGCGGGTTGTGCATCAGCGGAGTGACGTCGCGGATCGGACGAATGTCGACCTGGGAGCGCGGAAGGAAGGCAACGGCACCATCCAGATCGACGGTGAAACCACCCTTGACCTGGTTGAAGATGACGCCTTCGACGCGTTCGCCGGCTTCGAACTTGACTTCGAGACGGATCCAGCTCTCTTCGCGGCGAGCCTTTTCGCGCGACAGAACAGCTTCGCCCATCGCATTTTCGATGCGCTCGACGTAAACTTCGACTTCATCGCCGACCTTCAGCGTGCCGTCCTTGGCCTTCGCGCCGAATTCCTTCAGAGCGATGCGGCCTTCGACCTTGAGGCCGACGTCAACGATTGCGACGTCCTTCTCGATGGCCGTTACAATACCCTTGGTGACGTAGCCTTCGGCAAGATCCTGCGTAGCAAAGGATTCCTGCAGCAACGCGGCAAAATCGTCGCGGGTGGGGTTAGCTTGAGACATGAATACTCCTGATGTGCCTTCATGGGGCACAGGCGCCGGGGGTTAGCGTTGACAGGTCCAAAAACCATCCGCTCCAATCATGAAGGAGCAAATCCGGCGCGGGGATGGTGGTTCGGACTATTTCGTCGCAGGCTTGACCGGAAAATCGTGGTTCAATTTTCCGAACCTGCTGAATGCTTCAATGCGGCATCGACAAACGTCTTCGCCGTTAAGAATGCGGCCTCTATACTCATTTCGGACGTATCTAGCAAGTGCGCATCCGCAGCCGGACGCAGCGGGCTGTCGGCGCGTCCCATGTCGCGTTCGTCACGTTTGACGATATCGGCCAGGATCTCCAGGAAATCGGCCGGAACGCCGTTACCGACGATCTCGTCGAACCGTCGCCGCGCCCGCACTTCGGCCGAGGCGGTCACATAGAGTTTCACGGGCGCATCCGGGCAGACGACGGTACCGATATCGCGGCCATCGAGCACCGTGCCGGGTTCCCTCAGCGAAAAGGCGCGCTGCGTCTCGACAAGCGCCTGGCGCACCAGCGGCATGACGGCGATCTTGGAGGCCGCTTCGCCGATCGAATGGGCGGAGAGGACGCTGCGGTCGAGCCCTGCAAGCTCGATGTCGCGGGCCATCTGCTCGGCGATCCTCTCGTCGTCCAGCGGCAGTCCGGCATCCAGCAGCGCCTTGGCCGTGGCGCGGTAGGTCAGCCCGGTATCGAGATGATGGAAACCGTACTCCTCAGCGATCCGGCGCGACAATGTCCCCTTGCCCGCAGCCGCAGGTCCGTCGATGGCGATGATGAAAGTCATTGTGCTACCTGAAAGTGGATATGATCGTCGTGGCGTGCCGCGCCCTGGAATCTCACAGTACCGTTGTCCGCGGCAAGCGTTTTTGCGAAATCCACCTCCGGTCCTAGCCAGACCATCCACCCACTTCGGCGGTAGATAAAAAACTCAACGCGCGTGGAACCCCCTATCCGCGACTTTGCATGCTGCGTAACACCAAGTTGCAGAATGGTCATCCTCTCTTCCAAAGAAAAGCGCAGCGGACGCTTGCACAAGTTAATCTTTGACAGACGGGGCCAAGACGATTATGGGGACCGGCTAATTCATTTCACCTTCAACGCCGGTATTCCGGCAGATGCCGGTAATTCCGGCCATTCAAGAGGCTTTGACCGTGGCAAAAGCGGAACTTGGAACAAAACGCGTCGATCCGGAAACGGGCCGTAAATTCTACGACCTGAACAAGGACCCGATCGTTTCTCCCTATACCGGAAAATCCTATCCGCTCTCCTTCTTCGAGGAAACATCCGTTGCCAAGGTAATGGAAAAGGCTGCAGAAGAAGACGAGGTTCAGGAAGTCGATACCGAGAACCCTGAAGTCGAACTGGTCTCGCTCGAGGATGCCGACAGCGAAGCAGCCGGCGGCGACGACATTCCGGATTTGGGCGATGACGACGTCGAAATCGAAGGCGATGACGACGATACGTTCCTGGAAGCAGACGAAGACGACGAGGACGGCCTGTCCGACCTGATCGGCGTCTCGGACGACGACGACGAGGTCTAAACCTCACAGAATTCAAACAATTGCGTCCGCACGGGTTTTTCAACCCTCATGCGGACGCAAGGCTCCGGGCGCACACAATAAAAACGTCGTCCTTTGTCTTTTTCGGCTTGCCATCTTCAAAAAGCAGAAGTATGAAGCCGCCAACCGACCGGACAAACAGTTCGGACGGCCTTCCCGGAACCGGCTTTGCCGGACCCAAAATGGGGCTATAGCTCAGCTGGGAGAGCGCTTGCATGGCATGCAAGAGGTCAGCGGTTCGATCCCGCTTAGCTCCACCAAATCTTTTCCTGATCCACTGTTGAGTACCGCAAAGTGTTTGATCTGCATCGACCGCGTCTTGCTGCGTCAACCTGTTACCCACAACACTCAACCGCCCGTTCCCTGATCTTTTCCGTTGACTGCAAGCCATCCTCGCGCTCCAACCGTCGCTACAAAAAAGCGGCAGCAGGAGCACACCATGGATCTCGGGATCAACAGCAAGCGGGCACTCGTGCTCGGCGGCAGCAAGGGGCTGGGGCGCGGGATTGCCGAAGCGCTGGCGGCAGAGGGAGCGATTGTTGCCCTGACGGGGCGGGATCAGGCCAAGTCGGCGTTGAGTGCGGCGGAGATCGGTGATTCGGTCCGCGGATTTGCGCTTGATCTTGAAGACCCCGATGCCATTGACCCATTCCTCGACCGGCTTGCGGCCGATTTCGGTGATATCGATATCCTCGTGCTGAACGGAGGCGGGCCGCCGCCGAGCCTGGCTTCGGAGATCGATCCGGCGTTCTGGCGCGCGCAATTCGATACAATGGTGCTGGCCGGCATGCGCATCACCAACCGGTTGCTGCCATCGATGCGCCAGAACGGCTGGGGGCGGATCATGGCCGTGGCTTCCACCAGCATTCGCGAGCCGATCGCAGGCCTCACCGCCTCCAACGCGCTGCGCAGCGCCGTTGCCGGCTGGCTGAAGACGCTTGCGGGGGAAGTGGCGGCCCAAGGCGTTACCGTCAACATGCTTCTGCCTGGCCGGCTGGCGACGGACAGAACGCTGAGCTTCGACAAAATGGATGCCGAGAGTGAAGGGTTGAGCATCGAGACGGTTGCGGCGCGCAGCCAGTCAGACATTCCGGTCGGCCGCTATGGTACGCCAGCCGAGTTCGGGGCGGTTGCAGCGTTCCTGGCCAGCCGTCAGGCAGGCTACATTACCGGTATTGCTCTGCCAATCGACGGGGGCCTCAGCCGGGCAATGCTGTAGCTGGATTCATTGCTCCGGCTCGCCAGCGGTCCGGTCCACGGACGGCCGGCGAGCCGATGCTGCTATTCGGTTGGTTCGGCCTCGAACCATGAATTGCTGAAGGTCAGATTGGCCATGGAAACAGCTCTGCCTTTGTCATCGCGAACCACAACGGATACTGCGCCGTTTGGCTGCTCGCCAATCTCATCCTGGACGACATCCAGCAGGATCCGGCTGACTTCCCGGGTCACGCTTTCGCGTGTTGAGAGCTCCAACCCGTCTTCGTCGCGCGTTGCGCCGTCGCCGTTGTGCAGATCGAAAAAGTATCGGCTCATCATCTTTGCATCCGTTGAACGATCAGGAATTCGCCGGAATGAAAATAGTTCCTGAAATCAACAGGATTCGTCATTCATATGTCAATGTTAAATGAGCCCCGGCCGTTTGTGGGATAGGTGGAGAGCCCATCCCTCACACGGCATGCCGCAAATTGATCGATTCCCTTCTTCTCAATCTCCAAAGCCATGATGTGGTGTTGCCGCATGAGGTGGCACTGCTCAGGAACCTGATTTGGCGCGACCGGCGCTTCAAGGTCGACGAGGAGATCGTGGTCGAGGGATCGCGGCCAGGCTACAGCACGCTGCTGATCGACGGCTTTGCGGCGCGTTACAAGTTCCTGGCCGACGGCACGCGCCAGATCACCGCCCTGCACATTGCCGGCGATTTCGTCGATCTGCACGCATTTCTGCTCAAGACCATGGACCATGGCATCGTGGCCATGTCGCAATGCCATGTGGCCTTCGTCGAGCACGGCGACCTCAAGGCCATCACCGAATCACAACCGCATCTCAGCCGCCTGCTCTGGCTCGACACGCTGATCGATGGCGCCATCCACCGCGAGTGGATCGTGGCGATGGGGCGGCGCTCGAAAAAGTCGCATCTCGCCCATCTGGTCTGCGAATTGTTCATGCGGCTGCAGGTGGTCGGGCGCACGACCGGCTACAGCTTTCATTTTCCACTGACGCAGGTGGAACTTGCCGATGTTCTCGGCATATCGCTGGTGCACCTCAACAAGACCCTGCAGATCCTGCGCAAGGCGGAGTTGCTGACCTGGATCGGCCAGATGATCACCATTCTCGACTGGCCACGCCTGCAGGAGCTGGCGCAGTTCGACCCGACCTATCTCAGCCAGACGGTCGAGCCGCGATAGGCCTGAATCCCTTCCCCTAACGATGCGCGGCCCAGGGCACGAACCAGCGCTCCAGCAGGCGCGCCAGGATTTCGAACAGGAACGCGATCGCGGCAATGACGATGATGCCGGCAATGACGATGTCGGTGACGAGGAATTGCGCGGCAGACTGGATCATGAAGCCGAGACCGCGGCTTGCCGCCACCAATTCGGCTGCCACCAGCGTCGACCAGCCTGCGCCGAGCGCGATGCGGGTTCCGGTTAGGATCGACGGGATGGTGCTGGGCAGGATCACCTGCAGGAGGATTTGTAGCCTGGTCGCGCCGAACGATCTGGCCGCATTGATGAAATCGGCAGGCGCCGATTTGACCCCTGCGGCGGTCGATAGGATGATCGGTGGCAGCATGGCGAGCGAGATGACGGTGATCTTCGAGGCTTCGCCGATGCCGATCCAGATGATGATCAGCGGCAGATAGGCCAGCGGCGGCAGCGGCCGCAGGAATTCGACGATCGGATCGAGAATGCCCTTGCCGACACGGCTGGTGCCGATGGCAAGACCGGCTGGAATACCGATGACGATGGCGGCGGCAAGGGCTGCAAAGATGCGCAGCAGGCTGGCCAGCGTGTGCTCGGCAAGCGTCGAATCGACGAAACCATTGACCGCGACGGAATAGATCGCCTTCAGGACGATCAGGGGCGACGGCAGGAAGAGCGGCGACACGAAGCCATAGGCCGAGGCAAGGCTCCAAGCGGCAATGATGACAGCGATGGTTGCTAATGAGACCGGCAAGGTCCCTAAGCTGCGCCTGGGCTTTTGCGCTTCGATCACGGCATCAGCAGGCACAGTCGGGGTGACGGGTACAATGGCGCCGATATTGATCGTCATGCCGCTTCCTCCCCGCTATCCGCATGAATGAGGCCGTTCAGGCCATCGTGAAGACGCCGGTATTCCGGCGTATCCTTGATATCCTGCAGTGATTTTCCGCTGAGCAACTGCCTGCCGAAACTTGCCGGGATATCGGCGATGATACGGCCGGGATTGGGCGCCAGCACGATGACGCGGGTGGCGAGCAGCATGGCCTCCTCGATACTGTGGGTGATCAAGAGCGCTCCGGTCTTGCTGTCTGACCAGACCTTGAGCAGGAATTGCTGCAGGCGGGTGCGGGTCAGCGCATCGAGCGCGCCGAGCGGCTCGTCGAGCAGCAGGAAGCGGGGCTCGGAGGCCAGCGCACGGGCGATGCCGACGCGCTGGCGCATGCCGCCTGACAGTTCCCAGATATTCTTGGCACCGGCATTTTCCAGGCCGACCTTGGCGAGCAACTCATCGGCCCGCAGCCGGCGCTCGCCCTTGGCGATTCCCTTGAGCTTCAGCGGAAAGGCGACATTGTCGCGGGCGTTCAGCCAGGGATAGAGCGCATCGTCCTGAAAGACGACCGCACGATCGGCGGCCGGCCCGGTAATATCCATGCCATCCACAGAGACGCGGCCGGACGTGGGTTTGAGGAACCCTGCGGCAAGGTTGAGAAGGCTGGTCTTGCCGGAACCGGAGCGGCCGATGACCGCAACGAATTCATCCGAGGCAAGATGCAGCGTCACGCCATCCAGCACCAGCCGCGTTTGACGGCTGTCGCGCTCGGCCGGAAACGCCAGGGATACGGATTGCAGCGACAGGACGCTCATGATCACACCGATGGTTTGTGGCGCTGGAATCCCTGATGGATTCCAGCGCCTGTTTTTTAAAGACCAGCCTTGGCGGCTTCGACGACCCAGCGCGACGAGACGTAGGGCGCATAGTCCGGAAGAACCGCCGGGATCTTGCCCTGTTCAAGCAAGAAGGCCGAGGTTTCCGCCACGGCCTTTGCCGTACCGCCGCCGAGCAGATCGGCACCGGCCTGCTCCTTGAGAGATGGGAAATGATAACCCTTCAGAAGAGCCGGAACTTCCTCGACCTTGGCGCCGGTGAGCTTGGCGATTTTTTCCGCTTCCGGCGATGCGGCATTCCAGCTGTCCGGATTGGCAAGGTACGATGCGTAGGCCTTGCCGGTCACCTGGACGAAGCCGGTCACGATTTCCGGATGTTCCTCTGCGAACTTCTTGCTGACGATCCAGGCATCGAAGGTCGGACCGCCCCATGAAGCGACATCCGCCGACGTGGCAAGCACGCTGCCGGTTTTTTTCAGCTCCGACAGGACCGGATCCCAGACGTAGGCGCCGTCGATATCGCCGCGTTCCCAGGCGGCTGCGATTTCCGGCGGCCGCAGGTTGAGGATTTCGACCGATTTCGGATCGACCTTCCAGTGCTTCAGCGCCGTCAGCAGGCTGTAATGGGCAGTGGAAACGAAAGGCGTGGCGATCTTCTTGCCGGCAAGACCTTCGGGCTTGTCGATGCCCTTGACGGCCAGCGCTTCGGCTTCCGAGATCAGGCCGACAACGAAGATCGTCTCGATCGGAATTTCGCGGCTGGCGGCAGCAGCCAGCGGCGAGGAGCCGACATAGCCGATATCGAGCGAGCCGGAAGCGATCGCGGTGATCACATCGGCACCGCTGTCGAATTTCTGCCAGTTGATCTTGGCGCCGGTGACCTTTTCATAGGTCCCGTCGGCCTGCGGGACGCGCGACGGCTCGACGATCGGCTGGTAGCCGATATTGACGTTGACGTCGGCGGCGTATGAAAAATTGCTCTGCGTTGCAAAGGCGAGAACGGCCAAGGTGGCGGTTCCCAAAAGGCAGCGTCGGTTGATTGTCATGTCCCTCTCCCGGCAATGGTTCAATGGCATTCCGCGCCGAAGGCTCCGGTGGAATGATGTTTAATCATTGTAAAATTCATAGAATTTATAGAGATAAAAAATTCCCGATTTCGCGATCCTTTCGTAATGCGAATCTAAATTAACGAAGGACTTGGGTCTTTTCGCCGGAATGGTACTAAACAGAGAAAAACACGACCGAAAGACAGGGGATGGCCGGATGAAAACGATGCAGATCTACGCCTTCGACATGAACTGCGTCGGACACATCAACCATGGTCTGTGGACACATCCGCGCGATCAGTCGGTGCGCTATACCGATCTCGACTACTGGACGGATCTGGCTATCACCGCCGAACGCGGCAAACTGGACGGGCTGTTCCTGGCGGATATCGTCGGGGTCTATGACGTCTACAAAAGCAACCCGGCACCGACGATCGAGACCGGCGCGCAGATCCCGGTCAACGATCCGCTGATCCCGATTTCAGCCATGGCGCATGTCACCAAACATCTAGGCTTCGGCGTTACGGTCAACACAACCTACGAACCGCCATTTCTTTTGGCGCGGCGCATGTCGACGCTGGACCACCTGACCAAGGGGCGGATCGGCTGGAATATCGTCACCGGCTATCTCGACAGCGCTGCCCGCAGTATGGGTATGGAGCGGCAGCCGGACCATGACGCCCGCTACGACGCGGCGGAAGAGTATCTCGAGGTGCTCTACAAGCTCTGGGAAGGCAGCTGGGACGACGATGCGGTGCTGCGCGACAAGACAGGCCGGATATTTGCCGATCCCTCCCGGGTGCGGGCTGTCAGGCATGACGGGCGTTACCACAAGATGGAGGGCATCCATCTCAGCGAGCCCTCGCCACAGCGCACGCCGCTTTTGTTTCAGGCCGGCGCTTCGGCTCGGGGGCAGGATTTTGCCGGCAAACATGCGGAATGCGTGTTCATCGCCAGCGCCGCGCCGCAAGCTGCCAAGCCCATCGTTGAAGGCTTGCGCCGGAAGGCCGAGGAATTCGGACGGGGCCGCGCTGCCTTGCGCATCCTCAATCTGTTGACCGTCGTTGTCGGGCGGACGGAAAAGGAAGCGCAGGACAAGCTGGAGGACTATCGCCGCCACGCCAGCATCGAAGCGTCACTGGCACATTATTCAAGCTCCATCGGCATTGATCTATCCAAATATGGGCTGGATGAACCGATCGAACAATTGACCACCAATGCCAACCAGTCGGCACTGGCGGCAATAACCAAACAGGCGGCAAAGCCGGTGACGGTGCGGCAGATCACCGGGCAGATGCTGCTGGGAAGCCGGATGAAGCCGGTAGTCGGCTCGCCGGAGCAGATTGCCGACCATTTGCAGATGTGGATCGAGGAGGCCGGCATCGACGGCTTCAACCTCGCCCGCACGGTCGCACCGGAGAGCCTTGCAGATTTCGTCGATCTTGTCGTGCCGGTTCTGCAGGAACGCGGTCTGTTCAAGGCCGATTATGCTGAGGGTCCGCTGCGGCAGAAACTGTTCGGCGGCGGAAACGGAAGGCTGACCGCCTCCCATCCCGCCGCCGCATTCAGGCATACAAGAGATTAGCCGGCTATTTATGATCCAGTCTGGCGACGAGGCGGTCGCCAAGCCACTGGATGCCGCAGACCAGAATGATCAGTACGATAACCACGGCAATCATCACCGTGGTCTCGAACCGCTGGTAACCGTAGCGGATGGCGAGATCGCCGAGGCCACCGGCCCCGATGGCACCTGCCATGGCGGAAGCTCCGACCAGAGTCACCAGTGTGACTGTAAAACCGGAGATGATGCCCGGCAGCGCTTCCGGCACCAGCACTTCGCGGATGATCGTCCAGCGATTGCCGCCCATGGCGCGCACCGCATCGATCAGGCCACGATCGACCTCACGCAGCGACACTTCGGCAATACGGGCGTAATAGGGCGTGGCGGCAATCGCCAGCGGCACAATGGCCGCCCAGGTGCCAAGCGCCGTTCCGACGATGAGCCGCGTCAGCGGGATCAGCGCGACGAGCAGGATGATGAAGGGCACGGAGCGGAAGCCGTTGACGATGGCGCCGAGCAGGCTGTTCAACCAGGGCTTTTCGGCAATGCCGCCACGGGCGGTGGCAACCAGCGCCAGACCGAGCGGTAAGCCGGCGACCAGCGAGATGAGGCCGGAGGCACCGGTCATCAGGATGGTTTCCCACAGAGAGCGGAAAAGCAGTTCAAGCATGATTGGTGTCATAACCAAGCACCTCCACCCGCGCACCGCGAGCTTTTAGAAAATTCTGAACCTGTTCGGGCAGTGCAGCGTCGCTTGCGGGAACGGCAATGAAGAACCGCGCCACCGGCTGGTCCTGAATATGATCGATACCGCCGTGAACGAGGCGGAAGGATTGCGGCAGCGCCTGCGACAGATCGGCAAACAGCGCGCCCTGGGCGGCTGGGCCTGCCATGTCGATGCTGAGGATCTGCTCGGCACCACCAACCGGCGACAGCCGCGCGGCAATAGTGTCCGGCAGTTGCGGGCGGATGCCGCTGAGCAGGCTCTGCGTGATCGGCGCCTGCGGATCGGCGAACACCGACCAGACCTGGCCCTCTTCGACGATACGCCCGGCATCGATGACGGCGACGCGGTCGGCGACGCTGCGCACCACTTCCATCTCGTGGGTGATCAAAAGGATGGTCAGGCCGAGCTTGCGGTTGATGTCCTTCAGCAGAGCCAGGATCGAGCGGGTGGTTTCCGGGTCGAGCGCCGAGGTGGCTTCGTCGGACAGAAGTAATGCAGGCCTTGCGGCGAGTGCGCGGGCGATGCCGACGCGTTGCTTCTGGCCGCCGGAGAGCGATGACGGATAGGCTTTCGCCTTGTCGGAAAGCCCGACGAGATCCAGAAGTTCGGCAGCACGCCTCAGGCGCTCGGCCTTGCCGAGGCCTTCGATCTTCAGCGGCAAGACGACGTTTTCCTCCACGGTCTTTGCCGACAGAAGATTGAAATGCTGAAAGATCATGCCGATGCGGCGGCGCAGTGGCTGCAGATCCTTTTCGCTCAGGCCGGTGATGTTGCGGCCCTCGATATGGATTTCGCCGCTATCGGCCTGTTCCAGCCCGTTCAGGCACCGGATCAGCGTCGACTTGCCGGCACCGCTGCGGCCGATAATGCCGAGGATTTCGCCCTTGCGCACCGTCAGCGACACGCCGTCCAGAGCAGGCGTCGTGCCGAAGCGCCGCTTGACGTCCGTCAGCCGGACGACCTCATCGGCCAGCGGCGGTACCGCGATCGCAGACGCGGAAACAACAGAATTCATGCCTTGTCCTTCGTTGGGTTTTCGGCGTTTGGTTTCGGGCGTCTCTATAACGCCCAAGGCGGCCCTGGCAAATGAATGCCAGAGCCGCCCGGTTTTGAAGTCGTTCGACGGACCGCCGATAGTGATCAATAGGCGCTGATGCCGGTGCCCTTGTAGACCTTGTCGAATTCGGCCTTGACGGCGTCGTTCTGGTAGGCGGAGACCAGTGTCTTCACCCAGGCTTCGTTCTCGCTGCCCTGCTTGACGGCGATGAAGTTGCGGTAGGGATTGTTGTCGACCGGCTCCTGGGCGATGCGGTCTTCTGCCGACAGACCGCTCTTCAGCGCCCAATCGGTGTTGACGACGGCGGCATCGAGATCTTCGATCGCGCGGCCGACGACGCCGGCGTCGAGTTCCTTGATTTCGACCTTCTTCGGATTTTCAACGATATCGGCGATCGTCGCCAGGATCCCGGTGCCATCCTTGAGCTTGATGATGCCTTCGTTCTGCAGCACGCGCAGGGCACGGCCTTCGTTCGACGGATCGTTCGGCACGCCAATCACAGCACCTTCCGGCAGTTCCGCGATGGTCTTGAACTTCTTGGTGTAGAGGCCGATCGGCCAGACGCCGGTATAGCCGACATTGACGATGTGGTAGCCGTGCTGCTGGATCTGGTTGTCGAGATAAGGCTGGTGCTGGAAGGCGTTTGCATCGACTTCGCCGCGCTCAAGCGCCTCGTTCGGCTGGGTGTAATCGTTGAAAACGATGGTTTCGATGGTCAGGCCCTGCTTTGCAGCTTCTGCGGTGACAACGCGCCAGACATCCTCGTCCTCACCGCTGATGATGCCGACCTTGATCGACTTGTCTTCGGCAAAGCTTGCCGACGGCGCGGCAAAACCAGCGATCGCAGCGGCGGAAACGGCAAGAGCGGTCAGGGCCGCGCGGCGCGAGAGAGTGTGAAGAAACGTCTTTTTGGTCATTGTCAGTCCCGTCCTGTCAAATGAGGCGAGCGCCCCGGTGTGGGATGGTTATCGCAAAATAGGATGCACTGGGCGAAGCACGAACGCCTCTTATCAGGTGATGGCCGGGAAAACTCTTGCGGATGTCCGGCTATTTATGGACACAAATTTCCATAAAATCCGTAGACTAATTATTCCGGCAGGTTTTATTGGTCGCAGAAGCCAAAAATGCTTCCAACACAGGAAAATTGCATATCAAATGAGCAGCGCGTGACTTTGGGAGAGCAGAATGGCGGAATTAACGACAAAAACCAGGCCGACGGGCGCAACCGCTGTTCTCGCCCGGCACGGCTTTCCGCAGGTGACATCCGCGACCGGCGGCGAAATCCAGATCGTCACCGGTCCGTCGCAGCCAGGCTTCAACCCGATCGACCTTTTATATGCATCGCTGTCGGCCTGCCTGACGATGAGCGCCCGGATCGCTGCAAACCAGATGGGCCTGCTCGACCAGCTGACCGAAATCCGTGCCGACGTGACCGGCGAAAAATCCACCGAGGGCCTGTCGCGGGTGGTGAAGTTCAATGTCGTGCTGACGATCCGGGGAGACATTCACGCGGAAGCGCGGCATGCGATTGCGCAAGCCGCCGAGGAGGAAATCTGCACGGTCAGCAATACGCTTCGCGGCGGTGCGGATTTTTCAATGACCGTTCACGATTAAAGCGACCGCGACTTAGTCGTTATCCCACATCATGAAGAACGCGGCTGATCGGCGCGCCGACGTCGATATCGCTGAACGTCGCCTCAAACCCACCGCGCTCCGGCGAGCATGCCGTGATCCCGAATTGAGCATCCTCGGCTGAGAACGGGCAAAGCCGCGCCATCTGCCATGGCGCATGCTCGGCAAACCGGAATTGAACGCGCACGGCAGCGTCATGGCGCGTCAGCCGCACGAAAAGCGGCGCGGACGGCGAAAGACCGGGCAGCGGGATCACCGACCAGTCCGACACGCCGCGCGTGACGACCACGCTGAAATGCATCAGCCCATCGGTATATTCTATGCCGCACTTGATCCAGTTGCGCTCGTCCAGCCGCAGCATCAGTCCGGCCTGGTCATAGAGAGTTTCGTAGACGCCGGTGATCGTCGCAGAGCCGGTAAAATCGCCGGAGACCGGACGCAGATAGGCATGACCGCTATCACGATGGAAGCCGTAGAAAGTGTCCTGCCAAAAATCAGTTTTCGCATCGGTTTTCAGCGAAAGCCCGCTGGCGTCTTCGTGCCAGACGGCCGGTTCGTTATGCCAGCGAAATGCCTCGGCCATGTTTGCTTCCCTCGTCACTGGTGTCGTGGCGGCAATCTATCCATCGGCGACCAGCTGGCAAGCCCGACGGCGGGCCGGCGCTTCACATCCGGCATTGGCAAGGCGCGTGTGTTTGACTATGGATGCCGACAAGTGCGCATGTGACGCAGGGCGTGATGCGCCCGTATGATGACATTCTGGAGTGTGCCATGAAAATCACGATGATCGGTGCCGGTTATGTTGGACTTGTCTCCGGCGTTTGTTTTGCCGATTTCGGCCATGACGTTGTCTGTATCGACAAGGACGCGGGCAAGATCGAAGCTTTGCTCGCCGGCCGCATCCCGATCTTCGAGCCTGGCCTCGAGCAGCTGGTCGCCGAAAATGTCAAGGATGGCCGCCTGAGCTTCACCACGGATCTCGCTACCAGCGTGTCCGAGAGTGAGGTGATTTTCATTGCCGTCGGTACGCCGTCGCGCCGCGGCGATGGCCATGCCGATCTGTCCTACGTCTATGATGCGGCTCGCGAGATTGCCGCGCACGTGACCGGCTTTACCGTCATCGTTACCAAGTCGACCGTTCCGGTCGGCACCGGCGATGAAGTCGAGCGGATCATGCGCGAGACCAATCCGGATGCCGATATCGCCGTGGTCTCCAATCCTGAATTCCTGCGCGAGGGTGCCGCTATCGACGATTTCAAGCGGCCTGACCGCATCGTCATCGGCCTCAACGACGAACGTGCCCGGGGCGTGATGACCGAGGTCTACCGGCCGCTCTACCTCAACCAGTCGCCTCTGCTCTTTACGACGCGGCGCACCTCCGAGCTGATCAAATATGCCGGAAATGCCTTTCTGGCGATGAAGATCACCTTCATCAACGAAATGGCTGACCTGTGCGAAAAGGTCGGCGCCAATGTACAGGAAGTCGCGCGCGGCATCGGCCTGGACGGGCGTATCGGCGGCAAATTCCTGCATGCCGGCCCCGGCTATGGCGGCTCGTGCTTCCCGAAGGACACGCTGGCGCTGGTGAAGACCGCCCAGGATCACGACAGCCCGGTGCGGCTGATCGAGACGGTGGTCTCCGTCAACGACAACCGCAAGCGCGCCATGGGCCGCAAGGTCATCGCGGCTGCCGGCGGCGACGTGCGTGGCAAGAAGGTCGCGGTGCTCGGCCTCACATTCAAACCCAATACCGACGACATGCGCGACAGTCCCGCCATCGCCGTCATCCAGGCGCTGACCGATGCCGGCGCCATCGTTACCGGTTACGATCCTGAGGGCATGGAGAATGCGAAATACGTGATCGACGGCATTGCCTATGCCGACAATCCCTACAAGGCAGCCGAAGGCGCTGACGCACTTGTCATCGTTACCGAGTGGAACGAATTCCGGGCGCTCAATCTCGATCGCCTGAAGGCTCTGATGAACACGCCGGTCCTCGTCGATCTCAGGAACATCTATCAGTCCGGCGAGGTCACCAAGCATGGCTTCGCCTATACCAGCGTCGGCCGCCCGGAATAGGCTGCGATGGGTCCGATCCGGGCAGACAAGACAGGCAAGGAGCCGGCATGCGCTATCTGATAACGGGAACGGCAGGGTTCATCGGGTTCCATCTGGCCAAGCGGCTGCTGGACGACGGTCATTTCGTGACCGGCTTCGATGGCATGACACCCTACTACGATGTCCGCCTGAAGGAACGGCGCCATGCAATTCTCGCACGGTCCAACGGCTTTCGGCCGGTGATCGGCATGCTGGAAGACAAGAACGCGCTGGAACGGGCGGCCGAGATCGGCGAGCCCGACATCATCGTTCACCTCGCGGCCCAGGCAGGGGTCCGCTACAGCCTGGAAAACCCCAAGGCCTATGTCGATTCCAACCTGATCGGCTCCTGGAACATCCTGGAACTGGCCAAGGCCGTGCAGCCGAAGCATCTGCTTCTGGCCTCCACCTCCTCGATCTACGGCGCCAACGAGAAAATCCCGTTTGCCGAGACCGACCGTGCCGACGAGCCGATGACGCTATACGCCGCCACCAAGAAGTCCGGCGAGCTGATGGCGCACAGCTATGCGCATCTCTACAAAGTGCCGACGACAGCCTTCCGCTTCTTTACAGTCTACGGCCCCTGGGGGCGTCCGGATATGGCGTTGTTCAAATTCGTCGATTGCATCCTCAACGGCCGGCCGATCGAGATCTATGGCGAAGGCCGGATGAGCCGCGACTTCACCTATATCGACGATCTCGTCGAAGGCATCGTCCGGTTGATGGGCGTCGTTCCGGCCGAGGAGAACCGCGTCGAGCAGATCGATACCCTGTCGCACCATGCGCCTTTCAGGATGGTCAATGTCGGCGGCGGACAGCCGGTCGAACTGATGCGTTTCGTCGAGACGGTCGAAGCTGCCGTCGGGCGCCCGGCGATCCGCACGATGCTGCCGATGCAGCAGGGCGATGTGCCCAGAACCTTCGCCGCACCTGATCTTCTCAACAGCCTTACCGGCTTCACGCCGTCCATTTCGGTGGAAGAGGGCGTGCGCCGCTTCGTCGAGTGGTATCGCGCCGAGATGGTGGCGACAGGGGCGCCTGATGATCCGCGGCATTCTTGATTTCCTGCGCGGCGGCGCTCAAGCGCCACAGCCCAAACAAAGGCAAAAGCTCTTTTTCGAGAGCGGCCCTGACCATATCTATGCCGTCGGAGACGTGCACGGTTACGATGACACCCTGGGCAGGCTGGAAGAGCTGATCGTTGCGGATGGCTCCAAGCGGGACGGCACCAAATGGCTGGTCATGCTTGGGGATTACGTCGATCGCGGACCGAGATCATCCGCCGTGCTCACCCGGCTGACCACCCGGCCTCTGGTCGGCATCCGCCGCGTCTGCCTCGCCGGCAATCACGAGGCGGTCATGCTCGATTTCCTCGGCAATCCCTCGGCGGATCATCCATGGCTGAGATTGGGGGGGCTTCAGACACTGTCTTCATACGGGCTGAACACGCTTCCGTCCAACCGCGAAGAACAGAGAAAACTGGTGCGGTCTCTCATTCCCGTCGCCCACGTCGCTTTCCTCGAATCCCTACCGTCGATGCTGCAGGTACCGGGCTTTTGTTTCGTGCATGCGGGTTTGAAAAAAGGCGTGGCACCGGCCGACCAGACGGATGCGGACCTGCTGTGGCTGCGCCCACTGGCCACTGACGGCAACGCCGCCATCAACGGCTTCGTTACCGTGCACGGCCACACCCCGGTGTCAGGGGTAGAGATCAGGCCCGAGCGCATCAATATCGACACGGGCATCTACATGAGCGGCGTCCTGTCGGCCGTGCGGCTGTCGCGCCGCGAACCGCCGGAAATCATTCAGAGCCGCTGAGCGGCCTCACACGAGCGCACGCATCAGAGCAATCCGCGCGCCGCCAGATTGCGCATCAACGCCGACGGACCAAACGTCCAGGGCGGGCATTCGGTCGAGAGACGCACGGTGTTGGTCAGCGATCCCAGTTCAGCATTGGCAATCGTCACCACATCGCCGAGCTTGTGGGTAAACCCCTGCCCCGGTGCATCGCGGTCTTCGACCGGCGCAAACAGGGTTCCCATGAACAGCATGAAGCCATCCGGATATTGATGATGGCGGCCGATCGTCTGGGAGACGAGATCGAGCGGATCGCGGCTGATTTCCCGCATCGTGCTCGCCCCCTTGAGGACGAACCCGTCGGGACCGCTGATGGTCAGCGACAGATCGGCGCTGCGAACGTCGTCAATCGAATAGGTATCGTCGAACAGGCGGATGAACGGGCCGATGGCGGATGAAGCGTTGTTGTCCTTGGCCTTGCCGAGCAGCAGTGCTGAGCGGCCCTCGACATCGCGCAGGTTGACGTCGTTACCGAGTGTCGCTCCCTTGACGCGGCCCTGGCTATCGACGGCCAGCACGATCTCAGGCTCGGGATTGTTCCATTTCGAGATCGGATGCAGCCCGACCGAGGCACCCCAGCCGACAGAGGCCAGAACCTGCGCCTTGGAAAACACCTCCGCATCCGGGCCGATGCCGACTTCCAGATATTGCGACCAGACGCCCACCTCGATCAGCGCCGCCTTGACCTTGGCGGCTTCCGCCGATCCGGCCTTCAGGTCGCGCAGGCTGTCGCCGATGATAGCGGTAACGCGCTTGCGCATTGTTTCGGCCAGCGCCGGGTTTCCCGCTGCCTTTTCCTCGATGACCCGCTCGATCATCGAGCGGGCGAAAGTGACTCCACAGGCTTTGACCGCCTGTAGGTCGCAAGGGGCAAGCAAATGGATAACACTGAGATCGCCGGCTGCCTCCACCGAGGCGGCCGTCACGGCCTCAAGGCTGGACAGCCGTTCACCTTGACGGCCCGACAGCAAACCGATGGGGTCGTCGAGTTCCAAAAGGTCGCGCATCGTCGGCACCTCTTTCGACGTGATGTCGATGAGATCGCCACCCCGCAGAACCACCAGCGCTGGACCCGCAACATCGGGCCGCCAGACGCGCCCGACGAATGTTCCCGTTCCAAACACCTCGTTGGCCGATGTCATGCTGTCCCTCCCGAACCAAGATCACGGCGGCAAGATACAAGCCGCTAGATTACGGACAAGTTGCCAAATGGAAAAACAACTCTGCTAACGCCCCGAAACATTCGCGAATACCCCAAAGAGTGTTCATCGAAGAGCTCGGACGCTCTATTTAATTTTACTGATTTTCTGCTAGCACCTGTTTCAGCGAATAAGCGTGTCGAACCAACCGTTAGACGGACGGGCACCAGCAGAGGGACGAGGGGTATGAGCTTTACGGAAACAACCACGAAATCGTGGTTTTCAAAACTGAAAAGCGGCCTTGCCGGGCTTATCATCGGTCCTATCCTGGTGATCGGGATGATCTGGCTGTTGTCCTGGAACGAAGGCCGTTCCGTCCAGACCTATCGCGCTCTGGTGGAAGGTGCCGGCATCGTCGTTTCGATCGATAACGGCAGCGTAGATCCGGCCAATGAAGGCAAGCTCGTCCATGTCTCCGGCCCGGTCAAGCCGGATGGGACGCCCGAGGATCCGATGCTGGGTGTCTCGGCAGAAGGTGCGGCCGGGCTCAACCGCCAGGTCGAGATGTACCAGTGGATCGAAGACAGCAAGAGCGAGACACAGAAGACGCTCGGCGGCGGCGAAGAAACCGTCACGACCTATAGCTACAAGAAGGAATGGCGCCCGCGCCCGGTCGATTCCTCCGATTTCAAGCAGAGCGACCAGCACCAGAACCCCGAGATGCCGATCGAGGGTGATCGCTTCACGGTGGCGACGGCGACGCTCGGTGCTTTCACGATCGACGGCAAGGCCGTTGCCAATCTCGGCACGGAAACCCCGGTCAAGCTGTCTCCCGATGTCATCAACCAGGTCACGGCTGCGATCGGTTCCGGCAAGCCGGTCAATGCCAATGGCACCACAATCTACGTGTCGCAGAACCGTCAGAACCCGGCCATCGGCGACCTGCGCATCAGTTTCAGCCGTGAAGACATTGCCGAAGCCAGCTTCGTCGGCGCCCAGAAGGGCACAAACGTCACCGGCTACAAGGCATCCAACGGCCGTGACCTGTTCCTGAGCGCTGCCGGAAAGGTCGATGCACCGCAGATGTTCGATGCCGCCCAGAGCGAGAATACGTTGATCACCTGGCTCATTCGCGGAGGCGGGTTGCTCGGTATGTTCATCGGCTTTGCCCTGATGCTGTCGATCCTCGGCATCATCGCCGATGTCATTCCGTTCGTCGGCTCGATCGTCGGTTTCGGCACCTCGGTCATCGCCGTCATCCTGACGCTGATCCTTGGGCCTCTGGTTATCGCCATCGCCTGGATTGCCTACCGGCCGGTGCTGGCCATCGCCATCATCACTACCGGCATCCTGCTCGCTGCCGGGCTGATCTATCTGAGGCGGAACAAGACGGTTGCCCCACAAGTGCCAACAACGCTCGGCCGCGCCTGAAAGCCCGGACCGTCTGTAGCCCGGAAGGCCCGTTGCGGATGAACCGCCGCGGGCCTCTTCCTGTCTAGATTTGACTCCATTGGCCAATACCGCTCGGGCTGCTAGGTTCGCCCTCCGCGATCCCATACTCCCAGGAAGAGACGGTAACAGGCACCATGTTTCTCGCATCAAAACTGTTCTGGCTGCTTGCCCAGCCCCTGTCGCTGGTCTTCATTCTCCTGGTCATGAGCTTCCTTCTCGCTGCCGCCGGCTTCCGGCGGCTGTACCGGTTTCTGTCCGGCCTTGCCGTTACCCTGCTTTTCCTCACCCTCTTCACCAGCACCGGTGCCGTTGCGCTTCAGGTGCTGGAAAACCGCATCGCAAAGCCCGCAGGCCTGCCGGCTGATCTCTCCTGCATCATCATCCTTGGTGGAGCGTTCGAAAGCGAGGTGATTGCCAAGCGGGGCGGCATCGAGCTCAACCAGGCGGCGGACCGGTTCGTCGAGGGGCTGAAGATCGCCCAGTCCCACCCGTCGGCGCGAATTCTGGTCTCGGGCGGCGACGGCTCGTTCAGCGGGAAATATGACGGCGACGCGCACACATCCGAGACATTCTTCTCGACCTTCGGCATTGCCCCGGAACGGCTGATCCGCGAAGACCAGTCACGCACCACCTTCGAGAATGCGGCCAATACGAAGCAGCTGCTGGAAGCGAACGGGTTGTCGAACTGCGCCCTCATCACCTCGGCCTTCCACATGCCGCGCTCCGTCGGACTGTTCCGCAAGCTCGGCATTGCCGTGACGCCATGGCCGGTGGATTATCGCACCAGCGGCGAAGCGACCCTTGGCCCCGATTTCAGCCAGCCTTCCTTGAACGCGCAGCTGACGACAACGGCGATGCGCGAATGGACGGGACTGGTCGCCTATTTCATTAGCGGCCGCACACACGTTCTCTTTCCGCAATAGGCAATGATATCTGCTTCAAGACCTGCCGTTGACGCGAAGGCGCGGTTGTGGTCCTTCTCGATTTTTTGACGGGCTCGATTTTCTGGCGGGGGGAAAAATGCCGATCCTGGAAATTCTCGACTATGCGGGGGTGGCGGTTTTCGCCGCGACCGGGGCGCTGTCGGCCTCGCGCAAACAGCTGGATATCATCGGCTACATCTTCCTCGCCTCGGTCACCGGCATCGGCGGCGGCACGTTGCGCGACGTCATCCTTGGTGCGACGCCGGTCTTCTGGGTGACCAATCCGATCTATCTGCTCGTCTGCGGCAGCATGGGCCTTCTGGTGTTCTTCTCGGCCCATATGATGGAATCGCGCTACAAATTCCTCGTCTGGCTCGATGCCATAGGGCTTGCTGCCTATAGCGTCATGGGAGCTGCCAAGGGGCTGGCTGCGACGGGATCCCCCATCGTTGCGCTTGTCACCGGCATGTTGACGGCGACCTTTGGCGGTATCCTGCGCGACCTGCTTGCGGGCGAACCGTCGGTGCTGCTGCGTCCGGAAATCTATGTGACGGCGGCGCTTGTCGGCGCAGGTGTCTTCACCGGTGCAACCTGGTTCGGTGCTCCGCTACTGATCGCCTCAAGCCTTGGCGTGCTGACCGCCTTTGCGGTGCGCGGCGGCGCGTTGAAATACGGCTGGACGCTGCCAACCGGAGACACCAGGCCAGGCCGTCATCCCGACGACGTAATGTAGAACGTCGTCGATGACACAATATCAAAAGAAGGCTTAGCCGCGCTTGGGGCGTAAACGGATGATGACATCCACATGGGCAATTTCCATGCCCTCGGGCGGCTCGGGCAGATTGCCGATCGTCAGGCTGCTGACCGGAATATCGAGGACCTCGTTATGGCCTTCGACGAAGAAATGGTGATGATCGGACACGTTGGTGTCGAAATAGGTCTTGGCGCTTTCCACGGCCAGAACACGGATCATACCGGCCTCGGTGAACTGGTGCAGCGTGTTGTAGACCGTCGCCAGCGACACCGGAACACCGGCCGTCACGGCTTCTTCATGCAGTTCCTCGACCGTCAGATGGCGATCGCCCTTGGCAAAGATCAGGTCGGCAAGCGCCATACGCTGGCGCGTCGGCCTGAGGCCGGAGCGGCGCAGGCGTTCTTCCGAACAGATCTCGATGGCAGTCGTCATACGGACAGATCCAGATTTCCAAGCTATTGCAGAACACACTTACAGAGCCGATATAACTTTTGCCGAGAATGCTTTCAATAGTAAGCAAGCTCCCTCAAGGCATCCAGGCGGTAAAAACCGCCTGGTTCTTGGGGCAAAAGGCAATTATCTCTGGCTGTTGCAGCAGCCATCATGTATGCGACGGCGGAATTAGGCCTTGTGCTTGGCCGGACAGGAATATGCGAAACGACGCGCTTGGGTCATACCGGAGCTTCAATTCGCACCCATCTTGCTCTAAACCAAGTCAACCAAAAACGGATGTAGCGGGGAAACCACAGTTCATGACGACCAGACAATCCAGCTTCAATTATGAAGAGATCCTGAAATGCGGTCGCGGCGAACTGTTTGGCCCGGGCAACGCCCAGCTGCCACTGCCCCCGATGCTGATGGTTCACCGTATCACCGACATCTCCGAAACCGGTGGCGCATTCGACAAGGGCTACATCCGGGCCGAATATGACGTGCGTCCCGATGACTGGTATTTCCCATGCCACTTCCAGGGCAATCCGATCATGCCGGGCTGCCTCGGCCTTGATGGCATGTGGCAGCTGACGGGCTTCTTCCTCGGCTGGCTCGGCGAACCCGGCCGCGGCATGGCGCTTTCCACCGGCGAAGTGAAGTTCAAGGGCATGATCCGCCCGGAAACCAAGCTCCTGGAATATGGCATCGACTTCAAGCGCGTCATGCGCGGCCGCCTTGTGCTCGGCACGGCCGATGGCTGGCTGAAGGCCGATGGCGAAACCATCTATCAGGCGTCCGACCTTCGCGTCGGCCTGTCGAAAGAAAAAGCTGCCTGAACCGCGGCATAGCCGCACTCAGCTAGATTATAGAAGAGGTCATCCACATGAGACGGGTTGTTGTTACGGGTCTGGGCATTGTTTCCTCGATCGGAAACGATGCGCAGGAAGTCACCACGTCGCTGCGTGAAGCAAAATCCGGCATTTCGTTTTCGAACGATTTTGCCGAACACGGCTTCAAGTGCCAGGTCTGGGGTGCGCCCAATCTCGACACGACCGATCTCGTCGATCGCCGCGCCGCACGCTTCCTGTCGCAGGGCGGCATGTGGAACCACGTCGCGATGAAGCAGGCGATTGCCGACAGCGGCCTTGAAGACAAGGATATCGGCGGCAACGAGCGCACCGGTATCATCATGGGTTCGGGCGGTCCGTCCACCCGTACGCTGATCGAAGCGGCTGAAATCACCCTGAAGAACAACAGCCCCAAGCGCATCGGCCCGTTTGCCGTGCCGAAGGCGATGTCCTCGACAGCATCTGCGACGCTTGCCACCTGGTTCAAGATCCACGGCGTCAACTACTCGATCTCGTCGGCCTGCTCGACCTCGGCACATTGCATCGGCAATGCCATGGAAATGATCCAGTGGGGCAAGCAGGACGTCATGTTCGCCGGCGGCCACGAAGACCTCGACTGGACCATGTCGAACCTTTTCGACGCGATGGGCGCGATGTCATCCAAGTACAACGACACGCCTTCGACCGCTTCGCGCGCCTATGACGTCTCCCGCGATGGCTTCGTCATCGCTGGTGGTGCCGGCGTTCTGGTTCTGGAAGAGCTGGAACATGCCAAGGCCCGCGGCGCCAAGATCTATGCCGAAATCACCGGCTACGGCGCGACTTCGGACGGCTACGACATGGTGGCTCCGTCTGGCGAAGGTGCTATCCGCTGCATGCGCCAGGCACTGGCAACGGTGAAGGGTGAAGTCGATTACGTCAACACGCACGGGACCTCGACGCCGGTCGGCGATTCGAAGGAAATCGGCGCCATCCGCGAAGTCTTCGGCAACAAGATCCCGCATATCCAGTCGACCAAGTCGCTGACCGGCCATTCGCTCGGCGCTGCCGGCGTGCAGGAATCGATCTACGGCCTGTTGATGATGCAGGCCGGCTTCATCGGCGAAAGCGCCCATATCACCGAACTCGACCCGGAATTCGACGGCGTGCCGATCGTGCGCAAGCGCATCGACAATGCCAAGATCGATACCGTCCTGTCGAACTCCTTCGGCTTCGGCGGCACCAATGCCACGCTCGTTTTCCAGCGCCATAACGGATAAATCCATGACCGGTATCATGAACGGAAAGCGCGGCCTCATCATGGGGGTCGCCAACAGCCACTCCATCGCATGGGGCATTGCGCAGAAGCTGGCTGGCCAGGGCGCTGAACTCGCTTTCACCTACCAGGGCGAAGCGCTCGGCAAGCGTGTCAAGCCGCTCGCCGCCGAACTCGGCTCCGATTTCGTCATCCCCTGCGATGTCGAGGACATTGCTTCGGTGGATGCGACCATCGATACGATCAAGGAGAAGTGGGGCAAGCTCGATTTCATCGTGCACGCCATCGGCTTTTCCGACAAGAACGAACTGAAGGGCCTTTACGCCGACACCTCGCGTGAAAACTTTTCGCGCACCATGGTGATCTCCTGCTTCTCCTTCACGGAGATCGCCAAGCGCGCCGCAGGCCTGATGAACGAAGGCGGCGCGATGCTGACGCTGACCTATGGCGGCTCCACCCGCATCATGCCGAACTACAACGTCATGGGCGTTGCGAAAGCTGCCCTGGAAGCGTCCGTCCGCTATCTTGCTGGCGACTACGGCCCGCGCGGCATCCGCGTCAACGCCATCTCCGCCGGCCCGATCCGCACGCTGGCTGGCGCCGGCATTTCCGATGCCCGCGCCATGCTCTCCTGGCAGCAGAAAAATGCGCCGCTCCGCCGCACCGTCACCATCGAGGATGTCGGCAACTCGGCGCTCTACCTTCTCTCCGACCTCTCAAGTGGCGTCACCGGCGAAATCCATTATGTGGACTCCGGCTACAACATCACCTCGATGCCGGCCATCGATGCCTTGCGCACGGCGGACACGGAGTAACATCCGGACCGCCGCCCCTTTCCGTGCCTCTTGAATTTTGCACCTGCACTTGCCAGTTCAGAGCGCGCAAACCATCCAGATACACGTTGAGGACAGATACGCATGAGCAATGCCGCTGAAAAACCCGTCGAAAATCACGTCTTCGAAGCCGATGTCGCACGCCTGCTGCATCTCATGGTGCACTCGGTCTATTCCGACAAGGACGTGTTCCTGCGCGAGCTGATCTCCAACGCCGCCGATGCCTGCGAGAAATTGCGATACGAAGCCATCAGCGCGCCCGAACTGCTCACTGACGATCCGACACCGCGCATCACCCTGACGCTCGATGCGGACAACAACACGCTCATCGTCGAAGACAACGGTATCGGCATGAGCCGTGACGACATGATCGAGGCGCTCGGCACTATCGCCCGTTCCGGCACCCGCGCCTTCATGGAACGCGTCGAGGCGGCCAAGGCCGGCGAAGGCGCCCAGTTGATCGGCCAGTTCGGCGTCGGCTTCTATTCCGCCTTCATGATCGCAGACAAGGTCGATGTCGTCTCGCGCCTTGCCGGCAGCGCCCACGCCTTTGTCTGGTCGTCCGACGGCAAGGGCAGCTACACGGTATCCGAGGCCGATCTGACGGACGCGCCCGCGCGCGGTACCCGCATCACCATGCATCTGATGGACGACGCCAAGAGCTATACCTCCAAATGGAGCGTCCAGAAGATCGTCAAGGACCAGTCCGGCCATGTTCCTGTGCCGATCGACCTGATCGAGAAACCCGGCGCGGACGCCGAGCGCATCGGCGATGGCACCGCTCTGTGGACGAAATCCCGCAACGAGATCAGCAAGGAAGAATACGCCGATTTCTATCGCGGCGTTTCCGGCCAGTACGACGAGCCGGCTTTGACCGTGCATTTCCGTGCCGAAGGCCGGCATGAATATACCGGACTTGCGTTTGTCCCGGAATCAAAGCCGATCGACATGTTCGATCCTTCGGCCAAGGGCCGCATGAAGCTCTACGTCAAGCGCGTCTTTATCACCGACGATGCAGAGCTGCTGCCGCGCTACCTGCGCTTCGTGCGTGGCCTGGTCGATACATCCGACCTGCCGCTCAATGTCTCGCGCGAGATGATCCAGGAAAGCCCGATCCTTGCCGCCATCCGCAAGGGCCTGACCAACCGCGTGCTGACTGCCATCGAGAAGATGGCCGACAGCGACACGGACGCCTTTGCCAAGCTCTGGGACGCCTTTGGCGCCGTGCTCAAGGAAGGCATCTACGACGATTTCGAGCGCCGCGAACAGCTGATCGCGCTATCGCGCTTCCGCACCACCACGTCCGACGAGGCGACCCGGTCGCTTGCCGACTACGTCAAGGACATGAAGGACGCGCAGGCGGCGATCTATTACCTGACGGGCGACAATCTCGACCGGCTGAAGGCCTCGCCGCAGCTCGAAGGTTTTCGCGCCCGCGGGATCGAGGTCTTGCTGCTGACCGATTCCGTCGACAGTTTCTGGGTCACCGCTGCGCCCGATTTCGAAGGCAAGCCGTTCAAGTCGATCACCCAAGGGGCGGCCGATCTGACGCAGGTTCCAACAGCCGACGGCGAAACACCGGTAACGCCGGAAACATCCGAAGCCGTCACCGATTTCATCGCCTTTGCCAAGACGACACTCGGCGATGCGGTATCGGATGTGCGGGCGTCCGACCGCCTGACGGAAAGCGCCGTCTGCCTTGTTGCGCCTGAGCAGGGCTATGACCGCCAGCTGGAAAAGCTGCTGCAGGGTTCCGGTAGGCTCGACTTGATTGCCAAGCCGGTGCTTGAGATCAATCCAGGCCACGGCCTGATCTCGGCACTGGCCGCCGGCGGTAGCAACGAATTCCGCACCGACGCCGTACAACTCCTGCTCGACCAGGCCCGCGTCCTCGACGGTGACAAGCCACAGGACCCGCGCGCCTTTGCCGAGCGGCTGTCACGGCTGTTTGAGCGGGCTATGAAGAGCTAATTTCGCTGGGTGCCTGACGGCCGCCCCCCTCTGTCACTTCGTGACATCTCCCCCTCAAGGGGGGAGATCATTCTTTTCCCTAATAGTGGACAGAGCCAGCGGCCAATCTCCCCCCTTGAGGGGGAGATGTCACGAAGTGACAGAGGGGGGAGCTCGCGGCATAGTCAGAGTGCTATGGCGTCACGTTTCCGGACCTGCCGGGCGTTTTCTCTGCTGCCGATCAGGAAGAGGATTTGACTGCAAACGCGGTCGAGGCAATCCGGTTATGGGCTGAGGATCAGGCGCTGCCCGACCCCTCCTCGCATGACGAAATCATGCGCCAGGAGGATATTCGCAAGGAACTAGCATCAGGCGCTTTCCTTATGCGCGTTCCCTTCATCGAGGATAGCACCCGTATCGTGCGTGCCAATGTCACCTTCGAAAAGGGCATGCTGGATGCCATCGACATGGCTGCCCGCGAACGCGGGCTGACACGTTCGGCTTTTCTTGCCAGCTGCGCCCGCAAGGAAATCGAGGCTGCCTAAAGGCTCAGGCGGCCCACCAGACCGCGAGCAGAACGGCGAGGACCCCGACAGCAAAGATGGCGAACATCGTCATCTGCTTGCGGGTATTGCCCAAAACGACTGGATCGATCGGCGCACGCGCGCCGGTCTGAAAGGCCAGGGGCACCTCGGATGTTGCGCCCTTGCCTTCGATGCTCTTGATATCCTTTACCATCGCCTCAGCGACGCCCTCGGTAACGGGCGGGCGGTACCCAGCGCTAGAAGTCATAGGCACACTCCATTTAAGCCTCAACATAGGCGCGTGGCTGCGAGAGCCTCAGCGTGTACCCGTTTCGTCAATAAAGCAATTGCAAAAGCAAGCGGTTCAGCGCTTGCCCCAGAGCACCTTGAAGCGCGCATTGCGGCAGGTTTCGCCCCATTCCTTGAAGGTTTCGGGCATGACCGTCTCATAGGGCAGGCCGCGATTGGCAACCAGCATCAGCCGTCCGCCAATCTTCAGCGCCTTCGCGGCCGCCTTGATCATCGCAGCGCCCAGCGCCGGGTCGGCAGCCTGCGTCTCGTGGAACGGCGGATTCATGACGATCAGGTCGTACTTGTCGCGGGTTTCTTCAGACGTCAGGTCCTGCCAGAAGAAACGTGTCGGCACGTTCGGGCAATTGGCCTTCAGGTTTGCCCGTGCGGCTTCCAGCGAATGATAATCGGCCTCGAACAGGTCGATGCCCTTAAGTCCCGGTGCCTTCTCGGCCAGCATGACCGACAGATAGCCCCAACCGGCGCCGAAATCGGCGGCGTGACCCTTGAAGTCGTCTGGAAGGCGCGAGGCCAGCAGTTCGGAGCCGGCGTCGATCCGCTCATGCGAAAACATGCCCGGTGCTGCATCGAAGCGGCCCTCGACACGAGCCGGCTTCTTTGAAAATTTGGCGATGACGTCGGTGGCGTCTTCCGGACGGCCGAACCAGAAGGCGATGCCGTGATATTTCGGCAGGCTGTCGCCACCCCAGCCGAGCTGGTTGACGCGCTTGCGCAACGATTGGATGCCGTCGTCCTTGCCGCCGGCGACAACGATCAGGCCGCCGACCTTGACGCGCTTCAGCGCTTCGGCGATCCGGTCTTCGTTCTCGCCCTTGTGCTTGCCGCAGAGGATCAAGGCCGCGTCATAGTCTTCACCCTCGACAACTGGGGACACGGACGCCTTGGCGGCCTCCAGAGCCTTGTAGAGCGGCTTTGACGCCTGCACGGCGGCAATCGTGCCAAAGAATTCTGCCGGCAGCCGGTAGCCAGCCTCGGCTCCCAGGAACAGCACACGCTCGCCTTCGCCGGGTGCCGGAACAACGCCGGTTTCGAAAGGATGGAAAAGGGTCTTCAGCGTGTCGCGGCTCATGGTCGAGGTCCTCGGGCTTGTCAGGGAAGATGGAAAGCGATTTCCCGAAAATGACAAACGGTAACAAAGGGAATGAGAGATTGCCCGGCTCGGACGGCTCTCAGGGGAAATAAGAAAGGGCGCGGAACGATCCGCTCCGCGCCCGTAGTCGATTAAACGGTCGAACGCTTATTCAGCGGCTTCGCCTTCGCCCCTGGCGACTTCCTTGCCGGTTGCCTGGTCGACAACCTTCATGGAGAGGCGAACCTTGCCGCGCTCATCGAAGCCCATCAGCTTGACCCAGACCTTGTCGCCTTCCTTGACGACGTCGGAGGTCTTGGCAACACGGTCGGAAGCGAGCTGCGAGATGTGCACGAGGCCATCACGCGGACCGAAGAAGTTGACGAAAGCGCCGAAGTCGGCGGTCTTGACGACCGTGCCTTCGTAGATCTGGCCGACTTCCGGTTCTGCAACGATCGAGTGGATCCACTTGCGGGCCGCTTCGATTTCCTTGGCGGAGGACGAAGCGATCTTGATCGTGCCATCGTCTTCGATGTTGATCTTGGCGCCGGTCTTTTCGACGATTTCGCGGATGACCTTGCCGCCCGAACCGATGACTTCACGGATCTTGTCGACCGGGATGTTCATCACTTCGATGCGCGGTGCGAATTCGCCGAGCTGCGAGCGGCCTTCGGTGATGGCGTTGGCCATCTCGCCGAGGATGTGCTTGCGGCCGCCCTGTGCCTGCTCGAGCGCGACCTTCATGATCTCTTCGGTGATACCGGCGATCTTGATGTCCATCTGCAGCGAGGTGATGCCGTCGGCAGTGCCGGCGACCTTGAAGTCCATGTCGCCGAGGTGATCTTCGTCGCCGAGGATATCGGAGAGAACGGCGAAGCGTTCACCTTCGAGGATCAGGCCCATGGCGATACCGGCAACCGGCTTGGCCAGGGGAACGCCGGCATCCATCAGTGCGAGCGAGGTGCCGCAGACGGTTGCCATCGAGGACGAGCCGTTCGACTCGGTGATTTCGGAAACGACGCGCAGCGTGTAGGGGAACTGGTCCGCAGCCGGCAGCATCGGACGGATAGCGCGCCATGCGAGCTTGCCGTGGCCGATCTCGCGGCGGCCCGGGGAGCCCATGCGGCCTGTTTCGCCGACCGAGTAGGGCGGGAAGTTGTAGTGCAGCAGGAACTTTTCCTTGTACATGCCGGTCAGGCTATCGACGTACTGTTCGTCTTCGCCGGTGCCGAGCGTGGCAACAACAATCGCCTGCGTTTCGCCGCGGGTGAACAGCGCCGAACCATGGGTGCGCGGCAGGATGCCGACTTCGGAGACGATCTTGCGGACGGTGTCCAGATCGCGGCCGTCTATACGGCTCTTGGTGTCGAGAATGTTCCAGCGAACGATCTTGGCCTGCAGGTGCTTGAACACTGCGCCGATGACTTCGTTCGTGTACTTCGGCTCAGCACCTTCCGGGAAGAAATGGGCCTTCACCTTTGCCTTGACGGCGTCGACGGCAGCGTAGCGTTCAGCCTTCTGGGTGTTCTTGTAGGCAACACGCAGTTCGGCTTCGGCGATGCCGAGCATTTCGGCTTCGAGTTCGGAATGATCTTCCGGCGTGAAATCGCGCGGTTCCTTGGCAGCCACTTCAGCGAGCTTGATGATCGCGTCGATGACCGGCTGGAAGCCCTTGTGGCCGAACATGACGGCGCCGAGCATGATCTCTTCGTTGAGTTCCTTGGCTTCCGATTCGACCATCAGGACGGCGTCCTGGGTGCCGGCAACGACGAGGTCGAGGATCGACTCAGGCATTTCGTCGAGATGCGGGTTCAGAACGTACTGGCCGTTGATGTAGCCAACGCGTGCGCCGCCGACCGGGCCCATGAAAGGAACGCCGGAGATCGTCAGGGCAGCAGAGGCCGCAACCATCGACAGGACGTCCGGATCGTTTTCGAGGTCGTGCTGCATGACGGTGACGACAACCTGGGTGTCGTTCTTGTAGCCATCAGGAAACAGCGGGCGGATCGGGCGGTCGATCAGGCGGGAAACCAGTGTTTCCTTTTCCGACGGACGGCCTTCGCGCTTGAAATAGCCGCCGGGGATCTTGCCGGCTGCGTAGGTCTTTTCCTGGTAGTTGACGGTCAGCGGGAAGAAATCCTGGCCCGGCTTCGGCGACTTGGCCGAAACGACGGTGGCGAGAACGACGGTTTCGCCGTAGGTGGCGAGAACTGCGCCGTCAGCCTGACGGGCGATCTTGCCGGTTTCGAGCTTGAGCGGGCGGCCTGCCCATTCAATTTCGACTGTGTGGGTATCGAACATGTTTTGTCCTTCGTGTGCGGCAATGCCGCGCCGCAGCCAGTGTGGCGCGGGCGGCAGTTGTTTTCGCTGATATGACACATCACGGGCAAGACAACGGGAGGCTTCCAAAATTGGCTGGCGCTCGTTCCGTTCCCTCAAAGCATGACGCTCCGGGTGCGTGGAAAACGCGCAAGCGCCGAAGCATCCTGCAATCCTGCCCCATGACAGGTCATCGGTTGGTTCCGCAGAGCCGGCCCATCCGGTCTGCTGGGGTGTCCGCTTCCAACCGCGCCGTTTCGGCATTTTTGGAAGCGTAAACGCGGGGTGTACTCCCCCGCAAAAAACAAACCGGCGGGCCCTTGTTGAAAGGTCCCGCCGGTGTAAGGCTTAGCGGCGAATGCCGAGAGCAGTAATCAGCTTGGTGTACCGTGCCTCTTCCTTGCCCTTGACATAGTCAAGAAGCGAACGGCGAGTGGAAACCATTGCCAGAAGGCCACGACGCGAGTGGTTGTCCTTCTTGTGACCCTTGAAGTGTTCGGTCAGGTTGTTGATCCGCTCGGTGAGGATTGCAACCTGGACTTCCGGGGAACCGGTGTCGCCTTCGACGGTTGCGTATTCCTTGATAAGCGCAGCCTTGCGCTCTGCAGTGATCGACATCGTGTCATCCTTTCAATGTTTAGGATTTCAGGTCGCCAGCAGCCGGGATGTCGTCTAGCTGCGGCCGTGAAGGCAAAAGTCCGCAGAGAGCGGGGTCTGATGCTGGCGCTGCCTATAAACCATCCGGCATTAAAAAGAAAGAGGGCGGATAAAGGTGGCGCAATCGCTCGACATGCCGTCATTGCGGCGGCGTACGCGGCTTCATCGGGGCGGATTTCGTGTCGTCCTCGGCCATCGTACAATCGAGGTAGCTGGCAAACACCCAGCCGAGCGTGCCGTCCGGCGCAGTCACCTTGGCCCACCGTTTGCCGGCAAGCGTCCGCTCGTCGACAATGACCACGGCAGCACCGTTGCGCAGAACGGAAAAGACGCGGCCTTGCGGCGCGGACCGCACGTTAAGGGGCGTTCCGGTCGGGTCCGCGACGACACAGCCGGCGGCCAAAGCGGCGGCCGGATCGCCTGACGATACCGCGACGACAACGAGCGCTGTCCTGATGATATTTAGAAGCATATCCCCTCCACGACAAACCAGGGCATCCGCAAACACCCTATGGCGAAACCGAGAGATTGGCGCTCAGCTTTTCGTCCGGGATTTTAACGCGCCATTCGATCCCGTCGTCGTGCATGATCCGCTCCAACTTGGCATCCAGCGCCATGCCGAGCATGCGCTCCAGCACCATGGTGCCAAACCCCTTGCGCACGCTGCCGCCCTCGGGAGGAGCAATGTCGGCGCCCTTTTCTCTCCAGACGAACAGGAACGTGCCATCGGAAACCGACCATTGCAGGTCGATCACACCGCTCGCGTTGGCAAGCGCTCCATACTTGGTGGCGTTGGTGGCAAGTTCGTGCAAGGCCATGCCGAGTGTCTGCGACACTTGCGCATCCAGCCGAACCGGTGGCCCTGACAGATGAACCCTCTCCGGATCATCTGGCGTAAACGGCTGCAGCTGGTTTTGCGCCAGCTCGCGGAAATCGACGCCCTGCGCGGCATTGGCAATCATCAGATCGGTCGAGCGGGCAAGGCCGGCGATGCGCTTGCGGAACGTTTCGGCGAAATCCGCCCGGCTTTCCGCTGCGTTGAGCGATTGGTTGAGCATCGACTGGATGACGGTGAGCTGGTTTTTCGAGCGGTGCGCCACCTCGCGCATCAGGAAGCGGATCTCGTTTTCCGCCTTTCGGCGCGCTTGCGCCGCTTCTGCCAAAGCCGCCGATACGGTTTCGATTTCGGCGATCATGTGCCTGCGTGCCGCAATCGGCCTACCCGCTCCCAAGAGGTGCGCGTCGCGAGCCAGCATTTTGACGCCTTGCGCCAGAAGCCGTGCAATGGTCGCCGATCCGGCGATTGCTATACCGGCAAAGATAAGCCCGCCCAGCGACAGCCAAAGATAGGACCAGAGCGCAGGCGCATCGACATCCGCACTTTTCGCCCAGGCAATGATCTTCCAGCCGGTGAGCACGGAAAATTCGGTGACCGTCCTGTATTCCACACCATCATTCACTGCGTCGCCGACGCCGACACGCAATGCCGGCACGATCTCCATGAAAAACGGCTTGCCGACCGCCAGCTTCGGATCGGACGATGCAATCACCTTGCCAGCTCCGTCCAGCAATGCCGCATCCCAGCCGGGCGACAAGACGTCCCGGTTGACCGCCTTGAGCATATTCTCGGCATTCTGGGTCAGGGTCAGCAGGTAGTCGCCATTGCCGAGCGGGGTGGTGATCGGAAGGTAGACGTTGAACACCCATCGTTTCGCTGTCTGACCATAGAAGACGTTCGAGACGAACGGACCGCCATTTTCGAATGCCTGGTCGATGGAGGTCGGGTCGGATGCTTTCGCCAGCGGGGTTCCAAACGGTACCCGCGTATTGAAAAGCTGATTGTGGGCGCGGTCGATCACCAGCAGGTTCGAATCCGTTCCCGCAAGCGATGAGCGGGCGCGCTCGTAGAATTGCCGAAGATTCTTGTTGTCGTTCGTGCTCGCCGTGGACATGACCTTCAGCGTGGTCAGCATACTATCGATCTCGCGCTCCACCACGCGCGTGACCGAGCCGGTCGAGGCCTTGAGCAGCGCTGTGACCACGCGCTCCTGCTCATCGGTGCTGCGTTTCAGAATGATCATCGAAAACACGAAGGAGGGAATAATGGCGACGAGCAAAAGCACCGTCAGATAGAATGACAGTGGACGTCTCAGTCGCGAACGCAAGAGCGCTCTCCAGGGAGCACGCGGCGCACCTTCTCTGTCCAGTCCGTCGCTCAAGCGTCCATCACCCAAATTCCATAGCCGAACATCGGCAACAGCCCGATTTCGATTCACGTTGCACGCGGGCCACGCCCGAAGGAGTTTTGCGAATCCAGAATACAGGTCCGGAACATGCGCCAGCGGTTTCCGGAAGGCAACCGATGCCATGCGCCGAAATTTATGAGGATCTACCGGAGGATCAAGCGGTGACGAAGACGCGCTTCGGCCGGAATTCGCCTTCGCCGATTTCGCCGATGGCAACCAGCTTGCCCCGCGAGGTCGCATAGGCCTCCGGTTCGGACGTTGGGGCATCGCGGCCGCGCAGGATGATTGGATTGCCCATTTTCAGGCGATGGGCCTGGTCCTCGGAAATGGCGATATGCGGCAGGTTCGACAGGGCTTCGCCAGTATCGATCAGGAAAGCATCGAGCGCTTCCAGCCGTTCCTCGTCGCTTTCGATCTTTTCCAGCGCCACCAGCTCGGCCAGCGGCACCATGGCTTCCTCGGCAAACGGCGCCACGAAGCTGCGGCGCAGCGAAGCGATGTGACCGAAGCAGCCGAGATCACGGCCGAAATCACGGGCCAGCGAGCGCACATAGGTGCCCTTGCCGCATTCGATCTCGAAATGTGCCAGGTTTGGCGTGCACCCAAGCAGCGACAGGCGGAAGACTTCGACTTCGCGGGCCGGAATATCGACGGTCTCGCCTTCGCGGGCCAGATCGTAGGCGCGGTTGCCATCGATCTTGATCGCCGAAAACTGCGGCGGCACCTGGCTGATGACGCCGGTATATGCCGGCAGAAGCGCGCGAATGTCTTCTTCGGACGGGCGGGTATCGGAAGATTGCGTCACCTCGCCTTCGAGATCGTCGGTCGAGCGCTCTTCGCCCCAGGCGACGGCGAATTCATAGATCTTGCGGCCGTCCATGACATAGGGAACGGTCTTGGTCGCATCGCCCAGCGCGATCGGCAGCATGCCCGACGCCAAAGGATCGAGCGTACCGGCATGCCCGGCCTTCTGCGCCTTGAACAGCCACTTGATCTTCGATACGGCCTCGGTCGAGCCGAAATCCAGCGGTTTGTCGAGGATCAGCCAGCCGGAAATCGGCCGGCCCTTGGGCTTACGGGGTTTTGACATGCTTCAAGCTCTTTTTTTGCGGAACGTCGCGGCAGTCTTGGCAACGCTGCCATCGGGCATTTTCTGGCTGTTGCCCTTTTCAAAGCCAAGGGCATAGAGACGGCGTGCGATCAAATATCCGGCGGCAATGGTCGCCCCATTGCCGGCGCTATAGTCCTCGCCGAGACCTTCGACCAGCAAGGGCTCGATGGCGCCCAGCGGCGGTTTTCCGGATGCGGCGGCCTCCAATAGCAGCTTTTCATTATAGGGCGAAGAGACGATGGCTTCGAGTGCCTTCATCTCGCGGTCACCATGGGCGATGTCCTTGCCGTGGCGAAACGGCAGGCCGGAGGCGACTATCATTTCCACGAGGCGGACAGAATCGGCATTGTCGAAGCGTGCCAGACCGTTGCGATAGAATGTCTGGCGCTGTTCGAACGTCCAGCTGTTGAGTTCGTCCAGAGTGATATGCTTTGCCATCACTGCTCGCCGTCTTCGTCCTTCAGATCGCGCATAACTTCCGGCGACCGCAGCAGCTGGTCGATCTTCTTGTAGTTGTCGAAGCTGGTATCGTCCTTGAAGCGGACTTCCGGCATGTATTTCAGCTGCCGGATATGCGGGGTCAAACGGCCACGAATGTATTTGGCATGACGGTTCAGCGCTTCGATGACATTGGAGTGATCGGCAACGCCGAGCGGTGTCACGAAGGCCGTGGCGACGCGCAGGTCGGTCGACATGCGGACTTCGGAAATCGAAATCACTGTCGTCTCAAGCAAGGAATCGCGCACTTCGCCACGTTGCAGCACCTGTGTCAGGCCTGCACGTACCTGTTCGCCGACCCTCAGCATGCGCTGCGAGGGGGCAGAGGATGTCACTTTACTCATGGTTTTTCCGCTGTCTGGCGTTTCAAGGAACGCGACCAAGGCGGTCCAATGCTACTTTCAGGCAAAAAGGTCAAGGCTTTCCGGTCATTCAGCCAGCCGCGCCAGCGGCGAAATCAGCCCGCAACCCTCTTGAAAGCGGGCACGCGGCATGGTCAACCTGATCGAAACGGCGAGCCGACGGAGACAGGATGCGGGTTCTGGTGGTTGAAAACATGGCGCATTCCGACCTTGGACAGGTTGGGGTGGCGTTGCAGGAAGCAGGCGCCCAGATCGACCCGCGCCAGCCGTTCACCGGACAAGCCCTGTCCGGCGACATTGATGGGCATGATGCCCTTGTCGTACTTGGCGGCGAGCAGAGTGCGGTCGATGACCATATCCATCCCTACCTGCCGGAGCTTGCCCGATTGATGCGTGCCTTTGCCGATGCCGGCAAATCGGTGCTTGGCATCTGCCTCGGCAGCCAGCTTTTGGCCCGCGCACACGGCGGCGACAATCTTCTCGGCAGAACGCGGGAATTTGGCTGGCACGAGGTCACGCTGACGGCGGAAGGCGAACGCGATCCGGTGCTCAGCGCCGCAGGCCCTGCATTCAAAAGCTTCGAATGGCATTCCGACAGCTTTACGATCCCACCCGGCGCCGTGCATCTGGCCACAAACCCGACTGTCACCAATCAGGCCTTCCGGATCGGCCGCGCCGCTTACGGCATGCAGTTTCATTTCGAGGCGGGGACACCCGTCGTCGAGGGCTGGAACCGGACCTTTGAAACGGTGATCAACCGCATCGATCCGGACTGGCTGCAACATTATCCGGAACATGCCGCACGCCATGCCGGGCAGTCAGATGCTGCCGGATTGGCGTTGGCGCGTGCCTGGGTCGCCACGATCCAGCCCGCCGAATATGTTGACCATGGTACCCACCGCTTGGCGGGCGTCAGCGCATGACAGATAAACGCGGTCCGGCATTTGCCGTCGGAGCCAATGATCCTATCTATTACACTGCGTGACATCGTATAGAGCGCAGGAGGAGCTTGCGACCGGGGCAAGCTTGAAGCTGAGGAGCAGAATATGCGGATAAAGAACCTTTTCGACGGACAAGCCGAGCATTCGGTGCCGAACCATGGTTCCACCGCCAAATACCGCCCTCTTGCCATCGGTGTTCTGACGGTCTTAGCGTCTCTGGCGACCACTGCCCCCGCAATGGCCGCCTATTGCGGCAGCACGCCGGAGCCGGGGCTCGACTGGAGCGAATGCACCAAGAAGAACCTGATGCTACCCTCCAGCGAACTCGAAGGCGCCAACCTCTCCGGCACCGATTTTTCGTTGACCGATCTGAGCGGTTCGAACCTGACATCGGCCAACCTCGAAAAGGCCAATCTGGTGCGCGCATGGCTGGCCGGAGCCAAGGCTGAAAAAGCCAATTTCGCCCGCGTCGAGGCCTATCGCTCAAGCTTTGCCAATATTGCCGCCAACGGCGCTTCGTTTGCCGGCGCCGAACTGCAGCGCGCCGATTTCAGCGGCGCCGATCTGACCGGAGCCAATTTCGAAAAGGCGGAGGTCGGCCGCGTCCTGTTCAAGGGTGCCGTGCTTACCGGCACGCGCTTCGCGCTTGCCAACCTGTCGCGCGCCAATCTCAGCGGCGCGACCTTCGAAGGCCCCCTGGATTTCGACCAGGCTTTCCTGTTCCTGACCCATATCGAGGGGCTGGATCTTTCCGCAGCCAAGGGCCTCGTCCAGGCCCAGGTCGATCTGGCTTGCGGCGACAAGGAAACCAAGCTGCCGGAAGGATTGACGACCCCGGCGGGCTGGCCCTGCGCTTCAGACTGAGCCGGCTAACGAGCGACGCATATCGTCCAGGATGTGCCCTCGCTTAGCCCCATCGGAAACACTGGACATCAGAGGCTTCTCCGCTAGGTTCATCGGCAAAATCGGAGGAGCGAATCATGAACCGACTGAATGTCCCCCAGGAAGGCGGCTGCCGATGCGGCCAGGTGCGGCTGAAGATCAGCGCAGCGCCGATCATCACCATGGCCTGCCACTGCACCGGCTGCCAGAAAATGTCCTCCAGCGCCTTTTCGCTCAGCGCCGCCATCCCGGCCGAGGGTTTTGAAGTCATCGCCGGCGAACCGGTGATCGGCGGCCTGCACGGCGCTACCCGTCACTATTTTTGCCCGCATTGCCTGACCTGGATGTTCACCCGCCCCGAAGGCATGGACTGGTTCGTCAATCTGCGCTCGACCATGCTGGACGACACAAGCGGTGTTGCCCCTTTCGTCGAGACATTCACCAGCGAGAAACTGCCCTGGGTGGCAACATCGGCCATGCACTCCTACGAGACATTTCCGCCGATGGAAGCCTTTGGGGGGCTGATTCAGGAATTTGCCGAACGAACGGCATCCGCCTAAAACCCCTGGAACAGAAAATCCGTCGCTGCGGTAATGGCGTCCGCATGACCGGTGAGGTCGGCCACGGTCTCTCCGATTTCGGAAACAGGAAGCGCCGCCATACGCTGCGTCGCCATGACATAAAGCTCCCCGTTGATCCGAAAACGGGGATTGAGCCGGGAGATCGACCAGGACATGTCCCCGACCAGATAGAGAGGCACCATCACTCTGGAGGGCAGATCGTCCAGCATATTGGTTTGAATATCAATGGCCAAGACGGATTCTGACTTCAGCCGGTAGACCCGGAATCTGGCCATCAGAATTGGCGATATTTCGCCAACGGCAAACCATGCTTCGCGACATAGTCATTCTCCAGACGGATCGCCTCGGCATTTTCCAGCCGCCACAGGCGTTCCTGCTCGGCCTTAACGGCACGCCCGATGCCATCCTCGGCCGCACGCGACAAATTGATCTTGAGATCGCGCGCCTGCGAGACGAGGTCGCTGTCGAGGGACAGATTGGCAGATTTACGGGCGGGCTGAGACATGGTTTTCTCCATCGTGCATGCGCCGAATATATGCGCATGCCCGATGGAAGGAAAGACCTTACTCGTCGCTCATCTTCAGCGCTGCGATGAACGCTTCCTGCGGAATATCCACCTTGCCGAACTGGCGCATGCGCTTCTTGCCGGCCTTCTGCTTGTCGAGCAGCTTGCGCTTGCGCGAGGCGTCGCCGCCGTAGCATTTTGCCGTCACGTCCTTGCGCAGTGCCGAGATGGTTTCGCGGGCGATGACGTTGCCGCCGATGGCGGCCTGGATCGGGATCTTGAACATGTGCTTGGGGATCAGGTCCTTGAGCTTTTCGCACATGTCGCGGCCGCGCCGTTCGGCAGCCATGCGGTGCACCATCATCGACAGGGCATCGACAGGCTCGCCATTGACCAGCACCGACAGCTTGACCAGATGGCCTTCGCGGTGATCGGTCAGGTGATAATCGAACGAGGCATAGCCCTTCGAGATCGACTTCAGCCGGTCGTAGAAATCGAACACGACTTCGTTGAGCGGCAGGTCATAGGTCAACATGGCGCGCTTGCCCACATAGGTAAGCTCGATCTGCAGGCCGCGCCGGTCCTGGCACAGCTTCAGAATGCCGCCGAGATAGTCGTCAGGCGTCAGGATCGTCGCGCGGATCCACGGCTCGTGGATTTCGGCAACCTTGACCACATCCGGCATATCGGCCGGATTGTGCAGCTCGCGCTCCGTGCCGTCGTTCATGAACAGCTTGTAGACGACCGACGGAGCGGTGGCGATCAGGTCGAGATCGAACTCGCGCTCGAGGCGTTCCTGAATGATTTCGAGATGCAGCAAGCCAAGGAAGCCGCAACGGAAACCGAAGCCGAGCGCTGCAGACGATTCCATCTCGAACGAGAAGGAGGCGTCGTTGAGGCGCAGCTTGCCCATGGCGGAGCGCAGATCCTCGAAATCGGCGGCATCGACCGGGAAGAGACCGCAGAACACCACCGGCTGGGCCGGCTTGAAGCCCGGCAGCATCTTGGCCGTCTGGCGCTTGTCCTCGGTGATGGTGTCGCCGACGCGGGTGTCGGCCACTTCCTTGATCGAGGCGGTGATGAAGCCGATCTCGCCAGGGCCGAGCGCCTCGACATTGACCATCTTTGGCGTGATGACGCCGACGCGCTCCACCTGATATTTGGCGTCCGCACCCATCATCCGCACCGTCATGCCGCGCTTCAGCGTGCCGTCGAGCACGCGCACGAGAACGATGACGCCGAGATAGGCGTCGTACCAGCTATCGACGAGCAACGCCTTCAACGGGCCATTCTCGCCTTCCTCGCTCTTCGGCGCCGGCAACTGGTGGACGATCGCTTCCAGCACCTCGGGAATGCCGAAGCCGGTCTTGGCCGAGATCAGCACGGCCTGGGAGGCGTCGATGCCGATGACTTCCTCGATCTGCTCGCGGATACGGTCGGGTTCGGCGGCCGGCAGGTCGATCTTGTTGAGAACGGTGACGATCTCGTGATTGTTGTCGATCGCCTGATAGACGTTGGCGAGCGTCTGGGCTTCAACGCCCTGCGACGCATCCACCACCAGCAGCGAGCCTTCGCAGGCCGACAGCGAGCGCGAGACTTCATAGGCGAAGTCGACATGGCCGGGGGTGTCGATCAGGTTGAGGACATAGGTCTCGCCATTGTTGGCGACGTAATGCAGGCGCACGGTCTGCGCCTTGATGGTGATGCCTCGCTCCTTCTCGATATCCATCGAGTCGAGAACCTGCTCCGACATTTCGCGTGCGGCAAGGCCGCCGGTCGACTGGATCAACCGGTCAGCCAGCGTCGACTTGCCATGGTCGATATGGGCCACGATCGAGAAATTGCGGATGTGCGACAGGGGCGTCTTTGAAGGTGTTGTGCTCATGCGCCGCATATAGCAGCGGTATCAATCGCCGCAAAGCAGGAAATGCAGGCTTTGTTCACTATAATTGCCGGATATCGCCCGCAACCGGATCGCCCTCGACCATCGCACCGGCATTCGGCATCTGGGCGCTCTTCATCTCGAAATTTTCGCGCAGGTGCGGCGGCACCGTTTCACGGAACTTGAGCCGCACGGCGACGAAGGCCGCATAAGCAAGCGCCGTGCCCATGGCCGCATAGATGAAGGTGTTTGGGCCGAAGACCGGTGTCAGCAGCGTGATCGACAGAGGGATGATCGTGGCAGCGATCGACCAGCACATCAGAAGCGTCGAGGCGAGCGGCACGAAATCGGCGGGTGCGGTGCGATCGTTGGCATGGGCATTGGCAATCGAATAGACGGTTTCGACGGCACCGGCAAAAACGGCGAAGACCAGCATCAGCAGGATCAGGTTGGCAAACGAGACGGAGAGCGCCACGAGGGCGGCGGCGGCAATCAGCAGGCAGACGAGGATCAGCACGATGCGCCGGTCGATCCGGTCCGACAGCACGCCCATCGGATACTGGATGAAGATCAGCCCGAACTGCATGACCAGCATCAACAGTGCCACATCGCCCTGGCTGACCGAATTGGCGGCGGCATAGATCGGGGTAAAGCCCTGCACGGCCATGGATAGCCCACCGGCAGCAAGAACGCCGACGAAGGCGACGGGGGAATTGCGCCAGACCATCGGCACATCGACGCTGACTTTGGCTGGCGGCGGCGGATTGGGCAGGCGGGTCAGGCCGATCGGCAGGATCGCCATGGTGGTGAAGAAGATGGTGAGCAGCGGCGCCAGATTGCCATCCGCCGGGATCTGGCCGAACAGCCAGGCGCCAGCGCCAATGGCAATGACATAGACCATGTAGAACACCGACATCGCCTTGCCGCGCCAGCTGTTGGCGCTGGCATGGTTGAGCCAGCTGAGCGAGATGATGAAATTGATATTGCCCGCCGCACCATAGACGCCGCGCGCAAAAACCCAGAGCAGTGGATGGAAGCCGAGCGCGATCAAAAAGGCCGACAGCAGAACCAGCGCCATCGAGCAGGAAAACGCCCGTGCATGGCCGACCCTGCGGATCATCGGTCCGGCAACGACGCAACCGGCGAGACCACCAAAGGCAAGGGCCGTGACCGCAGCACCGGCCACCCAGGGCGGGCTGTCGCCCTTCGCCAAAAGGAAAGGCACATAGGCGAACATCATGCCATTGCCGATGCCGACACAGGCCATGGAGGCGACAATGCTGGCGATCGACAGCACGGATGCGCGCGGCTGCTCGGACCGGATTCCTTCTATCGCCGCCATTCACCCTCTCAAGCCCGCAACAGGCGGCACTGCCGCCGCCTGTTCAAGTCTTCACTAAGATATTGATCGCAAGGCGATTTCCTCAGCCGCCTCGCGAAATCGCACTCTATCCGGTTGCGTCGAATTTGAATGTCGCCAAAACGGCATAGGCCGACTTTATTTCAAGGGACCCGCAATTTTCATTGACTCCACTATAAGAACAATTAATTCTCTTATAATGGAAAATTCAAACGGTTTCGAAACGGATATTGCCGCCCGGATGAGGGCGCTGAGATTGGCTCAGTCGATGACGCTCGACGATCTCGCCACCCGCGCCGGCGTCAGCCGGGCGATGATCTCGCGCATCGAACGTGGCGAAGCGAGCCCGACCGCCCACCTTCTCGCCCGGCTCTGCAGTGCATTGGGCACGACCTTGTCGCGATTTTTTGCAGACGGCGAAAACACTGAAGATCCGCTCTCGCGCCGGAACGACCAGCGGATCTGGCGCGATCCCGAAACCGGCTACCTGCGCCGCTCGGTCTCACCGGATGGCACCGGTTCGCCTGTCGATATCGTCGAGGTCGAGTTTCCGCCGGGTGCCCGCGTGGTGTTCGAGCAGCAGCAATTCGACGCCGGGCTGACGCAGCATCTCTGGCTGTTCGAAGGCAGGCTGACCATGACCGCCGGCGAAGAGACGCATGTGCTTGAGGCCGGCGACTGCCTGTTCATGCGGCTTGCCGAGGCCCACATCTTTCACAATCCGCATGGCAAGCCGGCACGCTACGCCATCATTCTCAACCGCAGCAAAGTCTAATCCCAATGTCCAAGATTACTATCCGCACGCTCACTCCTTCCGAAACCACGGCCGCCCTGCCCGCGCTTGCCGACATCCTGTCCGATTGCGTCGAGGGTGGCGCCTCCGTCGGCTTCATGTCGCCCTATACCTCGCAGGATGCGGCCCCTTATTGGCAAGGGGTTGCCCAGGCGGTCACCGAAGGCAACACGGTACTGATCGTGGCGGAGAAGGACGGCGAAATCCTTGGCACGGTTCAGCTCGGTATCGGCACGATGCCGAACCAGCCGCATCGCGCCGACCTGAAGAAGCTGCTCGTCCACCGCAAGGCCCGCGGTCTCGGGCTTTCGCGCCTGCTGATGGACGCTGCCGAAGACGCCGCGGTCCAGCATGGACGGCATGTTCTGGTACTCGACACGGCAACCGGAAGCCCGGCGGAGAGCATCTACGAAAAATTCGGCTGGCAGCGTGTCGGCGTCATTCCGCAATATGCCCTGATGCCGGATGGCAGCTATTGCGGCTCGACGTTCTTCTACAAATCACTGGCTGCGGATTGACGTGCCGAAAACACGCAGGGCTCCACCTGTCCTTGTCACCAAAAATGGCCATACCGCGCTGAAAAAACCACGTTTTCGGGCCGATCCGCCCATTCCGCACCCCTTATCTTCATGCTAGCTGATGTACTGCCGCAAGGCCGATATTCTTAAGGGGAACCCATGAAAACCATTCTTCAGCGCGCGGGTCTGGCCGCGCTTTCCATCGCCATGCTTCTCGGCGGCGTCTCCGTTGGCTCAGCTGCCGACGTCACCTTCGAGATGAAAAACAGCCATCCGAATGCCGTCGAAGTCGAGCTTTACAGCCAGGACCGCGACCATGTCTGGCCGGGCAACAACCAGGTTTACCTGCTGGATGACGGCGAAACCAAGCAGATTCCGCTGTCCTGCGATCAGGGTGAAAAGATCTGCTACGGCGCCTGGATTTCCGGCGACAAGTCGACCTATTGGGGCACCGGTCCGGACAATGGCGAAACCTGCACCGATTGCTGCTACACCTGCACGGGCGGCAACACCGAAGAGATCGATCTGACCGAATAGTGGTCAAGAGACGCAGCGGGGGCTCCTGCGACCGGAGCGCCCGCCAGCCTTCAGACAATTCAGCGCGGCATCTTTGCAAAACCCTTGACCAGGATAGGCCCCGTTGGCCGGCCTGTCGGCGAGCCGCCGGCCTGCTCGATGGTAATCTCGTAGAGTTGCGCTTCCTGCGGCTGCGGCAGTACGGGACCGGCAAGAACGATTTCCTGTGAACGCGGCAAAAGCCCCAGCGACACAGGCCCCAGTTCCTTCGAGGGAAGCGTCCACACCTGCATGATACGGCCTTTTGGAACTTCGAAATCGACAAGCGGCTTAACGCGGGCCGACGCATTGCCGAAATCCTCGACAATTGCCTGTGGCTCTCCCGCTGCATCCAGAAGCACGGCAACAACGCGCGGCTCCGGCTGCGACAGCAGGCTCCAGCCCAGACCCACCGCCAGAAGCAGCGACGCGGCAATGCCGCCAAGCGCCGTGCGGCGCCATACGGAGCCGCTGTTGTCATTTGCCGCCTCCGGCTGCGCAAATCCCGCAGTGACACCGGCCTTTGGCTCATCCAGCGTCGCAGCGATACGCCCCCACAGGCCTTCCGGTTCGGCACCGGGCTTTGCCAGAAGATCCAGTGCCAGAAAACGATCGCGGCTTGCGGCGACGGCGGCGCGCAAGGCTGCGTCGTTTTCGATCTCCACTTCGACGCGAGCATGATCGGCCGGATCCAGAAGGCCCAGAACATATTCGTCGGCCAGTTCATCAATATCCTGCTTGCCCACGCTCATGCCATGCACTCCCGAAGCGAGGCCAGCCCACGGCGAACCCACGCCTTGGCGGTGCCGAGCGGCACCTTCAGCCGGCCGGCGATCTCGCCATGGGTATAGCCGGATATATAGACCATCAGGATGCTCCGGCGCTTGGTCTCGTCGAGCCGCGACAGGCACGCGCGCAACCGGTTCTGGCGATCGAGATCGGCCCAGACATTGGCTGCATGATCCATGTGCTCGGCATCGTGCAGATCGGCGAGATTATCGGGCTCGGTGAATTCCAGCCGCTTGCCGTCGCGCACCAGATTGAGCGCCCGGTTGCGGGCAATTGCATAGATCCAGCCGCGCGCCGATCCACGATCCGGCGTGTATTGTCCGGCCTTGGTCCATATCTGGATAAAGGCTTCCTGCACGACATCTTCGGCCAGTTCGCGCCGGCGCAGGATGCGCTGGGCAACGGCTACGAGCCGAGCGCCTTCCAGATCGAAGATCGTCCGCAGCGCATTGCGATCGCCATTGGCGCAACCGGCCAGTGCGTCTGCCAATTTCTCCTGATGCTCCTGCATTCTACTCCCACTGTCTCCCGCGCCGGTCAGCATGCGTCCCGGTTGCGCACATTGCATCGACGGCCGTTGCTCAAATGCCCACATAGGCTTTTTACCCGCCAGAGTGACCTCTGGATGCATTTGAGGAAAATAAAATTCTGGCCGGTGCATCCAAACCTAGCCTCCCGTGTGTCTACCGGTTGGAAGGCGGCTACAGATGGATCGCCTCCTGTGACGATTTCAGACAACAAGGAGACTTCGAATGAAGACCATGAAGACTGCATTGATCGCCTCCACGGTCCTGTTTACCAGCGGCGGCATCGGGTTTGCTGCGCCGGTTCTCGGCCTGACCGGAGACAAGACGCTCGTTCTGTTCGACACGGCCAATCCGGCTGTGACCAAGACAATCGACGTTACCGGCGTCGACAGCCTCGCCGGCATCGATTTCCGGCCGTCCAACAAGACCGTGATCGGCGTAACGCCGGATAGCCGGATCGTCACCATCGATCTTGAAACGGGTGCAGCAAGCGATGTTGCCAAGGTGAATACGCCGCTGCCAATCGACGATGCGGCGGTGGTGGTGGACTTCAACCCGATGGCCGACCGGCTGCGCTTCATGACCGGCGTTACCAATCACCGCGTTCATCCCGACACAGGCGAAGTCACCGTCGATGGCAAGCTCGCTTACGAGGACGGCGACATGCACAAGGGCGAAACGCCGAACATCGTCGCTGCCGCCTACATCAATTCCCACGGCAAGCCGGAAAAGACCGGGATGTACAATATCGACGCGACGATCGGCGCCTTGATCAAGCAGACCAAACCGAATGACGGCACGCTGGCCGCAATCGGCAAGCTCGGCATCGATGGCGCAGCGCCGACCTTCGCCTTCGACATCCAGACCACCGAGGACGGAACCAATACGGCGTGGCTTGCCAATGGCACCAAGCTCTACACGGTCAACCTGGAAACGGGCGCGGCCACGGCGGCGGGCGAGATTACCGGCTCGCCAGGCGCGCTCCGCGACATCGCCGTTTTGCCGGCAATGTAGTGATTGCGCACCGGGCGGGTGGGCAACCCTGCCGGCCTGCCCGGTTCGAAAGCAAAGGCATGACGGTGCAACATGGGGCTGAAACAGAAAGTTGATTTTCCAAAAGGCATGATCTTCATCTTCCTGCCGCAATCGGTAGTATGAAGCAGAGTAGATCTTTTGGGGACCCGTGATTCCATGATGAAGAAAATTGCCGTTCTGGCCATCGCCGCAATCTATCTTTCCGGCTGCACCACGACCGACCCGTATACGGGCGAGCAGAAAATGTCGAACACCGCCGGTGGCGCGCTGATCGGTGCGGGGCTGGGTGCAGCAACCGGCCTTCTGGTCGGTGGCAGCTCTGCCGGACGCCGCGACGCCGCTCTTGTCGGCGCCGGCATCGGTGCCCTCGGCGGCGGCCTGATCGGCAACTACATGGACAGCCAGGAATCCGAACTGCGCGCACAGCTGCAGAACACCGGTGTTTCGGTCACCCGCGTCGGCGACCGCATCGTTCTCAACATGCCGGAAAATATCACCTTCGCTACCGATCAGGACCAGATGAGCCCCAGGGCCTATCCGACGCTGAACTCGGTCGCGATCGTGCTGCGCAAGTTCAACAAGACGTTGATCGATGTCGATGGCCATACGGATTCGACCGGTAGCGCCAGCCACAACCAGGACCTTTCGGAACGGCGCGCCATCTCGGTCGCCAATTATCTCGGCTCGCAGGGCGTCGACCAGCGCCGCATGTCGGCCGTCGGCTACGGACCGGACCGGCCGATCGCTTCGAATGGCAGCCCGGCAGGACGCGCCCAGAACCGCCGCGTCGAAATCTCGATCGCGCCGATCAAACAGGGCTGATTTGGTTTATCGCCTTGAAACGCCGGCCGCTCTGCAGTGGCCGGCTTTTTTTTGCGCACGAAAACGCCGTCCGATGCCGCATCGAACCGGCTCGCCATTGTCGGCGGTGCGTCCGACGCGTTCCGGCAAACGGCCGCTCATCGTTCGCCTTGAACGGTCTGGCCCCACTCGCCGGCGTTTTTCCCGTATTCTCACGCCTTGGCCTTGATCGAGGATTTAGACGAAGAGATACGCCGGAAGCCGGAAACGCTGATTGTACTGTTCGACCTCAATTCGGCGCAGACGCGGATATCGCCGCTTGTCACCAGCGGCATGAGAGCCGTCGATATCGCCGGGTAGCACGGCATCGGCCGTTGGAAGCCATGTACGGTCGATAATCCGGAAAACCGGTACCGGCCGGCAATCGGAACTCAGTGCCCTTTTGGGCAAAATCCGTCGTTAAAGAGGCTGCTTGCCGGCCGATGCGGGCGGATAGACGTGCTCTTCGCCATTGAAATCCGACACGGTGTAGCAGCCGCCGCCGTTATCCTCGATGGTCGAGGCGCTGATCACCGTCTTGCCGTGGCCGCCGGGAATATCAAGGATGTAGGCGGGCTGGCAGAGGCCGGAAACGCGGCCGCGCAGCGAAGCGACCAGCGTCTGGCCTTCCTCGATCGTCAGGCGGAAATGGCTGGTTCCCGGCGCAAGGTCCGGATGATGCAGGTAATACGGCTTGATGCGGTTTTCGACGAAGGCGCGCATCAGCGCCGCCAGCGTGTCGGGATCGTCATTGACACCCTTGAGCAGCACCGACTGGCTGACCATGACGATGCCACTATCGACCAGCCGGGCGCAGGCAGCGCGCGCTTCCGCCGTCAATTCCCGCGGATGATTGGCGTGTAGCGCCAGATAGGTGGTCTTGCCGCTGGCCTTGAGTGCTGCGATCAGCGCGTCGTCGACGCGCTCGGGCTCGACGACCGGCACGCGGGTGTGGAAGCGGACGATCTTGACATGCTCTATCGATGCCAGCCGTTCCATGATCGAGGCCAGCCGGCGCGGCGATAGCACCAGCGGATCGCCGCCGGTGAGGATGACTTCCCAGATTTCCGGATGTCCGGCAATATAGCCAAACGCATTATCCATCGCCTGCGATGCAAGTGTGCCGAGCCCCTGAGGCCCGACCATTTCGCGGCGGAAGCAGAAGCGGCAATAGACCGGGCAGACATGCACCGCTTTCAACAGCACGCGATCCGGATACCGATGGACAATGCCCTCGACGGGACTATGGGCGCCATCGCCGATCGGGTCTTCACGCTCTTCCGGCAAACGTAAAAGCTCTGCCGCATCAGGGATGAACTGCCGGGCGATCGGATCATTGGGGTCGTTGGGATCAATGAGGGCTGAGATCGCCGGCGTCACAGCCACCGCATAACGCAAGGCAACCGCATCCAGCCCGGCGCGCCGTTCGGCCGAAACAAGGCCCGCGCCCTGCAGATCATCGATCGTCTTCAAGGAACGAAGCGCTGTCACTTGCGGCCCTCGCTCAGCGGGCTGGTCTCTGCCACCGGTGCCCAGATCACCTGATCGATCCGCGATGCGCCGGTTGCCAGCATCACCAGCCGGTCGAAGCCGAGCGCGCTGCCGCTGGCCTGCGGCATGATCTCGAGCGCCCTTAAAAAGTCCTCATCCAGCGGATAGGTCTCGCCATAGACGCGGCTCTTCTCCGCCATCTCCAGGCCGAAGCGGCGGCGCTGTTCGCTCGCATCGGTCAATTCGCCAAAGGCGTTGGCCAGTTCCACTCCGCAGGCGTAGAGCTCGAACCGTTCGGCGACGCGCGGATCGTGCGGCGTGGGCCTCGCCAGCGCTGCCTCGGCGACCGGATACTCATAAAGGATCGTCGCGCGGCCGAAACCGAGATTGGGCTCGACCTTCTCGACGATCACCCGGCTGAACATATCCGCCCAGGTATCATCGTCAGCGACCCGAAGCCCGGCCGCGCGCAGGGTTGCGGCCAAGCTTTCCCGGTCGGTGTCGCCGCCCGCATCGATAGACGAGAGGAGATCGACGCCTGCGAACCGTGCAAAGGCCTCGGCAACGGTGATGCGCTGCGGCTCGGCAAACGGATCGGCCTGTGCGCCGCGATAGGTCAGCTGCCTTGCCCCCACCGTTTCGGCTGCAAGACCCAACATCTCCGCGCAATCTCGCATCAACGTTTGGTAGGTTTCGCCGGCGCGGTACCATTCGAGCATGGTGAATTCCGGATGGTGCAGCGGTCCGCGCTCCCGATTGCGGTAGACATGGGCGAAGCAGGCGATGCGCTCCTCGCCGGCGGACAGCAGTTTCTTGCAGGCAAACTCCGGCGAGGTGTGCAGATAGAGCGGCGCCGTGCTGCCGTCGTGATGGATCGCCTGCGTTGCAAAGGCATGCAGATGCGCCTCATTGCCAGGCGATATCTGCAGGGTCGCGGTGTCCACTTCGACAAAATCGCGTGCCGCGAAGAAGCCGCGCAAGGCAGCCTGAATCCGATTGCGGCCGATCAGGAAACCTCGGCGGTCGGCATGGACGTCCGGCGTCCACCAGGGAGAGGCAGCAGGCATGAAGGTCGTGTTTCCGTTTTCTCGGGCAGTCGATATTTTACGGCAGTTGCACGGGTTTCTTCGAGCCGTATCCGCCGTCACACTGGCAATTTATCCAAATATAGGATAGGTGCGGCCCGAAAACGCTTTCTGGCGTCTGTGACGCGCATATTTCGTGCGCTCCTCTACGACGCATCAGCCTCAGTTACAAGGAAGACTTATGGTCAAGGTAATCGCCTCTTCTGTCCGCAAGGGCAATGTTCTCGAAGTCGACGGCAAGCTCTATGCCGTTCTGACCGCCGCGAACTTTCATCCCGGCAAGGGCACGCCGGTGACCCAGGTGGACATGCGCCGTATTTCCGATGGCGTGAAGGTTTCGGAACGCTGGCGCACCACCGAGCAGGTCGAGCGCGCCTTCGTCGAGGACAGCGAACATACCTTCCTTTATGAAGACGGCGAAGGCTTCCACTTCATGAACCCGCAGACCTACGATCAGGTGGCCGTTTCGCCCGACGTCGTCGGCGACGACAAGGCCTATCTCCAGGAAGGCATGTCCGTTCAGCTGAAGATGTTCGAAGGTCTGGCGCTTGCCATGGAATTGCCGACCCGCATGACGCTTGAAATCGTTGAGACCGAGCCGGTCGTCAAGGGCCAGACGGCGTCCTCGTCCTACAAGCCGGCGATCATGTCGAACGGCGTTCGAACCATGGTTCCGCCGCATATCGGCGTCGGCACCCGCGTCGTCATCCTGACGGAAGACGCCTCCTATGTGGAACGCGCCAAGGATTGATCCCTCATCTCTGGAATACAAAACGGGCGCGGTTTCAACCGCGCCCGTTTCCGTTGTCGTGCTCAACGATAGTTAGTGCTTCAATTCCGGGTAGATTTCCGAAACTTCATCCGCGTCGCTAGGGGTATCGTCATACCCTTCGAGCGTCACAGAAATGCTGTCTCCGACATCCAGCCCGCCTTCCCGGCGCACGGCGATGCGTGATCCGTTGTCTCGCACCAGGATAGCCTCTCCATTGAAACCCTGCTTCAGCAGCCAGTCACGCGGCGCATTGAGCCGGATACGGACCTGACGGCTATCGTCTTCTTCGCGGGCTTCAACGAGTTCATAGGAAACCGGCTGCGAATTGCCGTTGATTTCCAATTGGCCCTGACCGCTGCCTTCGGCTGCAAATGTCAGCATGAACGTCTCCTTTGGAAGAGTTTAGCGGCGCACGGCACGGCCCACCGCGATCAGAATGCAGGCTCCGATGAAGCCGATGACCAGATATGCCAACCAGCCGGTGAAGCCCATATTGGCAAAGGCAAGGATGGCATTGAGGACGATGGCGCCGATAATGCCCAGAATGATATTCATGAACATGCCCATGTTGGATTTCATGAACTGTTCTGCCATCCATCCGGCAAAACCGCCGATGATGATTGCCGCGATCCAGCCTACGCCGTTGACGTCCATGTTTTTGCCCTCGCTTAACATAATTGTTGCTGCGACCAATAACGCGTTGGTGGGCAATATGTTCCAAGCGGCTTCGTGAGCATTATCAAATACCCTTATATTAACCCTCACAAATATGAATTTGCTGCTGATTGCAGCTTCCGTTACAGCCCTGCCGGGAGATCGGCATTGGCTGGGGGAGAATAACGTCTTGGATCAACAGGCAATGGCAACAGCCCACGCAAAGGAAGGCACCGTTCCACCCACGCCCACGGTACCGGGCATCGGCACCACGGCCGCGCTGACCGGTGGCCTGATGTGCCTCCTGTCGATGTCGAGTGTTCAGTTTGGTTCGGCGCTTTCAGCGCCAGCGATTGCCGCCTACGGCCCGTTCGGCACCACCTGGCTGCGCCTGGCTTGGGCCGCCGTTATGCTTGCCATCATCGTGCGTCCGCCGATCCTTCGCTATTCGCGGGCGCAGTGGCGGATGGCCGGGCTGCTCGGCGCCTGCATGGCCGGCATGACCTTGTGTTTCTTTGCGGCGATCGAACGTATTCCGCTCGGCCTTGCCGTTGCCATAGACTTCCTTGGCCCGCTCGCGGTGGCCACCTTTGCCTTCGGCCTTGGCTGGCGCCTTGTCTGGCCGTTGATCGCCGCTGGCGGCGTGCTTTTGCTGGCCCATGACGGCAACGGCTGGATTGGCGACATCACCGGCGTTCTTTTTGCCTTCGGAGCTGCCGCCGGCTGGGGGCTTTACATCATCCTGATGAAGAAGGCCGGAAACGCCTTTGAGGGCCTGCAGGGCCTCTCCATGTCGCTGATCGTCGCGGCAATCGTCGCCACGCCCTTCGGGCTGATCGATGCGCCGCGCATGACGGCCGAAGGTGTGGTGACCATCGCCGGTCTGGCGCTGCTTGTGCCGCTGATCCCCTATGCGCTGGAAATGATCGCGCTGCGCCGGATGAGCACGTCTTCCTTCGGCATCCTGATGAGCCTTGAGCCGGCGCTTGGCGCCCTTGCCGGCTTTCTGGTGCTGAGCCAGCCGATGACCGCCCTGCAGATCATGGGGACGGTTCTCGTCGTTGCCGCGAGCGCCGGTGCCACCGCCACCGGCCGCTGATACTGCCAGAATTAATGGGGCGCTTTTTGCAAACCCGGTGATAGAGTGATGCTCCGCAAGCGTCGCTTTTTCCATCGAGGTGTGCATGTTTCCACTATCGCATATGATGAAAGCATTCATTCGCAAGGGCCAGTTGACCGTCATCGATGCCGATGGCAAACCGCATGTTTTCAAGGGTGAACCCGGTCCGGAAGTGACCATGCGGCTCACCGATCGCAAGCTCTATCGCAGCCTCGTCTTCAATTCGGAACTTGCCGCCGGCGAAGCCTACATGGACGGCACGCTGCGCTTCGAGGACGGCTCGACATTACGCGATTTCCTGACGCTGTTTTCGATCAACCGGCTGTCGCTGGGTTCCTATCCCATCCAGAAGGCGCTGCGCGCCATCAAGATGCGCTTCCGCAAGCGCCAGCAGTCCAACGTCAAGGGTGAGGCCCAGCGCAACGTCGCCCATCACTACGACCTCGGCAACGACTTCTACAAACTCTTCCTCGACGAGCATATGCTTTACTCCTGCGCCTATTTCCGCGAACCGGACGAGACGCTGGAGCAGGCGCAGCGCAACAAGCTGAGGCTGCTCGCCTCGAAACTCTGCCTCAGACCCGGCATGAAAGTGCTGGATATCGGCTGCGGCTGGGGAGACCTGGCGCTGTATCTTGCCCAGCTCGAAAATGTCGAAGTGCTGGGGGTCACACTCTCCAAGGAACAGCAGGCGCTGGCGACGCAACGCGCCAAGGATGCCGGGCTTGAAGGACGTGTCCGCTTCGAACTGCGCGACTATCGCGAAGTCAACGAGAGCTTCGATCGCATCGTTTCCGTCGGCATGTTCGAACATGTCGGCGTTAGCCATTACGATGAGTATTTCAAGAAGCTGAATGCGCTGATGCCCGATGACGGCATCGCGGTCCTTCATTCGATCGGCCATATGAGCCCACCCGGTATGGCCAGCGCCTGGCTGCGCAAATATATTTTCCCGGGTGCCTACTCGCCCGCGCTCTCCGAGGTTTTCGAGGTGGTCGAGCGCAACAGCCTGTGGGTGAGCGATCTGGAATTCCTGCGTGTGCACTATGCGACGACGCTCAAGCACTGGGTCGAGCGCTTCGACAAGAACCGCGACAAGGTCGTGGAGATGTATGACGAGCGCTTTGCCCGGATGTGGGAATTCTATCTGGTCAGCTGCGAAATGATGTTCCGCACCGGCAGCCAGCTGGTGTTTCACATGCAGCTGTCACGCTCGCGTGATGCTGCCCCCATCGTGCGCGACTACATCACCGACCGGCAGAAGGCTTATATCGTCCGCGAGCAGACGCTGAATATTACCCTATGAACGCCTGATCGTCGTCTCCCTGCCATTGCAGCCGCTTGTAGTCGAAGCCGTATTCGAGCGTCGGTTTCACCACGGCAAAATAAGGCGAGAGATCGAAATCGCGTGGCGTGTAAAGCGAATGATGGCGGATATGCAGGATTTCGGCGCGTGAATAGGTCGATGTCGCCGACGCCCGGCCCGGTGCACGGGTGATCTCCGGCAGGATCGGATAGCGGATCTGCTCGAAGGCCTGCGCAATCAGCGTCGAGCAGATGGCGCGTGTCGGATCGCCAGACCCGAACGCCAGCATGCGGCGGCGAAAGCGCACCGGCACCGGCGGCGTCGGCATGAAATAACGCAGCATGTCGAAGATGTTCTTCATGTCGTATTTCAGCCCGAGCCTTGAGATCATGAAAGAGAGAACCGCGTTGCGATCATCCGGCGTCAGCCCGACAGGCCGGCAGATACGGGTGTTGTAGGTACAGTATTTTCGGAGCGGCACCGCAACGCAGCCCTCGCCGAGATTGACCTCGATCAGCTGCGGCCGATCGATAATGGGGAGCGTTGCCTGATCGAGCGTCAGCGGGATTTCGTCGCCGGCAAAGAAGGCTGCATGCGACCAGGTCGATTGGGTGAGGTATTTGATGGTGTTGGAAATCTTGTGATTGCCCTCGATCAGCAGGATATCTCCCGGCCGCAGCGTCCGGGCCAACGTCTCGGGATCGGATGGCGTGTAGGGCTCGTAGCCCGACGTCAGTGCCGTCAGCTTTCCTGCCATCGCCATGCCGATGCGATCGAGAAGCGTATCCTTGCTGGTCAGAAGCGGGTTCATGCGAAAGCAGCCTTCTTCCGGGCGTTCATCCTTCTGTTTATGTAGGAATTTATCCGGCCACCTGTCGAGTCACACTGCCGCGTTAGGGGTTGACCTTCGCGTGAAGCGGCCCTAAATTTAGAATTATTCTAAACTAGGTTGACCGCATCATGTTTTCCCGCTTGCTTTCGCTCTCCAAGCGTCCGCTGTCCTCGCTGTCCGAACAGGAGGTTCTGGCGCTTGCCATCTCGTCCGAAGAGGACGACAGCCGCATCTACTTTGCCTATGCCGACGCGCTGAAGGACAAATATCTGGATTCCGCCAAGGTCTTCGAGGACATGGGCGAAGTGGAAAACGCCCACAAGACCATGCTGATCGACATGCACCGCCGCCGGTTCGGCGAGCGCATCCCGCTGATTCGCCGCGAACATGTCAAAGGCTTCCTCACCCGCAAGCCGGACTGGCTGCGCCACAACCAGTCGCTCGACGCCATGCGCCGCGAAGCCGAGACGATGGAAACGCAGGCGTATAATTTCTATGTCGAGGCGGCAAAGAACACCTCCGATGCGGCAACCCGGCAATTGCTGGGCGACTTGGCCCTGGCCGAACAGGGCCATGAGGACATTGCCCGCATGCTGACCGAAAAACATGTGCCGGAAGGGGCGCGCAAGAAAGAAGATGAGGCGGCACACCGCCAATTCCTGCTGACATACGTGCAGCCTGGTCTTGCCGGACTGATGGACGGCTCGGTCTCGACGCTCGCACCCATCTTCGCCGCAGCGTTTGCCACCCAGGACACCTGGCAGACCTTTCTGGTCGGCCTGTCCGCCTCGGTTGGCGCCGGCATATCCATGGGCTTTACCGAAGCAGCGCATGACGACGGCAAACTTTCGGGCCGCGGTTCGCCGCTCAAGCGCGGTCTTGCCTGCGGTATCATGACGACGCTCGGCGGCCTCGGCCACGCTTTGCCCTATCTCATTCCGCACTTCTGGACCGCCACGATCACCGCAGGCATCATCGTCTTCTTCGAACTCTGGGCCATCGCCTTCATTCAGAACAAGTATATGGAAACCCCGTTCCTGCGCGCGGCCTTCCAGGTGGTTCTCGGTGGTGGGCTGGTGCTGGCTGCGGGTGTGTTGATCGGCAATGCGTGATGAATGCAAGATCGGAGGCCAGGCAATTCTGTTAACATGGGTTAGCCGCGACAATGCACTTCACAAATAAACCAATATTCCTTGGTGCATGAAGCATATATTCGATTCCAAGGAGGAGTTTTATGCCCCTTTCCCGCCTGCTGGCCTTAACTTCCATTGTGGGCGTATCGATTTTTCCTAGTCCTTCCGCGGCTCAAGATGGCAATAAGAGTATCCAAGGCGAATGGACGACCGATTGCTTGCCCATAGGGAAAAACGGCAGGCATGGATATGTGACCCGCATCACCATTACAGACAATGAGATAAGGGCTACATCGCAGATCTACGCGAAAAGCCAGTGCCAAACACCCACGGTTCAGGTGAATTTTGCCGGATCACTCATTCATGCTCAAGACGAGGGCGGGCAAGTTCGCATCGAGCATGTTGTCGGCACCCTCACGACCACGCCCAACATCAAAGATGTTGTCGATCACTACAATAAAGAAACGGGCGATAGGGCTGGTTGCGGGTTGACGGGGTGGCAGGAAAACGTGCCGGTGTCGGTCGCGGGAAAAACCTGTGGCCCCTTCACGTTCGCTGCTGCAGGAACGCATCTGTATGACAGTGTATGGGTTACGGGAAATCAACTCCGTTTTGGAGCCTTTCCCGTTGCATGGACAAACACGTCCGCTGGGAAAACACCGTCGAAGCCGCTGGATACAATTTACTACAGAACCGGTCGGTAAGACAGGCGTCGCAGCAGACAGATTTCACGGCGAACCAACCACTTTTGACGTTTTCGAGCACGACAAAAGTTCGTTGCGACAATGATTAGGTGTCGTTGTCGTTTGCGTTCGAACCAGCAATCAGTTTCCGACCGAACCGACCAGCACTTCCGCGCCGTTTTCGATCGTCACCCAGCGGCCCGTGTTGAACGATGCCTGGCGCTTGAGGAAGCGATAGGGCGTCTTGCTCCAGATTTTGATTTCATTTTCGAGGTTGTCGAGGATGAAGTCGCCCTGCGCCGTGCGTACGGTCAGCACGGCATGGCCTTCGCCGTCCGGTTTGCGGACGACGGTGATCAGCAGATCAGACGGAGAGAAGCCCTTCTCCATCAGGCGCTTGCGCTTCAGGAGGACGAAATCCTCGCAATCGCCGGCGCCAGTGTCGGGATAGGCCCAGACCTCGTCCTTGCCGTAAAGGTCCATGTCGGTGATCGGGGTGATTTCGGTGTTGACGGCGAAATTGACCTCGCGGATGACCGACCAACCGAAATCGGTGACACGGGGTGCAACCGCCGATTTGGTCTTGAGCTCGCATTCCGGGCGGTGGGTCTGGCAGAACTCGTAATGGCCGATCGGCTGCGAGGTGATGGCACCGGTCTGCATCGACAGCGCGGTTGCCGACGGCGCCGGGATGGCAATGCCTGCAGAAGCGAAAACAGCTGCAAGTGCCACGACCACTTTCCTGATGCCCATCAACTGCGCCATGCGTGTCCCCTGTGGCGCGGCTTCTTTCTAAACACTTCAGAAAGAATCCCCGCGAAAGCCTGAAATCCGTGGTCAGCTTTCGCGGTAAACCCGCCGCGCGCCGCTCTAATCGTTAACAAAGAGTTAACAGCGCGGCCGAAACGAAGTCAATCAGCTGAATCGGGGATCGCCGGATATGGTTAAAATGCCCGGCAAGGCCTTTGGTCGTAGGGGGTTTACGGTGGTTAGGCGGCGGACATGGCATCCACGGCAGTGAGAATCCGCTCGATATCCTCCGGTCGCGACAGGCGGTGATCGCCATCGCGGATGAGTGTCATCACCACATCGTCCGACGGCAGATGCTCCATCAGCTTCAGGGCATGACCATAGGGAACGTCGGGATCCTGCATGCCCTGCAGGATATGCACCGGGCAGCCGGTCTCGATGATACCGGTCAGAACGCGGTTTTTCCGCCCGTCCTCGATCAATCGTGCCGTGAAGATATTCGGTTCCGGGCCATAGGGCGTCGGCTCCTCGAAATAACCGCGCTCGGCAAGCGAGGTCCGTTCGGCATCCGAAAGATTGGGCTCGATCAGGTCGCTGGTGAAATCCGGCGCCGGTGCGATCAGGACGAGACCGGCAATTTTTGCGCCTTCGCCACGCGCCCGCAGCTCGGCAATCAGCCTGAGCGCCACCCAGCACCCCATAGACGAGCCGACCAGCACCATGCGATCGGGGCCAACATCATCGATGACCGCAAGACTTTCCTCCAGCCACCGCGAAATCGTCCCATCGGTAAAGACACCGCCCGAGGCGCCATGGCCGGAATAATCAAACCGGACGCAGGCGCAACCCAGATCAGCCGCATGCCGCTCCAGCTCGACGGCCTTGGTGCCGGTCATGTCCGACCGGTAGCCGCCCAGCCAGACCAGCGTGGGCAGGGTATTGCCGCTCTTGGCCGGCAGGATGCGCATGGCGATTTGGCGCGATTCGCTGCCGGTGCCGACTTCGAGTGTGTCGGGATCGGCGTTCGACATTGGCGATGACATGCTGTTTTCCTTGTTTTTAAGCGGTTCGCGCTGATTTTCTTTCTAAAACAGATTCTCCGAATGCCTGACAGGTGGTGATTTTCGTGAAGAGCTGTGTTATTGACTTTTCCGCAGCAATTTACACATGAAGACCAAGCGGCAGTTGGACGGCAGTTTGCCGGGACAAAGCGCTATCAACCGACATTGCATTCGTAACAGCTCGAGGAGAGTACGACCATTCGCAGACCGTTCAAAACGGACGCCCCTGTCAAAGACGGGCCCCGCTCTAACAAGGAAATCCGGTCCCTCCGGGTTCAGCTCATCGACGCCGAAGGTGTAAACCACGGCAGCATTCCCACCGAACAGGCGCTCCGCATGGCGGAAGAACTGGGCCTCGACCTCGTCGAGATCTCGCCGAACGCGGAACCGCCGGTGTGCAAGATCCTTGATCTGGGCAAACTGAAATATTCAACGCAGAAGAAAGCCGCCGAGGCGCGCAAGAAGCAGAAGATCATCGAGATTAAGGAGATCAAGATGCGTCCGAACATCGACACGCACGACTACGACGTCAAGATGCGCGCGATGAACCGCTTCTTCGAAGAGGGCGACAAGGTCAAGGTGACCTTGAAATTCCGCGGCCGTGAAATGGCGCACCAGGAACTGGGCATGAAACTGCTCCTCCAGGTCAAGGAAGACACCACGGCAATCGCCAAGGTCGAAGCCGAGCCGAAGCTGGAAGGCCGTCAAATGATGATGGTCCTGGCTCCGAGGTAACCGCCTCGCTTCCAGGCCGTGACCTGATGAAAGCCGCCGGACTGGCGGCTTTTTCATTTTGACGGTGGGCAAGCGGGAATTATCCCGAGTCCCATTGCACTTTTCGGGCGCTTCGGTTACAAGCCCCCGTCCGAACGGTCCGGCAGGGCATGCCGTGGCCGTTCTTTACGCTGGAGACGACCTCGTCAGTCGATCTCAAAACCAAGAAGAATGGAGTAGCAAAATGCCCAAGATGAAGACGAAATCCTCGGCCAAGAAGCGGTTCAAGATCACCGCGACCGGCAAGGTGATGGCAGCTGCCGCAGGCAAGCGCCATGGCATGATCAAGCGGTCCAACAAGTTCATTCGTACCGCCCGCGGAACGATGGTTCTGGCCGAGCCCGATGGCAAGAAGGTCATCAAGAACTACCTGCCCAACGGTCTCTGAGACGTCTGGCACTTTGGATTTTAAGGAGATCATATCATGGCACGTGTAAAACGCGGCGTAACATCCCACGCCAAGCATAAGAAGACACTCAAGGCAGCCAAGGGCTTCTACGGCCGCCGCAAGAATACCATCCGCGCAGCCAAGGCTGCCGTGGATCGCTCGAAGGCGTTTGCCTATCGCGACCGCAAGGTCAACAAGCGCAACTTCCGCGCCCTCTGGATCCAGCGCATCAACGCTGCCGTTCGCGAACATGGCCTGACATACGGCCGTTTCATCGACGGTCTGTCGAAGGCTGGCATCGAAGTCGACCGCAAGGTTCTCTCCGACATGGCTATCCATGAGCCGGCAGCATTCGGCGCCCTGATCGCCGCTGCAAAGAAGGCGCTGGATTACCTCAAGGAAGCCGGCACCAAGAACGAGTTTGAAAGCGCGGTTCGTTAAGACCCAGCGCTTCCCAGCCTCTTGGAATTTAAATTGGGAAACCCGCGCTGGCTCGGCTGGCGCGGGTTTTTCTTTGACTGATCACGGCAATGAACCGGGAAATGAACGATGTCCGATCTGGAAACACTGAAAGACAATCTGCTGGCCGAAGTGACCGCTGCCGGTGACGAAGCGGCGATCGAAGCCGTGCGCGTCAATGCGCTTGGCAAGAAGGGCTCGATCTCCGAGCTTTTGAAGACGCTTGGCACCATGACGCCGGAAGAGCGCCAGACGCGCGGTGCCGCGATCAACGCGCTGAAGACCGACGTTTTTGCCGCGATCACCGCCCGCAAGTCCGATCTGAAGGACGCGGCGATTGCCGAGCGGCTGGCCCGCGAAACCGTCGATATCTCACTGCCCGTGCGCTCTTCCCCGGTTGAGCGCGGCCGCATCCATCCGATCAGCCAGATCATCGACGAGATCACCGCGATCTTCGCCGACATGGGTTTCTCGATCGCCGAAGGTCCGGATATCGAGACCGACTATTACAATTTCACCGCGCTGAACTTCCCCGAAGGTCACCCGGCCCGCGAGATGCACGACACGTTCTTCTTCAATCCGGACGCAAACGGCGAGCGCAAGGTTCTGCGCACCCATACATCGCCGGTACAGATCCGCACGATGGAGGCCCAGAAGCCACCGATCCGCATCATCATCCCCGGCAAGACCTACCGCCAGGACAGCGATGCCACACATTCGCCGATGTTCCATCAGGTCGAGGGCCTCGTCGTCGATACCAAGTCGAACGTCGCCAACATGCGCTGGATTCTCGAAGAATTCTGCAAGACCTTCTTCGAGGTCGACGACGTGACGATGCGGTTCCGCCCATCCTTCTTCCCGTTCACCGAGCCGTCCTTCGAGGTCGATATCCAGTGTGACCGGTCCTCCGGGCCGATCGTCAAGTTCGGCGAGGGCACCGACTGGATGGAAATCCTCGGCTGCGGCATGGTCCACCCCAACGTGCTGCGCGCCGGCGGCCTTGATCCCGATGTCTACCAGGGCTTTGCCTGGGGCATGGGTCTCGACCGCATCGCCATGCTGAAATACGGCATGCCCGATTTGCGCAACTTCTTCGACGCCGACGTCCGCTGGATGAGCCATTATGGTTTTCGCCCGCTCGACATGCCGACCCTGTTTGGCGGCTTGAGCGCGTGATGCCATGCCGACTTTGCTGATTTGGCACGGCTACAAATTCAGGCTCTATGCTTTGGATGTCGGCGAACCGCCGCATATCCATATCGTCAAAGACGGCAAGTCCCTGAAGGTCTGGCTGAACAGTTTGGAAGTCGCGCGGAACAAAGGATATACTGATCAGGAAATTGCAAGGCTGCTCAATGTGGCCTTGGAACATCGTGATGAATGGATAGGTGCTTGGAATGACTTCTTTGGCCTTTGAAACCGATGAAATGCGCCCGGTGCGGGCTTGGTGCGCTGACGGCGAAGTTCACGTCGCGCTCGCCGACGGCCGCGTCATCGCCACGCCCCTCTGGTGGTATCCTTTCCTGTCGAAACTCGATGATCGCGAACTGAACGATATCGAGTTGATGTACGAGGGCATCTGGTGGACGGCTGCAGATGAAGGCATATCGGTAAAAAGCATGTTTATGGGCGTGAAGGCACCGGGCGCGAAAGCGCCGGAGAAGGCCGCCTGACGATCAGCGGATGCCGTTTTGACAAAACAAATCTATCTACAACGACGCCACACCGCTCATGCAGATAGTCTAACCTGAGAAAAAATCATGAAATTCACACTCTCCTGGCTGAAAGACCATCTGGAAACGGATGCTACCCTTGAACAGATCTGCGCGCGCCTGACCGCGATCGGGCTCGAGGTCGAGGACGTCGACGACAAGGCCGCGTTCAAACCCTTCGTCATCGCCAAGGTCGTCTCGGCCGAAAAGCATCCGCAGGCCGACAAGCTCAAGGTGCTGATGGTCGATACCGGTACCGGCGCCCCGATCCAGGTCGTCTGCGGCGCCCCGAATGCCCGCGCAGGCCTCGTCGGCGCCTTCGCCGCTCCCGGCGCCTATGTTCCGGGCATCGACGTGACACTCGCCGTCGGCACCATCCGCGGCGTCGAAAGCCGCGGCATGATGTGCTCGGAAAAAGAGCTGCAGATGTCGGACAACCATGACGGCATCATCGACCTGCCGGACGACGCACCGGTCGGCACCAGCTTTGCCGCCTATGCCGGGCTCGACGATCCGATGATCGAGATCAACCTGACGCCGAACCGCCCGGACTGCACGTCGATCTACGGCATTGCCCGCGATCTCGCCGCCTCCGGCCTCGGCACCCTCAAGGCAGCCCCGACGCCGACCTTCAAGGTCGAAGGCGACACCACCACCAAGGTCACGCTCGACCTTGGCGAAGACAGTCATCTCTGCCTGGGTTTCGCCCTGCGTCTCGTGCGCGGCGTCAAGAACGGCCCGAGCCCGAAATGGATGCAGCAGCGCCTGCTCGCCATCGGCCTTCGCCCGATCAATGCGCTGGTCGATGTCACCAATTACATGACCTTCGACCAGGGCCGGCCGCTGCACGTCTTCGATGCGGCCAAGGTCAAGGGCAACCTCACCGTCCGCCGGGCCATCGAAGGCGAAAAGGTTCTGGCGCTCGATACGCGCGAATATACTCTTTCGCCGGCTAACGTTGTTATCGCCGATGACAATGGCATCGAGTCGATCGGCGGCATCATGGGCGGCGAGCATTCCGGCTGCGACGAGAACACCGTCGACGTGCTGATCGAATCGGCCCTCTGGGACCCGATGAACATCGCCAAGAGCGGCCGCGCGCTGGGGATCATCACCGATGCCCGCTACCGCTTCGAGCGCGGCGTCGATCCGGAATACATGGTTGAAGGCCTCGAACGCGCCACACAGCTGGTGCTCGATATCTGCGGCGGCACCGCGGCCAAGGCCGATGTCGTCGGTTATGCCGGCTACACGGCCAAGATCGTCGATTTCCCGGTTTCCGAGGTCAAGCGCCTGACCGGTCTTGAGGTTAGCGCTGAAGAAAGTATCGCTATTTTGGAGGCACTTGGTTTTGGAGTTGAGCAAGCCTATCGCTTCAATCCTGATTATGTTGTTCCTGAAGGAGTTCCTGATTTTTCGTCCCCAGAAAAGCTGGATGGTCGCTACACAGTTTCCGTCCCCTCCTGGCGTCCTGATGTCGATGGCAAGGCCGACCTCGTGGAAGAAGTCATGCGCATCCATGGCGTCGATAATATCAAGCCTGAACCGATCGAAAGCCTCGGCGCCGTCAATGGCAAGATCCTGACGACCCTGCAGATCCGCACCCGGCTTGCCAAGCGGTCGCTGGCTGCACGCGGCATGCTGGAAGCCGTCACCTGGTCGTTCATCTCGAAGGCCCAGGCCGAGCTTTTCGGCGGCGGCGCAGCCTCGTTGTCGCTGGCAAACCCGATCGCCGCCGACATGTCCGACATGCGGCCATCGCTGCTGCCCGGTCTTTTGACCGCCGCCCAGCGCAATGCCGACAAGGGTTTTGGCGATGTGGCGATCTTCGAAGTCTCCGGAACCTATGAGAACGACACACCGTCGGGCCAGCGCCGCGTGGCCGGCGGTATCCGCCGTGGCACGGCATCGCTTGCCGGCGCCGGCCGCTCCTGGTCGAATGCCACCAAGGGCGGCGGCAAGCCGGTCGACGTGTTCGACGCCAAGGCCGACGCCATAGCTGTTCTCGAAGCCTGCGGCGTGCCGATGGGCAATGTCCAGTTCGAAGCCGGCGGCCCGTCCTGGTATCACCCCGGCCGTTCCGGCACGATCAAGCTCGGTCCGAAGATCGTTCTCGGCCATTTCGGCGAGTTCCATCCGAAGGTGCTGGAAGCGCTTGACGTTTCCGGCGCACTCGCCGGCTTCGAAGTCTATGTCGATGCCATGCCCGAGCCGAAGAAGAAGGCCACCCGCACCAAACCGGCGCTGGAGCTTTCCCCCTTCCAGGCCGTCAAGCGCGATTTCGCCTTCGTGGTCGACAAATCAGTCGAAGCCGGCGCGATCCTGAAGGCCGCCTCGAGCGCCGATCGCAAGCTGGTCACCGGCGTCAACGTCTTCGATATCTTCGAAGGCGCATCCGTCGGCGAAGGCAAGAAATCCATCGCCATCGAAGTCGTCATCCAGCCTGCAGACCGCACGCTGACCGACGAGGATTTCGAAGCGTTGACGGGCAAGATCATCGCCAATGTGACGAAGAACACCGGCGGGGTTCTGCGGGCTTGAAAAACACGGACGGAGGGGCGATTTTCCGCCTCTCTGTCCACCTGATGCGTGATCGGCTGCCGTGTTTTGACGATGAACGCGGCGACACATGTGCCAGAAGCGGACAGCGAACATCATCTTCTAGGTTACGCTCATCTAAGGGGCCTTACGGGCCTCAAGTGCCCTGAAAAGGACCGAAGCTACGGAAAGATGATCAAGACACATATCAATCGGATCAATGCGGTTGTCGTGCCCACGAGGATTTCGAATGCCAGACATAGTACCGGCGAAGACGTAGCGGAAACCCTTTTGTTCGTCTTTATCGCTCATGGTTTTTAGATCAGTGAGTTTTATCTTCGGGCCAGTTTCATTAAACGCATTCATCATCAGGCTAAAGCCTGTATCCTCGATGCCTGAAATAGCCTTCACCTGATTATCAATGTATTTGAACGCCTCGAAGGTCGCCTGTGCGTAGTGGCCGTCATCAAATAGTTTTATAGATACACCTGCAATATCCGAGTGGATATTACGCTCGTCAAACGGATGAATGCTCTCGCCTTCGCTGACGACAGGCTCTCCAATGTTCTTGGCCGTACGGGTGATCCGTTCAAAAAACGAAAATGTTTCGCTCATTGGAAGAGATTGGCCCTGATGCTTTTAAAAATTGCGTCGTAAGCCTCCTGCGTCCCTTCTGCGGGCAAATTGATTTCGATACGTACGGTCAAAGCCATATCGCTTTTTTGCTGCTTGGGTGGCGAAGATGAGGCATCTTGCGACATTGTTTCAGGCTTGGTTGATTCTGCAGGTTTCGCTTTCTTAATCTGGACCTTTGTTTTGCTATTATTCGCAACCTTTGGTTTTGCTACCGCCTCACCGTCTGTTTGGTGGCCAGCCAATTCACGCAAGGCTATAAATACGCCGGCTTGCCGGCCACCGATAATATCGCTTGTCTTGTCGGCATTGCGAAAATAACTGATAAGTTGAGCCTTATTCATCGTCCAGGCATCGTCGCCGCGTAGATCGAACAGATCCCCATACGCCGCCTTTACCATTGTTTCGAATGACGATTGAAACTCGACCTCGTCATGCTGCGTCATTACCGCGTGGCCTTCGTCTGTGCGCTTTCCCTGCTCATCTATTAGGCCGAGAAACTGGAGCACGTTTATAACGTAGCTTTCATTCTTGGAGGCGAGACCCAATTTCTTGACCGTTTCCGACGTGACGGTCGCTGGGAAGTTCTTACGCATGAACCCAATCATCTGCGTAATATTTCCTGGACCGGATATGTACGGATGCGATGCCATCTAAACCCCCAAGTGTTCTCTCACTCAACTTTCTACTGAATCGTGTAAAGCGTCAACCGCCGGTAACTATATCCTGCACCCCGAAAGAACTGGAGAATTTTGATCGACTAGAAGGTGACAATGGCGCATTTTCATAGCTCCTAGACTTTTCGACCTAAGAGTGATCAGCGACATGATAGGGCACTGCCATAGTCCAAGGGCCACCTCCAAGGCGGATTCTGACACACCTCTCTGCCACCGCCAAAAACGAACTTGTCGCACGCCATCGCCGGGTGTAAATAACCGCCATCGCGAAAAGCGACCGCTTCCCTTGAGCCGCCCATTGGCGGAGTAAACAGGTGGACGAATTGTCGTCCAGGTGGTCAAGCACACGCCATCCCTGCGTATTCGGCGGGATCGGCCAGCGTTCCCCTGAAACCACTGCCTGACGTTCGTCAGGCCTCATCGCACGTCATCGTGTGCCTCTCGGCGCCCGCATGTCTGCGTCGATCGGATCGCGCCATGAACAGGCCCCTACTTGTCATTTTTACCGCCATTGTCCTCGATGCCGTCGGCATCGGTCTCATTTTCCCCATTCTGCCCTCCCTGCTACAGGAGGTCACTCACACCCAGAACGTCGCGCCCTATATCGGCACGATGACCGCGCTTTATGCGGTGATGCAGTTTATCTTTGCCCCGGTTCTCGGCGCTCTCAGCGATCGTATCGGCCGCCGGCCCGTGCTGCTGATTTCGCTTGGCGGTGCGGCCATCAACTATCTCTTTCTGGCTTTCGCATCCAATCTCTGGATGCTGCTTATCGGCCGCGCCATCGCCGGCCTCACCAGCGCCAACATCGCCGTGGCGATGGCCTATATCACCGACATCTCTGCCGAGGACCAACGCGCCCGGCGCTTTGGTCTGTTCAACGCCATGTTCGGCATCGGCTTCATCATCGGCCCCGTTCTCGGTGGCGTCCTTGGCGATCATTGGCTGCGGCTGCCGTTCATCGCAGCCGCGCTGCTCAACGGCTGCAATCTGCTTCTGGCCTACTTCATCCTGCCGGAATCCCGCCCGCCAACACGCGAGACACTGGATCTGGGCGCACTCAATCCGTTGCGCCCCTTGCGCTGGGTCTTCTCGATGAAGAACGTGCTGCCCGTCATCCTGATCTTTTTCATCTTCAGCGCCACCGGCGAGGCCTATGGCACCTGCTGGGCGCTGTGGGGCAACGATGCCTTTCATTGGAACGGTCTGTGGATCGGCCTGTCCCTCGGTGCCTTCGGCATCTGCCAGACGCTCGCCCAGGCATTCCTGCCGGGTCCGGCCGTAAAACTTCTCGGCGAACGGACAGCTATTCTGGCCGGGGTCATCGGCACCTGCATTGCCCTCATCGTCATGGCATTCGCCACGGAAAGCTGGATGATCTTCGCGATCATGCCGGTGTTTGCGCTTGGCGGTATCGGCGTGCCAGCGCTGCAGGCGCTCGCGACCCGGCAGGTCGACGAGCGTAGCCAAGGCCAGTTCCAGGGCGTGCTGGCCTCGGTTGTCAGCCTTGCCTCGATCGCGGCACCACTGGTTTTCTCAAGCGTCTACTTCGTTTTCCGGCAACAATGGCCCGGCGCGATCTGGCTATCGGTCGTCGCCGTCTACGCGATCGGCATGCTTTTGGTGCTTGGCCTGCGATTGAAGCCCCGGGCGGCAATAGCACCATAAGGCCGTCGCTCTCCGCAACAGATTGGAAGCAGATCCTGACGGGGATACGCGGCAGTCCATCAAGACGGACTGCGCGCTGGAAAACCGGTGTGGTTGACGTTCATACCGCTGAAATATTTCATGTTTCCAGCCTCATAGAATGAGCGGCCGGAGCCACGCGACCCGACCGCGAGCTTTTTTTCATCCCCGCAAATCCCCGCGATCAGAACCTGTGTCATCATCATCGCGTCCTGTCATCGGCGAGACCGCTAGGCGTAGCGGTGAGACAGGGCCGGTGCCGGGCGGAGGACAGACGTAAGCCTTTGTCCGGTGGATGGTCAGAAAGTGGTTTCCCTCCCGTCTGCAAAATGGCGGGGCGTGCCTGTGAGGCACACATGAGGACCGGCGAGCGGTATTGCGACAGCAGTATCTTTCCTGGCGCGGCGGCAACGTCAGCGTCACCCCGTATCAAAAGGGCGCCGTCATCCCCGCAGAGAAACCGGAGTTGCCCATCGTCGAACACTGAACGGGGCGCTGGAAGGCGTCATATACCTTACTTTGTCCCGGCACTTTCCAGCGCCCCGGCCAAGTCAACCGAACCAGCAGACCCACGGCGGATTTCCGGGCGTGGTTATAGACCGTTGAGGAAAGCGGCGATCTCCCTCTTCTCCCCCCGCGGGGAGAAGAGAGAACTCTACCTCCCCCTTGAGGGGGGAGGTCGCCGCAGCGCGGCGGGTGGGGGTGACCACGGCGAGCGCCATAATCAATTGTGCACGCCGCAGATCACCCCACCCCGGAGCTTTGCTCCGACCCTCCCCCTCAAGGGGAGGGTAAAACCGCAACAACCTTTGGCGAACAGACTTTACCGGTGCAGATGAAACAGCTTGTTGACGATCACCCAGCGGCCGTCGATCTTCAGCAGCGACAGGTAGTCGGAAAACCGCATGCCGGCGAATTCGTCGGCGACCTTGACGAAGGCGGCGTCGCCCTCGATGTCGGTGATCTCGATATCCATCAGCGGCTGGGTTCCGGGAGGGGCCGGCGGTTCGGCGAGGGTGGCGGCGATGAAATCGTCGCGGGACATCCACTCGACGGCGCCCTGATAATGGCCGATGATCTTGGCATCCGGATGGAAAGCCTTGCGCAGCGCCGCTTCGTTGCAAAACGCCATGCCATCGACATAGAGGTGAACGACTGCGCCTATTGCCTGCTCGTCGGACATGTTTCTCTCCCTTGCTGACCGCTTGATCCTAGCACGAAGGCGCGGTCGAATGAAGGCGAGACGGCGGATCGTCCAAGACTTGGCGCACGGAAAACGGGTGGCTCGCCCTGCCTCTCCGGCATAGGCTTTACCAAAACCAAGGAGCATCGGATGAAAAAGCCGGGATCGATGAAAGCACTGGAGGATATGGGCCGGGCGCGGCTGTCGGAGAATTTCTTCCTGCGCGATTTTCTGCATTCGGAAATCGCCGACTTCTACGGCATGCAAAATATTCCCGACGATCCACAACTGGCAATCGCTGCCGGCACAAAACTCTGCGAGGAACTTCTGGAGCCGTTGCAACGGACATTCGGGCGGCTGCACATCCGCTCCGGCTACCGGTCGCGTTCGGTCAACGAGTTCGGCAACAGCAACAAGCTCAACTGCTCGACCAATGCGGCAACGGCCGCCGATCATATCTGGGACATGCGCGATGGCGATGGCTGCATGGGCGCCACGGCCTGCATCGTCATTCCCTGGGTCTGGGACCGGCGCGCGACCATGGGCGGCTGGCAGTCGCTGGCCTGGTGGATCCACGATCACCTGCCCTATGCCTCGCTCTGCTTCTTCCCAAAGCTCTGGGCCGTCAACATTCAATGGCATGAACGGCCGGTCCGGCGCATCCGCAGCTATATCGCGCCGGCGGGGCTTCTGACCAAGGCGGGCATGGCCAATCATTCCGGCAGCCATGCCGAATTCTACGAGGGCTTCCCAAGCCTCAAAGGTTAAAAACTCAACCGGTAGCGCACGTGGCCGTCGGCTTCGGTATAGTGATCGTAGAGTTTTCGCGCCGTCTCGTTGCCTTCGTCGGTGTGCCAGTACAGGCGCGCCCAGCCGTTGATTTTGGCCCTGGCGACGAGATCGTCGAGCAGCGCCTTGCCGATGCCCCGTCCACGGGCCGCCTCGTCAAGAAACAGATCCTCCAGATAGCAGACCGGCTCCTTGACCCAGGTTGCCTCATGCAAAAGGCAAATGGCGAAGCCGACCACCCGGCCATCCAGAACGGCAACCCGCATGAACAGCGGCGTCGCCGGGTCGATGATCCGCCCCCAGGTGGCGGCGGTCACCTCCTGCGATACGGCGACCTTGTAGAAGGTCACATAAGCCGCCCAGAGCTTGCGCCAATCGGTCTCGTCACCTGCTTCCGCATCGCGGATCTCAACACTCATGGTCCACCTCCCCTTGCGCTTATTCGCTGGCTTCGTTGAGCAGCCGGACGGCTTCGTCGGAAAGGGTGATCGCGGCCGATTTCGCCAGGCTTTCAAGCTGCTTCAGGCTGGTGGCGCTGGCGATCGGTGCCGTTACGCCCTTGCGCGCCATGATCCAGGCCAGGGCAATTTCCGCCTGCGTATTGCCAGTATCGGCCGCCACTTCGTCCAGCGCTCCGAGAATGCGCATGCCGCGCCCGTCGAGATATTTGCCGACGCCGCTGCCGCGCGCCGAGCCTTCGAGGTCCTTGTGCGAGCGATATTTGCCCGACAGGAAGCCACGCGCCAAGCCGAAGTAGCTGATGACGCCGATCTCCTCGGCGATGCAGAGGTTGCGGAGCGGCCCGTCGAAGGACGCCCGGTCATAAAGATTATATTCCGGCTGCAGCACATCATAGCGCGGCAGATTCTGATTGGCTGAAACATCAAGTGCTGCGCGCAACTGCTCGGCATTCAGATTGGAAGCGCCGGCATGGCGGATCTTGCCCTGCTGCAGGAGCTTGTCATAGGCGCCCAGCGTTTCCTCGTACGGTGTCTCATCATCCGGCCAATGGGAAAGATAGACATCGATATGATCGGTCTGGAGCCGGCGAAGCGAATCCTCCACCGCCTGCATGATCCACTTGGCCGAAAGGCCCTTTTTGCCCGGCCCCAGGTCAGAGCCGACCTTGGTGATGATGACGGCTTCGTCCCGGGCACGGCCCGACTGCTTCAACCATTTGCCGATGATCGTCTCGGATTCGCCGCCCACATTGCCGGGAACCCAGGACGAATAGACATCTGCGGTATCGATCGCATTGAAGCCCGCATCGAAAAAGGCGTCGAGCAATTGGAAGGAGGTTTTTTCATCGGCGGTCCAGCCGAAGACATTGCCGCCGAAAACCAGCGGCGCGATCGGCAGGCCCGTGCGGCCAAGGGTTCGCTTTTGCATGGGGTCGCTCCAGATTGTTTGGGGTCATCGCTTGGGAGGCGTGAAGTCTGCACCATGGACATAGGCGGGGTACAGCGCTTTTACATGCGCGGTCGTATTTTTATTCCGGCGCGGGCCGCTTGATAGGCACGTACCTCGGGGATACTGTGCCGCCAAAATTGGAGAGGACACATCATGTTGCGTTTCGGTATTCTGTCGACGGCCAAGATCGGCCGCGAACTCGTTGTTCCAGCCATTCAGGACGCTGAAAACTGCGTCGTGACGGCGATTGCCAGCCGCGACCTGTCCAGGGCGCGCGAGATGGCCGATCGCTTTTCCGTGCCGCATGCCTTCGGCTCCTATGAGGAAATGCTCGCTTCCGACCTGATCGACGCCGTCTATATTCCGCTGCCGACCTCGCAGCATGTCGAATGGACGATCAAGGCTGCCAACGCCGGAAAACACGTGCTCTGCGAAAAGCCGATGGCGCTCAACGCATCGGAAATCGACGCCGTGATCGAGGCGCGCGACCGCAACAAGGTTCTGGTGTCGGAAGCCTATATGGTCACCTACAGCCCGGTCTGGCGCAAGGTCCGCTCGCTGCTGGCCGAGGGTGCGATCGGTAAGTTGCGGCATGTGCAGGGCGCCTTCACCTATTACAACCGCGACGCCGGCAACATGCGCAACATGCCGGAGCTCGGCGGCGGCGGGCTGCCGGATATCGGCGTCTATCCGACGATCTCGACCCGTTTCGTCACCGGCAAAGAGCCTATCCGGGTTCAGGCAAGTACGGATCGCGATCCGGAATTCGGCACCGACATGTATTCGAGCGTACGGGCCGATTTCGGCGATTTCGAGCTGAGTTTTTACATCTCCACCCAGCTCGCCGCCCGCCAGATCATGGTGTTCCACGGCGAAAAGGGTTTCATCGAGGTCAAATCCCCCTTCAACGCCGACCGTTACGGCGCCGAAGAACTGGAACTGACCAACCAGAATCACTCGCAGTCGCAGCTTTTCCGTTTCCAGGACGCCCGCCAGTACAAGCTGGAGGCAGAAGCCTTTTCGCGCGCTGCGAAGGGCGAAGCGGAAGAAGTCGTGACGCTGGAGAGCTCGGTCAACAACCAGAAACTGATCGACGCCATCTACCGCGCCGGCGAGAAGGATGGCTGGGAACCGGTCTGAACTGCTTCACACCAAACAGAAACCCGCCGAAAACAGCGCGGCGGGTTCACACCACCGGCATCCCGGATCGCGATATCTATGCCTCGGAGTGCAGCGCCGCGACCAGCGCGATCAGAAATGTCGCCCCCATGCCGGCATTATACGCCAGGATCGCCAGCCCGAGTGCGAGCAGCGACACATTCCCCAGCGAACAGATCGCCGCGAGAGCAAAAGCGATGATGATCAGCCACGGCGTCGTGCAATAACAAATCAGCGAGCGCGTGCCCGCCGCCAACAATCCGATTGCAAATGCGGTCAAGATTATCATCCGACCCTCCCGCCATAACCACGATGCGGCGAGACTGCGCCGGGGGCGCTAAAATTGACTTAAATTTCAACGTGTCCGGCGCCATGCGCCCAGTTTGGACAGCATGAAACCGCAGGTATGGTGAAAGCTTTGTTGAGAGCAGTACCAAAGGCTGGCCATCCGCCGCCGGGCACGGCAAAATAGCCGGATGAGCTCGTTCTTCGAATCCGATTCGCCCTCCAATCTCGCCGAGTATTCGGTGTCCGAACTGTCCGGCTCCATCAAGCGCACGGTCGAGCAGGCCTTTGACCAAGTGCGGGTGCGGGGCGAGATTTCCGGCTATCGCGGCCCGCATTCTTCGGGTCACGCCTATTTTTCCCTGAAGGACGACAAGGCGCGCATCGATGCCGTGATCTGGAAAGGCACGATGAGCCGGCTGAAGTTCCGGCCCGAAGAGGGCATGGAAGTGATCGCCACCGGCAAGGTGACGACGTTCCCCGGATCCTCCAAATACCAGATTGTCATTGAAACGCTGGAGCCAGCTGGTGCTGGCGCGCTGATGGCGCTGATCGAGGAGCGTAAGCGCAAGCTCGGCGCTGAGGGATTGTTCGATCCATCGCGCAAACGGCTGCTGCCTTATATGCCAAAAGTCATCGGCGTCATTACCTCGCCGACCGGTGCCGTCATCCGCGATATCCTGCACCGCATTGCCGACCGCTTTCCAGTCCACGTTATCGTCTGGCCGGTGCGGGTGCAGGGCGAAGGCTCCGGCAATGAGGTGGCGGCGGCGATCGAGGGCTTCAATGCCTTTACGGCTGGTGGCCCGATCGCCCGGCCCGACCTTTTGATCGTGGCGCGCGGTGGCGGCAGCCTGGAGGATCTCTGGAGTTTTAACGACGAAGCCGTGGTGCGGGCGGCGGCCAATTCGCAGATTCCGCTGATCTCCGCCGTCGGCCACGAGACGGACTGGACCTTGATCGACTACGCCAGCGACCAGAGGGCGCCGACGCCGACAGGGGCTGCGGAAATGGCCGTACCGGTGAAGGCTGATCTGGAGGCTGTTACCTCAGCACTGTCTGCACGGCTGAAATCTGCTGTCGGGCGGCAGATGGACAATCGCCGCCAGAGCGTTCGGGCGCTGACCCGCGCCCTGCCCTCGCTCGACCAGTTGCTGGCTCTGCCCCGCCGCCGTTTCGACGAGGCATCGGCGGGATTGGGCCGCGGGTTGCAGATGAACACCGCCAACAAGCGGCGGAGCTTCGAGCGCACTGCGGCGCACCTGAGGCCGGACGTTCTCTCGAACCGGATCAACGAACGGCGCCAAAAGCTTGGCGAGCGGATGATCCGTGCCGAGCGTATCGTCGAGCGGTTGCTGCAGCGCTCTGCCTCGCGGGTATCCTCCGCCGATGTTGCGCTCCGCACCCTGCCCGCCCGTTTACTGAGCCAGATTCACCGGTCTCAGGATCGGCTGACCGGTCTTTCCGGCAGGGCCGACAGCGCGCTTCTGGCCGACCTGCGGCGGCGGCGCAGTGCGGTGACGGCGCATGACCGCATCCTGCAATCGCTATCCTATCGCAACGTCCTGAAGCGCGGCTATGCGCTGGTGCGGGACGAAACCGGAACTCCGGTGAAGGGCGCTGCGGCTTTGTCGCTCAACCAGACGATCGCCATCGAATTCGCCGATGGTTCAATCAACGCACTGACGACAGAGGGCGGCGCTAATCCGCCGCCACAGCCGGCAAAGAAACGCGCCGACAAGCCGGCGGACGCAGCACCGTCCAAACAGGGCAGCCTGTTCTAGGATGCGCATTCTCCTCGTTCTCGCCCATCCGCTCGCCGACAGCTTTGCCGCAGGCGTTGCCGCCACTGCGAAGGCAGCACTTGAGAAGGGCGGCCATAGCGTCGATCTGCTGGATCTCTACCGTGAAGGCTTCGATCCGCGCCTGCAGGAAGAAGAACGGTGCGGTTATTTCGACACGCCCTATGACACTACGGGCGTCGACGATATCGTCGCACGGCTACGGGCCGCCGATGGGCTGATCCTGGTCTTTCCGCAATGGTGGTTCAATTTTCCGGCGATCCTCAAGGGCTTCTTCGACCGGGTCTTTGCACCGGGCGTCGCCTTCGACCACGAACAGTACGGCGGCCGTATCCTTCCGCGCCTGACGAACATCAGGCTGTTCTGGGCGCTGACGACCACAGGCTCGCCCTGGTGGGTCGTCAAGCTCTACATGGGCAACCCGGTGCGGCGCCTCTTGAAACGCGGGATTGCGGCGTTCTGCGCCAAGGACGTCAAATTCCGGATGATCTCGCTGCACGATATGGACCGGGTGAAGCCAGCGCAGCGCGCCGCCCATCTGGCAAAAATTGAAAAGGCTCTGGAACGGATATGAAATCCGGGCAGGCAGACGGAAAAGAAACGGTTCCGTAACGGTCTGACAGCTAACATACCGGCTGATTGAAGCGAGGGCGTCCGATGCCGGTGGAATTATCAGCTTCGCAGGCTTTGAACCTCTGGCACAGAGTTTCGCTTGAACAGGTGCGGATCGACAAGCGCGACCTGACGCTCCGGCAAATCTCCATCCTGCTGCATATCTACCTCGTTCCGCCGCCGCATACGGTGCGTGGGCTGGCCGGAATTCTGGGTGTCACCAAGCCTGTCATCACCCGTGCGCTCGACACGATGGGCGATCTCGGCCTTGTGACCCGGGCCCGTGACGAACGTGACAAACGCAACGTGATCATCAAGCGCACGGTCGATGGTGCGCTTTATCTTGAAAAACTTGGCGATCTGATCATTGATCAGGGACGCAAACTGTCTATTTGAGAAACCATGCTTGATCTTCCAGACCGCCGGCTGAACGCCTACCGCACCGACCTTGCCGAGGAACGCCTGCGCGGCGTCGTCGAGGCTCCAAACTATGTCAGCGGCACTGCAGGAATCATCTGCGTCCCCGTTGTCCAGATGCGGGCGCGCCCAGAACTGGAATGCGGCACGGATACGGAGCTTTTACTCGGCGAAACCGTCCGTGTTTTCGATACGGATGCCGGCTGGGCCTGGGTGAAGTCCGATTTCGACGGTTATGTCGGCTATATCCCGGACTACGCCGTTTCGCCTGTCGTGCGCAGCCTGACCCATATCGTCACCGCGCCGCGTACCTTCATCTATTCGGGGCCGGACCTGAAATTCCCGACCGTGCAGGCGCTGTCGATGGGCAACCGTATTGCCGTCATCGACGAGCGCGAAACACGCGGTACACGCTATTTCCTGCTGGAAGGCGGGCAGGCGGTGATTGCCAACCACTGCGCCGAGGTCGGCCAGCCGCTTTCCGGCGATTATGTCGCCATTGCCGAGCGGTTTCTCGAAACCCCCTATCTCTGGGGCGGGCGCTCCGGCTTCGGCATCGACTGCTCCGGCCTCGTTCAGCTGTCGATGATGATGGTTGGCCGCGCTGCGCCGCGCGACACCGACATGCAGGCCAGGGACCTCGGCACTGAGATCGACCGCAGCGAACTCACGCGCGGCGACCTGGTGTTCTGGAAGGGCCATGTGGCGATCATGGAAGACGAGAGGACGCTGCTGCATGCCAACGGCCATACGATGACCGTTTCGCATGAGGGGCTTGAAGAATCGATCCAGCGGATCGGCTGGCTCTATAACAAGCCGACAGGCTTCCGCCGGCCCTGATCAATAGCCGGCTTTGCGATCCACCAGATGCTCCAGCGGCAGGCCGCTCTCGAAGCGGTCCATCTGTTGCTCGGCATGGACAAACAGCGCCTTGACGTCTGACGACGCCGCCACATGCGGCGTGACATAGACATTGCCCATATCCCAGAACGGGCTGTCACTGTCCAACGGCTCCTGCTCGAACACATCGAGCGAAGCGCCGCCAAGAACGCCCGACTTGATCGCAGCGATGATATCCGCGCTCACCTGACTGCCGCCACGGCCGCCATTGATCACGACCGGGGCGCCGAAAGGCCCCTTTCGGCTGAGCTTTGAAAACAGAGAGGCGTTCAGGATGCCCTTGGTCTCTGCCGTCAACGGCAGCAGGCTGACGAGGAAATCGGTCTTTGCCAGAAAGGCATCCAGCGCATTGCCGTCAAAGGTTTCGACGCCATCGATTGTCTTTTTCGAGCGCGACCAGCCGATCGTCTTGAAGCCCATGACGCCGAGTTTGCGGATGGCATCCTGACCGAGAATGCCGAGGCCCATGACGCCGACGGTGACATCGGCCGCTTCCGGCTGGCTGAGATCCTCCCAGAGATGTGCCTTGGCCCGCGCCTCGTAGGCCCGCTGCTGGCGCAGGTGCATGAGGCAGTTCATGACCACCCATTCGCTCATCCGTGTCGTCAGGCTTCGGTCCACAAAGCGGACCAGCGGTACATCCGGCAGGCCTGGAAGAGTCAGGACGTGATCGACGCCGGCACCGCCGGAAAACACCACCTTTAAATCCGGCGCTCGGGAAAACAGGTCGGGATCTGATTTCCAGACGACGGCATAATCGATGCCGGAAAGATCGCGGCCGTTGTGGGCAGGGTTGGCGAGATTGAGGACCTCGCGCCCCAGGAACGCACCCTTCAGGCCGTCCTCCACTTCGCGCGGAATGAACTTCAGATCGACGATGACGGGGCTTTTCGCGGGCATAACAACAGACTCTATTGGCGGACGGCGGGCACATCGACCGCTTCCATATTGAAGGCAGCAGCCATCAGCGCCTTGGTATAATCTTCCCGCGGCGCCGTGAAGATGCGCTCGGAAGGGCCCTGCTCGACCACCTTGCCGAGCCGCATGACAATCATGTCGTTGGCAAGGGCGCGGACGACTTTCAGGTCGTGGCTGATGAAGAGATAGGCCAGCGAATGCTTCGCCTGCAGGTCACGCAAGAGATCGACCACCTGCGCCTGAACGCTCATATCCAGAGCCGACGTCGGCTCGTCGAGCATGACGAATTGGGGTTTCAGCACCATAGCGCGGGCAATGGCGACACGCTGGCGCTGGCCGCCGGAGAATTCATGCGGGTAGCGCCACCGCGTCGCCGCATCGAGACCGACTTCTTCCAGTGCTGCCGCCACGCGTGCGTCACGCTCCTTCTCGGAAAGGCTGGGCTCATGCACTTTCAGTCCTTCGGCGATGATGTCGCTGATGGCCATGCGCGGGCTGAGCGAACCAAAGGGATCCTGGAAAACGATCTGCATGCGGTTGCGCAAGGGGCGCATCTGCTTGAACGAATAGCCGGCTATCTCGTTGCCGATAAAGCTGATCCGCCCCTTCGACGAGATCAGACGCGTCAGCGCCAGGCCAAGCGTCGTCTTGCCCGAACCGGATTCGCCGACGACGCCGAGCGTCTGGCCGGCACGCAGCGTCAGGTCGATGCCATCGACCGCCTTCACATGATCGACCACCTTGCGCAGGAAGCCGGCCTTGATCGGGAACCAGACCTTCATGTCTTGCGCCTGCATCACCACCGGTTTCGACGTGTCGGAAACGGGTGGCACGCCCTTGGGCTCGGAGGCCAGCAGATGGCGGGTATAGGCATGCTGCGGATTGGCGAAAATCTCTGCGGTGGGGCCGGTTTCGACGATCTTGCCCTTGGTCATGACGCAGACCCGGTCGGCGATCTTGCGGACGATGCCGAGGTCATGGGTGATGAACAGCATCGACATGCCGTGATCATCCTTGAGCTTTTTCAGAAGCTCGAGGATCTGCGCCTGCACCGTTACGTCGAGTGCCGTGGTTGGCTCGTCGGCTATCAGCAGTTCCGGCCGGTTGGCGAGCGCCATGGCAATCATGACGCGCTGGCGCTGGCCGCCGGACAGTTCGTGTGGATAGGCGGCAAGCCGCTTTTCCGGCTCGCGTATGCCGACCTGATTGAGCAGTTCCAGCACGCGGGTCCGCGCCGCGGCGCCGGTGATCCCCTGGTGAAGATCGAGGATTTCGGCGATCTGCCGCTCGATCGAATGCAGCGGGTTGAGCGAGGTCATCGGCTCCTGAAAGATCATCGTGATGTCGTTGCCGCGCACCTGGCGCAGTTCGGCATCCGAGGCCGTCATCAGGTCCTTGCCGTTGAAGAGGATTTCGCCGCTCGGATGGCTGGCGGCGGGATAGGGCAGAAGCTTCAGGATCGAATTGGCCGAGACCGATTTTCCCGAGCCGGATTCACCCACCAGCGCCACCACTTCGCCGCGCTTGATATCGAAGGAAATGCCGTCCACTGCCGTCGATGTCCTGCCGCCCTGGTGAAAGGCGACCGAGAGATTGCGCACGGAAAGGAGTGTGTCTGTCATCGTGGCGCTCATCGAAACGTCTTCCTTGGGTCGAAGGCATCGCGGGCGGCTTCGCCGATGAAAATCAGTAGCGACAGCATCACCGACATGACGACGAAGGCGGTCAGCCCGAGCCACGGGGCCTGCAGGTTGGACTTGCCCTGGCTGATCAGCTCGCCGAGCGAGGCGGATCCCGGCGGCATGCCGAAGCCGAGGAAATCGAGCGAGGTCAGCGTCGTGATCGAGCCGGACAGGATGAATGGCAGGAAGGTCAGCGTCGCCACCATGGCATTGGGCAGAAGGTGACGGAACATGATCGTCCGGTTGTTGACGCCGAGTGCGCGGGCGGCCCGCACATATTCGAAATTGCGCGCCCGCAGGAACTCGGCCCGCACGATGCCGACGAAACCGACCCAGGAGAACAGCAGCATGATGCCGAGCAATATGAAGAAACCCGGCGGCAGGATCGCGGCGATGATCAACAGGATGTAGAGAACCGGCATCGACGACCAGATCTCGATGAAGCGCTGCAGGAGCAGGTCCGTCCAGCCGCCGAAATAGCCCTGTACGGCACCGGCCGTGACACCGACGACGGCGGAGGCGATGGTCAGACACAGGCCGAAGAGGACGGAGATGCGGAACCCGTAGATCATCCGCGCCGCAACATCGCGTGCCTGGTCGTCGGTGCCCAGCCAATTGAGATTGCCGAGCGTGCAGCCGGGATCGTTTTCGCCCTGCGGATAGCCGGAGCAGCGCTCGGCCTTGTCCATCAGCCAAAAGGGCTTTGTCGGCGCCGAATGCGGAATGTTGGAATTGGCCGTCTGGTAGGAATAGCGGATCGGCGGCCAGATCATCCAGCCGTTCGCCTTGATCTCGTCGGAGATTTCGGGCGCGCCATAGTCGGTGATCGCCAGGAAGCCCAAATCGCCGAGGAATTTTTCCTCCGGATACTGCACCAGCGCCGGTACCAGCAGCTCGCCCATGTAAGAGACCAGCACCGGCCTGTCATTGGCGATGAACTCGGCACCGAGGCTGAGGCCGAACAGAACGAGGAAAATCCAGAACGACCAGAAGCCGCGGCGGTTGGCCTTGAAATTATCCCAGCGGCGGCGGTTGACCGGCGACAGGCGGCCGGTGCGGCCGGTCACCAGAGTTGGATCGGCAGAGACGATGTCGGCGGCCATCAGACGTCCCTCCTGTCGAAATCGATGCGCGGATCGACCCAGGTATAAACGAGGTCAGACAGAAGGCTGACGAACAGGCCCATCAGCGAGAAGATATAGAGCGTTGCAAAGACGATCGGATAATCGCGCTTGACGATGGCGTCATAGCCGAGACGCCCAAGGCCATCGAGCGAGAAGATATATTCGGTCAGCAGTGAGCCGGTGAAGAAGGCGGTGATGAACGCGCCGGGGAAACCAGCGATGATGATCAGCATGGCATTGCGAAAGACATGGCCGTAGAGAACCTGCCGCTCGTTCAGCCCCTTGGCCCGCGCCGTGGTGACATACTGCTTCTTGATTTCGTCGATAAAGGAATTCTTGGTGAGCAGCGTCGTCGTCGCAAAGGCCGACATCAAAAGCGTGATCAGCGGCAATGTCATGTGCCAGAAATAGTCGAGGATCTTTTGCCACCAGTTCAGCTGCGCGAAATTATCGGAGACGATGCCGCGCAGCGGGAACCAGTCGAAGAACGAGCCACCCGCAAACAGCACGATCAACAGGATGCCGAACAGGAAGCCCGGAACCGCATAGCCGACGATGATGATGCCGGATGTCCAGACATCGAATGTCGAGCCGTCGGACATGGCCTTCTTGATACCGAGAGGGATGGAAATCGCATAAGAAAACAGTAGGATCCAAAGCCCGAGCGAGATCGACACCGGCATCTTGTCGAGGATCAGGTCGATGACCGAGGTATTGCGGAAGAAACTCTCGCCGAAATCGAAGCGGATATAGTTCCACATCATCTGGCCGAAGCGCTCCAGCGGCGGCTTGTCGAAGCCAAACTGCTTTTCCAGTTTTTTGATGAATTCCGGATCAAGACCCTGTGCACCCCGGTACCGGCCCGAGGATTCGTCGCCTATCGACTGCCCGAGATCACCACTGCTCCCGGACAACCGGTCGCCGCCCTGCTGGCCGGTCAGATCGGAAATCACCTGCTCGACGGGACCGCCGGGCGCAAACTGGATGACGGCGAAGGAGATGGCCATGATGCCGACGATCGTCGGGATCATCAAGAGAAGCCGTCGCAGGATATAGGCACCCATCAGCGTTGCTCCCGCCTGCTGCCGTTTCCAGCAACACGATCCGATCCGCAAGCGGCCTGCCACCTGTTTTCAGTCAATCCGTTCGTCTCCTTGAAGGCGCCCCTGCCAAACCGGCCAGGACGCCCAAACTGATTCGCATATGTGCATTTGGAGTACATGATGAGCCGTACGCAAGGCTTTCATGGGGTTCCGGCAGGCTTCGACCACCACACATCCGGGAATCCCATGCCGTAATAGGGCAAGTCCGCCGGATGGCTCAGGTGATTCCAGTAGGCGACGCGCACAGCCTTGGAATAGAACAGAGGCACAACATAGTGATGTGCCAGCAGCACGCGGTCGAGCGCCCTTGTGGTCGCCACAAGCTCCTGCCGGTTCGGCGCGAAGACGATCTTACTAATCAGTTCGTCGATCGCCGGATCGGCAATGCCCGCATAGTTCTTCGAGCCCTGCTGATCGACCGAGGCTGAGCCCCAATAGTCGCTCTGCTCGTTGCCGGGCACCAGTGTCTGCGCCCAGATGCCGTAGATCATATCATAATCGAAGCTCCGGACGCGATTGGTGTATTGCGAGTCATCGACAGTGCGCATGCGGGCATCGATGCCGATCTTCTTCACGCTGTTGACGAATGGCGAGACCGTACGCTCGAAGGACGGGTTGGACAGAAGGATCTCGAAGCCGAAAGGTTCGCCGGTCTTCGTGTTCACCAGCCGGTTTCCCTTGAGCTCGTAGCCGGCCTCCTTGAAGAGGGCGAGCGCCGTGCGCAGGTTCCCGCGTACCTTCTGCGGATCGCCGTTGATGGGGTTCGTGTAGGGTGTGGTGAAGACGGCAGCAGGGATCTTGTCCTTCAGCGCCTCCAGAATTTCCTTCTCGCGGCCCTCGGGCAGGCCAGAGGAGGCAAGTTCTGTGTTCCAGAAGTAGCTATCGACGCGTTGATAGGCGTTATGGGCAAGCGTGCGGTTCAGGTCCTCGAAATCGAAGGCATAGTTCAGCGCCTCGCGCACCTTCTGATCCTTGAATTTGTCGCGGCGCAGGTTCGGCACGAAGGCCTGCATGATGCCGGTGGCACGTAGCGGATTCTCGATCTCCGCGCGAATCACCCGGCCATCCTTCGCTGCCGGGAAGTCATAGGCTGTCGCCCAATGGCTGGCGCTACTGTCCCTGTAGAAATCGACATCACCGGCGCGCACAGCCTCGAACTCCACGGTCTTGTCGGCGAAGAACGTATAAGTGATCGTGCCGAAATTGTTCTGGCCGACATTCACGTTGACGTTCTTGCCCCAATAATCGTCGCGCAATTCGAAGCGGATCGAGCCGCCTGCCTGGAAGGAGGCGATTTTGTACGGCCCTGAGCCCATGACCGGCTCCAGCGTCGTCCGGCTGATATCGCGCTTGTTGCCCTTCGTATCCTGGCCCTCCCACCAGTGCTTCGGCACGATCGGAAACTGGCCGAGAATGTTCGGCAGCTCGCGATTGTTCTTCTCATCGAAGCGGAAGGTGACGTCGCGCTCGCCGGTCTTTTCAGCCGAGACCACATGGCGGTAATAGTTGGAAAGAAGGGGATTGTGTTCCTTTGACATATTGAAGGAGAAGATGACGTCTTCCGGCGTCACCGGCTTGCCGTCCGCCCACTTTGCTTCAGCGCGCAGCCGAAACGTCGCGGAGGAAAAGTCGTCGGGATAGGAGACGCCTTCGGCGAGCAGCCCGTAGGAGGCGGTGACCTCGTCTTCGGCGGATTTCAAAAGCGTATCGAAGACAAGAGACGTGACGCCGGCCGCCGCCTCGCCCTTGGAAAGGATCGGGTTGAACGTGTCGTAAGTCCCGGTTTCGGAGAGCTTCAGCTCGCCGCCTTTGGGCGCATCAGGATTGACATAATCGAAGCGGGCAAAGCCGTCTTTATGTTTCAGCTCGCCAATCGTGGAAATGCCGCCGTGCCAGACCGGCTCCTGAGCCACCACCGGTCCAGTTGCCAGGAAGATGGTTGCTGCCAAAGCCAATGCGCGTCTGAAATTCATGCCAATTCGCCTCTTCCGTTTTTCATTTTCCCGCTGCTTGAACGACAGAATAGGCAAAATCCGGGCAATTGACAGAAGCTGCCTCAAATCGGGCATTTTTTTTGGGTCACGGTTGCGTGTCCCGCAAGGCTGACACAAAGACGGAGTGTCAGTCTCGACACGGCAAATCGCAGTTGGGCGTTGTGGATTGCCACGCGCTATCAGAAACGGACGGCATATGACACCGACACATGCACGCTTTCTCCGGCAGATGGCATCGATGGCGCTGATCGCGCTTATGAGCCTGAGTCTTGTCGCCGTGGAGATGGCTTCGGCCGGCGATACGCCTGCAAAGCAAATCTTCGGCAAGGTAAAGCTACCAAGCGAGACGGCGGCGAACCCGATCGGGTTTTACGCCAAGGGCTGCATGGCCGGCGCCGTGGCCATCCCGACGGACGGGCCGACATGGCAGGCGATGCGTCTGTCGCGAAACCGGCGCTGGGGCAATCCGGCGATGATCCAGTTGCTGGAAAAATTCTCTCAGGATGCGGTTCGGCTCGGATGGGGATCCGGCATCCTGATCGGCGACATTTCCCAGCCGCGCGGTGGCCCGATGATTACCGGACATGCGTCCCATCAGATCGGGCTGGACGCGGATATCTGGTTTCAGCCCAAGCCTGCGCAGTCGCTTTCCGCGCAGACGCGCGAGGACATGCCGTTCATCTCGATGCTCGACAAGAGCAAGTTCCTGACTGTCAATTCAGACCGCTGGACACCGACCCACGCCAAGCTGGTGATGCAGGCGGCAAGCTATCCGCAGGTGGAGCGCGTTTTCGTCAACCCGGCGATCAAGAAGAAGCTGTGCGAGACATGGACCGGTGACCGCGACCTGCTCGGCAAGGTCCGTCCGGTCTATGGCCATGACGAGCATTTCCATATTCGCATGTTCTGCCCGCCGGGTACGCCGAGCTGCAAGGCGCAGGCCCCGGTCGCCAGCGGCGACGGGTGCGACAAGTCGCTTGCCTGGTGGTTCACCAAGGAACCTTGGGCCGCACCGAAAAAGGATCCGAATGCCAAGCCGGTGAAACCACGCTTCACGACCCTGTCTGACCTGCCGAAAGCCTGCACGGCGCTGCTGGCCGCGCCTGCGGCCTCGGAACAGTCGGCCACTTTCGGCTCGGCTTACGTGGCGCCGCAGCCAACGCCCGGCGATGCGGCGATTCAACAGGCCATTCATGCGGCAAACAGTGACCTGCCGGACAATGACGTTCCGATCCCCCTGGCCCGTCCTGCCACGCAATAGGCTTGAGGCGCCGAAACTTTCGGCGCTTTTCAACCGACGAGCAGTGCTGTAGAGAAAATCAAATCGATTTAATTCGAGACTTTTCTTGGTCGGCGTGATGCCGGGAGTTCTGTGATGGCCAGCCAGACATGCGTGGCGCTGATTGCGCACGATCAGAAGAAAGACGACATGGCCGCGTTTGCGCAGGCCAACGAGGCCGTCTTTGCCGGCTGGAAAATCGTTGCCACCGGGACCACCGGCGGGCGCGTTCAGGAGGCCTGTCCCAGTCTCAACGTAATCCGGCTGAAGAGCGGCCCGCTTGGTGGCGATCAACAGATCGGCGCAATGATCGCCACAGGCGACGTGCATATGCTGATCTTCTTCGTCGATCCCCTCACCGCCATGCCACATGATGTCGATGTCAAGGCGCTGATGCGGCTTGCCACCGTCTACGATATTCCGATGGCGCTGAACCGGGCGACCGCAGAACGGTTGATCGACTTCAACCAACCCTGATACAGCTCTTTTCAAGCCTTCAGTCCGCACGATCATAACGGAACCCTCCATGCCTACGCTCCCAGACACCGACAGCGGCCTTACCTTTCCGATCCTGATCGGCGACATTGGCGGAACCAACGCCCGGTTCGCGCTGCTCATCGACGCCTTTGCCGAGCCGAAGCTGTTTCCAATCATTCCGACGACCAATTACGCCAGCATCGAGGAAGCGCTGCAGACCAGCATTCTCGACAAGACCTCGGTCCAGCCGCGCTCGGCGATCATCGCTGTGGCAGGCCCGGTCAAGGGCGACGAGATACCGCTGACCAATGCCGGCTGGGTGATCAAGCCGAAGGACATGCTGACGGCGCTGTCGCTGGAAGACGTCATCATCATCAACGATTTCGAGGCGCAGGCGCTGGCCATTGCCTCGATCGGCAACGAGGGCCGGGAACAGATCGGCCCCGGCACAATCCTCGAATCCGCCTCATGCGCTGTGCTTGGGCCAGGAACGGGCCTTGGTGTTGCGGGCCTTGTCCATGCGCAGCATACTTGGTTTCCGGTTCCCGGCGAAGGCGGTCATGTGGATGTCGGTCCACGCACCGAGCGCGACTATCAGATATGGCCCTTCCTCGAGCCGATCGAGGGACGCATTTCGGCCGAACAGTTGCTGTGTGGCCGCGGCATCGTGAACATCTACCGCGCCGTCTGCGAATCAAAGGCATGGGAACCGAAACTTGCCGATCCGGCAGCAGTGACCACCAATGCACTTGCCGGCAGCGACGAGGCGGCGGTGGAGACTATTTCGTTGTTTTCCACCTATCTCGGCCGCGTCGCCGGTGACATGGCGATGATCTTCATGGCGCGTGGAGGCGTGTTCCTCGCCGGCGGCATTTCGCAAAAGATCCTGCCGGCCCTTAAGAAACCGGAATTCCGCCTGGCCTTCGAAGACAAGGCGCCACATTCGGCGCTGCTCAAGACCATCCCGACTTTTGTGGTCACCCACCCGACCGCAGCCCTGTCCGGCCTTGCCGCCTATTCGCGCACGCCGTCGCGCTTCGGTGTGGCAATGGAGGGACGGCGCTGGAGAACTTGAGGCTGCCGCCCCGGCTCAGACTCGCCAAACGGGGATCAAGGTACTATAGAGCCCGGTGAAATAAGGCGCTTCAAAGCGCGCCGGGTTTTAAGGAAACCAGCTTGAAGCAAGCCAAGACAAAGCTCCCCGCAATCGATCGCGAGACCATTACCAGCGTTCTCAAGCGGGTGATCGCTGAAAACGGGCGCGCGCATCTGCGCGGCTATATCTTCGCCATCGCGTGCTTGGCCCTCGTCGCCGCCACGACCGCTTTTACCGCATGGATCATGGAATCCGTCGTCAACGAAGCCTTTGCCAACAAGCGCGCGGACATCGTCCTCTACATCTGCGGTGCAATCTTTCTCGCCTTCGTGCTACGCGGCTTTGCCACGTATGGTCAGGCCGTGGCGCTCTCGAAGATCGGCAACAACATCGTCGCCAGCTACCAGCGGCGGCTCTATTCGCATCTGATGGCGCTGAGTGTCGGCTACTTCAGCGATACGCGCTCGGCGCGTATTTCCGCCCAGATCAGCCAGAACGTCTCCGGCATCCGCGATGTACTCAACATGACGGTGACGTCGCTTGCCCGCGACTTTCTGACATTGGTGGCGTTGATCGGCGTGATGATCAGCAAGGACTGGCTGCTGACGCTGATCGTTTTCGTCGTCGCACCGCCATTGCTGATCGGCCTTCGCTACATCTCGCGCCGGTTGCGGCTGGCGACGCGCGAATCGGTGGAGATCAATAGCCACGTACTCGGCGCGATGCAGGAAACCATCCAGGGCATCACCATCGTCAAAGCATTCACGATGGAAGAGCAACTGCGGACCAAGGTCGAGACGATTATCGACAGGGCCGAAAACCGAGCCAACCGCATTGCCCGCCTCAGCGAACGCACCGCGCCGATGACGGAAACCTTTGCCGGTTTTGCGATTTCCAGTGTGTTGGCCTATGCCGCCTTCCGGGCGATCTACGATGGCGTCCAGCCAGGGGCTTTCTTTGCCTTCATGACGGCGCTGCTGATGGCCTATGATCCGGCCCGCCGCCTGGCGCGGCTACAGGTTTCACTGGAGCGCGCCGTCGTCAATGCCCGGATGATCTACGAAATTCTCGATATGGTCCCGCATCAACGCGACCTGCCGGACGCTCGCGACCTGACGCTCGGAGCAGCCGCTATCGAATTCAGGAACGTCCGGTTCTCCTACAACCAGGGCGACGATATCCTCAAGGGTGTCAGCTTCATCGCAGAAGGCGGCAAGACGACGGCGCTTGTCGGGCCATCCGGTGCCGGCAAATCGACCGTCATCAGCCTCATTCCGCGGTTCTACGACCCTTCCGGCGGCGAGATCCTGATCGACGGACAGGACATCGCCCATGTCACCAAGCAGTCGCTGCGCAACGGCCTCGCCTATGTCTCGCAGCAGCCTTATCTGTTCGAAGGATCGATCCGCGACAATATCCGCTATGGCCGCCCCACCGCCACGGATGCAGAAGTCGAGGAGGCTGCGAAACTGGCCTATGCGCATGACTTCATCCGCACACAGCCGCAAGGATACGACACCGCAGTCGGCGAAAACGGTGTGACCCTTTCCGGTGGCCAGCGCCAGCGGCTGTCCATCGCCCGCGCATTGGTGCGCAATGCGCCCATTTTGCTTCTCGACGAGGCAACTTCTGCACTGGATACCGAATCGGAAGCAGCCGTCCAGAAGGCGCTCGATCACGCCATGAGCGGCCGCACCGTGGTGGTCATCGCTCACCGCCTGTCCACCGTCGTCAATGCCGACAAGATCATCGTCATGAAGGACGGGATCGTTGCCGAGGAAGGCACGCATGAGGCGCTTGCGCAGCGCAGTGACGGCCTTTACGCTCGCCTTCACAATCTGCAAGGCACGGCGGAGTCAGAACCGGTCGCGGATGCCGAAACACTGATCTGAGGAAAATGAGGCAGGCATGAGCGGGACAGACATGAAACTCGTGGTGGTCGGTGCCGCAGGCCGGATGGGCCAGACGCTGATCCGCACCATCCATGCCATGCCGGGCGCGACCGTCTTTGCCGCCGTCGAACGGCCGGGTTCGGCCTTCATCGGCCGCGATGCCGGCGAGATTGCCGGGCTTGGATCGACCGGTGTCATCGTCACCGACAAACCGCTCGAAGCCTTTGTCGAGGCGGAAGGCGTGCTCGATTTCACCGCGCCTGCCTCCTCGGTGGATTTTGCCGGCCTCGCGGCGCAGGCCCGCATCGTCCATGTCATCGGCACGACCGGTTGCTCATTGGACGATGAGGAAAAATTCAAGGCGGCCGGGCGGCATGCCCGGATCGTCAAATCCGGCAATATGAGCCTCGGCGTCAACCTCCTCGGCGTGCTGACACAGCAGGCGGCCCGCGCGCTTGGGCCGGAAAACTGGGACATCGAAATCCTCGAAATGCACCACAAGCACAAGGTCGACGCGCCGTCCGGAACGGCACTGCTGCTTGGCGAAGCAGCCGCCAGAGGCCGCGAGATCGACCTTGCCGAACATTCGGTGCGGGTGCGCGACGGCCATACCGGCGCACGTGTCACTGGCGCCATCGGCTTTGCCACATTGCGCGGCGGCTCCGTCATCGGCGAGCATTCCGTCATCCTTGCAGGCGAAGGCGAGCAGGTGACATTGTCCCATTCGGCGACCGACCGGGCAATCTTTGCCCGGGGCGCCATTACCGCTGCACTCTGGGCACGCAACCAGAAACCCGGCTTCTATTCCATGCTCGACGTGCTCGGGCTGTCCTGACCCCTAAAACTCCCCGGAGGAACTTCTATGAGCGGCACCCTCGTCCTTGTGCGTCACGGCCAGAGCGACTGGAACCTGAAGAACTTGTTTACCGGCTGGAAGGACCCCGACCTGACGCCGCTTGGCATCGAGGAAGCCAATGCCGGCGGAAAGGCGCTGGCAGATTACGGCATCAAGTTCGACGTCGCCTTCACATCGGTGCTGACGCGCGCGCAGCATACGCTGAAGCTCATCCTCGACAATCTCGGCCAGCCCGATCTGGAAACCATCAAGGACCAGGCGCTGAACGAGCGCGACTACGGCGATCTGTCCGGTCTCAACAAGGACGACGCCCGCGCCAAGTGGGGCGAAGAGCAGGTGCATATCTGGCGCCGCTCCTACGACGTACCGCCGCCAGGTGGCGAAAGCCTGAAGGACACCGGCGCCCGCGTCTGGCCCTATTACATGACCGACATCCTGCCGCGCGTGCTGGCCGGAGAAAAAGTTCTCGTTGCCGCGCACGGCAATTCGCTGCGCTCGCTACTGATGGTTCTCGACCGGCTTGACCGCGAACAGATCCTCTCGGTCAACCTCGCGACCGGCGTGCCGATGGTCTACAAGCTGAAGGCCGATTCCACCGTCGCTTCCAAGGAAGTGCTTGGCGATATGTCCGGCGCGCATTGAGCGTCCTGATGGATCGAACTCAATGAAAAGGGCCGCGCAAGCGGCCCCTTTCCTGTCAGACCTTGCCGGCCTCCCAGCCGAGCATCGCCCGCTTGCGGGTGAGGCCCCAGTGATAGCCGGTCAAGGCACCGCTCTTGCCGAGTGCCCGATGGCAGGGAACGACGAACGAGATCGGGTTGCGGCCGACGGCGGCACCGACAGCGCGCGAGGCGGTGGGCTGGCCGATATCGCAGGCAATGTCGGAATAGGTGACCGCCTTGCCCATCGGGATCTTCAACAGCGATTCCCAGACGCGGATCTGGAAATCGGAGCCGATCAGCACGACGCGCAACGGCTCTTGCGCGCTCCATTCCCTGGCATCGAAAATACGAGCCGCGTAGCCGGCGGTTGATGCGCTGTCCTCGATAAACTGGGCATTCGGCCAGCGGCTGGCCATATCCTCGAAGCTGGCTTTTTCATCGCCGGCATCGTTGAAAGCCAGACCGGCCAAGCCGCGATCGGTAACCATCACCAGCGCCACGCCGAATGGGCAGGGATGGAAACCATATCGAATCGTCAACCCGCCGCCGCGTTGCTTCCACTCGCCCGGCGACATCGCCTCGTGGGTGACGAACAGATCATGCAGACGCGAAGGCCCTGAGAGGCCGAGTTCGAAACTGGTCTCCAAAAGCGGCAATTCTTCCTGGCGCAGCAGGCGCTTGGCATGGTCAAGCGTCACGGCCTGGAGAAACGCCTTTGGCGACAGCCCGGCCCAGCGGGTAAAGGTCTTCTGAAGCTGCGTCGGCGACTGACCGAGATCACTGGCAATGGCGTCGAGAGACGGCTGATCGCGATAATTCTCGGTCAACAGTTCGACGACGCGGCTGACGGTCTCGTAATCGCTGCCGTGCGGCGTGATGTCGGTGGGAATCGATGTCTTGGTATCCATCAGCGTATCTCCTTAAGACCAGAGATAAACACTCGAAGCGGGTCATCGCCACCCGATTCTTGTTCTATCGGCGTTTCACCGTCGCCAAGGCACCGGAAAAGGCGGCGGCGAATGTCTCGCGGTCATCGCGGTTGAGGGAAGAGCCGATATCGGTGGTGCGCTGCCGGTCGCTGAGCTGCATCGAGACGATGCCTATCTCTTGATGACGGGAAATGTTGAACCGCGTCCAGAAAGGGTTGAACCGGTGCTCGGTCATCCGGCCGGCCGGGTTGAACTTGCGCACGGAAACATCGGTGCGCGAAATGCGGATTTCCTCGCGGGCGCGGGCGGAGCGATAATTCAGCCAGAACGCACCGAACAGCAGCAGGAAATCCAGCCCGAAGAAAAAGACGATCGGCCAGGCTCCGATGACGACGAAAACGAAGATATGGACGAGGCTCATCAGGGCAGCGATGAACAGGAAAACCTTGAAACCCTTTATTCCGAGCGAACGGTAGGGTGTCAGCTCGGCGGCGAAAACCGGCTGCTCCTCACTCGACATCTCGGCGTTGCCATCATTCATGGCGAATGACTATAGATGCATCATGAAAAACGTGAAACCAAAATCAGCGGTCAAGCCGGCGAAAACAAAATCCGCGACAACCGGCCGCGCCACGATAAAGCCGAAGACGATCTACAGCAGGGAAGAGATCGAGGAGATTTTCCGCCGTTTCTCGATCCAGCGGCCCGAGCCGAAGGGCGAGCTGGAACACGTCAATCCGTTCACGCTGGTTGTTGCGGTGGCACTGTCGGCGCAGGCGACGGATGCCGGCGTCAACAAGGCGACGCGGGCGCTTTTCGCCATTGCCGACACGCCGGAAAAGATGGTTGAGCTCGGCGAGGAGCAGGTTCGCGAACATATCAAGTCTATCGGGCTTTACCGCAACAAGGCCAAGAACGTCATAGCGCTCAGCGAAAAACTGATCGCCGAATTCGGCGGCGAAGTGCCGCGCACCCGCGAGGAACTGATCACCTTGCCCGGCGTTGGCCGCAAGACCGCCAATGTGGTGCTCTCCATGGCGTTCGGCCAGGCGACGATGGCGGTCGATACGCATATTTTCCGCATCGCCAACCGGCTCTGTCTGGCACCGGGGAAGACCCCGAACGAGATCGAACACCAGCTGATGCAGATCATCCCCGGTCACTATCTCTACCATGCCCATCACTGGCTGATCCTGCACGGGCGCTATTGCTGCAAGGCGCGCAAGCCGGAATGCCAGCGCTGCGTCATTGCCGATATCTGCAAGGCGGCCGAAAAGACCAGCGAAATGCCGGCACCGCTGGTCGAGCTGCCGGCGCAGATCATCTGACGGAAATGCCGTCAATCAGGGCGGCGATCGCCGCCTCATAATCATCACGCCTGCCGCCGGCCTCGATCGCCAGCGCTGCGCGGTCGAAGGCAGCGGAGAAAAGCTGAGCAAATGCGCCCAGCAATGCGGGGTCCTTGCCGGTTGCTGCAAACAGATTTGCGAGGCCAGCCTTCAAGCTCCCCTCCGCATGCTCAGCGTCTATGCCCTGCAGACTGTGAAGTCCGAGAATGGCGGGGCCTTCAAGCAGCAGAAGGCGTGTGCGGCCGGGCACAGCCATTGCATCGAAATAGCCACGTGCGCCGTCCAGCAGAGCTTCGCGGGCGTTGCTGGATCCGGCGGCTTTAGCCTCGATCTCGACGCCTACCTGGCGGGCTTCGTCAGCGACGACGGCCGCAAACAACGCCTTCTTATCCTCGAAATGATGATAGAGCGCGCCGCGCGTCACGCCAGCGGCGCTGGCGATCTCAGGGGTCGCCGTATCGGCATAGCCTTTTTCGACGAATAGCCCGCGCGCCGCCGCCATCAGGGCGAGGCGCATGCTATCGGTCCGATCCTTGTTGCTGCGTCGCATTTTCCACCTTTACATACAATCTGCATGTATGTTATTTACAAAAACATGCAGAATGTATGATAATTTCGCACGGAGGAAAAGCCATGAAAATCACCAGCTACTATCCCGTCATCATGACCGGCGACGTTCAGGGCACGGCCGAATTCTATATCCGGCATTTCGGCTTCAAAGCGCTGTTTACGGCTGACTGGTATATGCACCTGCAATCAACTGAGAACGAGCATGTGACGCTGGCCATTCTCGACGGCAGTCACGAGACAATCCCGGAAAGTGGACGCGGGACCGTTTGTGGGCTTCTGCTCAATTTCGAGGTCGAGGATCCGGATGCAGTCTATGCGCAATTCCAGGCCTCAGGCCTGCCGATCCTCCTAACGCTGCGCGATGAGGATTTCGGCCAGCGGCATTTCATCACCGCCGATCCGAACGGTGTGTTGATCGACGTGATCAAGCCGATCCCGCCAACGGCGGAATTTGCGGCCCTGTATGATGCGTCCATCCTGCCGGCCTGATCGCACTCAGGCCGAAACCGGCCTGCGTTCCGTCAGCGAATAGAGGAGTGCCGCGATCGGCAGTGCCAGGCCGAGCATCGAGGTGGCCCACCAGCCGCCTTGCGCGTAAAGCCAGCCGCCGAGTGCCGACCCTACGGCGCCGCCGGCAAAGAACGTCGCCATATATAGCCCATTCAGGCGGCTGCGATACTCCGCGCCGAGCATGAAGATGGCGCGCTGGCCCATAACCAGATTGGTCACGACGCCAAAATCCAGGAGGATGGCGGCGAAGGTGAGAAGGCCGAGTGCCCACAGTGACCCGGCCGGCGCGATATGGGTGATGATGAAGGCTGCCGCGACGGAAATCATCGACAGGCGCGTTGCCGGAAAACTCCAGCCCTTGTCTGCAAGACGCCCGCTAATGGGTGCGGCGATGGCACCCGCGGCACCGGCCAACGCGAACAGCGCGATCTGCCCCTGCGACAGGCCGAATTCCGGCCCGGACAGCAGCAACGGCGTTGTCGTCCAGAACAGGCTGAAGGCAGCGAACATGAAGGCGTGATACAGCGAGCGGCGGCGCAGCATCGGCGTGGTTGCGACCAACCTCCCCATCGAAGCCAGCAGCGCGCCGTAGCTCAATCCCGTCTGCGGAATGCGCGGCGGCAGGGAGCGCGCCAGCACTGCGGCCAGAATGACCAGCACTGCTGCCGAGATGAAGAAGACCATATGCCAGGGCAGGAACTCGGCAATGAAGCTCGAGGCCGGACGCGCCAGCATGATGCCGACCATCAGGCCGCTCATGACATTGCCGACAGCCTGTCCGCGATGCGCCTCCGGTGCCATATGCGCCGCATAAGGCACGATGATCTGGATGGCGACGGAGCCTAGCCCGATGAAAAACGCCGAGGCCAAAAACGGTAGCGGCGTCGAGGCGAGCCCGGCGCCGATCACCGCAACTGTTCCCAGCGCCATCACCGAAAGGATCAGCTTGCGATTTTCGAAGAGATCGCCCAGGGGCACGATCAGCAGAAGGCCGAGGCCATAACCGATCTGCGTCAGCGTCACAATCAATCCTGCCGCTCCGGGAGAAAGACCCAGCGACGCGCTGATCGGGCCAATCAAAGGCTGCGCGTAATAGAGGTTGGCAGCGATCAGGCCGCAGGAAGCGGCCAGAAGGAACATCATCGACGATGACATGGCTTTGGATTCTTGAGCCTTGGATTCGGAAGTTTTGGGTTCTGGGGTTTTGGGTTCTGAAACAATTTCACCCCGGCATGCGATACTGGTCACGGTCGTCTCCAAAGTCCAAATTCAAAAAATCAAAAACGGTCAGCCCAACAGCTTCATCGCCACATCGGTAACCGCCATCATCTCAGGGCGGCTGCGGCCGGTTTTCCCGACGATGCGCATGCCCTGCAGCAGGCAAAGCAGCGCGCGGGCGGTATCCCCGGCATCGACACTGGTGGATACGGATCCATCCGACTGGCCCAGCAGAATGCAATTCTTCATGATCGCTTCGTTGCTGGCGTGGGCGACATCGACGCGCTCTGCAGCAACCGGATCCGATGCGGCCAGTTCCGCCGCAGTCGCAACGACGAGACAACCACGCTGGCCGAGCTCGCCATGTGCTGCCTCGGCATAAAACTGCAGCGCGGCTTTGATCTTGTCGCGGCCGAGCGGAATGGGCGTAATCGCCGCCATGAGCTTCGTGTTGCGCAAAACACGGTAGCGGTCGAACGCAGCGAGCAGGATGCCGCGCTTGTCCTTGAAGGCCTTGTAGATGCTGCCGGGCGTCAACTGCATCGCATCCGAAAGATCGCTGATGGACGTGCCGTGGTAACCGCGAACCGAGAAAACATCGATGGCGTGCTCCAGGGCCGCATCTGTGTCGAACTCCCGGGGGCGACCGCGCGGGCGTTGGTCCTGTGGTGTTTCTGCATTGGTTTCCATGCAGGCCATATAGGAAACGATCGTTTCCTATATCAAGTAAAATTTCCGTGTAGACGCTCTTTTTCGCTTTCCACTTCCAAACTGCTGGAAATCCGCTATTACCGGACACCGACTGACACAAACATTCCAGGCGGTTCCGGATGACAAAATTCGACGTGCTCACGATCGGCAATGCGATTGTGGATATCATTGCGCGCTGCGACGACGCATTCCTGGTCCACAACGGCATCATCAAGAGCGCGATGAACCTGATCGATGCCGACAGGGCAGAACTGCTCTATTCGCGCATGGGACCGGCACTCGAAGCGTCCGGTGGCAGCGCCGGCAATACCGCTGCGGGCATTGCCAATCTCGGCGGCCGGGCCGCCTATTTCGGCAAGGTGGCCAACGACCAGCTGGGCGAGATCTTCACCCATGACATCCGTGCCCAAGGTGTGCATTTCGAGACAAAGCCGCTCGATGATCTTCCGCCGACCGCCCGCTCGATGATCTTCGTCACCGAGGACGGCGAGCGCTCGATGAACACCTATCTTGGCGCCTGCGTCGAACTCGGACCAGATGATGTCGAGCCGTCGGTGGTTGCAGACGCGGCCGTCACCTATTTCGAAGGCTATCTGTGGGACCCGCCGCTCGCCAAGGACGCCATCCGCGAATGCGCCCGCATTGCCCATGAGAACGGCCGTGAAGTTGCGATGACGCTGTCCGACAGCTTCTGCGTCCATCGCTACCGGGCAGAATTCCTCGACCTGATGCGCTCCGGCACCGTCGACATCGTCTTTGCAAACCGCGCCGAGGCCTTGGCGCTATACGAGACGGAAGACTTCGAGCAGGCGCTGTCGATGATCTCGAAAGATTGCAAGCTGGCCGCAGTAACGTTGAGCGAGGAAGGCTCGATCATCGTCAAGGGTGACGAGCGGGTCAAAGTCGAGGCGACGACGGTCAACCGCGTTGTCGATACGACAGGTGCGGGCGATCTCTACGCCGCCGGTTTCCTGCATGGTTATACGACGGGACGGTCATTGGCCGATTGCGGCAAGCTCGGCAGCCTTGCGGCTGGCATCGTCATCGAGCAGATCGGCCCGCGCCCGATGATCTCGCTGTCTGCAGCCGCTAAGCAAGCCGGTCTGCTCTGACCGGTTTGCCGTCGCGCAATCCCTACTTGAAGGCTTCGCCCGGATACGCGCCCCAGATTTCGCCCTGAGAAATCCAGCCATCGGTGCCTTGCGCTTCGGCGCGGCACCATTCGCCGTTGCACTCGCCGACATGAACGACGACGCCCGGCTCAATCCGTGCGACGATGGCGCCGCCCGATTGCGGGTCGCGCCGCATGTTGACGAAGACGCCCTCGCCCTTGCCACGCATCCATGGGGCAGCAACGGCCGTCCGGTCGCCGGACAGCAGCGCCTGGTTGACCCAGCCCTCGGTGCCATCGGCATCGCGGATCTTGCGCCAATTGTCATATTCCTGGGTCACTTCGACCGGCACACCCGACTTGAGATAACGCCAGGCAACGGCATAATCGACACTCGGGCCAACGCGAAGATTGACGCTCTTGGATTTCAGGCTGACGAAGCGGGGCAATGGCAGCCCGCTGGCACCCTTGGCCGCCTGGGCAAAAGCCGGTGCTGCCTCGATTGCGACGAGTGACAAGGTGACTGCGGTGGCGAAAGCGAGCCTGGAAAGGAACTGACGCATGACAAAATCCATTTTCCAAAAAAATTCAGAAGCTTGCAGCTAAATCTCTGACCGAACCCGTCGAAGACAAGCAAATCGTCTGGGAACATCTCGAGTTTTGTTTGTCTTCCCCACCGGGTCTGGTAGAAAATGGAACTGCAGGGAGAACGATCACTCATCTTGGTTAAAAACCCGTCAACAAGGCGAAGCAGGCAGCAATGACCGCGAAGAAAAAACCCAAGGTCTACATCACCCGCAAACTGCCCGATGTCGTCGAGACGCGCATGCGCGAACTGTTCGACGCTGAGCTCAACATCGACGACACGCCGCGCACGCAGCCCGAACTGGTGGCAGCCGTGAAGCGGGCAGATGTCCTCGTTCCGACCCTTACCGACCGGATTGACGCCGCACTGATCGAACAGGCCGGACCGCAGCTGAAACTAATCGCCAGCTTTTCCAACGGCGTCGACCATATCGATGTCGATGCCGCCGCGCGCCATGGCATAACCGTGACCAACACGCCAAACGTGTTGACCGAAGATACCGCCGACATGACGCTGGCACTCATTCTCGCCGTTCCGCGCCGGCTGACGGAAGGGGCCAATATCCTGACCGACCGCAAGGGCGAATGGGCCGGCTGGTCACCGACCTGGATGCTCGGGCGCCGTATTTCCGGCAAGCGCATCGGCATTGTCGGCATGGGCCGGATCGGCACTGCCGTCGCTCGACGCGCCAAGGCTTTCGGGTTGTCGATCCATTACCACAATCGCCATCGCGTCAGCACCGAGACCGAGGAAAAACTGGAGGCGACCTATTGGGATAGCCTCGACCAGATGCTCGCCCGCGTCGATATCGTTTCGGTCAATTGTCCGTCGACACCAGCGACCTACCACCTGCTTTCGGCACGACGGCTGGCGCTGATGCAGCCGACCAGCTACATCGTCAATACGGCCCGCGGCAGCATCGTCGATGAAGTCGCGCTGATCAAATGCCTGCGTGAAGGCAAGATTGCCGGCGCCGGGCTCGACGTGTTCGAGAACGAACCGGCCGTCAACCCGAAGCTCGTCAAGCTTGCCAGCGAAGGCAAGGTGGTGCTCTTGCCGCACATGAGTTCGGCAACGCTTGAGGGCCGCATCGACATGGGCGACAAGGTGGTGATCAATATCCGCACCTTCTTTGACGGCCACCGCCCCCCGGATCGTGTCCTGCCCGGCCGCGATTGATCCCTCAGAGCGTCTTCCGCATCTCGACGAAGGTCGGACGGGAAAAACCGGGATGGCAGCCTTCCGCAGTGCGGACAAAGCCCCACTTCGCGAAGACAAGGTGGTTTTCCGTAAGCTCGATTCGCATTTCGAGGCGCAGGCAGGGCAGTCCGCATGCGACAGCGTAGGCTTCGGCCGCCTGCAACAATAGCCGCCCTATACCCTTACCCTGCGCATCCGGAGCAACGGCAAGCTTGCCGATATAGAGACAATCCGGCGGTTCCGGCTTGCAGAAGATACAGCCCAGCAATTGACCGTTCTCGATAGCTGCATAGGCTTTCTCAACCCGCGCCTTTTCCATCAGCAACGGTAGGGTCAGCAGCAGTGCAGACGATGGCGGATCGATGCGGGGCTGCATATAGGTGAAGGAGGCAAGGATGAGCGCCAGAAGCGCGTCCCAATTGCCGAACGTTTCATCGATCGGGACGAGGTTCACCGCGTTCTCCGGCTGTATTTGATGGTCTCGAACCGTGCGGCGAGCCCGTCATACATCAGCAGGCGGCCAATGAGTGGCTCACCAGCGCCGGTGATGACCTTGATGCCTTCCATAGCCTGCAATGTACCGATAACGCCGGTCAACGCGCCAACGATACCGGCTTCGGCGCAGGAGGGCACGACACCCGGCGGCGGCGGTTCGGGAAAGAGATCGCGATAGCCCGGATTCTGGCGGCCATCGGCCGCCTTCTTCCACGGCTGGAGAACAGTCAGCGCCCCATCGAAGCGGCCGACGGCGGCCGTCACCAAGGTGATTTCCAGACGCTCCGCCGTATCGGCGGCGAGATAGCGGGTGGTGAAATTGTCGGAGCCATCGACAACAATGTCATAGGCGGAAAACAAGGTGTCAGCATTGGCCGCCTCCAGCCGCTCCACATGCCGAATTACATCCACATGCGGATTGATCCGCTGGAGTGCATCCGTGGCGCTGTCAGCTTTGGTACGGCCGATATCGGGGGTGCCATGGATGACCTGACGCTGCAGGTTCGACAGCGAAACAGTATCGTCATCGACGATGCCCAGCGTGCCGACACCGGCGCCGGCGAGATATTGCAGGACCGGCGCACCAAGGCCACCGGCACCGATGACCAGCACCCGAGCCGCCTTCAGCGCCTGCTGCCCGGCCCCACCGATTTCCGGCAGGATGATGTGGCGGGCATAGCGCTGGATTTCTTCGGCATTCAGAGGTTGTTTGCTCATGATATCGAACTCTCACCCGGAAACGGTGCCGTTGGCAACGGTGAGATAACGCGCACGGTCGCCAAGGGCTGAAAACATCGACTGGTCGGTGCCGGTCATGAACGCCTGGCCGCCGAGATCGTCGACAAGATCGAACAGCGCCGCCCGCCTGCCTTCGTCGAGATGGGCGGCGATCTCATCGAGCAGCAATACCGGCGAATGGCCGGTCATATTGCCGACCAGGCGGGCATGGGCGAGGATCAGGCCAACGAGAAGCGCTTTCTGTTCGCCGGTCGAGCACCGCGCGGCTTCCATGTTTTTGGCACGGTGACGGATCAACAGATCGCTGCGGTGGGGGCCATCGAGCGTGCGGCCTGCGGCGGCGTCGCGGTATCGGCCAGCCCTCATCATTTCCAGATATTGCTCTTCCAGATCGAAGGCCGGGCGATGCCATTCGCCGTCGAGAAAACCGGAGAGCGCCAGGTCAGCGGCCGGGAACACGCCGCCTTCATGATTGCGATCCACCAGCCCCGCCAAAAGACCGAGCATTTCCTGCCGCGCTAGGGCCATCGAGATGCCAAGCTCTGCCATCTGGCGCTCAAGGCCCGTCAACCAGACCGGATCCGGGCGCCCTTCCGACAAAAGCTTGTTGCGGCTGCGCATGGCGCGCTCGTAATCGGTGGCGCGGCGGCCGTGTTCCGGATCGAGCGACAGCACAAGCCGGTCGAGAAAGCGGCGGCGGTCACCAGAGCCGCCGGTGAACAGGCCGTCCATGGCCGGTGTCAGCCAGAGCACGCGCAAATGATCGAGAAGTTCATCGACCGTCTTGACCGTCGTCCCGTTCAACCGAAGGCGGCGTGTCTGGCCTTCGTCGGTGCCTGCAGTGCCCGTACCGATCTCAACCGGGCCGTCCATGCCCTCAAGCTCTGCAAACACCGAGAAGCCCGTCTCTGCTCCGACCCGCGCCACATCGGCATAGGCGGCACGGCGCAGCCCGCGCCCCGGCGACAGGAAGGAAACGGCTTCCATCAAATTGGTCTTGCCCGCACCGTTCTCGCCGGTCAGCACCACATGGCGGGTGTCGAGATCGAGCGATAGTCCCGCATAATTGCGAAAATCACTGAGCTTCAGACGGGAAAGAGAAACCTTGTGCGGCATGGGGAATCCGGTTTGCGTTGGGGTGAGAGCTAAGCCGAGAGGACGCCGATGGCAAGGCGGAACATCGGTTAGCGTCACGTCCGAGGCCATGGCGCCGCAGATCACCGAGATGTGGCAGAAAAATTACCGCAGCGCACACATGCCTGATTGCGCAGGTGCGAATACTCAAATAAGATTGCTTATCTTATGCATGCTAATGATATGGCACTCAATCCATGAACCTCACCCCTACCCTGGGTTTTCTGCTTCACGACGTAGCCCGCCTGCTGCGCAAGCGCTTCGAGCAACGCGCGAAACACATGGGCCTGACACGCTCGCAATGGCAGACGATCGCCTATTTGGCACGCAACGAAGGCATCCATCAGAGCGGTCTTGCCGAACTCCTGGAAATCGAACCGATTACCCTGATGCGGGTGCTCGACAAGCTTGCCGAGCGCGGCTTCATCGAACGGCGACGCCACGAGACCGACCGACGCATCTCGCTTCTCTACACAACCGAACTGGCAAGGGGGCTTTTGTCCGATATGCGCGCCATCGGCGACGCAACGCGTTCCGAAGCCTTGCAAGACATTCCCGATGAGGACCGTGAAAAACTCGTCACCATTCTCGACCTGATGAAATCCAACCTCCTGCAGGCCTGCCGCGCGCCGGCCGATAAAGAAACCCACCATGGCTGACTCCCTCCGCGTACCCGCCAATGCCAATATCACCGCCCCTGAAACGTCCGAAGCTGTGACAGCCGAAGCAAAGATCAACACCGCACCTCCGGCATCTGCCGATCCTGCCCCTGCCGCCGGCATCGTTCGCCGCCGCCGCAGCCTGAAGCGGCCGATCCTGTTTGCACTGCTGCCGATCGCGCTGATTGCCGGCGGCTACTTCTATGTGACCGGCGGCCAGATTATGGAAACCGACAACGCCTATCTGCAGGCGGACATGGTCGGCGTTTCGACCGATGTTGCCGGTACCGTTGCCACCGTCAATGTGCACGAGAATGAAACGGTCAAGGCCGGACAGGTTCTATTCCAGTTGAAGCCGGATTCGTTCCGCATCGCCTTGGAAGGGGCTGAGGCCAAGCTCGCCGCCTCCCGCAACGAACTTTTGAACCTCAAGGCGAGCTACGCCCAGACGCTGGCGCAGATTGCCCAGGTCGAGGCCGACATTCCCTATTACCAGACCGCTTTCGACCGGCAGCCGACCCTGATCACCAATGCTGCCGCGTCGCATGCAACCTATGACCAGGCCAAGCACGATCTCGACGCCGCCAAGCAGAAGGTGACGGTTGCCAAGGCCCAGGCCGCAACGACGCTGGCCCAGCTGGGCGGCGATGCCAATCAGCCGATTGAGCGAAACCCGCTCTATCTCGAAGCCAAATCGGCCGTGGACGACGCACAACGCCAGTTGGACGACACGACGGTGCGGGCACCGTTGACGGCGTCGTCACCAATGTCAACGCGCTGCAACCCGGCAGCTATCTGGATGCAGCACAGCAGGCCTTCTCGCTGGTCTCGACCAAGAACATGTGGATCGCGGCCAATCCGAAGGAAACCGAGCTTACCTATGTGAAGCCGGGCCAGCCGGTGACCATCACCGTCGATACCTATCCGGGGATCGAATGGAAGGGCAAGGTCGCCAGCGTCAGCCCGGCTTCCGGCGCCAGCTTCGCGCTGCTGCCGGCACAGAATACGTCCGGCAACTGGGTAAAGGTGGTGCAGCGCATTCCGATGCGGGTGACGATCGACGACACCGCCGGCAAGCCGCCGCTGCGTGTCGGCATGAGCACGCTGGTTGCCGTCGATACCGGCCGTGCGCGCGGAATGCCGGACATGATCCAGAAACTTCTCGGCCATTCGACCGCCCACGCCCAAGAGTAACGGCCATGAGCAGCATAGCCTCTGCCGCCACGACGCCCGTCGCCAATCGCGGCGCCATCACCGCCTGCATCATCCTTGCGGTAATCATGCAGGCGCTGGACACGACCATCGCCAATGTGGCGCTGCCCTACATTCAGGGCAGCGTGGCGGCGAGCGCGGACCAGATCAACTGGGTGCTGACTTCCTACATAGTCGCCGCCGCGATCATGACGCCGCCGTCCGGGTTTCTGGCGGCGAAGTTCGGCCGCAAGCGGGTTCTGCTGGTGGCGATCGTCGGCTTCGTCGCGGCTTCGGTGCTTTGCGGCCTCGCCCAATCGCTGCCGCAGATCGTCGGTTTCCGCCTGCTGCAAGGCCTGTTCGGCGCAGCGCTCGTTCCCCTGTCGCAGGGCATCCTGCTTGACATCTATTCGGTCGAGGAACGCGGATCGGCGATGGCGCTGTTTGGCGTCTCGGTGATGGTCGGCCCGGTGCTCGGCCCGGTCATTGGCGGCTGGCTGACGGAAAATATCAGCTGGCGCTGGGTGTTCTACATCAACGTGCCGATCGGTGCGCTGGCCTTTGCCGGCATCAGCATCTTCGTCAAGGAAACCAGGCTGGACACGCAGGCGAAACTCGACTGGTTCGGCTTCGGCATGCTTAGCCTCGGCATCGCCTCGCTGCAGCTTTTCCTCGATCGCGGCGGCCAGCTCGACTGGTTTTCTTCGGGCGAAATCCTGATCGAAGCCATCGTCTGCGCCAGTGCGTTTTATCTGCTGGTGATCCATACGCTGACGACGGAAAAATCCTTCATCAATCCGCGCCTTTTCCTCGACCAGAACTTTGCCGTCAGCATGCTGTTCATCTTCGTCGTCGGCGTCACCTATCTGGCCTCGCTGGCGCTGATGACGCCCTATCTGCAATCGCTGATGGGCTATCCCGTCGTCACCGCCGGCATCGTCATGGGGCCGCGCGGGCTCGGAACGATGGTCTGCATGTTCGTCGTCGGCCGCCTGATCGGCAAGGTCGATACGCGCATCCTGCTGTTCACCGGATTGGCGATCACCGCCTGGGCGATGTACGACATGATCGGCTGGACGCCGGATGTCTCGCAGTGGACGATCATCTCCGTCGGCTTCATTCAGGGCGCCGGGCTCGGCTTTCTGTTCGTGCCGCTGACGACGATCGCCTTTGCGACGCTGCCGGCCGAAATGCGTGGCGATGGCACCGGGCTCTACAATCTCTCCCGCAATATCGGCTCCAGTGTCGGCATCGCTGTCGTCTCCGCGTTGCTGATTGAAAACACCCAGATCAATCATGCTTCGATCGCTGCTTATGTCACCCCGTTCAACCATGCCTTCCAGGCACCGGCGGCTGCGGGGTTCGATCCGATGACTGCCGTCGGGCGTGCTTCGCTCGACAATATCGTCACGCTGCAGGCGACGATCATCGCCTATATGGACGACTTCAAGCTGCTGATGATCATGTCGCTGGCGGTGATGCCGCTGGTCTTCCTGCTGCGCAAGCCGAAGGCTCCGCCGGCAATCGACCACAGCGCGGTGATGGAGTAAGCGGCTTTAACGCCGGTCGAGCTCCGGATAATAGCGGAAGATGCCCTGTTCGTTGAAGGCAAGCCGCCGTTCCGAGGTCAGATAGGCCTTGATCCGCGATAACTCGCGAACCTGCGCATTCAGCGTAACAAGGAGCGGAAAGTCCGGCTCTACCGCCGTCATCGCGGCTGGAAAAGCATAACGCAGCCCCTCGATGAGGTGGAACAGCGACAGATCGACATAGGTCAGTGTTTCGCCCAAGGCATGTACCTGCCCTTGGCTGTTCTTCGCCAGCTGCCCTTCGAAATAGCCAAGGAATTTCGGTAGCCGTTCTTCGCGAAAATTCCCGGCGCGACGCAGCGCCTCGTCCTTCTGGTCCTCGTAATAGAGCGACACGCCGATCGGATGATGGACGTCGTGGATTTCAGCGACGAAATCCGTGATGCTGAGTTGCAGCCCATGCGCGGTTATCCGCCCAGCCTCGTCTTCGGGCGCGAGAGCCAGCCGATTACCCAAATAAAGCAGGATATTGGCGGCGTGGGAGATGACGAGGTCTCCATCCTTCAGGAAAGGCGGGGCAAGCGGCGTAACGCCCGCCGTCCTGGTCTTCATCATCGCCATCATCCGTGCCATGCCGCCGTCATTGCGGGCGACATCGATGTAGTCCGCACCCGCCTGTTCCAGCGCCAGACGAACGAACTCACCCCGGCCGGGGATGCCGTCCCAATAATAGAGTTCGTAGGTCATGGCGCACCTTTCGCGTTGGGATACAGCGTGGCTGCAGGACTGGCCGCAGACAAAAAAGCCGGAGGCATCGCTGCCTCCGGCTATCATATATTGCCAATTATCCGTTCGGCCAGTCGCCGATTGCGGCGATCACTCGATGTCGAAGAAATCCTTCATGCGGGAGAAGAAGCCCGCCGATTCCGGATTGTTTTCCTTCGACGACAGCTCCTCGAACTCCTTCAGCAGCTCGCGCTGGCGCTTGGTCAGCTGCTGCGGCGTCTCGATCTGGATCTGGATATAGAGATCACCCATCTGGCTGGAGCGCAGCACCGGCATCCCCTTGGCCTTCAGGCGGAACTGCTTGCCAGCCTGTGTGCCTTCCGGCACCGAAACCCGCGACTTGGTACCATCGAGCGTCGCCACATCGAACTTGCCGCCAAGGGCTGCCGTCGTCATCGAGATCGGCACGCTGCAATAAAGATCGGCGCCGTCGCGCTGATAGAACTCATGCGGCTTTACCGACAGGAAAATATAGAGATCGCCGGAAGGCCCGCCACGCAGACCGGCTTCACCCTCGCCGGACAGGCGGATACGGGTGCCGTCCTCGATGCCGGCCGGGATATTGACCGAGAGCGAACGCTCTTCAGTGATGCGGCCCTGGCCGTGGCACTTGCCACACGGGTCGGCAATCGTCTGGCCGCGGCCCTGACAGGTCGGGCAGGTGCGCTCGATCGAGAAGAAGCCCTGGGCGGCACGCACACGGCCGGAACCCTGGCAGGTGGCGCAGGTGGTCGGCTTGGTGCCGGGCTTGGCACCCGAGCCGGTGCAGACATCGCAGGTGATCGAGGTCGGCACACGGATCTGCGCCGTCTTGCCGGCATAGGCCTCTTCGAGCGAGATTTCCATATTGTAGCGCAGATCGGCACCACGCTCGCGGCCGCCAGACGAGCGCCGCTGCCGGCCGCCGCCCATCATCTCGCCAAAGATGTCTTCGAAAATATCGGAGAACCCGCCGGCACCACCGCCCATGCCAGCGCCGCCGCCGCCCATGCCGCCCTGTTCGAACGCTGCGTGACCGTAGCGGTCATAGGCTGCCCGCTTCTGCGGGTCCTTGAGCATCTCGTAGGCTAGACTGATCTCCTTGAACGTCTTTTCAGCTTCCGCATCGCCAGGGTTCTTGTCCGGATGATACTTCATTGCAAGTTTGCGGAAAGCGCTCTTGAGCTCCTTCTCGTCTGCTGTTTTCGCAACGCCGAGCGTTTCGTAAAGATCACGTTTCATACTTGCAGAATGTCCTGTTGAATAGGCGCGTCGAAACCGGCTGCCCGGCGGTCGCCAAATTTCCTTGCAACAGGATTTAGTAAACCTTCAAGCGGGATACCATAGGCAATACACTATCTCGGCCTCTTTTTCTCGGAAAAGCATTGAATCAAGCTCTCTCACCTTCGTTCCGTGCCTTTGGGCAAGATCGATTCGGGGCAGAAACGGATTTGATTCCGTACCGGAACGGCTTCTTGGCATTGGGTCACGCATCGTCCCGGCCGCAATCAAGAAATTTCATGAAATAGACGGATGCCTTGGCAGCCCCGTGAGGATCGACAAAATGGTGAGGAACAACGCCGATTTCCCGCCAGCCCAAACGGCGATAAAGCCGTTCCCCGGCCCCACCCAAAACCGTATCGAGAATAAGGAGCGAACGCACTAGCCGTACAGCTTCCGTCTCTACAGCCAACATCAGCGCGGTACCGACACCTCTACCCTGGAAATCACGGTGGACGAGCAATTTGAAAATCTCCGCCCGATGCGGAGCATTCGGTTCCGGGGACAGATATAGCTGGACCATTCCGACGATCTGCCCGTCGATCGTGGCGCAGAAAAGCAATCGTTCTTGTTCGGCAATGGCGTTGAAAACACTCAGCCAATAGGCCTCTGACTGCTCGCGGCTGAAGGGCAGGACAAATCCGACGACCGCGCCATCTTCGACGCTTTGGACGAGTATCGTTGCAAGCCGGTCCAGATTCTGCGCCGCATACGCCCTGTCGACAATCGAGATTTCCATTTCGCCCCTCAACTGGCTATACAGCTGCCGCAGTGTGACCTGGAAGGCTTTGGCGTTCAACGGGTCGCCGTGGGGCCGTGTTCATAACCGAAAACAAAAAACCCGGAGCTTTGCGGCTCCGGGCTATCTGACGGATATTTGAAAAAGACTTATGCGGACTTCTTACGGTCGTCCTCGTCTTTGACTTCTTCATAGTCGGCATCGACGATGTCGCTATCGCGGGCTGCATCGGCCTCTGCATCCGCATGGGCCGTTTCAGTCTGCTGCGATTCGTACATCGCCTGGCCAAGCTTCATCGAAGCTTCGAGAAGCGTCTGGGTCTTGGTCTTGATGTCTTCAGCATCCGGCTCGGAGGCTTCGACGGAGGTCTTCAGAGACGCGATCGCATCGGAGATCGCGGTGCGCTCGGCTTCCGTGACCTTGTCGCCGAATTCCTTCAGGGACTTTTCCGACGAATGAATCAGGCTTTCGGCCTGGTTCTTCGCTTCGACGCCTTCACGGCGCTTCTTGTCGCTCTCGGCATTGGCCTCGGCATCCTTGACCATCTTCTCGATATCGGCGTCGGACAAACCGCCCGATGCCTGGATGCGGATCTGATGCTCCTTGCCGGTGCCCTTGTCCTTGGCCGAAACCTGGACAATGCCGTTGGCGTCGATATCGAAGGTGACTTCGATCTGCGGAACGCCACGCGGTGCCGGTGGAATGCCGACCAGGTCGAACTGGCCAAGCAGCTTATTGTCCTGGGCCATTTCGCGCTCGCCTTGGCTGACGCGGATGGTCACGGCATTCTGGCTGTCTTCGGCCGTCGAGAAGGTCTGCGACTTCTTCGTCGGGATCGTCGTGTTGCGTTCGATCAGGCGGGTGAACACGCCACCCAGCGTTTCGATGCCGAGCGACAGCGGGGTCACGTCGAGGAGCAGAACGTCCTTGACGTCGCCCTGCAGAACGCCGGCCTGGATCGCGGCGCCCATGGCAACCACTTCATCCGGGTTGACGCCCTTGTGCGGCTCCTTGCCGAACAGCTGCTTGACGATTTCCTGTACCTTCGGCATGCGGCTCATGCCGCCGACCAGAACGACTTCGTCGATCTCGGCTGCGGTGACGCCGGCATCCTTAAGGGCTGCCTTGCACGGTGCAACGGTGCGCTGAACCAGCTCGTCAACCAGGCTTTCGAACTTGGCGCGCGACAGCTTCATCGTCAGGTGCTTCGGACCGGTGGCATCCGCCGTGATGAACGGCAGGTTGATTTCGGTCTGCTGCGACGACGACAGTTCGATCTTGGCCTTTTCAGCAGCTTCCTTAAGGCGCTGCAGAGCCAGCTTGTCGTTCTTCAGGTCGATGCCCTGATCCTTCTTGAACTCGGCTGCAAGATATTCGACCAGACGCATGTCGAAGTCTTCGCCGCCGAGGAAGGTGTCGCCGTTGGTCGACTTCACTTCGAAGACGCCGTCGCCGATTTCCAGAACCGAGATATCGAACGTACCGCCGCCCAAGTCGTAAACGGCGATGGTCTTGCCGTCCTTCTTGTCGAGGCCGTAAGCGAGGGCTGCTGCGGTCGGCTCGTTGATAATACGGAGCACTTCAAGACCGGCGATGCGGCCTGCATCCTTGGTTGCCTGGCGCTGCGCGTCGTTGAAGTAAGCCGGAACGGTGATAACAGCCTGCGTGACCTTTTCACCGAGATAGGATTCTGCGGTTTCCTTCATCTTCTGAAGGATCATGGCGGAGATCTGCGACGGGGAATAACCCTTGCCCTGCGCTTCGACCCATGCGTCGCCATTGTCGCCCTTGACGATCTTGTAAGGAACGAGGGCCTTGTCCTTTTCGACGAACTTGTCGTCGTAACGGCGGCCGATCAGGCGCTTGACGGCAAACAGCGTGTTTTCCGGGTTGGTGACGGCCTGACGCTTGGCCGGCTGGCCGGTCAGACGCTCGCCATCGTCGTTGAATGCAACGATCGACGGCGTGGTGCGTGCACCTTCCGCATTCTCAATGACCTTCGCGTCCTTGCCGTCCATGACGGAGACGCAGGAGTTGGTCGTTCCCAAGTCGATACCGATTACTTTAGCCATGTCGTTCTCTCCTTGCAGCGGACTGTCAGAACCCGGTCAGGCATTCATGCGACAGCCCCTAACGGGATGGTCTGTGGAATATTCGCAGCGAAAACTGCGGTGATGGGGCGTATATAAGGACCAGTGTTTCGGACTGCAAGGCATGACGACGCCACGAAGCCGAGGAAATCAACGCCTATTATGATGAAGCATCGCGCGCCGTTACGGAAATCAGCAATCCTCTCTTGAAGCGATTGCGGTTCTCGCTCCAGAACAGCGGGGACGTCCAGCAGGCATGGCGGTGTCGATGCGATCGTCTGCTGCGGGAAAATCATCGCATGTTCATTGGGTTGACCAGAACATAATTGTTTCGCAGGCTTTTTCCAGCCTGAATTTATCCCCGCCGCCTCTACACCACGCACAATTGTCCGACTGAATTGAAAAGCGGATGGCGTGGCCAATGATTTCGACAGACCCGGCAGACTTGAGCCTGCGAAAACTCAGCTACCGGCAGGCGGCGATGGCCGTCGAAATTCGAGCGCTGACCTTATGCCTGGAATGGAAAGCCGGTTTTCGCCCCGAGCAGCCGCGGGTGCCAGCCGGCAATCCCGATGGCGGGCAATGGGCCGGAGACGGTTCCGACAGCCGGCCGATCCGCGTCAACCGCCGCGGGCCTCGTGGCGCGGGACAAGTCCGCATTCTCGACAGATGGCAGCCCGTCACGCCTGGGCAGGAAGCGCGGCTGGCGGTCAGTATTGGCCGGATGCAGGAAGCGTTACGCGCCGTTCAAAGACGTGACCCGAACTGGCGGCCGACCCCGCAAGCCTACGAGACGGTCGAGGGGCTGATACGAGCCAATGAACCCGTAACACAGGAGGCGATGCTCCGCGCACTTCAGTTGAGGCTGCCGCGGACAGGCATCGGACCCTTTGCTAAGGAGTGGATTGCGGCGCCAGCAACCAACAGGCGGCTGACCAGGAGGGAACAGGCGGAAATCGATCGCATCGGCCGTACCTACGGATGCCACTGGTGTGGTATAAAGACATCGGGAACCAAGCGCGGTCATTTTATTGGCGACCATCAGGTGCCACAATCGCTTGGCAAACCAAGTAGAATTTATCCGCATTGCTGGCCGTGCAGTCAATCACAAGGTGGACTTTTATCGAAAAGGAGATTTTGACACCATGACCGTGCAGCACCTGTCGATCGCTCCGGAATATGTGAGCTTTTACGTTGCAGGCCGTCGAAATGTCGATATTCCGACGCACATGGATAGGCGAGGTGTCCTTTCGTCAAAAGACTGCATTCTCATTCCCGCGCTCTATTGGAACGACGGGGACACGCACGTGACGTTTGGACCAGCTTCCGAGATTGAGGAGAAACGGGAGCCTGATTTCAACGGGATTCTGAACACCCCCAATCAAGAAGTTATCTTATTTGACGCGAACCAACCCCAATACGCCATTGCGCGTGTCCCATCCGCGAAAACCCGTATCCAAGTCTGGATGGATCACCCGATCGAGCCAGAGAACGTGGTTATTGCCTGGGGATAAGCAAAAGTCGTGCAGCCAAGAGATGCTGCCCGATGACGAGTTGATGTTGAGCGCAGTAAATCACAAGGCGGGCTGATATCTCAAGAAAGGGAATACTTGATGTCCGTAAAGAAAATTACAATCACGCCCGAATACCTGAGTATCTATGTTGCAGGTCGTCGCAATGTGAAGATTCCTCTCCACATGGACAGGCAAGGAATATTTTCCTCTCCTGACTGCATCAACGTTCCAGCTTACTATTGGAGCGACGGAGATACCAATGTGACGTTTGGACCAATTACGGAAATTACAGGGATAAGAAAACCTGATTTCGACGGGATTCTGAACACCCCCAATAACGAACTTATTTTGTTTGATGCTATCGAGCCCGAATTCGCCAGTGCACACGTGCCGTCCACGAAAACTCGGATTCGTGTCTGGATCGATCACCCGATCGAGCCGGAAAACGTTGTCATCGCTTGGGGATAGCGGCTGTTCAAATTGACTCAGTCCTACATGGAAAACGACTCCCATCGTCAGGAGCACCAAATGGCGGCGGCGGTTCAACCGCCGGTCAGGATGTCAAACAGGGTCGTGCGGCGGGTCGCACCGGTGGTCTCACCGACATCGGCTGGTGGTGTAAGCCCGGAATTTGCCGCCTGCGCCGGCTGATCGAAATCCTGCGTGCCAGCCATCTGTCCGTTGGCGACGGGTGCTTGCGGAAATTCATCCGCCGCCCCCTTGCCGAACGTGCCCGAGATAACATCGCCAACGCTTTCGGGTGCGGCCTGATTGCCGTCGAATGTCGGCTGGATCCCGGTCGTGCCGAAGACCGGCGAGGGCGACAGGCCTTCATGGGCGGCCGTCATGAAATCATGCCAGGCCTTGGCCGGAAGACCGCCGCCGGTGACCTTCTTCATCGACTTGCCATCATCATTGCCGAACCAGACCCCGGTGGTCAGATTGCTGGTGAAGCCGACGAACAAAGCATCACGGAAGGACTGGGTCGTGCCCGATTTGCCGGCTGCCTGCCAGCCCTTCAGCCGGGCAGCCTTGCCGGTACCATGATCGATCACGCCCACCATCATCTGGTTCATCTCGCTGACAACAGCCGGATCCAGCACACGGGGTGGATTGTCATAGGTATTTTCATAAAGAACAGTGCCGTCAGCCGTTGAAATCCGCCGGATCACATGCGGCGTCGCCTTGAAGCCGCCATTCATGAACGGCGCATAGGCTGACGTCAGCTCGACAAGGCTGACCTCCGAGGTTCCGAGCGCGATCGAGGCGTTCGACTGCATTTCGGATTCGATACCGAGCCGGCGCGCCAGCTTGATGACATTCTGCGGGCCCACCTCCATCACCAGTTGGGCGGCGATGGTGTTGAGCGAATTGGCCAGCGCATTGGCGAGAGTCACCTCGCCGCGATATTTCTGATCGTAATTCTCCGGCGTCCAGTTGCCGATCCGGACCGGCGCATCATTGCGGATCGACATCGGTGTGCGGCCGATTTCCATGGCGGCAGCATAGACGAAGGGCTTGAAGGCCGAACCCGGCTGGCGCCTTGCCTTGACGGCGCGGTCAAACTGGCTTTCGGCATAGTCACGGCCACCGACAAGGGCGCGGATGGCGCCGGTGCCATCGATCGATACCAGCGCGGCTTGAGAGACATCCAGTTTCTGCCCGGATGCATCGAGGCTTGCAGCCAGTGTTTCCTCGGCCTTCTTTTCCAGATTGATATCGAGCGTCGTATCGACGATCAGATCCTGGCTGATCTCGCCGACCATGCCCGGCAGTTGGTCCATGACCATGTCGGCAACATAATATTGCGCACCGGACCAGAAGCTTTTCGCCTTGGTCGGTGTCTGCGACATCGCGGTCTTGATCTCGCTGTCGGTGATGAAGCCTTCCTCGCGCATGGCGCCGAGTACGACCTGGGCCCGCTCTTCGGCAGCCTTCGGATCGCGCGCCGGCGAGAGGCGCGACGGCGCCTTCAGGAGGCCTGCGAGCAAGGCCGCCTCGCCCAGGTTCACATCCCGGGCGGATTTGTTGAAATAGCGCCGCGAGGCCGCTTCGACACCATAGGCATTGGAACCGAAGAACACCCGGTTCAGATACATCGCAAGAATCTGGTCCTTGGTGTATTTCTGCTCCAGCCAGACGGAGAGCAGCACTTCCTGCACCTTCCGCTCGAGCGTGCGCTCCGGCGAGAGGAACAGGTTCTTGGCCAGCTGCTGGGTGATTGTCGAACCGCCCTGCACCATGCGCCCAGAGGTGATATTGGTCAGTATCGCCCTTCCCAGACCGAGCGGATCGACGCCGAAATGCGAATAGAAGCGCCGGTCCTCGATGGCGATGACCGCCTGCGGAATATAGGGCGACATGTTTTCGAGCGACAGCGCCTCGCCGCCGGTGGCGCCGCGATTGGCAATGATATCGCCGCTGACAGCCAGTATCTTGACGTTGGGCGGCCGGTCCGGAATGGCCCAGGTGGTGGCGCTTGGCATGCGCGATCCATAATAGAGCACCAGTCCGCCAACGCCGATGGCGCCCCAAATTCCGAGCACGACGCACCAGTAGACCAGCGACCGGACCAGGCCCGTCAGGCCTCCCCCACCACGCGAACCGCCCCTTCTGCTGGTTTTTCGTGAACTGGTCTTCTTCGCTCCAGGCTTCGAACCACCGGATTTCGTGCCGCCGCCACTGACGCGTTCGCCGGCATTCATGCGCAGATCGCCGTCATCCTGACCGCGTCCACCTTCAAAGGAAGGTTCAATCCTCTGCCCTGATGTTCGATTTCCTGCCATGTCGGGGTGGGTCTGCTCCAGCTGGGCGTTTGGGGAGCGTGGCCGGCACATAGTCCGCAACGCACGATTTCGCACCGTGCGATGAAGTGTAAATGCGGCGATTTAAGGGGGCGTTAAATTCACGGCCTCAAGTGCCGCCGGTTCCCGGCCGCGCGAGAACGCACTTGCGGAATGCGGCAATAATCGCCATGTAATGATCAGCACCGACAGCGGTGGCTGAAGCAATTCCATCGCTTCAGCGCGGCCAACTCAAATCCGCTCGCCAGATTTTTGGAACATGCGGCAAGCGTGTCCTTAATTCTCTGACCCAGCCTGTTACTCTTTTGCTAGACCGTTTCGCGACGGAATGGCCGCTTTTGTGACGTTAAGCGTTCCGGCGGCCTCAAACAACGATCCAAGGAGACCACCCATGTCGACCCCCTCAGACAAGCCCTACGAACCGATCTCTTTCGCAAAGAAACACCGGATATCCGTTGAAGACGCCCGCAACATCCTCGACCAGGCAGCCGGCGATAAAAAGGCTGCCGACAAGCATGCGCGGCGTGTCAGCGTTTAAATTTTGATACCCTGTGGGCGGCACCGCTGCATCGACGTGCCGCACAACAGACTTTCCATTGTTGGGAACCATTCCACTGGCTAACTCGTTTGTCGGTCGGCAACAGGAGAACCAAGATGGCAGAAACAACCAATAACGACATTGAATCATTGCGGGCCGAAGTGGCGCGCCTTTCCAAAATCGTCAGCGCCCAGAGCGCTCAGGCTTACAGTGATGTCCGTGACCGGGCATCCAGTGTGCTTGATGCCGCAGCACCTGTGGCCCGAAAAGCGGTAAGTGCAGCCCGGACCGAAGGCAGCGCCATCGCTCAAACCGCCCGGGAACATCCGGCAGCGGCTGGCAGCGCACTGACGTTTGCGCTGCTGGTCGGAGGGGCGATCGGCTTTTTGCTGGGGGCTGCCTCCAAGCAGGAGCCGGAACCTTCCCGCCGCCGATATTGGTAACGCACGGACTGCCAAAGCGGCGTGCAGATTTGAAAGGCCCCGATCGGGGCCTTTTTTCATGAGACACCGGAACTTTTTTCCCCAAATCCGGTTATCCGAGCCTCAAACAGGGGATTTGCCATGGGCCAGATTTATCATCTCAATTCAGAAAACGACGAGCTTCTGTCAGAGGCTGAAAAAGCTTTCGATCTCTCTGCGCGTAGGCAGGCACTGCTGAGAAACGTTCGCGACGTGCCGGAAACGCCGCGCCGGAAACCGGTTCTGAAAGCCCTTGCCGGCTTGCTCATTCCTGTTTCGCACGGCCTGCAAAACTGAAACCCTATCGCGGCGGAAGACCAATGGAAAACGACATAGAAACCAAAATCCGGAAGCGCGCCTACCAGCTTTGGCAGGACGACGGCTCGCCCGACGGCAAGCAGGAAGACCACTGGGCAGCGGCTGCACGCGAAATCGACGGCGGCGAGGGTGAAGGCGGAGATGCCGTTAACCAGAGTGTCGTGCGCGAAGCGATCCGCGAACACACCGATGCGTTTGTTGTGGCGACCGATCTGGACGACGCAGATCAACGCGAAAGCTCGCCCGGCACGCGCGAACAGCCGTAGCCGAACCTTTCTCCCGAGAGTTCGCCGCCATTGGCGAGCCCATGTAAATTTCTTCTGTCAATTCGCGTTGGCACGCGCAACGCGGTGGGTCGCATCATCCAGCGCATGACTGGTCTGTACGCCATCCCGCTTCATGCCTCGCACAGTGTTGGCACATCCGGACAGCGAAAGTAGAGCCAGGCAAACGGCAGCTATCAGGAACCTCGACATTTTTGGTCCTCCACTTCACAGAGATAAACAGGACATGACGCCGCCATTAAATAAATCAACCGGCGTGCGGAAAATACCGTGCCGCGCTCAAGATGGCTGCGGATAATTTCTGAGGCAAAATCGAAAAAGAGTGCGTCTCCAGCTTGGTATTCGGCTTATAAAATCCAATAAAAACAATGCGTCAGGTTAAAAATGAATATTAAAACTTGACTGACGAGCTTTGATAACCTATTTGAGCTTTGGTCGATATTTGTTAGATGACTTTGGTTTTTGCGACTTGTGCGCAATCGGACGAACTTTCCTTCAGATTCGAACAAAAGCTTTTCCGTAACGTTTACGGGATGGTTCAACATAATTTGCTAGAGAAAGGGATCGTTATGGCCACTGGCACAGTAAAATGGTTTAATTCCACAAAGGGCTTCGGCTTCATCCAGCCGGACGACGGCAGCCAGGACGTTTTCGTACACGTTTCTGCTGTTGAGCGCGCTGGTATGCGTGGCCTCAATGACGGCCAGAAGATCAGCTTCGAGCTCGTCAAGGACCGCAAGTCCGGCAAGATGTCTGCAGACAACCTGCAGGCTGCTTAATTAAATCTGGCGCGATTATCCGCGCCGGAGAAATGCGCTTCCGCGGTTGACCACGGATGTACTGGCAGGAGTGTCGAAGCGTGTTGTGAAAGGTCGGGTTCTCCCGGCCTTTTTGTTTTTTGGGGTCATGCCTTTTGCAGCACCCCGGCTTTTTGCAGCACTCGGCTTTGGCGGCGCGGTTTTTAGCGGCTAATGCTAGGCTGCACCTTCAAATCGCCTTATCCGCATTGAAACTCCCTGTGAACAACAGGAGTCGTGTGCATGAAAGCCATTCTCATTTCCCTTTCGACGGCTGTAGCCCTGGCAGGGTCTACCGTTCACGCCGACGCCCAGGATCAGGCGGCCTATATCGACGACCGCTCGGATGGCCCCGCTCTCGTCCGCTCGCTGTACAATGCCATCAATCGCCATGAATATGCCCGCGCCTACAGCTATTTCAGCGATCCGGTCGATAGCTACGAAACATTCGTGAAGGGCTATGAGAAGACTGTGGACGTTCAGGTCTTGATCGGCTCCGTGACGCAGGAGGGGGCGGCCGGCAGTATCTATGCTCCGGTTCCGGTGGCTATCAAATCCACGGAGAAAGGCGGCAACGAAAAGATCTTCGCTGGCTGCTACATCACCCGTATCGTCAATGCCGCCATTCAGGAGCCGCCCTTCGCGCCACTGCATATCGAGAGCGCCGAGCTTGAGAATGTTGCGGGGCCCCTGGAAAAAGCGCTGCCAAAAATCTGCCACTCGCCCTCATAGGGCAGGCCAAGCTCAGGCACCGTCTTTTTCGCCAGCCTCGGCCTTGCGGCCGGCAAGGAACTGTCCCCGTTCGAAAATCACCACGACGGTGAGCGCAATCAGAAATGGAACGATCAGGTAGAACAGGCGGAAGATGGCAAGCCCTGCGAGAACCCCGGCCGGGTCCATTTCTGGCAGTGCGGCGATAAACACCAGCTCCAGCACGCCGAGACCGCCCGGCGCATGGGAGAGCAGAGCTGCGGAAAACGAGGCCAGAAACACTCCGAGAATCACCATGTAACCTGGGTTTCCGGCTTCGGGCAGGGCGAAATAGATGATGCCAGCGGCTGCGATCAATTCGACGGGAGCAATCACCAATTGGCGCAACGCTAACGAAGGTTTCGGATATTCCAGCCGGAACCAGCGGGTGTGCAGCGGCCGGAACCCGACGAGGCTGCCGACGATGTAAAGTGCAATCAGCGCCAGAATGATCAGGCCGGTGGAAATGGACGCGCCGATCGGCAGGAAGGTGGCGAAACGGGCGGTAATTTCGGGCTCGACCAAAAGCACGATGGCTGCGAGCATCAGCGTGCCGAGCGCGAATGTGAACGAGCAGAAGGCGACGAGAATGCCGGTCTCTCCGGCCGTCAGCCCCTTCGATCCATAGGCCCGGTAGCGCACGACGGCGCCGGAAAAGACCGAGGCGCCGACCGTATGCGACAGCGCATAGGCCGTGAAGGAACACACGGTAATGAACCAGAGCGATATTTTGTGGCCGAGATGCTCGAGCGCCAGGTGATCATAGGCCGCCAGCGCCGCATAGGCGGCCAGCGTCGCAGCTCCGGCCAACAACCAGCTTTTCAGCGATACCGCTTCCAGGCTTGCCATGAAATCGGCGGCCGAAAGGCCGTGAAGCTCATGATAGAGACCATAAAGCGAAAACACGATCGCGGCGAGACCTATCAACGGCCAAGCGAGTTTGCGTACCGTTTTCATGAGGCGATTATTCTTGAATTCTGTAGCTGGCAAAATGTCATCTGCACGAAAAGAACACCCCCGACCGGCCTGGTCAAGGGTGCTAACCGTTAACGTTGGCGCTTAAACCGCGAGCGCGTCGAGAATCCGGATCCACGAACGGATGCCCTTGTGGAAGGACTGAAGCTCGTACTTCTCGTTCGGCGAGTGAATGCGATCATCCGAAAGGCCAAAACCCACCAGCAGGGATTCCATGCCGAGCATCTTCTGGAAATCGCCGACGATCGGGATCGAGCCGCCCATGCCGATCAGAACCGCAGGCTTTGGCCATTCATCGGAAAGAGCCGATTTTGCCGTGTTCAGAAGCGCCGAGTCGTAAGGCAGCTGGATCGCCGGAGAGCCGCCGTGCTGGTGAAACTCCACCGAGCAATCGGCCGGGATTTTCGAGGTGACATAGGCACGGAATGCGGCGCGGATCTTTTCAGGGCTCTGTGCGCCAACAAGGCGGAAGGAAACCTTGGCGGACGCCTGCGCCGCGATCACGGTCTTGAACCCTTCGCCGGTATAACCACCCCAGATGCCGTTGACCTCGGCCGTCGGCCGGGCCCAGGTCAGCTCCATGACCGAACGGCCCTTTTCGCCTGACGGAATCGACAGGCCGATTTCGCCAAGGAATTTTTCCGTCGTCATGCCCAGTGTGTCCCAGGCGGCCTTGATCTGCGTCGGCATTTCCTCGACGCCTTCATAGAAACCGTCCAGCGTGACGCGGCCGGTCTCATCGTGCAGCCCGGCGAGGATTTGCGACAGGATATGGATCGGATTGGCGGCGGCACCACCGAAATAGCCGGAATGCAGATCACGGTCGGCGGCGGTGATGACGATCTCCTCACCGACGAGACCGCGCAGGCCAGCAGAGATCGCCGGTGTATCGCGGTCCCACATATTCGTATCGCAGACCAGCGCGTAGTCAGCCTTCAGTTCGGCTGCGTTCGCTTCCAGGAAGGGCTTCAGCGATGGCGAACCGGATTCCTCCTCACCCTCGAACAGAATGGTGACTTCGCAGGGCAACGCAGCGTTGACATCCTTGAACGCGCGGCAGGCCTCGACGAAGGTCAGGAGCTGGCCCTTGTCGTCAGCCGTTCCACGCCCCGTGATGACCTTGCGGCCGCCATCCAGTTGCTTGATCGACGGCTCGAATGGAGCGGTGTCCCAGAGATTGAGCGGATCGACCGGCTGGACGTCGTAATGGCCATAGAACAGCACGTGCGGCGCACCGGCCTTGCCGGCCGCGTGATGGGCAACCACCATCGGATGACCGGGCGTGTCACGCACCGATGCTTCGAAACCCAGGCTGGTCAATTCGGCGACCAGCCATTCCGCCGCCTTGCGGCATTCCGCCTTGAAGGCCGGATCGGTGGAGATCGACTGGATGCGGACCAGATCGAAAAGCCGCTCCAAGCTTTTTGGGAGATTGTGGTCTGCGCGGGTGAGAATGCTGGCCGTGTCTGTCATGTCGGAATCCTTGTTGTCGCGGCGGAACCTACTGCATAATTCCGTAAATCGGAATCGATTTAAGGGAGAGTTTTGCAGCAAGTTAAATGCTGCAGCGGCCTCGCGCGTCAGGAGATGATGCGCGGCGCAGTCGGCAAGGACTGGCGACGCTTTCAGCAAATACTTTGATTGAAGATGATCATCATGCCAGAACGGAAAAAGGTGTCAGTTCTGCGCACCATTGGCGATCGCCATACGCATATATTCGAGCATGAGTTCCCGCTCGAAATGGCGAAAACCGGATAACAGGGATTGATCTGCGGCAAGTGCTGCCTCTTTTGCCTCCTCCTCCATTTCCCTGGCCTTGGTGGTCAGGAAAATCTGCTGCGCGCGCCTGTCGGTCGGGTGCTTCTTGCGCAGGACCAATCCGTCCCGTTCCATCCGCGCCAGAGTATTGGCCATCGTTGCCTGCTCGATATCGAGGCGGTCGAGCAACTGTTTCTGGGTCAGCCCCTCTTCGCTCCACAATTCCAGGAGAACCGGAAACTGACCGGGTGCAAAGCCAAGTTTCTGGCCTCTCTCCTGCAGGGCGCGGGAGAAGCTTTTCGCCAGAAGGCTGGACAGGTATGTTGCTGAATCCATACGGTCGAAGGCCATGTCTATGGGTACCTCTCCCCAAGCTGGAACACAAGTTACATTGCGTGCGATGGACCGGCAGGCAACACGATTTCACACGGATGTGATGCTTGCCTTAAGCACATACAAAAACCGCCATGGCGGAGGCGGGGCCACGGCGGTTTTTGTTATGAATTGGACAAAGGCCCGGAGAGGGGGATAGGCCTTTGTCCTTACATCTGGGTTCGGCGGGGGACAGGCCTTTGACCAGATGACGGCGCGTTCAGGTGCCGTTGGTTATCATTTGTGGTGCCAAATGTGGCTTTTCAAGGGACTCCTGCGACCCGGCGCATTACAAATTGGTAACGTTCCTGTGAGGGCCCTCACTTTTTCTTTTGCCGATGTCCATGCTCCTCGAAACCGGCTGCGTCAGCCACCAGAAGCCGCCGCATTTCTCACTCACCTCTGTCTCGATGAGGTTTCTTGCCGGAAGCCTGCAATCGATTGATCTTCCAATATTCGTCTGTACGGAAATCCAGAATCGCACGCCGAGGAGGGTAGCCCGTGCAAAGGCTGTGTGAATGCCCCTCCCTCGGAGCGCAATCGGGTAGGAAAGACACCAGCCTGCCCGCGTGCATATCGTCTCTGATCATGAATGCCGGGAACTGGCGGTCGCTGCCGCCACGAAGCGCTGCAAAACGCAGTGTCACCGCAAATAGCCTGTCGCAATGCTGGATGAGACGAACCCCGGGGCGCTCTTCCAACCGCATTATGCACCGGTTAAGCTCGGATTCCGCTTGCCGAGTTTTCGAGCGGCGGCAGTAAGCTGCCCTGTTCGATCAGAAAGACAACGAACCAAGGTCGTCAAGTCCTGCCTGAACTTGATTGTCCTGTTTTCAGGACAGAGCAATCCGAAATGCCGGTCTACCGCCATTGCCGTTGCGGCAGTATTTTCGTCCTGACACGTCGCCTACCATTTCGCCCATCGGGAAAAACGGCTCGCACCCCGGGCGATGAAGGCAAAGCCTTCAAATTATAAAGCGAGCCTTGAACGGAAGGAAACAAGCCATGACCAGCGAAACGATCCGCGATCCCGCCCGTGATCACCTGCTCACACCGCAGAATTCCGCCTTTATCATCATCGATTATCAACCTGTGCAGGTGAACTCGATCGCCTCCATGGACCGGCAATTGCTCGTCAATAACATTGCCGGCGCCGCCAAGGCCGCAGTCGCCTACGGTCTGCCGATCGTGCACTCGACCGTCAACGTCAAGACCGGCCTCAACAAACCGCCGATCTCGCAAGTCAGCAAGGTTCTACGCGAATATCCGACCTATGACCGCACCACGATCAACTCGTGGGAGGATGTGGAATTCAGACAGGCCGTTGAGAAGACCGGCCGCAAAAAGCTGATCATGACGGCGCTTTGGACGGAGGCCTGCCTGACATTCCCGGCGCTTGATGCGCTCAAGGAAGGTTACGAGGTCTATGTTCCCATCGATGCCGTCGGCGGCACATCGGTCGCGGCGCATGAAGCCGCTCTTCGCCGCATCGAGCAGGCGGGCGGCCAGATGATCAGCGTGCCCCAGCTGTTCTGCGAGCTGCAGCGCGACTGGCAGCGCTCCGCTACCGTACCAGCCTTCATGAACCTGTTCATCGAAACCGGAGGAACCGCCGGCATCCAGTTTTCATACGACAAGGCCGACTGAACACTACGCTTGAACCCACCCAACATCCCCGAAAGGACTTTTCCATGACAACGCCAAATACCATCGCAAACTTCAACGGCCAGAAACCGGTGATCGATGCCGACGACGCCGTGATGCTGTTGATCGACCACCAGAGCGGCCTCTTCCAGACCATCGGCGACATGCCGATGCCGGTCCTGCGAAACCACGCTGCTGCGCTGGCCAAGATGGCCACGCTCTGCAAGATGCCGGTGATCACCACAGCCTCCGTCCCGCAAGGCCCGAACGGCCCGCTGATCCCCGAAATCCACGCAAACGCCCCGCACGCGACCTACATCGCCCGCAAGGGTGAGATCAACGCCTGGGACAATGCCGATTTCGTCGCCGCCGTGAAGGCGACGGGGCGCAAGACACTGATCATCGCGGGCACCATCACCAGCGTCTGCATGGCTTTTCCGGCGATCGCCGCGGTTCATGACGGCTACAAGGTCTTTGCGGTGATCGACGCATCCGGCACCTATTCGAAAATGGCCGAGGAGATCACGCTCGCACGTGTCGTCCAGGCCGGTGTCGTGCCGATGGACATGGCCGCTGTGGCCTCGGAGTTGCAGAAGACCTGGCACCGTGACGATGCACAGGATTGGGCGGAAATCTACACCAAGATCTTCCCGGCCTATCAGCTGTTGATCGAAAGCTACGCCCGGGCTCAACAGGTCGTGACCGACCACGAGCAGCTCGACTCCCAGCGCGGCTGACAAAAAGCGCGCGGCAGGTCATTAGCTTGCCGCGCGCCTTTGAAGAGCAGGGCCTCTGCCACACAATTCAGCGGCAAAACGTCAAGCAACCGGTTAAAATTTCTCGCCGCTCGGGAATGAAATATGGACGGCCATCGCGGCCCGCGCTATCCCTTGTCGCCATGAAAAAAGGTGATCATCTCTTCCTCGTCGACGGCTCCGGATTCATTTTCCGGGCGTTCCACGCCATCCCGCCGCTCAACCGCAAATCGGATGGTCTGCCGGTCAATGCCGTCTCCGGTTTCTGCAACATGCTGTGGAAGCTTTTGACCGATGCGCGCGACACGTCCGTTGGGGTAACACCGACCCATTTTGCGGTGATTTTCGACTATTCGTCGAAGACCTTCCGCAACGAACTCTACGACCAGTACAAGGCGAACCGCACAGCGCCGCCGGAAGATCTGATTCCGCAATTCGGGCTGATCCGGCATGCAACACGCGCTTTCAACCTGCCCTGCATCGAAAAGGAAGGTTTTGAGGCCGACGATCTGATCGCCACCTATGCACGGATGGCGGAGGCAACGGGCGCCGATGTAACGATCATCTCGTCCGACAAAGACCTGATGCAGCTCGTCACCGCCAATGTGTCGATGTATGACAGCATGAAGGACAAGCAGATCTCGATCCCGGAAGTGATCGAGAAATGGGGCGTGCCGCCGGAAAAAATGATCGATCTGCAGGCGATGACCGGCGACAGTACCGACAACGTGCCCGGCATTCCCGGTATTGGACCGAAAACGGCGGCGCAGCTGCTGGAGGAATTCGGCGACCTTGAAACTCTGCTTGCCCGCGCCGGTGAAATCAAGCAGCAGAAGCGCCGCGAAAACATCATCGCCAATACCGAGCTTGCGCGGCTATCGCGGCAATTGGTGACGCTGAAGACCGACACGCCGATCGACGTGCCGCTTGACGATTTCGAGCTGCATGCGCAGGACGGACCAAAACTCGTCGCCTTTCTGAAGACCATGGAATTCACCACGCTGACCCGCCGGGTCGCGGCGGCGACCGAGACGGATGCGGATGCAGTCGAGCCAGCAGCCGTCCCGGTCGAATGGGGCGCGCAGGCGCATGGACCGGATCTCGACAAGGGCGACCTCGCCTCCCCGTCTTCTCCATCGGCCTTATCGTCCGCGAAATCATCGGCGGCCGGAAGTGCTGCGGCTGCCGCGACATCTCTTGGCGCCATCCCGGACGGCGGCCCGCTGGCTGCGACACCGCAGTCTTTGGCGCAGGGCCGTGCAGAACTTTTTGAAACGGCCAAGATCGACCCCAGCGGCTATGTGGCTATCCGCGATCTGGCGACGCTCGACGCCTGGATTGCGGCTGCCCGCGAGACCGGCATTGTGGCCTTCGATACTGAAACCACGTCGCTCGATGCGATGCAGGCGGAACTCGTAGGCTTCTCTCTCGCCATCGCCGACAACAGCAAGAACCCGTCCGGCACCGATATTCGCGCCGCCTATGTGCCGTTGATCCACAAGACCGGCGGCAACGATCTTTTCAGCGATGGGGTGAAGCTCGCTCCGGACCAGATTCCGGCCGCAGCCGCGCTGGAGCGGCTGAAGGACCTTTTGGAAGACCCATCGGTCCTCAAGATCGCCCAGAATCTCAAATACGACTACCTAGTGATGAAGCGCCACGGCGTCAGTATTGTCAGTTTCGACGATACGATGCTGATGTCCTATGTGGTCGATGCCGGCGCCGGTACGCACGGCATGGATTCGCTGTCGGAAAAGTGGCTTGGCCATCAGCCGATCCCTTACAAGGATGTTGCAGGCAGCGGCAAATCTGCCGTCAGCTTCGATTATGTCGACATCGAAAAGGCTACCGCTTATGCGGCTGAGGATGCCGATGTGACGCTGCGGCTCTGGCAGGTGCTGAAACCGCGCCTGGCTGCCAAGAATCTCAATGCCGTCTATGAGCGCCTGGAGCGGCCGCTCGTGCCGGTTCTGGCGCGCATGGAAGAACGGGGCATTACCATCGACAGGCAGATCCTGTCGCGGCTCTCTGGCGAACTGGCGCAGGGTGCCGCCGGTCTCGAACACGAAATTTACGCGCTCGTCGGCGAGAGCTTTAATATCGGCTCACCAAAACAGCTGGGCGATATCCTGTTCGGCCGCCTTGGCCTGCCCGGCGGCGCCAAGACCAAGACCGGGCAATGGTCAACCTCGGCGCAGGTGCTTGAAGAACTTGCCCTGGAAGGCCACGAACTGCCGCGCAAGATCGTCGATTGGCGCCAGCTGACCAAGCTCAAATCCACCTATACCGACGCCCTTCCCGGCTTCGTGCATCCGGAGACGAAGCGCGTCCACACATCCTATGCGCTGGCCGCCACGACCACGGGACGTCTCTCCTCCTCCGAGCCCAACCTGCAGAATATTCCGGTACGCACTTCCGAAGGCCGCAAGATCCGTACGGCGTTCATCTCTACGCCAGGCCACCAGCTGGTTTCGGCCGACTACAGCCAGATCGAACTGCGGGTGCTTGCCCATGTCGCCGAAATCCCGCAGCTGAAACAGGCCTTTGCCGATGGCATCGACATTCATGCGATGACCGCATCGGAAATGTTTGGCGTGCCGGTCGAGGGCATGCCGAGCGAGATCCGCCGCCGCGCCAAGGCGATCAATTTCGGCATCATCTACGGTATTTCCGCCTTCGGCTTGGCCAACCAGCTGTCGATCGAACGCTCGGAAGCCGGCGAGTATATCAAGAAGTATTTCGAGCGCTTTCCCGGCATCCGCGACTATATGGAAAGCACCAAGGCGTTTGCCCGCGAAAACGGCTATGTCGAAACCATCTTCGGCCGCCGCGCGCACTATCCGGACATCCGCTCGTCCAACCCCTCGCACCGCGCCTTCAATGAGCGTGCAGCGATCAACGCACCGATCCAGGGCTCGGCTGCCGATATCATCCGCCGCGCGATGGTGAAGATGGAGCCGGCATTGGAACAGGCCGGCCTGTCGCAGCGCGCCCGTATGCTGCTGCAGGTCCATGACGAATTGATTTTCGAAGTCGAGGATGCCGATGTCGAGCGAACCATCCCGCTGGTCGTCTCGGTGATGGAAAACGCGGCGATGCCGGCGCTCGACATGCGGGTGCCGCTGAAGGTCGATGCGCGGGCTGCCCATAATTGGGACGAAGCGCACTGACAGCAGACGCCGCGACATACGGCTGCTTCGCTCCGGTCCCTGTACGTCGGCAAGTTGAAATCGACATCGGCACCACGCGGACCCTTTGCCGGCAACCCGTTATGTGGTCGCTGACGGGCGCAAGCGTTCAGGAAACGGCGGGCGTCTCGGCGATTGCCGGGAACTGCCTAAAACTGTTGAACAGCCGCTTCAGACCGTCCTTGCCTTCCGCCGCCAGATCGAAACGGCGGCCAAACAGAAGCCATTCGCTGCAGAGCCCCTCCATCATCCAGCGGAGCGCCCTTGTGGCGGATTGCGGTGTCCAGCTTCCGCTGAGGAAACCCTCGGTGCGGGCCCTGTCAAAAGCGCTGTCGAGCATGACCGTATGCCGGTCATCGACCTCCTGCTGTTTTTCCAGAACCGGCAACAGGTCGTCACCATATGGACAGCGCAGGAGAATGGTGAAGATCCGCTGGCGATGCTCGTCTGCCGCCAGTTCTTCCAGCCAGGCTCCCGCCGATTTTTCGATATAGCAGAGCACGTTGGCAGCTGGCTGCTCGACATCGCGTTCGATCATGTCTTCCAGCGGCAAGTTTACGGTGTTGTAAAGCTCGAGGAAAAGATCCGTCTTGTTGGAAAAATGCCAATAGATCGCGCCGCGCGTTACACCGGCCGCCTTGGCCACATCGTCGAGCGACGCGGTGGAAACGCCTTTCTCGAAGAAAACCCGCTCTGCCGCGCTGAGAATGCTGTTGCGCGTTTCTTCCGCCTCGGCCTTGGTTCTGCGCATGACGCCTCCTGACTCAAGAAAAGGCCCGCCTTTCGGCGGGCCGCTTCCATTACTCTGCCGGTGTGACTGCGGTTTCCGCACCGATCGGCTTCAACGTCGTTCTCTTGAACAGCTTCATGATGAACACGAAGAAGACAGGCACGAAGAAGATCGCGAGCACGGTCGCCGAAATCATGCCACCCATGACGCCGGTACCGATGGCGCGCTGGCTGCCCGAGCTTGCGCCGGTGGCAATCGCCAGCGGCAAAACGCCGAGGGTAAAGGCAAGCGAGGTCATCAGGATCGGGCGGAAGCGCAGATGCGCTGCCTCGATGGTGGCATCCAGCAGCGGTTTTCCAGCCTCCATCTGCTCTTTTGCGAACTCGATGATCAGGATCGCGTTTTTCGCCGATAGCCCGATAATGGCGATCAGACCGACCTTGAAGTACACGTCGTTGGGCATGTCGCGGAGAGTCACGGCCAGCACTGCGCCGATGACGCCAAGCGGCACCACCAACATCACCGCCACCGGGATGCTCCAGCTTTCATAGAGCGCTGCAAGGCACAGGAAGATCAGCAGGCAGGCCAGCCCCACCAGAAGCGGTGCCTGGGTACCGGATGCGATTTCTTCACGCGACTGGCCCGTCCACTCATAGCCGAAGCCGGGCGGTAGCTGAGCGAACAGACGTTCCATTTCGGTGATCGCTTCACCGGAGGAATAGCCGGCATTGGCCTGGCCGCTGATCGGAACGGACGGATAACCGTTATAGCCGACCGTCTGGGTCGGGCCGCTCGTCCACTCAATGCTTGCGAAGGCCGACAACGGCACCATGCCGCCATTTGAGTTGCGCACATTGAGCTTCAGAAGGTCGGCCGTCTGCATACGCCGGTTCTCGTCAGCCTGCACCGTCACACGCTGCAGACGTCCGGCATTTGGGAAGTCGTTGACATAGGACGAACCGAGATTGGTCGAGATCGTCGAGTTGATGTCGGCGAAGGCAACGCCGAATGTGTTGGCCTTCTCACGGTCGATGAGCAGGTTGACCTGTGCCGCATCCGGAAGACCATCAACACGAACGCCAGAGATGACCTGGCTTTGCGCGGCAAGGCCCAGAAGCTGGTCACGCGCTGCCGCAAGTGCCGCAGATCCCTGCCCGCCACGATTCTGCAGGCGGAACTCGAAGCCGTTGGAGGTGCCAAGACCCTGAATCGGCGGCGGCGACAGCGCGAAGCTGATCGCATCCTTGATCTGCGACATGGCGCCCGATGCACGCCCCGCAATGACGGAGGCAACATCGTTTGGCCCACGCTCAGACCAGTCCTTCAGCGTCACGAAGGCGAGGCCGGCATTCTGGCCGGTACCGGAGAACGAAAAGCCGCTGATGGCAATTATGCGGTCGACGGCGGGTTCCTTGCTGAAGATCGCTTCTGTCTGCTCGATGACCTCGGTGGTGCGGTTTCCGGTGGCTTCCGACGGAAGCTGCATGCTGACGATGACGAAGCCCTGGTCTTCATCCGGCAGGAAGGAAGACGGCAACTGCATGAACAGATAGGCCAACCCGCCAAGCAGCACGACATAGATCAGCATGAAGCGCCATGTTCGCGTGACCATGCCGGCAACCCAGCCGCTATAGCCGTGCGAAGCCTTGTCGAAGCCACGGTTGAACAGGCCGAAGAAGCCGCGCTTGGTGTGATGATGGCCCTTTGGAACCTGCTTGAGGAAGCTGGCGCATAGTGCCGGCGTCAGCGTCAGGGCCAGCAGTGCCGAGAACAGGATGGAGACCACCATGGTCAGCGAGAACTGCTGGTAGATGACGCCGACGGCACCGGGGAAGAAGGCCATCGGAATGAACACGGCCGACAGAACCAGCGTGATGCCGATAACGGCACCCGTAATCTGCTTCATCGCCTTGCGGGTCGCTTCCTTCGGCGTCAGCCCTTCCTCAGACATGATACGCTCGACGTTCTCGACGACGATGATCGCATCGTCGACAAGAATACCGATGGCAAGCACCATCCCGAACATCGTCAGAACGTTGATCGAAAAGCCCATGGCGAGCATGGCCGCGCACGTACCCAGGAGAGCAACGGGAACGACCAGCGTTGGGATGATGGTGTAGCGGATGTTCTGCAGAAACAGGAACATCACCAGGAACACCAGCGCCACGGCTTCGAGCAGCGTATGCAGAACCTTTTCGATCGAGATCGCCACGAAGGGCGACGTATCGTAAGGAACGGAATATTCCACACCTGCCGGGAAGAAGGTTGCCAGTTCATCCATACGCGCCTTGATAGCCGTGGAGGTAGCAAGCGCATTGCCGGTCGGCGTCAGCTGCACGCCGATAGCGGCGGACGGCTTGCCGTTCAGGCGTGTCGAGAAGCTGTAATCCTGACCGCCGATCTCGATGCGAGCGACGTCACGCAGGCGGACGGCGGAGCCGTTGAGGTTGGCACGCAGGATGATCGCCCCGAACTCTTCAGCCGAGGTGAGCTGGCCCTTGATGAGGACCGGGGCACTGATCTGCTGGGTGATCGGGTTCGGCTGGGCGCCGATGCTGCCGGAAGCAACCTGAGCATTCTGCGCGGTGATCGCTGCATTGATGTCGCCGGCCGTCAGGTTGAGGCCACGCATCTTGTCCGGGTCGAGCCAGATACGCATAGCGCGTTCGGTCGCAAACATTTGTGCCCGGCCGACGCCTTCGACACGCTGGACTTCGTTGAGTACGTTACGGCTGAGATAATCGCCCAACGAAACCGCGTCCATGGACCCGTCCGTGGATGTGAGCGCTAGGATCATCAAAAAGCCGGATCCAGCTTCTTCAACCTCGATGCCCTGCTGGCGTACGGCATCCGGAAGGCGCGCCTCGACGCGGCGAACGCGGTTCTGCACGTCGATCGAGGCATCGCCTGAATCCGTGCCCGGAGTGAAGGTCACGCTGATCGACACACTGCCAGCGGCGCTGGAGGTGGACGAGAAATACTGCATGCCTTCGATGCCGTTCAGCTCATTTTCGATGAGCCGCGTCACACTCTGATAGGTTTCCTCCGACGACGCGCCGGGATAGCTGGTGTTGATGGAGATCTGCGGCGGCGCAACGTTCGGATACTGCGAAATCGGCAGCAACGGCAACGCAATAATACCGGAGATCATGATGAAAAGTGCGACGACCCACGCAAAGATCGGCCGGTCGATAAAGAAACTAGGCATCGATCAGATCCTCACTTCGCCTGTTCGGCGGGCTTGGCGTCTTCGGCCGGCTTGGCGGCAGCGCCGTCTGTGCCCGTCTGTTCAGCAGCAGGCTTTGCGTCGGCCGGTTTTGCGTCGGCAGGCTTCGCTTCGGCTGCGGGTTTGGCATCGCCAGACTTCCAGTCCGTCGGTTCGACGGGCGCGCCCGGGCGAACCTTCTGGAAGCCCTCGACGATAACCTTCTCGCCTGCCTTCAGGCCGTCGCGGATGATCCACTGATCGCCAAGAACGTGACCGGCAGACACGGTGCGCAGTTCGGCCGTCTTGTCGTCTTTCACGACATAGACCTGCGCATTGCCCGACGTATCGCGCTGCACGGCCTGGGTCGGAACGGCGATGGCATTCTTTTCGATGCCCTGTTCGACGATTACGCGTACATACATGCCAGGCAGGAGATCGCCGTCCGGGTTGGGAAATTCGCCGCGCAGCGTTACCTGCCCGGTGGTCTCATCGACGGCTGCTTCCGAGAACAGCAGCTTTCCGGCATGCGGATAGGCGCTGCCGTCATCCATGAGAAGATTGACCTTGGCTTCGTTCTTGTCGCCCGCCAATGCACCGTCCTGCAGCGCCTTGCGCAGGCGGATGAGGTCGGTCGCGGATTGGGTAAAGTCGGCGTAGACAGGATCGAGCTGCTGGATCGTTGCGAGGTTTTCCGAGCCATTGGCGCTGACCAGCGCACCTTCGGTAATCAGGGCGCGGCCGATACGGCCGCTGATCGGGGCCGTCACATTGGTATATTGCAGATTGAGCTGGGCGCTCGCGAGGCCCGCCTCAGCAATCGCCACATCGGCATCGGCCTGCGCCAACTGTGCGATCGCGTCATCATAGGTCTGACCGGTGGCGACGCCGGACTTCTTCAACTGCTCCTGACGATCGGCCGCCTGCTTGGCCTGCAGCTGGACGGCTTTGGCGCGGCGCAGCGTGCCTTCGGCGCTTTCAACCTGAACCTGGAACGAGGCCGGGTCGATCCGGTAGAGCACATCACCGGCGTTCACATGAGAGCCCTGCTCGAACACGCGCTCGATGACGATACCGGTGGCGCGCGGACGCACTTCCGAGATGCGGGTCGCGGCGATACGTCCCGGCAGATCGTTGGTGATCGGCAGCGATTCGGTCTTCGTTGTGATCACCGAGACCTGCGGCGGCGGGTAGGACGGAGCCGCCTGCTTCTCGCTGTCTTCCTTTTGGCATCCTGAAATAATCATCAGGGCAGCCGCAGTTGCAGCCAATATCGGTCGGTTCATCCGCATCTTTGGTTCCATACGCAAAGTCCAGCCGCACGGCCGATCGTCTTTCTTCAAAGAGATCAGCTGCTGCTGGAAGTTCATGAAAATCAATGTGATACGCAGGATTTCCGGGACAAAACCACCGACGCATCAATTATACAAACAGATACGTATGTTAAAATCCGAGGCAGCGCAAGCCGATGATGCGGCGCACAATGAAACGTTACCGAATGATAATTTTCGTCAACGTTCGGATACAATCCCGTTTCAGAATCAGCGCAAAACCCGGTCGTCGGCACCAAAGCGATGCATCGCCGCCTTGTCCGGGCTCGCATAGACGATTTCATCGACATCATATTGATGTTCGCCGAACAGGCGGACGGTCAACAGCCCGGTCACCTCCGTTTCCAGGTAGAGAATCGTGTCGGCACCGAGATGCTCAACATGGATGACCTTGCCCTTCCAGTCGCCGTTTTCGCGCGACAGCGTGATGTGCTCTGGCCGAATACCAATGGTCTTTACCTGCCCCTCGCCAAGCCTGCCGGCTTCGACGAAGTTCATCTGCGGCGAACCGATGAAACCGGCGACGAAGGTGTTTGCCGGCTTGTTGTAGAGCTCCATCGGCGAACCGATCTGTTCGATCTGGCCGGCGTTGAGAACGACAATCTTGTCGGCCAGCGTCATCGCCTCTACCTGGTCATGCGTCACATAGATCATCGTCGCTTTCAGGCTGCGGTGCAGGCGGGCGATCTCAAGGCGCGTGTTGACCCGCAGTGCCGCATCGAGATTGGACAAAGGTTCGTCGAACAGGAAAAGCTTCGGTTCGCGCACGATGGCGCGGCCGATGGCGACGCGCTGGCGCTGGCCTCCGGATAGTTCGGCGGGACGGCGGGCGAGGTAAGGCTCCAGCGACAGCATGCCGGATGCCTTGGCAACCTTGGCATCGACTTCCGCCTTCGGCGCGCCCATCTGCTTCAGGCCAAGACCCATATTGTCCTTCACCGTCAGGTGCGGGTAGAGCGCGTAGGACTGGAACACCATGGCGATGCCGCGCTTGGCGGGCGGCGTGTTGACCACTTCCTGTCCGTCGATCTGGACACTGCCGGATGTCGCGTCTTCAAGACCGGCGATGACGCGCAAGAGGGTCGACTTGCCACAGCCGGACGGCCCGACGAAGATGACGAATTCGCCATCCTTCACCTCGAGGTCGATACCCTTGAGAACTTCGTGATTGCCGAAGGCCTTGCGGATGGATTTCAGATTCAGTGATCCCACGTGAGGCGCCTTTTCGTTGTCGCATATGCCTTTCGTCCCGCTGACAGGCAGCGGAACGGGACATGCTTCGTTAGAGTTTGACCGGCTGGCCGGTACGCACGCTCTCATCGGCCGCAAGGCAGATGCGCAGCGACTGGACGGCATCGTCCATATGTCGTTCGAGATTGATGTTTTCGGTGATGGCTTTCAGCACATAAGCCTGCTCGAGATCGCAGAGTTCCTGGTGTCCCGGCTCGCCATCCATCTTCAGGTCTTCGTCCTTGTGAACGAATTTACCGTCCGCACCGGTTTCTGCCTTATGAACGCGAATGACGGCCGTCTTCGTGTGCGTGTCGATATCGTCGGATTTGGCATTCGGATCCATGACGATCGAAACCGAACCATTTGGAGACATCACGTCCTTCACGAAAAAGGCGGTCTCGGAGATCATCGGCCCCCAGGCTGCTTCGTACCAGCCCAGTGACCCGTCTTCGTAGAGCACCTGCAGATGGCCGTAATTGTACATCGAGGGTGCAATCTCATTCGACAGTCGCAGGCCCATGCCGCGCACTTCGACGGCCTTGGCATCGGTGATCTGGCACATGACATCGACATAGTGCACGCCGCAATCGACGATCGGCGGTGTGGTTTCCATCAATGACTTGTGCGTCATCCATGTCGGGCCGCTGGACTGCTGATTGAGGTTCATGCGGAAAACATAGGGGCCACCGAGCTTGCGAGCCTCGGAGATCAGCCGGATCCAGGACGGATGGTGACGCAGGATATAGCCGACCACCAGCTTCCTGCCGGCCTTCTTTGCTGCCGCCACGACGCGCTCGGCATCGGCGACCGTCGTTGCCAGCGGCTTTTCGATGAAGACGTCGCAGCCTGCTTCGAAAGCCATGACGGCATAATCGGCATGGCTGTCGGAATAGGTACAGATCGAGCAGAGATCGGGCTTCAATTCAGCGAGAGCCGTCGCGAAGTCCGGATGGATCGTATAGCCGCCCAGTTCCGGCGCCAGCACTGGCTTCGAGCGATTGACAAGGCCGACGATCTCGAAGCCGGGATTGTTGTGATAGGCCAGCGCATGGCTGCGGCCCATATTGCCGAGACCGGCGACCAGGACGCGAACGGGTTTGCTCATTACTTGACTGCTCCTGCGGTAATGCCGCGGATCAGCTGCCGCGAGAAGATGACGTAGAGAATAAGAACAGGGAAAATCGCCAGCGACAATGCGGCGAGAACCGCGTTCCAGTTGGTAACGAACTGGCCGATGAACACCTGGGAGCCGAGCGTGACGGTCTTGGTGGCTTCGCCGGGCGCGAGGATCAGCGGGAACCAGAGGTCATTCCAGATCGGGATCATCGTGAAGACGGCAACGGTTGCCATGGCCGGACGGACCAGCGGCAGGACGAGGCGGAAGAAGATCGCATATTCCGACAGGCCATCGATGCGGCCGGCATTCTTCAAGTCATCCGAGACCGAACGCATGAATTCCGACAGGATGAAGATCGCAAGCGGCAATCCTTGAGCGGTATAGACCAGGATCAGCGCCGTCAGCGTGTTGACCAGACCGGCGGCGACCATGCCCTGCAGGATGGCGACGGTGCCCAGCCGGATCGGGATCATGATGCCGATGGCGAGATAGAGCCCCAGCAGCGTATTGCCGCGGAAGCGATATTCCGACAGCGCGAAGGCCGCCATGGCGCCGAACAGTAGCGCAAAGAAGATCGAGACGACCGTGACGATCAGGCTGTTCTGGAAATAGCCGACGAAATCGCCCTGTTTCAGCACCGTCGTGTAACCGATCAGGCTGAACGTTTCCGCCGTCGGCAAAGACAGCGGCGTGCGGAAGATCGCGTTCTTGTCTTTCAGCGAATTCATGATCGTCAGGACGACTGGAAACAGCGCGATCACGGTATAGCCGGCCAATGCCAGGTGAACGAAGCCGGAGCGCAGTGGCGAGATGCGTGCTTTTGACATGATCCGTTCCCCTTAAAACTGGTAGCGGCGAACGCGCCGCTGGATGCCGAAGAGATAGAGCGAGACGCCGGCAAGGATGATCAGGAACATGACGGTGGCGATCGTCGCGCCCATCGAACGGTCACCCAGCTGCAGCTGGAAGCCAAAGAAGGTGCGGTAGAGCAGAGTTCCAAGGATGTCTGTCGCTCCATCCGGCCCGGCAAGCGCGCCCTGCACCGTGTAGATCAGGTCGAAGGCGTTGAAGTTACCGACGAAGGTCAGGATCGAGACCATACCGATCGCGGGCAGGATCAAGGGCAGCTTGATCTTCCAGAACTGGCTCCAGCCCGTGATCCCATCGCATTCGGCAGCTTCGATCACCTCGTCCGGGATGCTGAGAAGGGCGGCATAGATGAGCATCATCGGAATGCCGACATTCTGCCAGACGGAGATCAAGGAGACCGTGATCAACGCCGAGCCCGGCTTGCCGAGCCAAGGTCCGAAGAAAGCCTTTAGACCGACGAGGTCCATGAAGAACGGCGTAATGCCCCAGATCGGCGACAGGATCAGTTTCCAGATGAAACCGACGATGACGAAGGACAGGATCGTCGGCATGAAAATCGCCGTCCGATAGAAAGTCGCGAGCCGGAGCTTGGGGATCGACAGCATGGCGGCGAGCAAAATGCCAAGCGGATTTTGCACTAGCATGTGGATTGCGAAGAAGATGAAATTGTTCTTCAGCGCCCGCCAGAAATCGGCGGCCCAGCGCTCGTCTCCGAACAGGACCTGAAAGTTGGCAAGTCCGACAAAGGTGGATTGGCCGTCGACCGTATTGAACAGCGACAGGCGCAGCGTTTCGATCAGCGGCAGGATCATCACAGCTGAATAGACGATGAAGGCTGGCAACAGGAAAACAAGGATATGCCAGCGTCTCGGCCGCGCCGAAATTTGCATGCTGTCCTCAGACGATATGGCGCTGCTCATGGCTTCTGCCGCTCCGACCCGTTTTTCGTCGATCGCCGCGATATGCGGCAAGGCCTGCGCTGCCGGTCCCCGCCGCGCATGCCATCACCAGCAAGCCCGAAGGCGCTGGCTGGATGTGATTTCAGATTACACGATTTTGCGCTCAATGCGCCGGCGTCTGCATACCTCCCCTTGAGGGGGGAGGTCGCGCGGAACGCGCGGGTGGGGGTGATCCATTGCCGAAGCAAAAGTTCACCCCACCCCGGCACTACGTGCCGACCCTCCCCCTCAAGGGGAGGGTAAATTCGTTACTTGGCAGGCTTGTACCAGCTGTCGAGGCCCTTCTGCAGCTTTTCGGCGGCAACTTCCGGCGTATCGGTGCCGTTGATGACGTTGGCCGATTCAACCCAGGTCTCGTTCTCGAGGTTCGGAGTGCCACGCGACAGGATCTGGTAGGTCGAGCGGATGGTCGGCTTGCACTTTTCGCGCCAGGAGACGAATTCCTGCGCGAGCGGATCGGCCATCTTTACCGGCGTCGAGTTCAGGCTGAAGAAGCCTGGCAGCGAGTTGGCATAGATGTCGGCGAATTCCGGAGAAGCGATCCAGGTGAGAAGCTTCTTGGCTTCTTCCGGGTGTGCGCTCTTGGCATTCAGGCCAACGCCGATGTCGTTGTGGTCGGAGATGTAGCAAGCATCGCCTGCAGCCTTAACCGGCGGCGGGAACGCGCCCATCTTGAACTGAGCCTGCGTGTTGAACAGGCCGATTTCCCACGAGCCGGCCGGGTAGATGGCGGCGCGGCCGAGCGTGAACAGGTTCTGGCTGTCCGGATAGGTCTGGGCTTCGAAACCGTCGCCGAGGTAATCCTTCCACTTGGCAAGAACCTTGTAAGGCTCGACCCAATCGGCGTCAGTCAGCTTCTGCTCGCCCTTGATCAGAGCGGCGCGGCCTTCTTCACCCTTCCAGTAGGTCGGGCCGATGTTCTGGTAGCCCATGGTGGCGGCTTCCCAGAGATCCTTCGTGCCCATGGCGAGCGGGATGTAGGTGCCGTCAGCCTTGATCTTGTCGAGGGCTGCGAAGAATTCGGCTTCCGTCGTTGGGATGGCGATGCCGAGCTTGTCGAAGGCATCCTTGTTGTAGATGAAGCCATGGATAACCGAGGCCATCGGTACGCAGAAAGCGGCCGAGCCATCGTCCGTCGTCCAGGCGGACTTGGCGACCGGCGAGAAGTTCTCCATGCCGGCGAGACCGGTCAGGTCAGCCAAATGCTTCTTGTTGTAAAGTTCGAGCGAGGCGTCGAACGGACGGCATGTGACGAGGTCACCAGCCGAACCGGCATCGAGCTTGGCATTCAGCGCTGCGTTATACTCGGTCGGCGCGGTCGGTGCGAAGACGACCTTGATGCCCGGGTTCTTGGCTTCGAACGCCGGGATCAGCTTTTCCTGCCAGATGGTCAGGTCGTCGTTGCGCCAGCTTTCGATCGTCAGTGTGACGTCTTCGGCATGCGCCAGCCCGGCGGAGCCGAGGATGCTGGATGCAAGCAGCAGGCCTTTCAAGGTAGTGCGGGTCATTACGTTCTCCCTCATTGTGCGCCATTTTTGGCGCGGTTTTAAAACCCTTGGACTCAATGTGCCGCGACAACAGACAAGGCGCGGCGCAAGTTTTGACCAGCTTCGGTAAGCGCTGCTTCTGCAGCCAGCACATCCTTTGCCCCAGCAGCAAGAAGAATGGCGATCTTTACCGAGCCTGATGATGCCGTCAGATAGCGGCCGGCTTCCGTGGCGCCGATACCGGCAATATCGGAAACAATGCGAATGGCACGGCCGCGCAGTTTCGCATTGTCAGCCTTCAGATTGACCATATGTCCGTCGTAGACATGACCGAGATGAATGCCGACAAGGGTCGAAAACATGTTGAAGGCGATCTTCTGCGCGGTGGCTGCACCCATGCGGGTCGATCCGGAAATAACCTCGGGAGGGGTCTGCAGCAGAATGGCGACTTCCGCATTCTGGAAGAGCACAGCACCGGGATTGTTCGCCATGGCGATAACCCGCGCGCCGCGCGCCTTTGCCTCGTCAGCCGCCGCTAGCGCATAAGGCGTCGAGCCGCTTGCCGATACGGAAATCAGACAATCGCCGGCACCGATACCAGCATCGCGCACATCCTTGCGCGCCAGCTCCATATCGTCTTCATAGCCGCCGGCAAGATCCGTGAGGCTCGCGGCACCGCCAGCGAGAAGCACCACGACCTTGTCGAGCGCGATTCCATAAGTACCGGGCAATTCCAGCGCATCGGTCATGGCCATCAGGCCGGAGCTGCCGGCACCGGCGTAAGCCAGCCGTCCGCCACTGGCCAATGCTTCGGCAGCGATCTGCGCGGCAGCCGCAATGGACTCGACAGCAGGATCAACAACCTTAGCCGCGGCCTGCTGGCCGGACGCAAGCAAACGAAGTGCAAGCGCCGGATGCATCACATCCAGTCCCATCGCCTTGTCGTGACGCTCCTCGGTTTTCACTGACGGCATACGCTCAATCTCCCTCTGCGCAAATTAATGCCAAAAAAATACCAATTGTCTAGGAAAAATTAACTTCCAGCGGAAGAAAGTTTTCGATTTCTAAAATAATTTATATATTTCATATTGTTAATCGATAAATCCAATTAGAGACCAAAATCCTCTTGGTAAATGGTATTTTTTTGGTATCATTTTTGTCGGAGGTATCCATGCCACAGTATATTTTAGGAATCGACGGCGGAGGCACGAGCTGCCGCGCGGCTGTAGCGGGCGCCGATGGGCGTATCCTCGGCCGCGGCAAAAGCGGCGCAGCCAACATCCTGACCGATCCCGACAACGCCCTGATCCACATTGTCGGTGCCGCCACGGCTGCATTCGAGGAAGCAAACATCGCTCCCTCCGAAATCGCCTCGGCTTGCGCCCTAGTCGGCGTTGCCGGCAGCAATGTCGGAGATGCCGTGCATTATGTGAAAGAACGCCTGCCCTTCGCCAAGGCCGACATCGAATCCGATGGACTGATAGCGCTGCAGGGTGCTCTCGGCGACAGCGACGGCGCGGTGGCAATCCTCGGCACCGGTTCCATCTATATCTCCCGCCAGGGCGACCAGGTCCGCTACATCGGCGGATGGGGTTTTCAGATCGGCGATCTCGGCAGCGGCGCCCGGCTTGGCCACGCGCTTCTGCAGGAAAGCGTGCTGGCCTTTGACCGGATTCACCCATCGTCGCCGCTGACGGATGCCGTCATGGCGGAGTTCAACAACGACCCTCGCGAGGCCGTGGAATTTGCGCGCGCCGCACGGCCCGGCGAATTCGGCCGCTTTGCGCCCAAGGTTTTCGAGTTCGCAGGCCAGAACGATCCGGTGGCGATCGCTTTGCTGCGCAGCAATGCACAAACCATCGACGAAGCGCTAGACGCCGTCGTGGCGCAGGGCAGCCGCAAGATCTGCCTGCTGGGTGGGTTGGCGCCGATCTACCGTCCATGGCTTGCAGAGCGGCATCAGCCCCTGTTCATGGAACCGGAGGCAGACGCCCTAACCGGCTCGGTTGCTTTAGCAGCCAAGCGCTTTGGCGCAGGGGCCAGGGCATGACCCAGCATCTCGAGGCGATATTGCCGCTGGACGGCCTGCAGGCCGGAGGCTCCGGTCCACTCTATCTCAAGCTACGGCAATCGCTGGAAGACGCTATCCTGTCGGGCAAGCTCAATCATGGCGACGCCCTGCCGCCGGAGCGGGATCTGGCCGACTATGCCAGCATCAGCCGCGTAACGGTGCGCAAGGCCGTCGATGATCTGGTCAAGGACGGTCTGCTGGTGCGCCGCCATGGCTCCGGAACCTTTGTCGTCAAGCCGGTGAGCCGCGTTCAGCAATCGCTGTCGCGGCTGACCTCGTTTACCGAGGACATGTCGCGACGGGGTTTGGTCACAACGGCGCAATGGATCGAGCGCGGGCTCTATCATCCGTCACCAGATGAAATGATGGCGCTGGGCCTGCCAGCCGATGCGCTGGTCGCAAGGCTCGGCCGGCTGCGCATCGCCGACGACATGCCGCTGGCGATCGAGCGGGCCAGTGTTTCCGCGGAGTTCCTGCCGGATCCCATCCGGGTCGGCACCTCGCTCTATGCCGAACTCGACAAGACCAAATCGCGGCCCGTGCGCGCCGTGCAGCGCATTTCCGCCTGCAGCCTGAAGGATCCGGATGCGGCAATGCTTGGCGTGCCGGCCGGTTCCGCCAGCCTGTCGATCGAACGCATCTCCTACCTCGCTTCCGGCCGCGTGGTGGAATTCACCCGCTCGCTCTATCGGGGCGATGCCTATGATTTCGTCGCTGAACTGACTTTGTCGGATTCCTGAGGGCGGCCCAGATAAGAAAGACATGACCATGCAAACCAACATGCGGCGCGAAATCAACGAAATCCCGGAGGCGGCAGCGCGCCTTCTTGAACAATCCAAGGCAGCGGTCAAAGAAACCGGCGCAGCACTGCGTGCGAAAGACCCGGCGTTTTTCGTGACGATTGCCCGTGGCTCGTCCGACCACGCCGCATTGTTCCTGAAATATGCGATCGAGCTTTCGACAGGACGGCCCGTTGCCTCGCTCGGCCCGTCGCTTGCCTCGATCTATGGCGCGAAAATGCAGCTTCAGGGCGCCGCATCGATTGCCATCTCGCAATCCGGAAAAAGCCCGGACATCGTCGCGATGGCTGAGGCCGCGACCAAGGCAGGTGCCGTAACGATCGCGCTCACCAACACCCTGCCCTCGCCGATCTCGGAAGCCAGCACGCATCCGCTCGACATTCTCGCCGGTCCGGAAATCGCTGTGGCCGCAACCAAGTCCTATGTCAATTCGATCGTTGCCGGCCTTGCCATTCTTGGCGAATGGACTGCGGATGCTGCCCTGCAGCGCGCGGTTGCCGATCTGCCCAACCAGTTTGCAAAAGCCGTGAAGCTCGACTGGCAGCCGCTGGCTGACGAACTGGGTGATGCGGAATCCCTGTTCGTGCTTGGCCGCGGCCCGGCGCTGGCCATTGCCAGCGAGGCAGCGCTGAAGTTCAAGGAAACGTCGGGCATGCACGCCGAGGCCTATTCGGCAGCGGAAGTGCTGCATGGACCGGTCGCTCTGGTCGAAAAACGTTTTCCGGTGATCGGCCTTGCCGCGCGCGACGCTGCGGAAGGCTCCGTCGCCGGTATTCTGGACGGGTTGAGCGCCAAGGGTGCCCTGGCCTTCGTCACATCTTCGCAAGCCAAAGCATCCAAGACGCTTCCGTTCATCGCCACCGGACATCCGATCACCGATGCGCTGGCCTTGATCATCCCGTTCTACGGCTTCGTCGAATCCTGGTCGCGTTCGCGCGGCCTCAATCCGGATGCGCCCGTCGCTCTCAAGAAGGTTACGGAAACGCGATGACCGCACAGACAGCCATCACGGGTGCCCGGATTTTCGACGGCCTGTTCTGGCATGATGGCCAGGCGCTGCTGCTCGATGGCGGAGTGGTCACCGGCATCCTGCCGCAGAGCGATCTGCCTGCCGGCACAGATACGATCTCAGCCGACGGTCAGTTGCTCGTACCCGGCTTCATCGACCTGCAGGTCAATGGCGGCGGCGGCGTGATGCTGAACGACCGTCAGGACGTTGACGCTATCCGCACCATTTGCGCGGCGCATGCAAAGTTCGGCACCACCGCGCTGCTCCCGACGCTGATCACCGACACGTTCGAAATCCGCACGCGGACTATTGCCGGCGGCAGACAGGCCAAGGCGGAAAATGTACCCGGATTCCTCGGGCTTCATCTGGAGGGGCCGCATCTTTCCGTTGCCCGCAAGGGCGCGCATGACCCGGCGCTGATCAGGCCAATGGACCAGGCGGATCTCGACGCCATGCTCGCCTGCGCCGGGGTTTTCGATGCCATGATGGTGACGGTCGCACCGGAAAACACCACGACAGCGCAGGTGAAGGCGCTCGCCGAAGCAGGCATCATCGTCAGCCTCGGCCACACCGATGCCGGCTACGCGACCATTGCCGATTACGCCAAGGCCGGCGCGCGCACAGTGACCCATCTGTTCAATGCAATGAGCCCGCTTGGCCATCGCGAGCCCGGCGTTGTCGGCGCGGCTCTCGATATTGGCAAACTGCATGCGGGTATCATCGCCGACGGCTTCCATGTCGATCCCGCATCGATGGGTATTGCGTTGCGTGCCAAGAACGGCCCGGGCCGCATTTTCATCGTCACCGATGCGATGTCGACGATCGGCTCCGACCAGACCAGCTTCTTCCTGAACGGCCGCGAGATCTTCCGCAAGGATGGCCGCCTGACGCTGGCCGACGGGACGTTGGCCGGCGCCGATATCGACATGCTGACTTCCGTGCGTTTTGCCCATGAAAAGTTGGGCCTACCGCTCGACGAGGCGCTGCGAATGGCATCGGCCTATCCCGCCGATGCAGCAGGCGTCGCCGCCCGCAAGGGTAGATTGTTGCCCGGTCTTGATGCGGATTTCGTTCTTCTGACCGCAGGCCTCGACATGGCCTCGACATGGATCGGCGGGACACGCGTTTTCCAGGCCTAGCCTCGTGACGTCTCAGGGCGCGGCGCTCAGCCGCGCCTTCAATGCCCGCACCGCCTGCTCATCCGTTTGCCGGGCACTGGCCGCAACAAAGCCGAGCGACACCAGCCGGGCATCCTGAGCCGGCTTTTCCACCGAACAGGACGAATGGACTTCCGTCACGGAAAGACGGGACAGCAGTCCGCCGACCGTCTCCAGCGTCACGCCGGAGCCGGGCATGATCGAGATGCGATCCTTGGCATCCGCGATAACGGCAGCCAGTGCATCAACGGCATCAGGGGCCCGTTTCGCGCCGCCGGAGGTCAGGATACGCTCGAAACCCAAGTCCACCGCGATCTCGACTGCTTCAGCAAAATCCAACACCAAATCGAAGGCGCGATGCAATGTCAGCCCCAACCCTTGGGCGTGATCTACCAGCACCCTCAAAGTCTCGCTATCCAAACTTCCGTCAGTCCGGCTCGCGCCGAGAACAACACCGGCAAGACCTGCAGACCGGGCGGCATCGATTTCGACGCGCATGACAGCGATATCGCCGGCATCGAAAACAAAATCGCCGGGCCTTGGCCGGATCATCGCATAGACGGGAATTTCTACTTGGCCCGCCAACGCCATCAGGCCCGGTGAAGGCGTCAGCCCGCCGACGGACAGAGCCGAGCACAATTCGATGCGATCGGCGCCGCCATCGACAGCAGCCTGAAGACCGGCCGCATCCTCGACGCAGACTTCCAGAAGAATATTTGTCATTAAGCCTCTCCTGCCAGACCGAGAACGGCTGCGCCAATCAGCCCGGGTTCGATCCGGCATTCGCCCGGCACCACCAGCGGCCGATCGAATTTTCGCAGGATCCGCGCCCGTACGGCCTTGTCGATCTCGGCGATCAGCGGCGTCACATTGGACAGACCGCCGCCGATCGGGACGATCGTCGCGCCGGTGATATTGACCGTCAGCGCCAGCGGTGAGCTGATGAGATCGACAAGCACATCAATGGTCCGGGCGGCTTCGGCATCGCCGTTCTGCCAGAGCGCGGTGATCTCATGGCTTTCCAGGGCCTTGCCGTGCAACGTAAAGTGCAGGCGCTCCATGCCACGGGCGCCGCCGATCGTATCGACGCAGCCGCGTTGGCCGCAACCACAATCGAAGATCGGGATCGCGACGGGCGGCGTACCGGCCATTGAAGCCACTGCCGGGCCATGCCCCCATTCGCCGGCAAAGCCACCCTCCGCATTGATGAGCCGGCCATCGACGACCAGGCCGCCACCGACGCCTGTTCCGAGAATGGCCCCCAGCACGATACGGTACCCGCGCCCGGCACCGGCACCGGCCTCAGCCAGCGCAAAACAATCGGCGTCGTTGGCAATCAACACAGGTAGCCCAAGCAACGCCGAAAGCTCGGCGCCCAGCTTACGCCCGTCGATGCAGGGAACATTGGCGCATTTGATCGCCTGCGTTTCCGGATCGACGACGCCGGTTATCGATATGGCGATACGATCCGGCTTTTCGCCGGCTTGCGCGATCACATCGCGAAGCGTATCGACAAAGGCGCCGAAATCATCCAGCGGCGTGACCCGGCGGCCGAGCGGCTCAATACGGTCCGCCGCGTGAGCTACCGCGCCCTTGATGGCCGATCCGCCAATATCGAAGCAGACGATCATGCGTCACCACGAATGACGGCTTCGGCCGAGAGCGCTGCCGACAGCAGAGCCTCGTCCTGATTTTTCTGGCCGGACAGCAGAAACCCGACCGGCATGCCGGCTTCGCCCGTTCTGCATGGGATCGAGACGCCGCAGCCATCAAGAAAGTTGCCGATCGACGTGTTACGCAACGTCCTGCCGTTTATCTTGAAAAACAGGTCGTCATCGGCGAGCAGCGGAGCAATCGCCGGCGCCACATGCGGCACCGTCGGATGGACGAGCAGTTCGCCGGGCTCCAAGCTCTCGGCGAAGGCGGCAATCAACCGCTGGCGAGCATCGATGATGGCGATGTAGTCGGGCATCATAATCTTTTCACCCAGCCGGGTGCGGGCGACGACGCGTTGATCCATGCGAGCAGCCGCCGGCCCTTCCAGGCGTGCCTTGTGAAGCGCGAACGCTTCGGCAGTGACCAGCGCGCCATGACGCGCGCCAATCTCGAAAATCTCGGCAAAGATCGGGAAAGCGCGGCGCTTGATCCGGGCACCGGCCTTTTCCAGCCTTGAAACCGCAGCTTCAAACGCGGCCACGACACCCGGTTCGGCATCGTCGAAAACGATGGTTTCAGGAATGACAAGCTTCAGGCCGCTCAGGTCCGTCCTGGCGATATCCGGCGCACTCCGTCCGCGCATGGCGGCGTCGATCCAGATCGCATCTTGAACGGTGCGGCACAGCGGCCCGAGCGAATCGAGGCTCTTTGCCAGCGGGAAGACACCCTGCATCGAATATCGGCCGCGCGTCGCCTTGTAGCCGACGATGCCGTTGAAGGCGGCGGGAATACGGATCGAGCCGCCGGTATCCGTGCCGATCGCCACCGGTACTAGACCGGCGGCCACCGCGACGCCGGACCCGGCCGAAGAGCCACCGGGAATGCGCGGCATGTCGCGCGAGGCGGGATTGTGCGCCGTTCCGTAGTGCGGGTTGATGCCGAGGCCGGAAAAGGCGAATTCGCTGAGATTGGTGCGCCCTATACTGACCATTCCGGCACCGGTAAGCGCCATTACAACAGCGGCATCGGCGGCTGCGGGCGCCGCATCGACCAGCACAGCGGAGCCTGCGGTCGTTACCGCTCCCTTGGTATCAAACAGATCCTTCCAGGCGACCGGAATGCCATCCAGCAGTCCGAGGGACCGCCTCGAGCGAAGACGTTGCGAGGACAATTTGGCGTCCGCCAAGGCGCGCTCGCCCAGCAATTCCGTAAAAATTGCCTGGTCCTGGTAGCCGGCTATCTTTTCCAGCGACGTCTTTGTTAGGTCCACCGGATCGAGCACGCCGGACTGCAGCAGTACCGAAAGGCCCGCGACCGATACGTTTCCGTCCACTCCATCCATCGTCTCAACACTCCACAGCTGTCTTGTAGCGGCATCATAACGGTGCCGCACCGGTTTTGGCAGCGAAAACAGCGCCCTTCGCACATGATTTTCGCCGACTTTTCAAGGTCGCAAGCGCCACGGCCTTGCCCGCAAGTCATGCTCCGCCTACATGCGCAGACAGCGGCACGAATGCCTTTAAGGGAGATACCGGATGATACTCGACGCGGCGCGGCTTTCCTTTGCCAATCTTTTTGCGCCGGAAACGCGCTCGGTTTTCTGGAAGGTGCTGGGCCTGACGCTTCTGGCGCTGGTCGGGCTGTGGTTTGCCCTGCGTGAACTGTTCATCTATCTCGCCTTGCCGTGGCTGGACGCCTTGCTGCCCGGAACGCCCGGCTGGGCAGGATGGCTGACATTCGTTGTCGGCATCTTCGCGAGTTTGGGGCTGGCATTGGGTCTGGCATTGCTGCTGGCACCGGTTACGGCACTAATCGCCGGTTTCTTCCTCGACGACGTCGCCGAGGTCGTTGAAAAACGCGACTATCCGCAGGAACCCGCAGGGCGACCCTTGCCGCTGGGCGAAGCGATTTCCGGCACGTTGAAATTTCTCGGCGTCATCATCATCGGCAATATCATCGCGCTTTTCCTGCTTTTGATCCCCGGCATCAACCTGATCGCCTTCTTTCTGGTCAACGGTTACCTATTGGGCCGGGAGTTCTTCGAGTTTGCGGCGATGCGTTACCGCTCACCCGCTGAAGCCCGGCTCTTTCGCGCCAAACATGCCGGCACCGTTTTCCTCAGTGGCCTCGTGCTTGCAGCATTTCTGGCCGTGCCGCTCCTCAACTTGCTGACACCGCTGTTTGCCGCCGGCATGATGGTTCATCTGCACAAGAAGTTGTCGCAGCGCGATCCGGATTTTCAGCGGCAGCTCAACGTCAACAAGCCATCGTTCGGGCGATAATTAATCAATTTGTTAGAATTGACAAATTGTCAATTCGGGCGGATAAGGCGCCATGTCTCACCCGCTCACACCTTTTATTCCGGTCTGCGACGCCGTCGCCACGCTGTTTTCACCGCATGTGGAAGCGGTTCTGCACGACCTTGAAACAGGCGAAATTGTTCATATCGCCAATGCGTTTTCTAAACGCCGGCCGGGGGACAGTTCCCTCAACGAAGCTGGCTTGGTCTCGACCCTTGATGATGACGTGATCGGCCCCTACGGCAAGTCCAACTGGGACGGCCGCAGGCTGAAAGCCATCACTTCCGTGCTGCGCGATGCCGATGGAAAGCCGGTCGGCCTCCTTTGTATCAACCACGATATCGAGGCGTTTGCCGGCATCTTCGACCAACTGAAATCGATGATGGATATTGCCGCGCCCCTGCCGAAGACCTCGGCGTTGATGGCGGAGGATTGGCGAGAGGCGGTCAACGCGGTGATCGGGGAATTTCTGACAACGCACAGGACCAGCCTCTCCGGGCTTACCGGCGCTGACATGGACGGCCTTATCGCGTTGCTGGAAACGCGCGGCGTTTTTGCCATTCGCAAGGCCGTTCCCTATGTCGCCGAGATCCTCAAACTGTCGAGAGCAACGATCTACAACCGCCTTGGCGCGATCCGCCACAAACAGGACGCTGCCCTTCAAGGAGAGCCGCAATGAGCAAGCCGATGCGCGATTTTGTGCTCGAAACTTTCATGTCGAAATGGGAGTTCACCGCCAAATACAACATGACGGCCTCGGATGCCGAGAGCATTCGCCTGCCGGAACTTCTGGCAATGGCCAGTGATGAGGACCGCGCGGACTTCGAAACCCTCAGCCTCGGCTATACGGAGACCTATGGCGCTCCCGTGCTGCGGCAGGAGATTGCACAAACCTATGACACGGTTCAACCGGAAAACCTGATCTGCTTTGCCGGCGCCGAGGAAGCGATCTATGTGGCGATGAAGGTGCTTTTGACACCGGACGACCACGCCATCGTCATCACGCCCAATTATCAGGCCGCCGAAACCCTGCCGTTGAGCATCTGTGCGGTCACGGGCGTGGCGCTGGATATCGACAATGATTGGAACCTCGACCTCGGACAAATCGAAGCCGCCATCCGGCCGAACACCAAGCTGATCTCGATTAATTTCCCGAACAACCCGACCGGCAAAATCCTGCCGCACGCGACGTTTGATGCGCTGATCGAAATCTGCCGCAAGCATGGCATCTGGCTGTTCAGCGATGAAGTCTACCGCCTGATCGAGAGGCAAGAGGCGCTGCGCCTGCCGCAGGCCGTCGATGCCTACGAGCGGGGGATTTCACTCAACGTCATGTCGAAGGCCTATGGGCTTCCGGGCTTGAGGATCGGCTGGCTGGCCTGCAAGGACCAAGACTTCCTGATCCGTTGCGAACGCTACAAGCATTTCCTGTCGATCTGCAATTCGGCACCCTCGGAAGTTCTGGCCCGCATCGGCCTGAAGAACCGCGACAAGATTTTGGCGCGGACGCGGTCCATCGTCCGCAACAATATCGCCGAGTGGAACACATTTTTCGCCGATTTTCCGCATCTGTTCGATTGGCGGGAGCCGGATGGCGGCTGCGTTGCCTTCATTCGCTACAAGGGACCGGAAGGCGTCGAGGAATTTGCGCGGCGCGCGGTCGAGGAGGCCGGCGTGTTCTTCCTGCCGTCGAGCGTCTACCACTCCGAACTGACGCCCGTGCCACAGAATTGCCTGCGTGTTGGTCTCGGCCGCCTGCATATGCCGGAGGGCATCACCGTGCTGCGCAATTGGTTGAACCGCAATAGCCTGTAGAGGCAAGCTGGCTACAGGTCGGCTTCGCGCAGGCGGTAGCCGACGCCGGTTTCGGTGGTGATATATTGCGGCTGGTCCGGCGTCAGCTCGATCTTCTGGCGCAGCTGGCGTACATAGACGCGCAGATACTGCACGTCGTCGGCATTGCCCCAAACCTCTTTCAGCAGAAACTTGTGCGTCAGCACCTTGCCGGCGTGCTGCACAAGGATGCGCAGGATATCGTATTCCTTCGGTGACAGTTTGACCTCGCGGCCATCCACCTTAACGATGCGCTTGACCAGATCGACCGACAGGCCGCCGGTCTGGAACAGTGGCTTTTCCCCCTGCTGCTGCAGCCGGTGGCGCAACGCCACGCGGATACGTGCCACCAGTTCGTTCATGCCGAAGGGTTTGGTGACGTAATCGTCGGCACCGAGTTCAAGCGCCTTGACGATGCCGGCCTCGTCGGTACGGCTCGACAGGATGACGATCGGTAATGTCAGACCCTCCTCGCGCCAGCCGCGTAGCAGATCGTGGCCGGGCATGTCCGGCAGGCCGAGATCGAGCAGGATCAGGTCCGGTTGCTCGTTTTTCACGCTTTCGCGCGCCACCTTGCCATTGCCGGCTTCGCTGACGGCATAATCCTGCGTTGCCAGGCCGACGCGCAGCAGCCGGCGGATGGGCGGCTCGTCATCGACGACCAGAATCTTCACCGCTGAAAGCGTCATTTCATGTCCTTCAGATTGGGGGCATTCGGAAGCAGTGGCAGGCTGATGGTAAAGACGGCACCGGAGTGGTCGATGCGGTTTTCCGCAGCAATGCTACCGCCCATCGCCTCGACGAAACCACGGCAGATCGAGAGGCCAAGCCCGGTTCCAGCCCGAACATGATCGCCCTTGCGCACCCTGTAGAACGTATCGAAAACCCGTTCCAGATCACCCTGCGGAATACCCGGCCCTTCATCGGACATGCGGATCAGGACGCGTTCGCCATTGCTTTCGGCCCGCACGCGGATCGTCGATCCTTCCGGCGCATATTTGGCGGCGTTGTCGAGCAGGTTGAACAGTACCTGTTCGAACAGCACCGGATCGACCCTGATCATCGGCAGATCGGCGGGAACCTCGACGTCAACAGTATGACCGGCCAGAATCTTGCGTGCCCTGCGCAGCGCGCTGCCGACGATATCGCCGGTATAGTGAAAGGCGGCGTTCGGCTCCATGGCGCCGGATTCGATCCGGGTCATGTCGAGCAGATTGGCAATAAACCGGTTCAGCCGTTCGGATTCGTCGGTCACCGTGGTCAGAAGCTCGACGCGGTCTTCCTCCGGCAGAGCGGACTGGTAGTCGCGCAAGGTTCCGGCAGCACCCATGATAGCGGCAAGGGGTGTCTTCAGGTCGTGCGAAATCGAGGTCAGCAAGGCTGAGCGCAGCCGTCCGGCTTCTTCAGCAAGCCGCGCATTATCGACATCGGCCACAAGCTGCACGCGCTCGATGGCAAGCGCCGCCTGATCGGCGAGTGCATCCAGCAGCCGCTGCTGCTCTGGGCTGAGCAACGGTCCCTGCCGGTCATTGTCGAGACCGATGACGCCGACGGCGGCGCGGCCGGTGCGTAAGGGCACATAGAGACGTTTAGCGCCTGGCAACGTATCGGCACCGCGTCCGGCGGCACGATTGTGCTCCCAGGCCCAGCGGGCCGCAGCGATGTCTGCATCGTCGAGCGTATCGTCGGGCGGATAGCCGGCTTTGACCGCGATCGTCCCCTCCTCCGGCAACAGCAATACCACCCGCACTTTCAGCATCGAGGCCAGCTGAAATGCGGTCGCCCAGAGCACATCGTCCAGCGTACCGGTGCCCGCCAGCTTCTTGCTGAACAAGTAAAGATCTTCGGTGGTACGCGCCCGCAACCGTGCGGCGGCCGCCTGCCGCTGGACGCTGGCCGTCAGGTTGCTGGCAATGATCGCTACGATGAAGAAAAGAACGAACGCGACAACGCTGTCGGGATCGCTGATATCGAGCGTATAGAGCGGCTGCAGGAAGAAGAAATTCAAGGCGACGGCGCTAATGACGCTGGCATAGAGAGCCGGCCGCAGACCCTTGGTCACCGCCGTGGTCAAAACCGCCATCAGGAAAACCAGTGCGATGTTGCGCACGTCGAGCGACTGATCGAGCAGAAAACCCACGCCCAGAGCGCAGCCGGCATAAAGCGTTGCCAGCGCATAGGGCTTGATCTTGAACTGGGTTGAAGCCGGGACGGTCTTGACACCCGTTGCAACGGATTCGCCCTCGCGGTCGTCACCGGCGATGACATGGACGCTGATATTTCCGGCCCGCCGGATAAGACGGCTGGTCACCGAGCCGTGCAGCCATTCCCGCCATCCTGATGTTCTCGGCGTTCCGGCGATGATGTGCGTGACGTTGCTGGACGCGGCGACCCGGACGATCTCCTCGGCCTCTTCGGAACCCGGCCTGGTCAGCGCTTCGGCGCCCAGCCGCTCGGCCAGCCGCAGCGTCGCGGCGATACGGTCGCGCGCGGCCTCTGAAAGATGAATCGACCGTGACGTTTCTACATGCAGCGCCACCAACGGAGCCCGCAGGCGGTCCGCCAGGCGGGCCGCATAGCGCACCAGGGACGTGCTGCGCGGCTTGTCATCGATGCAGACCAATACGCGGTCACCCGCCGCCCAAGGGCCGGAAATCGCGTTCGCCTGCATATGCGTCAGCAGTTGATCGTCCACGCGCTGCGCGGTCTGGCGAAGTGCGAGTTCGCGCAGGGCTGTCAGATTTCCCGGCGAGAAATAGTTTTCCAGCGCCCGCTGCGCCGTCTTCGGAATATAGACCTTGCCATCGTGCAGGCGCTTGATCAGGTCCTCCGGCGTCAGATCGATGATCTCGATATCGTCGGCTCGGTCGATGATTGAATCGGGGACGGTTTCGCGCACGCGGATGCGGGTGATCTGGGCGACGACGTCATTCAAGCTTTCGACATGCTGGATGTTGAGCGTCGAGTAGACGTCGATGCCGCGCGACAACAGTTCCTGCACATCCATGTAGCGCTTTGGATGCCGGCTACCGGGTGCATTGGTATGGGCCAGTTCATCGACAAGAACGAGGCCGGGGCGCCGGGCGAGAATGGCATCGATATCCATTTCCTCGAGATGACGGCCCTTGTATTCGATCGGCGTGCGGGCAATGATCTCGAACCCACCGGCAAGCGCCTGGGTCTCCTTGCGGCCATGGGTTTCGACCACGCCGATCACCACGTCGACGCCATCGGCCTTTTTGGCATGGCCGGAGGTCAGCATCTCATAGGTCTTGCCGACCCCGGGTGCTGCGCCCAGAAAGATTTTCAGGCGGCCGCGCGTTTCCTGCTCCGCCCGCTGCAACAGGGCATCGGGAGACGGTCTTCCATCCATATCGCGAACATCGTCCCGCATGCGCGCTCGTCTTTCCTCATCAATGCCGAAAAGCGGCAGGATGCCGCTTTCGACCATACCGGACATGTCCCAAAAGCCCAGAGGGTTTGGGACAGGTTCCATTCCCAGATCACCACCGGCATCGCGCCTCCTTGTCGAAGCGCGATGCCGGAGCGAACAGGCTTAGACAGCTTTATCAAGCGCCATGTTCAGCGCCAAGACATTGACGGCCGGCTCGCCGAGAATACCGAGTTCGCGGGCCTCGACAGCCTGATCGACCAGCGCGCGGACCTTGCCCTCATCCATACCACGCGCCTTGGCGACGCGTGGAACCTGGAAATAGGCGGCTTCCGGTGTGATGTGCGGATCAAGACCGCTGCCCGAAGCGGTGACCAGATCCATCGGTACCGCAGCGCCAGGATTGGTAGTCTTGAGAGCTTCCGCTTCCGCCTTGATGCGGTCGAGCAGCTTCGGGTTGGTAGGCCCGAGGTTGGAGCCGCTGGACGAGGCGGCATTGTAACCATCGCCGGCAGCCGACGGGCGGCCGTGGAAGTAGGTATCCCCGGTAAAGACCTGACCGATCAGTGCGGAACCGACAACGGTCCCGTCCTTTTCGATCAGACTGCCATTGGCCTGATGCGGGAACAGGGCCTGGGTGATGCCTGTCATGCCAAGCGGGTAGGCAAGGCCGGTAATGACGGTGATTGCAACGATCATGACCAGCGCGGGTCTCAATTGTTTCAGCATTGGAATATTCCTTTAAACGAGACCGTTTTACACAAGGCCAAGGGCGGTGATGGCCATGTCGATGGCCTTGATGCCGATGAACGGTACGATGATGCCGCCGAGGCCATAGATCAGCAGATTGCGCGACAGAAGCGCACCAGCGCCGACGGCGCGATAGGTGACGCCGCGTAGCGACAGCGGGATCAGCGCGACGATAACCAGCGCGTTGAAAATGATCGCCGACAGGATGGCGCTTTGCGGCGAGGCAAGCCCCATGATGTTCAGCGCCGAAAGCTGCGGATAAAAGGCCAGGAACATCGCCGGGATAATGGCGAAATACTTGGCGATATCGTTGGCAATCGAGAATGTCGTCAGCGCACCGCGGGTCATCAGCAGCTGTTTGCCGATCTCGACAATCTCGATCAGCTTGGTCGGGTCGGAATCCAGATCGACCATGTTGCCGGCTTCGCGGGCTGCGACTGTACCGGTGTTCATGGCGACACCGACATCGGCCTGGGCAAGCGCCGGAGCATCGTTGGTGCCGTCGCCGCACATGGCGACAAGCTTGCCCTTGGCCTGTTCCTCGCGGATCAGCGACAGCTTGTTTTCCGGCGTTGCCTGGGCCAGGAAATCATCGACGCCGGCTTCGGCAGCGATGGCCGCCGCCGTCATCGGGTTGTCGCCGGTGATCATCACCGTGCGGATACCCATGCGGCGCAGTTCGGCAAACCGTTCGCGGATACCGCCCTTGACGATATCCTTCAGGTGGACGACGCCCATCAGGCGGCCGTCACGCACGACGGCGAGCGGCGTGCCACCCGATTTGGCGATCTCGTCGGCAATGGCCTGGATCTCGCGAACTGTGTCAGGACGTGCCGCCGTGTTCTGGCTGGCGACATAGCTCAGGACCGCATCGACAGCACCCTTGCGGATCGACGAGCCCTCGATATCGACACCGCTCATGCGGCTCTGCGCCGTAAACGGCACGAAGGTCGCGTGCAGCTGTGCCATGTCGCGGGCGCGGATGCCGTATTTCTCCTTGGCCAGCACGACGATGGAGCGGCCTTCCGGCGTTTCATCGGCAAGCGACGCCAGCTGTGCTGCATCGGCAAGGTCCTGCTGCGACACGCCGGAAACCGGGCGAAGCTCGGTTGCCTGGCGATTGCCGAGCGTGATCGTGCCGGTCTTGTCGAGCAGTAGCGTATCGATGTCACCGGCGGCCTCGACGGCGCGGCCGGACATGGCCAGAACATTGAAACGCACCAGACGGTCCATGCCGGCAATGCCGATGGCCGAAAGAAGCGCGCCGATCGTGGTCGGGATCAGCGTCACGAACAAAGCGACGAGCACGATCACCGGAATGGAGCCGCCGGCATAGGTGGCAAAGCTCGGGATCGTCACAACGGCCAGAACGAAGATCAGCGTCATGCCAGCGAGAAGGATATTGAGGGCAATCTCGTTGGGCGTCTTCTGGCGTTCGGCGCCTTCGACTAGGGCGATCATCCGGTCGATGAAGGTGGAGCCGGCAGCGGCGCTGATGCGCACCCGGATCCAGTCCGACAGGACCTGCGTGCCGCCGGTGACGGCCGAACGGTCGCCGCCGGATTCGCGGATGACGGGCGCCGATTCGCCGGTGATCGCGGCTTCGTTGACGGAAGCGACCCCTTCGATGACTTCTCCATCGGACGGAATGATATCGCCGGCTTCAACGAGAACGATATCGCCGACCTTGAGGGTCGTGCCGGATACCATCTTGAAGCTCTTCAGATCCGTTCCGGTCAGAAGCTTAGCCTGTGTTTCGGTACGGGTCTTGCGCAGCGATTCGGCCTGCGCCTTGCCCCGGCCTTCGGCAACCGCTTCGGCAAAATTGGCAAACAGCACCGTGAACCACAGCCAGATATTGAGCTGCAGCGAGAAGGCGAGGTTGCCGCTACCGGTGACGAGATCGCGCAGGAACAGAACGGTTGTCAGCGTCGAGACGACAGCGACGACGAACATCACCGGGTTCTTGGCAAGGGTGCGTGGATCAAGCTTGACAAAAGCCGAGCCGATCGCCGGAATGAGGATGCGAGAGTCCATCAGGCTCGCAGATTTGGACTGGCTCATAAGAGAACTCCAGTTTCTTTTGTGTGTGACATCACGGCGACCGCGTCAGCCGTGGAACAATTCGGTAAAAGCGTGGGCAAGACCGCCGATCACCAGCAGGACCAGCATGAAGGCGATGATGATGCTGGTGGCCTGCGGGGGCGCCGCTCGCGGCGGATCACCGTCGCGAGGGTTGAGGAGCCTTTTGAATTTCTGCTGGAACAAGCGGTTCATCACGGCACCTAGAAGGTTTGACCTGATATCATCGCCAGATGTTCGACGATCGGTCCGAGCGCCAGTGCCGGGAAGAAAGTCAAGCCACCAACGATCAGGATGACGCCGCACAAAAGGCCGACGAAGAGCGGGCCATGGGTCGGGAACGTCCCTGCCGAAGCCGGCGCCGTCTTCTTCATCACCAGCGAACCGGCAATGGCGAGCGCCGGGATGATCACCAGGAAACGGCCCATCAGCATGGCGATGCCAAGCGTGATATTATACCAGGGCGTGTTGCCGGTGAGACCGCCGAAGGCCGAGCCGTTGTTGGCGGCAGCCGAGGTATAGGCATAGAGGATTTCCGAGAACCCGTGCGGTCCTGGATTTCCGATCGACGCCACGCCTGTCGGCAGGAGGACGGAGACTGCGGTGAAACCAAGCATGGTTGCTGGCAGGATGAGGATGGCGAGAACGGCCATCTTGACTTCCTTAGCCTCGATCTTCTTGCCGAGATATTCCGGCGTGCGGCCAACCATCAGGCCGGCGACGAACACCGTCAGGATGACGAACATCAGGATGCCGTACAAGCCGGCGCCAACGCCGCCGATGATGACTTCACCCAGTTCCATGTTGATCAGCGGGATCAGGCCACCCAATGCGGTGAACGAACCGTGCATGGCATTGACGGCCCCACAGGAGGCGGCCGTCGTCACGACTGCGAACAATGACGACAGGACGATGCCGAACCGGACTTCTTTGCCCTCCATGTTGCCGCCATCGATACCCATGGCATGAACCAGCGGATTGCCCGCAGCTTCGGCCCAGTAGGTCACCGTGACACCGGCGAGGAAGAGCACGCCCATCGCGGCGAAGATTGCCCAACCCTGGCGCTGGTTTCCGACCATGCGGCCAAAGACGTTGGTGAAGGCTGCACCGATGGCAAAGATCGTCACCATCTGGATGAGGTTGGAGATCGCGCCCGGATTTTCAAAGGGATGCGCGGAGTTGGCATTGAAGAAGCCGCCGCCATTGGTGCCGAGCATCTTGATTGCCAATTGCGAGGCGACCGGGCCAAGCGCAATGGTCTGCTGCGCACCCTCGATCGTCGTTGCCGTCACGTAGGCGCCAAGCGTCTGCGGTACGCCAAGATAGACATAGGCAATCGTCAGAACGATGCAGATTGGCATAAGGATGTAGAGCGTGGCGCGGGTCATATCGACCCAGAAATTACCGATCGACTTGCCCGATGCGCGCGCGAAACCACGGATGAGCGCAACGGCGATGGCCATGCCGGTTGCGGCGGAAGCAAAATTCTGCACCGTCAGACCGGCCATCTGCACGAGATAGGACATCGTGCTTTCGCCACCATAATTCTGCCAGTTGGTGTTGGCGACGAAACTGGTAGCGGTATTGAACGAAAGCTCAGGCCCGACAGCCGTCATGCCCGCAGGATTGAACGGCAGGAAGCCCTGAAACCGCTGCAGCGCATAGAGAACGGCAAAGCCGGCGAGATTGAACAGAAGCAGGGAGAACACATAACTCGTCCAGTGCTGCTCTTCCTTCTCGCTGGTGCCGGACAGCCGGTAAAGGCCGCGTTCGATCGGGGCAAAAAGAGGCGACAGCAATGTGCGCTCGCCACCGAAGACGCGCGTCATATAGGCGCCGAGCGGCTTGATGAGCAAAATGACGATCCCGCAGAAGATGAGGATCTGGATCCATCCGTTGAGTGTCATGGCAATAACTTTCCGAACCTGGCGTTGTTAGAAGCGCTCAGGGCGAATGAGGGCGTAGGTCAGATAAGCGAGGAGAAACACGGTCACGCCGGCTCCGAGCACATAATCGACAAGCATTTCTCTTAATCCTTCGAATTAGAGACGGTCGCAGGCCCGCGTATAGGCAAACGACAGCGCGAAAAACAAAACACCGATCCCGACCAAGACAATATCCATCATCGATTCAGGCTCCTTTTGTTGAATTTCATCTTTCCCTCCTCTTCAAAGGAGGGCGGCGACGCGAAAGAGGCCCCGTCCGATCATGCGCGACGCAAGATCCGGGGCCTGAATTCCACGCTCAATATGCCGCCGAACCGCATTAGCGTTCGAGACGGGGCGCCGGGGAGAGATATAAAAATCTCATAGGGACTTTTGGGAGAGCGCGCGCTCATCTGGCAGCCTCGGCTGGATCCACCGTGTTGATCCCCGCGTAAAAATATTGAACCAGCCGAATAGTCGGGACGGCTAAACAGTGTTGGAGAACCAACCACGGGTGTGCCTTGGGAGCGCCACGGCGCAGGCTGACACTTTGCCGTTTCCCGCCACCGGCCAGTTTGCCGATACTTGTGCGAGATAACCTTTCCCATAATCGATCGAAATTATGGCGATGGGGAAAATCTGAATATTACTTTAATTTAACATGATCTTATTCGCATCGAGCAGTATATTCCTCAGCGAAGTCATGTATTGCCGGCGGCGATCGGGCCGTGACGCGACACTATAAGATGGCTTCCTATCAAGAGACGTGTGAAAAACGTCTTTATATCAGAGGTAACGCAAATGTTCTCTTTTGCAAAAACCGCAACAATGTCCGCACTTTTCATCTCGGCATCCATCGGTGTTGCTTTCGCCGGCTCCCACGGCGATCCCAGCCATGATCACGGTCATGATTTTGATCGCCACTCCGACGGTCGTCAGGACCGTTCATTGCTTGGGGACGATGACATCACCACGGATGACAGTGCGACCCCGACCTTTGTTGTTCCCGCCTACACCGTCGGTTATGCTTCCGGATCACGACTGAATACAATTCTCAGTGAGCTTCGTGCTGACAATCAAAGTATGAATGCGGATAGGGCACGGGGTCTTCTCACACGCGCTGAATATCAGCGCCTCAAGGCTGACGATACCTGGATACGCCACGAAGCGATGGCAGTAGCTGATCGCAACAACGGTGCGATACCGGCAGCTCGCTACGCTGTCCTGCAAAATCAGGCTCAGCAGCTTCAAGCCAACATTCGCCGCATGGCATAAACGGCCTGCCAGCCCCGAACATGCAGCGCAGGCTGCATGCTTGGGGCTGGCATGTATACGTCAGCCGCGACGGACCATCACCGCGGTCCGGTGCGCCAAAACCTAAACTCTAATCCATTTCGAAACCTGGCGCGGACCATTGATTGTTCGGTCGTCAATGATGTTGACGGATGCACATGAAATTGATTGTATTTTGCAGGATACTCCTCTCCTGGATGCCGCAGTACCCCGCGCCGCAAGCACGGCGGCCAGGCTCTGGTGACCGTCTTAGGACGTGTTGCAGGGTAAAGCCGGATGCAAGGCAACCTGTGGTACCTTCCTTGTCGTGAAAGCACAGGAGAACCGGCCCGCAATGCGCAAAGGAGACTGGATCGCGGGTCTGTCAGTAGCGGGATTGATGCTGCCCGAAGCTGTCGCCTATGCCGGGATTGCCGGCTTGCCGCCGCAGCGGGCGATCTGCGCTGCCATTGCCGGCTGCCTCGCCTATGGGCTAGTTGGGCAAAGCCGCTTTGCAATTGTCAGCCCGACATCTTCCTCCGCCGCCATCCTTGCCGCGACACTGCTGACGCTACCGGGTTCAGTCGACGACAAGGCGTTGCTCGCCACGGTCCTGGTCGCACTCGTCGGCGCTCTCTTCCTGTTCGCATCGATGGTCCGGCTCGGAAATCTCGCAGGTTTCATCTCAAGGCCCGTGTTGCGCGGTTTCGCGTTCGGGCTGGCGATCACCATCATCTTGCGCCAGATACCGGTTCTGGCCGGGGTGCAGGTCAATGCATCCGACATTCTGAACCTCGTTACGGGCTTGGTTTCCTCGGTGCCACATTGGCATCTGCCCAGCGTTCTTATCGGCGCAACGGCTCTCGTGGCCCTGATCGGGCTCCGCCGCGTTCCATTCCTTCCCGGTGCGTTTCTCGTGCTCTGCGGCGGCATCGCCGTCTCGGCCATCTTTGATCTCTCCCACCGCAGTGTTGCCCTTGTCGGCTCTATCCCGCTTCTGCCCGCTTGGCCGGATTTCTCGTCGCGCCAGTGGTCCGAAATCATCACACTGATGCCTTTCGTGCTGCCGCTGGTGCTTATTCTCTTTGCAGAGTCCTGGGGCACCATCCGCTCGTTCTCGCTGCGCCACAATGAGCCCGTGGAAGCGAATCGGGAGCTGGGGGCCCTTGGCCTGGCAAATCTTGCCAGCGCCGTCGTCCAGGGCATGCCGGTCGGGGCCGGGTTTTCGGCAGGTGCTGCCAGCGAGGCGGCAGGCGCACAAAGCCGGGCGACCGCCGTCTTCGCAGCGCTCGGCCTGACACTGATGATCATCTTTGCTTCCGGACCTGTCGCCCTTCTTCCCCAGCCCGTGTTGGCGGCAGTGGTGATCGCCGCATTGACCCATGCACTCGACCCGATGCCGTTGTTGCACCTGTGGCGGCTGAAACGCGATGGTTACATCGCGCTGGGTGCTGCACTCGGTGTGCTGGTGTTCGGGGTTCTCGATGGCATGCTGGTCGCGATCGCGTTGTCGTTGGCAGCACTGCTCAGACGCATGGCATCGCCTTATGTGGCCCGTCTCGGAAGGCTCGCTGGGGGCCACGATTTTGTCGATATCGCCCGCCATGCCGACGCGGTCTCAGTTTCCGGGGTCACCGTCTGGCGGCCGGCGCAGCCCCTGTTTTTCGCCAATGCGGATGCCGTTTTGAACACGATCGCCACCCACGTTCGTGCGGAACGCGACAGCGATTGCGTGGTCGTCAGCCTGGAGGAGAGTTTTGATCTCGACAGCACGGCGCTCGACGCCCTGTTGGAATTCGACGCGACGGTCAAGGCCTCCGGCAAGCGCGCGCAATATGCCCGTGTGCACGACCGGGCCCGCGATCTGATCATGGCCGCAGCGCCTGAGCTTGCCGGGCGTTGCAGCGTCAGCGTGGATGATGCAGTTTCAGCCGTTCTGTCCCAAGCATCAAGCACCGGAGATGCCCAATGACGCAAACCTACGAACCCCATCTGCAACCCGTGGCGATTGCGAGCCTGCGGCCGACGCAAATGACGGTCGGCTTTCGCGAAGTGGCCTGCAAAAGCCTGGAATGGCGCGAGATTTCCGGACATGACGGCGCCGATTTTCTCGGCCGTCATATGGTCCCAGTCGTCATCGGCTGGAAGAAGCATGCCTATCTGATCGATCACCATCATCTCGTCAGGGCTTTGCAGGAAGAAGGCGTCGCGCATGTCCTGACCAGCGTCGTTGCCGATCTCAGCGATCTCGGCAAAACGGAGTTCTGGTCAGTGATGGATCACTATCGCTGGTCCTATCCGTTCGATGCCGCAGGCGAGCGGCAGCCGCATAACAGCCTGCCGAAATCCGTGGCCGGCCTTATCGACGATCCCTACCGGTCGCTGGCCGGCGCACTTCGCGGCGCGGGCGGCTATGCCAAGGACAACACGCCATTCAGCGAGTTCATGTGGGCAGATTTCTTGAGAAACCGCATCGATGCGAAATTGCTGCGCAGAGATTTCAAGGACGCCGAAATCGCCGCCCTCAAACTTGCCAGAACCAAGTCAGCAAGACATCTGCCTGGCTGGTGCGGCCCAAGTGATTGACCTACTGACAGGCAAGAACACTCACCGATACTCGCCTCCGAGAAGTTACTCCGCTGGCGCCGCCACGCCCTTGCGTGACCAGAGCGACCGGGCAAAGGCGGACAACCGTTCGATCTCGACGAAGATGACCGGCGTGATGAACAGCGTCAGCACCTGGCTGACCAGAAGCCCGCCAACAACCGCAACCCCGAGCGGTTGGCGCAATTCCGAGCTGGCGCCGGTTCCGATCGCCACCGGCAACGCGCCGAGGAGTGCGCAGAACGTCGTCATCATGATCGGCCGGAAGCGGCGCACGGCGGCCAGATGGATGGCCTCGTGCGTTTCGTGATTTTCGTCGCGCTGCAGTGTCAGTGCGACATCGATCATCATGATCGCATTCTTCTTGACGATACCGATGAGCATCAGCAAACCGACCAAGGCGATGATCGACAGATCGAAGCCGAAGATCTTCAAGGTCAGCAGCGCTCCGAACGCTGCGGAGGGCAGGCCGGAGAGAATGGTCAGCGGGTGCAGGAAGCTTTCGTAGAAGACCCCCAGCACCACATAGATGATCAGGACGGCTGCGCCGATCAACAGCCCCGTATTGCCGCTGGCCTGCTCGAAAATCTGGGCGGCCCCGGCATAGTTCGTCGTCACGGTTGCAGGAAGATTGATCTGCTGCTTGAGCGCATCGACGCGCGCGGTTACTGTTCCGAGTGACACGCCTTTCGGCAGATTGAACGACAGGGTGACTGCGGTGAGCTGGCCCGTCTGGTTGACGGTAACCGGCCCTGCCTCGCGTGTCACGCGGGCAAAGCTCGACAACGGCACAAGCGTCCCGGACGCGGACGCAATCCGGATTGCCGACAGGGACTGCTCGTTCCAGTCCAGCGACTGATCATACTCGATGATAACGTCATAGCTGTTGCCGGTCGTCTGGATCTGCGTGACAACATAGCTGCCGAATGCCGCCTCCAGCGTCGTGCGCAGTGCCTGAGACGAAATTCCGAGGCTGTTTGCCCGGTCGTTGTCGACGGTGACATGGGCCTGAAGCGCATTGTTCTGCAGGTCGGTGGCAACATCGACAAAATGGGCGGTATCAGCCCGCATCGCATCACCGAGCGTTTGCGACCATTGCCGTGCTGCCGCAGCATCGATCGATTGCAGGACGACTTGGTACAGGCTCTGTGTGCTGCGCCCACCAAAACGCAGGCTCTGCTGGGGCGTGATGAAGGTCTTCAATCCGGCGATCTGCGAGAGCGAATGGCGCAAGGCCTGCAGGGTCGTATCAAGCGGCGGACGCGTGGTGCGCGGTTTCAGTTGAACCAGAAGCGACCCGGAATTGAGCGCCGATCCGCCAGGTCCGGCACCGAGTGTCGAGGTCACATGCGCGACGCTCGGATCGCTGGAGACGATGGCCGCAGCGCGGGCCTGCAATGTGCTCATCGCCTGATAGGATATATCCTGGCGGGCCTGCGTCGAGATCGTCAGGATACCGATATCTTCGGAAGGGAAAAAGCTGCGCGGCAGGCTTGCAAACATCCAACCGGACGCAACAAACGTGGCGGCGAACACCAGCATGACAATTGCGCGATGGCTCAGACACCAGCCGACGGCCCGGCCGTAGGCAGCTGTTACCCTGTCGAATCCCCCTTGGCGCTTCAGCTGCTGCGTATCCCGGTGCGGCAGCCGGGCCGCAAGCATCGGGGTCACGGTCAGCGACACCGTCGCCGAAGCCAGGATTGCCAATGTGACGACGACGCCGAACTCGTTGAGCACGCGCCCGACGATGCCGCCCATCAACAGGATCGGCAGGAAGACGGCGACCAGCGAAATCGACATCGAAATAATGGTGCCGGTGACCTCCCGGCTACCTTCGATCGCCGCCTCAAGCGGCGCCATGCCTTCCTCCACCTTGCGGACGATATTCTCCAGCATGACAATGGCATCATCGACGACGAGCCCGACCGAAAGGGTGAGCCCTAAAAGCGAGATATTGTCGATCGAGAAGCCGAGCGCATGCATGGCGCCCAATGTCGCCACCAGCGACAGCGGTACGGCGAGCGCTGGAATAAGCGTGGCCGCAACCCGCCGGAGGAAGAGATAGATGATAAGGACAACGAGGCCGATGGTAATCATCAGCGTCGTCTCGACATCGGACACTGCGGCGCGGATCGAGACAGAAGCGTCGTTGACGATGTTGATGTGCATGTTTGCCGGAAGATTGGCCTGAAGTTCCGGGACTTTTGCCAGAATGGCATCGACCACCGCCACAGTATTGGCGCCCGGCTGGCGTTGTACTGCCAGCGCAATGGCCGGCTTTCCATCAAGCCAGCTTCCCTGGTTGACGATCGAAGCGCTGTCCACGACATCGGCGACATCGTCCAGCCGCACGATACGGCCGCCCGGCTGGGCGATGATCAGGGTTCGGAACGCTTCGGCATCGCTGCGCTGCGTCGCCACATCGACGGTCAGCGCCTGTGACTTGTTTTGCAAGGTACCGACGGGGGACTGATCATTGGCGGCAGCAACCGTCGTCGCCAGTCCGTCAAGGGAAAGACCACGGGCCTCCAGCTTGTGTGGATCGACCTCGATCCGCACAGCATAGGCCTTGGCGCCATAGACCTGTGCCTGCGCCACGCCGGAAATCGTCGAGAGCGCCGGCGAAATGATGTTTTCCGCGACGTCGTCCATTTTCGTCAGCGCGGCGCCGTCGCCGGTCAGAGCCAGGATCAGCACCGCTGCATCGGCCGGGTTTGCCTTGCGATAGCTCGGTGGCGCGGTGAGATTGTCCGGTAATTGCCGTTCGGCTCTGGCAATCGCTGCCTGGACGTCCGCGGCGGCCGCATCTATGTCGCGCGAAAGATTGAACTGGATCGTGATCTGGGTATTGCCGAGTGACGAGCTGGCGCTGATCGTATCGATCCCGGCGATCGTTTCGAACTGCTTGATCAAGGGCGTGGCGACGGAACTGGCCATCGTGTCCGGCGAGGCACCGGCGAGCTGTGCCGAGACGTTGATGGTTGGGAAATCGGCCTGCGGCAGCGCGGCGACAGGCAGGTTCGTATAGGCGGAAGCGCCTGCGAGGAAAACACCCACGATCAAGAGGATTGTCGCGACCGGACGCCGGATGAAGATTTCGGAGATGTTCATTCGACCGCTCCGGCTTCGGCCCCGCTTTCAGCCACCGTCTCAGGTGCGGCCGCCGGCGCCGAGAAGATCTCGACATGCGTTCCGTCCACCAGCCCCGCCTGCCCCTCGGTCACCACGATCTCGCCCTCCTTGAGGCCAGCGGAGATACCGGTCGTGTCCCCGACGGCAAAGGCGACTTTCACCTTGCGCACTTCGACGGTCTTATCCTGCTTGACGACGTAGCAGACAGCTCCATCGCTCTGCGGCTGCACGGAGACGGACGGCACCAGGACGAGATCTTTCTGTTCGCCGGCGGTGACCGTGACACTCAGCGACTGCCCCGGCCAGAATGTTCCGTCCGAATTTTCAAGACGCGCCCGCATCTTGAACGTACCGGACGGGGCATCCACCGCGTTGTCGATGAACACGATCGGCCCGGTCTCTTCCGCCGTCTTATCCTGGGACAATGTCGGAGAAATTCTGACATTGAGCTGCCCGCCTGCAAGCGCCTGCCGGGCGAGATCGAGATCCGTTTCGGGTAACGTAAACTCCGCATAGACCGGCTTCATCTGCGTCAGCGTGACGATATCTTGACCCGGCGCGACATAGGCACCGGGTGAAAACAGGATCACTCCCAGCTTGCCGTCGAAGGGTGCGCGAATCTGCGTCTGCGTCAGCGCGACCTTGTCGGCTGCAAGCGTGGCATTATCGACGCCGATTGCGGCCTGTGCCTGTTTTGCGGCCGCAACTGCATCATCATATTGCTGACGGGTTTCTGCGCCGTCATTGCTCAGCGCCTCCATCCGTTTCAGGTTTGTATTGGCCTCGTCGAGTGCCGCCTGGTCCTTGGCAAGCGTCGCGGTGTCCCGCGCTATATTTGCATTGATCGTGCGGTCGTCGAGCTGCACCAGCAAAGTGCCGGCCGTGACATCGGCACCGTCCTTGACCAAGATCTGCGCGACGGTGCCCGCCGCCGGACTGGACAGGGCCGTGGACGCGAACGGAACGATGATTCCGAGCGAACTGCGCGTCACCGGCAACGAACCGGCTTTTGCCGTTGTCGTGTTGACGGTCATGACGTTACGCATTTGCCCAACCGCGCCTTTCTTCTTGTCGATCTCGCCGCTCGGTTTGCTTTCGGCTGAATCCATAGACAGAAAGCGTGCGACTCTTTCAGGCAAATAGGGGCTGAGTTCGGCACGCCCAAGAAAAACACCTGCGGCAACGGCAACGACGAAAAGGAGAGAATTCGGGTACCGCATGTCGTTTTCCTTCAGTGGGAACAACGCTTTTCTCGAACGCCAGAATTATGCGACTATTGACGGTCATAAATGACCTTGAACCGGGCAACACGGTGTCAGCAATCACCTCGCCAGAATTAAATTCTGTTTAGAATCGAAAGGATCATCCCGGCCGGTTCTGGTGTCAGTGGATCCTCACCTGCCCGTGTAGATTACACGACCTACCGGGGAGCAGCACCACAGCAGCGGCCCGCGACGAAAGGTCCGTGCCGCTACCCCACTTCACAGCGGCAGATACGAGCAAAATCTGCTAGTCGTGCTTTAGTTGCAGATTTGACCACGCATTGGGGAACCCAACTGTCAGAAGCCGCCCGTATCGATATTCATAACTCAGACACCCCCCTCCTCTGTCGAAGCTGCGAAGTGCGTCACAAGGGATTGTGCGGTGCGTTGGACGCCGGGCAATTGCTTGCCATGGCAAAGCACACCCGCATGACCCGGCATCAAGCAGGCAAATTGCTGGCTGGCGAGGAAACCCCGATCCAGTCCTATGCCAACGTCATGCGCGGCGTCGTCAAACTGACCAAAGTGCTCGAAAACGGCCGCCAGCAGGTTGTCGGCCTCCAGTTCGCGCCGGATTTCCTCGGCCGGCTGTTTGGCCGCGAAAACGCAGTGACGGCGGAAGCCGCATCCGATGTCGAGCTCTGCGAAGTTCCGCGCGCGGCCTTCGAACGGCTGGTGGCCGAGTATCCGCAGATGGAACAGCGGCTTTTCAGCCAGGTTCTGCGCGAGCTCGACGAGGCCAGGGACTGGATGGTCACGCTTGGGCAAAAGACCGCAGCCGAAAAGGTCGCGAGCCTGCTTTACCTCATCGCCGGCCACATCGATCCATCGACCGGCCCCGAAGCACGCGACAGCACCGCGTTCGATCTGCCTCTGTCGCGTATCGATATCGCCGAGTTTCTCGGCCTGACGATCGAGACGGTATCGCGCCAGATCACCAAGCTGCGAACCGATGGGGTGATTTCTGTCGTTGCAAACCGCCACATCACGGTCCCGAGCCTGAACCGCCTGAAGGCGCGCTGCGGTTAAACCGCCAAGGTAGCCCCAGGGCCGGCGGAAAGCATCGGAAGCAGAACGGTGCAGTCAAACCGGATGCGCCGCCTGGCGCAATCGAAATAGCCACGCAGAATGTAGCCGAGCGTTTCCGGCGATGGCTTGCAGAGCCCCGTGCCATAGGCGCGCAAAGCCTCGCAGAGTTCTTCGGCGTAACACTCTTCCTCGAGCTGCTCGTAGCGGATCTGGTTGAGGATTTCCGGCAAGCCGGCCGGCGTTCGCCAAGGCTGCCTGATCCATGGGAGGATGACCTCCTCTTCCAGCCGGTGGACGGCCGTCAGGATCGGCGGGATCGCCCGGCGCAGGTGCAGGCATTCACCGTGCGCAACCTTGTCCGGCAGCCGGTCTGCAACACTTTCCAGCGCGTCGCACAGCATCGTCTGATCCCGCAGCGCACGCTGCAACATGTCAACCGCCGGATGAACTCCGCTCACAACTCTGTCCCAGTCCGCAGATTCGCGTCCATAAATAGGCCTCCCCGGCCAGGCATCCGACCGTACTGCAGCAAACGTGCCGCCGGTTCCTCCGCTTGATAAAAACACTCGCACGTCCATTGATGCCTTGACCTCGATCAAGCCGAGCCGCTGTCGTCCGCCTCCTCCGAGCGATCGTCATCAAGCAGTATGCGTTGTGCCGCACCGTCCAAATCTTCGTACTGGCCGCTTTTCAGCGACCAGATGAAGGCGCCGAGCCCGGCCGATCCAAGCAGGATGGCAACCGGCATGAGATAGATCAGCGATCTCATCGGGACTGGCCCTCCAGGGCGGTGACAGATGATGATGACGTTTCGTCGACATCGGCAGCGCCGCTATTCAACCGTAGGGCATTAGCGATCACCAGCAGTGAAGATGCCGACATGGCGATGGCCGCAACGAGCGGCGTCACATAGCCAAAAACGGCAATTGGGACGGCAAAAGCATTATAGCCGATCGCCAGAGCCAGATTCTGCCGGATCAGCCGGCCGGCCCTGCGCGAAACGTCCAGTGCGACGACGACGGCGCTCAGGGATTCGCGGAGAAAGACGAAATCGGCGGCGTTGCGGCCAACGTCGGCGGCCGTCGCAGGCGCCATGGAGACATGTGCTGCAGTGAGTGCCGGCGCATCGTTGAGCCCATCCCCGACCATCAATGGCCGCCGGCCCTCCAACGCCAAAGCCTGCAGGCGGTCGAGCTTGTCGGCAGGCAGCAGCCCGGCGCCATAGCGTTCGATCTTCAAGATTTTCGCCACGGATTGTACGGATGCCTTCGTATCGCCCGAGAGCAGTTCGACAGGCATGCCGCTCTGCTGCAAACGCCTGATGGTTGAACCCGCCTCGGGGCGAAGCCTGTCGCTGAAGGTGAAGCGGGCGATGATGATCCCGTCTTGCGAAAGCACCGTTGTGGAGCTTTGCAAACCTTGCTCTTCTGGCCCTGCCCAAGCACTGCGCCCGAGACGATAGGTCTTGCCGCCAATTGTCGCCTCGATACCGAGGCCGGGATGTTCGTTGACCTGGTCAACTATGACATCCGGATAATGGAGGCCTGGATGCGCCTTCCAGATGGCGCGGGAGGCGGGATGGCTTGAATATCCGGCAAGGGAGACGGCGATGGCGAGGGCTGTCTCATCTCGCACGTCGCTACCGGCGGGGCTCAAATTGCCCAGCGTCAGGGTTCCGGTCTTGTCGAAAACCGCGACATCGGCCTCGGCAAGCCGCTCCATGGCAGACCCGTCCTTGACCATGATGCCGCGCTCGAACAAGCGGCGCGCGGCGACGACCTGAACGATCGGAACCGCCAATCCGAGTGCGCACGGGCAGGTGATGATCAAGACGGCAATCGCGATGGTGATGGCCTTGTGCCAATCGCCCGAAACCAGCAGCCAGCCGACCCCTGTCAGAAACGCAGTCAAATGCACCGCTGGCGCATAATAGTTCGCTGCGCGATCAGCGATGCGCCGGTAGAGGCCACGTCCGGCTTCAGCCGCTTCCATCAAACGGATGACTTCGGCAAGGAATGAGGCTTCCGCAGCTGCGGTGACTTCGATCGTCAGAGGCCCTGTCAGGTTGAGCGTACCGGCGCTGATGGCATCGCCGACTTTCACCGGTCGCGGATCGCTTTCCCCCGTCACCAGCGAGCAGTCGAGTTCGGAGAGGCCTTGGCGGACGACGGCATCCACCGGAATGCGATCGCCCGCCGCGATGAACACCTGCATTCCAGGCTCGATGCGCGCAAGCGGCATATATTCGCGGGCTCCATCTGGTCCGAGCACCACCGCTCCGGCCGGCGTCATCCGCACCAGACTGCTGACGGCCAAACGCGCCTTCTCCCTCATGACGTGATCGAGCACGCGGCCGATCAGCAGGAAGAACAGCAACGAGGCGACCGCATCAAAATAGGCGTGTGGGCCGTGGTTGATGGTCTCATAGAGGCTCATGCCGAAAGCGAGCGAAATACCGACGGCGATGGGTACGTCCATGTTGGTGCGGCCATGCCGGAGCGCAGATGCCGCCGAGCGGAAGAAGATGCCGCCGCCCAACAGGAGCGCCGGCAGCGCGATCAGGGCCGAAACCCAATGGAACATATCGCGCGTTGCACCCTCCGCTCCCGACCAGACGGAGACTGACAGAAGCATGATGTTGGCCGTCGCAAAACCACAGACAGCAACCGCGCGGATCAGCTCGGACCGTGTGCGATCATTTTTCCCATCCTCCTCGGAAAACAGGTGTGCCGGATAGCCGAGCCGGTACAACACGCCGCAAAAATCCGGAACTGCGTTGTCGCGCCAGCGGATCGATACCCGCCTTGTGGAGAGATTGACGCGGGCATTCTCGACGCCATCGAGCTTGCTCAGCGCCCGTTCGATCTTGCCGATGCAGGCAGCGCAATGCACATTGGGTACCGACAGGTTGGTCTGCCGCAAACCATCGCCAAGCCCGTGGCTGAGCAGGCGGATTTCGTCTGCCGGTGGCATGGCCTGGCGTTCCGCCTCCAGCTCGAGCATGGATGCATTGCCGACGGCACAGCAGCTCATTGGCGTGCCCCATCCTTGACGAGGATACGCCCGCTGTGGCGATAGGGCACGGCAAGCCCGCCGTCGATCTCCAGATTGACGACCCAGACCCCGGGAGAAACATCAGAGGACGCGCTGAGCTGGCCGTTGCCGGATGGTTTCAGTGTGACCGACCAGTCCGCCGCCTCGAATGTCGGATGCTGGAAGGTCGCCTTGCCGCCTGACATCCTGACCGGATTTCCATTGCGGTCGATCAGCGTGAAGGTAATTTTTCCGGCAGCTATGTCGAGCTTCGGCACCCAGCCAAGATCGTTCTGCGTTCGCACTGCCACCATCTTCTCGTTGAACTGCTGGCTCGCGACGTAGGAATTCTCGACCACCAGTCCCGTCCAGCTGGTCACGGCGAACCGCGCCATAACGACATTGACGGCGATGATGACGCCGAAGAAGACGAGCATGATCATCAGCATGTGACGGCCGGTAAATTCGCGGGCCTGTTTCATTTCGAACTCCCCGGCGTCTGAAATGTTGCCGTGTGGGTCTTCGTCTCGGGGCCTTGCGTATCCTCGATGACGAACCGGAATGTCTGCACCTGATCCGTGCTGGCGTGACGCGGCTGAGTGACGAAGACCTTCAGGCTGCGCAGGCGATCCGGCTCGACCGGAACGAGAAAGGATCCGTCACTCCGAGCCTCGATACCGGCGATCGCGACAGAGCTCTGCGGCAGGCCTTCGATCCGCACAGCCATAACGCGCGGTTTGGCGATCATGTTGAGGATCTTCAGCGTGTAACCGTTGCGCACAGAGCCGTCCGACAGCATGACGAATTGCGGATTGCGGTCATGCAGGACATTGACGTCGAGCCGCTCGCGCGTCACCAAAGCGTAGACGAGGCCGACACCGATCAGCGACCAGAGTGCCGCATAGAGCAGCGTTCTTAGCCGCAGGAAAGAGGCGAGGCTGATATGGCGCAGCGTCGCGGCAAGCTTGCCGTCGGCTGTGCGCACACGCGCCGGATCGATCGGCTGCGTGCCTCCGGCGGTCGCCAGCGCCATGTTGGCATTGTAGTCGTTGAGCGTCGTGTAGGAGATCAGGCCGCGCTCCCGGCCGAGCTTGTCCATCACCCCGTCGCAGGCGTCGATGCACAGCGCGCAGGTGATGCACTCCAGCTGCTGGCCGTCGCGGATATCGATCCCCATCGGGCAGACGACGACACAGGCATTGCAGTCGACGCAATCGCCGACGACCGCACCCTGCGCTGCCGACTTCTTGGCATGACGCGAACGCGGCTCGCCGCGCCAGTCATTATAGGTCACCGTCAGCGACGCTTCGTCGAGCATCGCCGCCTGAATGCGCGGCCAGGGGCACATATAGGTGCAGACCTGCTCGCGCATCAGCCCGCCGAAGACGTAGGTCGTCGCCGTCAGGAAAGCGATAGTACTGTAGGCGACGAAGGCCGCTTGGCCGGTGAAGACATCGACGAGCAATGTGGGCGCATCAGCGAAATAGAAAATCCACGCGCCGCCCGTCGCCACGGCTATCAGCAGCCAGATCGCGTGCTTTGCGGTTCGCAACATCAGTTTGCGCAGCGAATAGGGTTCCTTGTCGAGCTTGATGCGGGAGTTGCGGTCGCCTTCGATCGCCCGTTCGACGACCAGAAACAGATCGACCCAGACGGTTTGCGGACAGGTGTAGCCACACCAGGCACGCCCGACGGTCGAGGTCAGCAGGAACAGGCCGAGCCCGGCCATGACCAGCAAACCGGCGACGTAGAAAAACTCCTGCGGCCAGATTTCGATGAAAAAGAAATAGAAGCGCCGGTTGGCAATATCGATCAGCACCGCCTGGTCGGGTGCATAGCCGCCGCGATCCCAGCGCAGCCATGGCACCAGATAGTAGATGCCGAGCGTGATCGCCATCACCAGCCATTTGAAACGGCGAAATCCTCCCGAGGCCCGCTTCGGGAAGATCTTCTTACGCGGCGCATAGAGCACCTGCCGCTGTTTCTGCGAATTGACCGCCTCGGCGTCCAGTCTCTCGATATCCATTTTTTCCAGCATTCCAGCCGCCCGGGCATGATGCCGGCAGAGCCGGCCAATCGTCTTTGAACGGAGACTGGCACCGAGCGGCGCCAATCTCCTTGATCGAGGTCAAGCGACCGTATCGCGACGTCTATTTGCCACCGCCGAGTGAATAGACGTAAGCCGCGAGTTCCTTGACCGTCACATCACCGAGACGGGTGCCCCATGCGGGCATGACGCCGTGTTTCGGAGCACGGATTTGCGCGGCGATCGCTTCCTCGCCGTCCACCAGCAGCGACAGGGTATCGGCGAGATTGGGGGCGCCCATTTCCTGATTGCCCTCGCCGCGCTCGCCGTGGCAGCTGGCGCAATTCTGGGCGAAGATCTGCGCGCCTGGTGCCGTTTCCGCTGGAAAGCCGCTGCCTTTCGACAGATCGGCAACGAAGGTGGCGACAGACGCGATCTCGGCGGGTTTAAGAATATCGCCGAATGCGGGCATCTCGCTGACATGGGTGTCGGCGTCTTCCGGAGCGCGAACACCATGGGCGATAGTCGTCAGGATCTGCTCCGGTGTTCCGCCCCAGAGCCAATCGTCATCATTGAGGTTCGGGAAGCCCTTCGAGCCCTGCGCGCCCGATCCGTGGCACTGGATGCAATTGACCTTGAAGGCTGCGTTGCCGGCGGCCGTGGCGACGGTGCGCAACGTTTCATCGGCAAGGATCTGCTCCATATCGGCAGCCTTGATTGCCGCGACATAGCCTGAGCGGGCCGCTTCGGCCGCCGCAAGTTCGGAGCGCACATCCGCACGGCTTGAATAACCAAGCACGCCCGTGGTTGCCGAAGTGAGCAACGGCCACGCCGGATAGAAGACCGTATAGATGAGAGCCCAGATGATGCAGGCGTAGAAGGACACGACCCACCAGCGCGGCAACGGATTGTTGAGTTCCTTGATGCCGTCCCACTCGTGGCCGGTTGTCGATACGCCCGACAACTCGTCCAGGTGAGGATCTTTATGAGGATCGTGCATATCAGTCGTCCTTGAGCGGAATTTGTGCGGCCTCGTCGGCGGATTTGCGGCTGCCGGGGCGAAACGCAAAAATCAGCGTGCCGACAAAGAACAGCGCCATCGCCAGAAGGCCCCAGCTGTCGGCGAAGGTCCGCAATTGTTGATATTCCATCGGGGTTCTCCTTCTCAGCGGTCGCTGCCGGCTTCGTCGTAGGTCTTGAAATCCACCAGAGTGCCGAGCATCTGCAGGTAGGCGACGAGCGCATCCATTTCGGTGATCGCCTGCGGATTGCCGTCGAAATCGCCGATACGGGCTTTCGGGTAACGGCTCTCGATGCCGGACGTGTCCACCGCCGGATCGGCCTGAGCGCGCAGGTCGGCGTCGGCATTGTCGATCATCTCCTGGCTATAGGGCACGCCGACGGCGGCATTGGCCTTCAGATGAGTGGCGAAATCCTTGACCGGCAGCGGCTTGCTCTTCAGAAAGGCGTAGCTCGGCATCATCGATTCCGGCACGACATCACGCGGCTCTGTCAGGTGCTGGACGTGCCATTCGTTGGAGTAGCGGTTGCCAACACGGGCAAGGTCCGGGCCGGTGCGCTTCGACCCCCATTGGAATGGGTGGTCGTACATCGATTCCGCCGCCAGACTGTAATGGCCGTAGCGCTCGACCTCGTCGCGGAAGGGCCGGATCATCTGGCTGTGGCAGGCGTAGCAGCCCTCGCGGATATAGATGTTGCGGCCGGTGAGTTCCAGCGGCGAGTAGGGCCGCATGCCCTCCACCTTCTCGATGGTGTTTTCGAGATAGAACAGCGGTGCGATCTCGACGATTCCACCGATGCTGACGACCAGAAACGAGCCGATCAGCAGAAGCGTCGCATTGCGCTCGAGGATCGCGTGTTTGTCCAGGATACCCATGGTCTTCTTTCCTTATTCGGCCGCTTGCGGAGCGAGCACGGCGCCACCGATTTCCTGTTCGTCGCGCTGATATCCGAGGATGGTCATCGTGACGTTCCAAGCCATGATCAGGCCGCCGACGAGATAGAGAGCTCCACCCAGCGCACGCACGACATAGTAAAGGTGCATCGCCTCGACGGTTTCGGCGAAGGAGTAGACGAGGAAGCCCTGCTGATCGTATTCGCGCCACATCAGACCTTGCTGGATGCCCGAGACCCACATGACGGCGGCGTAGACGACGAGGCCGAGCGTGGCGAACCAGAAGTGCCAGGTGACCATGCGGACCGAATAGAGCCGCTCGCGGTTCCACAGCTTTGGCACGAGGAAATAGATGGCGCCGAAGGTGATCATGCCGACCCAGCCGAGTGCACCGGAATGCACGTGGCCGATGGTCCAGTCGGTATAGTGGCTGAGCGAGTTGACCGCTTTGATCGACATCATCGGACCTTCGAAGGTCGACATGCCGTAGAAGGCGATGGCCGCGACCATCATGCGGATGATCGGGTCGGTGCGGATCTTGTCCCAGGCGCCCGAAAGCGTCATCAGGCCGTTGATCATGCCGCCCCAGGACGGCATCCACAGCATGATGGAAAACACCATGCCAAGCGTCTGAGCCCAGTCGGGCAGCGCGGTATAGTGCAGATGGTGCGGGCCGGCCCAGATATAGAGGAAGATCAGTGCCCAGAAATGGATAATCGACAGACGGTAGGAATAGACCGGCCGGTTGGCCTGCTTGGGCACGAAATAGTACATCATGCCGAGAAAGCCTGCGGTCAGGAAGAAGCCGACCGCGTTATGGCCGTACCACCACTGGGTTAGCGCATCCTGCACGCCGGCGAAGGCCGAGTAGCTTTTCGAGCCGGTGATCGACACCGGAACAGCCAGGTTGTTGACGATGTGCAGCATCGCCACGGTGACGATGAAGGACAGGTAGAACCAGTTGGCGACGTAGATATGCGGCTCCTTGCGGCGCAGGATCGTGCCGAGGAAGACGATGAGGTAACAGACCCAGACGATCGTCAGCCAGAGATCGACATACCATTCCGGCTCCGCATATTCGCGGCCCTGGGTAATACCGAGCAGATAGCCGGTGGCGGCCATGACAATGAACAGCTGATAGCCCCAGAAGACGAACCAGGCGAGATCGCCACCGAACAGGCGGGCACGGCTGGTGCGCTGGACGACGTAGAACGAGGTCGCGATCAACGCATTGCCGCCGAAGGCAAAGACCACAGCCGATGTGTGCAGCGGCCGCACGCGCCCGAAGGACAGGAACGGCTCGACATTGAGATCGGGATAGGCGAGCTGCAGCGCAATGACGACACCGACCAACAGGCCGACGACACACCAGAACACGGTGGCGATCACGCCGTAGCGGATCGGTCCGTCCATGTAGGCGGACATATCGACCGCCGGCTGCGGCGCAAACGACGCCCGGCGCATCAGGACGATAACCGTCCCGATCAGCACGATTACCAGAATTCCCATGTGGCGTGCGAACAGCTCGTCCTTGGCAAGGCCGGCAGCAAGCAGCGCGAAAAACGCTGCTACGCCGGTGCCGATGATCGCCGATCCGTATTTCATCTCGTCGTCCCCGCATCAATCAGATGTCGGACCGCGCGCAGCGGTCCCCTGCCTCCTTCTCGGAGGAAGCGAAGAGACACGCCTTGATCCAGATCAAAGCGACGAGCGGAGAATAGAGACACGCTGCCCGCGAAGGCCGATCCTATTGGGACTATGGCCCTGAACGACCCAGATCGGACGACGCCCATGCTGCCAACGGCAACGATGCTTGATGCGAAGGTTCCCCGCTATACCAGCTATCCGACCGCGCCGCATTTCCACCCCGGCCTCGGGCCTCAGACCGCAAGGAAGTGGATATCGACGCTACCGACGGACAAGCCCGTATCGCTCTACCTGCACATCCCGTTCTGCGACCGGCTGTGCTGGTTTTGTGCCTGCCATACCAAGCAGACATTGCGATACGAGCCGGTCAGCGACTATCTCCGGGTTCTCCATGCTGAAATCGCAACCATCGGCCGGCTTCTCGACGGGCGCGTGCCGGTCGGCGCCATCCATTTGGGCGGCGGCTCTCCGACGATGCTGCGGCCTGACGACCTGATCGCGCTCGGCAAGCATCTGCGTGACGCCTTCCATGTCCTGCCGGATGCGGAAATCAGTATCGAGATCGATCCGAACGACATTGATGAGCAAAGGCTCGACGCTCTGGCGTCATTCGGTATGACCCGGGCCAGCCTCGGCATCCAGGATTTCGATCCACGCGTACAGAAGGCGATCAACCGGCGGCAAAGTTTCGAGCAGACGGCCTATGTCATTGACGGTGCGCGTGCTCGTGGGGTCCATTCCGTCAATCTCGACCTGCTCTACGGCCTGCCCCACCAAACCGTCGAAAGCGCCACCGTGACATTGCGCCGGTCGCTGCAACTGGCGCCCGATCGCATGGCGCTGTTCGGCTATGCCCATGTGCCCTGGATGAAGAAGCACCAGACGCAGATCAGGGATGAATGGCTGCCGGACGGGACGGAGCGTTACGCGCAGTCGGAAGCCGTGCGGGCGTTGGCCCTCGAGGCCGGATACCAGGCGATCGGCATAGACCACTTCGCGCTGCCCGGCGATGCCTTGACGCTGGCATCGCAACAGGGCCGCCTCAGGCGCAATTTCCAGGGCTATTCCGCCGACCGGTGCGACACGATCATCGGGCTTGGCCCCTCGGCGATCAGCCAGTTCGAACAAGGCTATCTGCAGAACACGCCAGCGACCGGCGACTACATGCGCCGCATTGAAGACAAGGGTTTTGCCACCGTGCGCGGCGTCGCGCTATCGGACGACGACCGCGTCCGCCGGTGGGTGATCGAAAAGCTGATGTGCGATTTCCGTTTTTCCAGCGGCCAAGCCGAACGCCGTTTCGGCACTCTCGCCGGCGATGTCGTGATGCACGCCAAACAACTAGCGGCAATGGAAGGCGATGCGTTGTGCCAATGGCGCAATGACGGGTTTGAAGTCACAGCCAAAGGCCGCCCCTTCGTCCGTCTCATCGCCGCACGCTTCGACACCTATTTTACAGCGACCACAACACGGCACTCGGCAGCTGTCTGAAACGGGCAACGCAACCGTAAAATCATCTGTTTGCTTAATTTGGCGCCAGTCATTGCGCGAAATTTCCGCGTTCACTGGTCGCGTAACGGCTGTGAAGCACAGGCGACCGCAGAATTGAGATTCCGTACCCTCAAGACGCCGGCGAATGTTGCATTTCGAGCAAAAATTGGCATGCTGCGAAGTGCCAACACATGATGGAATCTTGGCAGCGACAGGAGAATGGAACTTGGCAAAGAGCGAACCTCATCAAATCGATGTTCATGTCGGCAATCGCTTGAGGTCGCGACGGCTTGTTTTGGGATTAAGTCAGGAAAAACTGGGTGACCGTCTGGGCATCACCTTCCAGCAGATTCAAAAGTATGAAAAGGGCACCAACCGCGTCAGTGCCAGCAAATTGCAAGCTGCAGCGTTGGTGCTCAATGTTCCTATCGGCTACTTCTTCGAGGACCACGAGCCTGTGGTGCCGGATGGACTGGTACGGGAGGTGGATGAGATCGGAACGTTCCTGCTCTCGCGGGATGGCGTGACGCTCAATCGTGCCTTCACCTCCATCAAGAGCAAGCAGGTTCGCCAGTCCATCATCACCTTGACGAAAGCGCTGGCAAACGCTGATGACACGATTGTTCAGGCGGCAGACACTGAGCGCGTTACCTCCCCCACTCCACGGTGAACCCCATGTTCCTGCAGACATTCGGTAGGTTGCGCCTGCTTGATGCTGCCGGACAGGAGTGCCGGTATCCTCGCAAGGGGCTGTTCCTTATCGCTTATCTGGCGACAGGCACCAGCGCCGAAATCTGCCGTGACGAAGCAGCCGAGCTTTTGTGGGGCAACGAGGATCGCGCCCTAGCATTTACAAACCTCAGGAAGCTGATTTCGCGCCTGCGGACAGCGCATGGGCCGGCTTTGACCATATCGCCCACACATCTTCGCCTCGACCATCGGCAGCTCAACTGCGATGCGGATGCGATAAAGGCGGCAAAGACACCCTTGCCTTCTCTCGTCGAACTGATGAGCCGGACCTTTCTTGCCGAATTCGACGATGTAGAGGGCTCGGCCGGCCGATGGCTGCAGTCACAGCGCCGTACCTACCTGGAATTGCTGCGTGAAAGATTGCTTGAACGATCCGCAGAGGGTTCGACGGCTGCGGGAGCCTCGGCGGCAAGACAAGCCGCTTTCCTGATTCTGGAGCATTGGCCGGAGGATCAGGTCGTGCGCAGAACGCTTTCGGCAGAGCCGCCATCGCAACTGGCCGAACGACCGGTCGAGCCGAAACCTATATTCGCAACCGTTGAACAGCGCACCGCGTCGGATAGCGAATGGGCATTCGGCGCATCGAAACTGCCCCGCGTGGCACTTCTGCCTCCAATCGGCGTGCCGCCAGCTTCTGGCCTCGCCCTTCAAAAAGCGAGTGCCTTGGTCGACGACGTCGCGATCGGGTTATGTGCCCTTCGCAGTCTTTCGGTCATCGCGCCCTACACAGCCGAGCGTATTCGCTCCAGCGACGACAAGGTTCTCCTGCTCAACAAGCACGATATCTCCTATGTGATTGATACGAAACTGACCGATGACGGGCTCTTCGTTCAAATCATCTTCGTTCCCTCAGACCACGTGATCTATGCCGACCGCTTCGAAATCAGCGACGGACTTCTGTCTTTTCATCGGAAGGCTCTGGCGGACGTTGTCAAAGATCGAATTCTTGCCGAGCTGAAACGCAACGAGGGAGCGCTCAGCGACTATGCGTTTCATCCCGATGCCTATCAGCGCTATCTTTCCGGCGTGCAGCAAATGAGCCGGCTAACATTGCCATCGGTTCGAAGCGCCCGCAAGACATTCAGGGAAGCCCTCAATCATAATATCGATTTCTCCCATGCCTTCAGCGGTCTTGCCAAGACCTATTCCATCGAATGGGTTTTGACGGCTCGGGGAGATCCGGAACTGCTGCGGAAAGCGGAGGAAAGCGCGCGATCGGCAATCGAATGCAATCCCGATATCGCCTATGGCTACAAAGAACTAGGCATGGCAAAACTCTATCTTGGCAAACTGGATGAGAGCCTCGAAGCGCTGGCCCGGGCGGAGGAACTGAGCCCCCATTACGCGGACGCCATCTATAGCTACGCCGACGCGCTCATCCATGCCTCCAAGCCCATGGAAGGGCTGGAAAAAATAGAACGCGCCATCTCTTTGAACCCACTTGGACCGGATGAATATTTCTGGTGTGCAGCCGGCGCCAGCTACTTCGTCGGCGCCTTCGACAAAGCCGTTTCCCGCATACACAGCATGTCCAATCAGGCGTCCGCGCACAGATTGTTGGCAGCAAGCTGGGCCATGCTTGGCGACACCAAGCGCGCGCATCACTATCGCCGGAAGGATCGCGAAGCCAACCCGCAATTCGATCTGCAAAAATGGCTCGCTGTGGTCCCGATCAGGGAGACCTGGCAGAAGGACATGTATCGCGAGGGCCTGATGAAGGCCGGCTATTGAAAATTCAACAGAGAGGGAGAATGAAATGTCCAAGGTCGTTGTAATCGGATTTCCGGGAGACAAAAAACTCTACTTGGCCGACGTGGATGCAGGAACAATTAAAGAGCTAACCGGTGTGACGGGATCGCTTGACTCGGCAAACCAACTGCGCGTCTCGGGGGGCACGGTGATAAAGGGCGTCGATTTCGCCGTTGCCGTTTCTGCGGCCGCATCCGTATCAGCCGGACTTTTCGACGCCTGATGCTCGATGGATCAGGACGGAGCGACAGAGCTTGCAGTCCAGCTGAGACTTACAAGCGCGTGTCGTCCCTCCTTCCTGGCTTCGGCATAACACGTGTTGCCCGCCATACGGGCCTTGATCACATCGGCATTCCAGTCTGGTGTGCCTATACACCCAACGCGAAATCCATTGTTGTTGCGCAGGGAAAGGGTCTCACGGACGACGAGGCAAGAACTTCAGCAGTGATGGAATCTCTGGAGAGGATCGTTGCGGCAAGTCCGCATGTCGATCGCGTCGATACCTCGGCAAGCGCTCTAAGACGCGCGGGCAAGCGGTTCCACACCCTATCATGCCTGATCGCGGCGGGCCGGTCGCTGGCGCATGATGAAGAACCGATCTCCTGGGTTGTAGGGACAGACCTGATTTCCGGAGACCACATCCATGTGCCGCTCGATTCTGTGACCCTCGACCGCACGCGGATCGATTGCAGATATTGGCAGTCGTCCGACGGTCTGGCGTCGGGAAACACCTTGGGCGAAGCTTTTTTTCATGGGTTAAACGAGCGCATAGAGCGGGATGCCTATGTTCTGTGGCAGGTGTCGAGCGCCAGACTTCGGCAATCGTCGCGTATCGACCCACGTTCCGTTGACCAGCCGGAGCTTTCATCGCTGACTGCCCGCATCGAGGCGGCCGGGTTCGTGCTGCGATTGTTCGATATGACCAGTGATATCGCTGTACCCTCCTTCAACGCGCTTATCGCTCCCGCCGAGGTGCTTTCCGCCCGCAGCCCGCGTTTTGTCGAGGTGAACCATGGAGCAGGGACCCATCCCTCGGCGGACAGGGCCATGATTCGTGCGATCACTGAAGCGGTGCAGTCGCGCATGACATTCATCAGCGGCGGCAGGGACGATATCTATCCGCCGATCTACAGCCGGCCGTTGCCGGAAGAAACCCGTAACCTTTTGAGGTCGGACCCAGCGGTTCCATTCACACCTTATAGGCGCGATGGCGGAAGGCCGCCGGCCGGCGATGGCGGCGAAATCCTTGCCACTCTGAAGCGAATGGAGCTTGGGCCGATCATTGCCGTGCCGCTCAGCGCCCCTGCCTGGCCGTTTGCCGTGGCAAAAATCCTTGCTCCACAATTGGAGAATCCGGAAGGCCGCCGCGCCCAAAGGTTTGGCCCACGCGCCCTGGCCAAGGGGTCCTTCGGATGAAGCTTCTGTTTGCCGGGCCGACACTGCCAAAGGCGCAAGTCCATGACGCCAATATCACAGTTCGCGGGCCTGCTGGTCAGGGCGACATTTTTCGCGCGGTGGAAGAGGGAGCCACTGTGATCGGCATTGTCGATGGAGCCTTCGAATATACCGCGCCGGTCTGGCATAAGGAAATACTCTACGCTCTCAGTGCCGGAGCAACGGTTCTCGGCGCTGCCAGCATGGGTGCGTTGCGCGCGGCGGAGTGTCATTCATTCGGGATGATCGGTGTCGGACGTATTTTCAAGGATTACCTGGAAGGCATTCGTGTAGACGATTCCGATGTGGCGCAGATTCATGGCCCCGCCGAGCTTGGATGGCTGCCGCTGAGCGAGCCATTGGTCAATGTCACCGCCACGCTTGACCTTCTGCTGGAAGGGCAGCTCCTATCGTCAGCCGAAGCCATTCAGCTGCAGGCCACGGCGGAGGCGATATTCTTCAAGGCCCGGACATGGCGATCGATCCTCGATCGCACGCCCAACATCGGGGCAGACAGAAGCACGTCAATCAGCATCGCCTTGCAGACCTGCCGGGTCAATCAGAAGCGGGCAGATGCAATGGAGCTTGTCGCCATCATGTCACGGCTCGACGTGCAGCGATCGGCGATCAAACCGGACTGGGAATTCCAGCGCACAACCCTTTGGAACGACATGCTGAAACACCATCTCATGGCGAAAGATCCCGGCCATCTATCTTGAAGTGTGTCACGCCCGCGTCACGCGAAGTTTGCTTCGGCTAAGATTAATGTCGCCGCAAATCATTGCGGAGCCGAACATGTCAGCATACGCCACCTTTGCTTCGAACGAGATTGACGCATCGACAGAGAATGAGATCGAAGAGTTTCACGCCATAACGCGTCTGATCGTCTTCGCGAAAGAAAGTGCCGCGCTTCTTGACGCCCATCAGACCGTCTATTGTCTAGATCTGGCGCTGGAGCAAATCACCACCGAATTGCGTCATCGAGCCGACAATTCGTCGGATATCGCAGCCTATCTGAAGGATGCGATCAGCCGCCAATAGGATTTCTCAGCCCCGCAGACATTCTGCGCGAGCGTTTCGATCAAGTAGAGGTTCGCTAACGCGACGCGGTCGACAGACTGTTTGATGTCAGAGCCGAGAGTGCGCTCGCATCGATGCTAGTCGATAGCGGACATTTCACGTTCCCGAACGCAGCAAAGCCCGCCTCCGTTTCCGGATGGCGGGCTTTTTGTGTGTTTTTGGTATTGATTTGGTTGCGGGGGCAGGATTTGAACCTGCGGCCTTCAGGTTATGAGCCTGACGAGCTACCGGGCTGCTCCACCCCGCGCTATCCGTGCAAATCCCTTTCGGGATTTGTCACGTTATCAGCGTTTTGCGTCAGCAAAATCGCGCTGGCGAAAGTCCGAAGGGCTTTTGCCCTTTGCAGCGCATTCGGCTTTTCCGAATGTCGCTTACGCAGGGAGTTGCCTGCGTATGTTTTCTTGGAACGCTTAGCTCATTTTGAGCAGCAACGTCCCTTCATTTCAGTTTCCGGTTTATCTTACCGAAGCAAAAAGGCCGCTTGAGGGCGGCCTGTTTTATCGGCTGGGCCGGCGTTTGTTCGGAGAAGAGAGTGTATTTGGTATTTTTCTTGCCTTTAGCAGACCTGGCAGCGACCTACTCTCCCGCGTCTTAAGACGGAGTACCATTGGCGCAGGGGCGTTTCACGGCCGTGTTCGGAATGGGAACGGGTGCAGCCACCCCGCAATAACCACCAGGTCAACTAAGGGCAAGATTTACACCTGCAGCGCAGGTGTAAATCTCGCTCTTTTCTTGTCCGATATGCCTTATCCTGTTCGCTGGACGCTCACAGGGGACATCGGACGGCCATACGGACACCTCCAAAAGGAGGCGACACCGGCCGGAGCGATTTTAACACCGCAGATGCGGGGTAAAACCAAAAATGAGAAGCTGGTTCACTCGAGGAGTGATTAGGGATTAGTCGTTAGTGACTAGTCATTTTGAACACGTCTTTTTACAATGAACATCTGGCGTTTTCAGCTTTTGGCACATCCGGAGCGAAGCTCCGCAAGGCCAAGGGCCGTCGCGTCTCGTGACGCGCGCCGTCCGCAGCGCAGCCGCCTGAGCGGCGACAGCGTGAGGACATAAATGTCATTGCTATTGCACCATCGGGCTTTGCCCGATGAGCACTAGCAATGAGAACAATCAAGCCAATCGAACGATTAGTACCGGTAAGCTTCATGCATTGCTGCACTTCCACACCCGGCCTATCAACGTGGTAGTCTTCCACGGTTCTCAAGGGAATACTCG
>NZ_JAFCXF010000005.1:0-464631 GCF_049898205.1 Pararhizobium sp. DWP3-4 | reverse complement strand
AACCCCAGCCACAGCGAGGAACCCCTTAGTGTCAACCCTGTGTTCAAGCACCTTTGCAAATTTGACGTTCAAGCCGTCGGCAGTCGCCCTTGTCGCCTCCTGCAGGAGTTCCCGTAGGTCGACAGACTTTAGGGCGTAGTAGCCGAAGTCTGCGGCGAGCCGCTGCTGACGCAAACGATAAGCCAGTTCCTCGGAAGGGATCTCCTCGTTGGCGGGAACAGGAGGCTTTTCCTGTATTCCTTGGGGTTCAGACACCTGTCAGCTCGCATTTGGAGGAATCATTGCTACAGCAACCGCACTGATTTTGTTCGGCAACGCGTGAAGTCATAGAGCAAACCTGCCGATCTAGCTAGCGGCGGTCGTTGTTGCGATCGACAGCGGTACGAGTCGCTTCTCAACAGTCCATCTGGCTAGGAGATGAGTCTTGTCCGTTCGAGATTGGGCGACTGTTTAGAAATCAGCTCTTCACCCATTGAAGACGATCGAGAACGGATCATGACATGCATGGCTCGTCCGAGGTGACCAGAGAACCGGGTCTCGGCGTGCCCAGTAAAAAACCTTTAGTTCCGGGGCACACGACCCGTGCGGCATCAGCCTCTCGGTCTCCCTCTACGCCGTTCGGCAAGTTGGCCAACTTGGACAGTCGGTTGAGCGGGCCGAGCGGCAATGGGACAGCCATAGGGTTTGTTAGCGTTTTGGATTGAAAAGATGGATGGCGATCTTAACGGGCAGCGCTTCCCCAATCATGGAAAAAAGCGTGTCAAATGCATTGAAGGAGCTCGCGGAGGTGCCTTGTTTCGTAGTGCCGCATTCAAACCAAGAGATGTCTTCCTTGGAGGTCTCCAGAGGTTCCTCATCTTTTAACGCGCCTACGTCCTCCCTTCGAGGAGTATTTCGCGCAGCATTTCGCGTTTGACAGGAACATGAAGGCTTTGTGGTCGGAATACCCAGCATCACCTCGCTCAAGGAAAATTCAAAGTCTGCGTCCGTGGACCGGCGTCGAAGGGCATGCGTTCTTCACACTAGGTACGCGGACACATCTCGAGTAAGCATCCTTCGATAGTGCACATCCGACTTGCCGTCTTCGGCGATGTCCTGGCTTCCATGAAGGAAAGTCAGGAGCAGCATCGGAGCGGGTTCATCGAATGACGGGCGCATGGCTTCAACCGCGTTCTCAACGGTCGCGTCGCCATCGGGGCGGGGGATCGATTGCATTGGAGGCATTGTTAGCTCCTCTGGGCAGCTTGAAGTATGGGGTTAACGGGTGGAGCCAAACAAATATGAAAGTGCTGCGACCATGGCGGCGGCCGCTATCGGCTTTTCTGCTATCCAATCGCCAACGTCGCCGAATAATGACCGATTCTCGGAAAGCACTTCCGCCGCGGGGACTGTTGGGTCGGGTTCGACTCTCACTCTATCGGCGCTGTCAGCGTCGGTTCTGCCTGACGGTATCGATGTCGAACTCATTGAGATCGGATCAGAAGCCGGAAACGAGTTTTCCAAGGCACTGTCGAGGTCGGTCGTTGCATCTCGGCCGAGTTGTGCTACCCGTTCCTTCTGAAGCGACTCCACGGCAGGCGATTTTTTAGGGTTATCTGACATATTACACCTCGATTTCCTAATTTAACCATCTGGCTTGTACGATCGTCTCAACAAACCCCTGATCCGTTGTTTCAATCAGCTTTAGGCTGCCGTTGGCATGAAGCACCCCGAGGCCACGGTCGATGGCAACATCGTTGTCATCGAGTAGCGCTTTCACATCGTCTAGTGTCTGCCGGCGTGATCTCATGGCGACGTGATCGTTCTCAATACGGGTCAGGTAGTAGTGCAAGCCTTTTGTGTTCACGGGACTTCTCCAAATGCGACGGCTATCAACGCAGTGAGATGAAGCAAGTTCCGAGGGTCGATCGCGTTTGCGCCACGTTGGGAACTAAAGAGTTCCGGACGTCGCCAAAGCGCCTTGTGGAACGGGGCAAACGATCGTCCGCGTCGATTGACGGTGAAGGACGAGACATGGCCCAACTCGAGTCCAGCGATACATCAATGCCTTCGGCGGACAGCGCGAAATTCTTCATCATCCGGTGCTTTGGCTGCTGATGTGGGCTTCCGTCGTGAACATTATGCAGGTAGGGGCAGCGATGGCGATTGTGCCAGGGATGCGTTCCGGGGTGCCGCTAACTGGATCCAGCTGGAACAGGCAGAGGCCGTCGGATTTCTGGTTCGCCACGATCAGCCATTGCCCGGACGGATCAATTGAAATGTCACGTGGGTGAACACCGCCGCAATCGAACTGGCCTCGAAGCAGGAGACTGCCGTCCTCTGTCACAGCCATCCAGGCCACCCCAGACTGGTTGCGACCGGCCACATAGAGGAATCGTCCATCCGGGGAGAGTTTGATGGCGGAGAGCGCGCCGTCGCGGGCCTCGTCCGCGCCGAAGGGCGCGAGCCGCTCGCCGATGCGGTAAAGGCCATTCTCCCGTTCGGTTGTGTAGATCGTTTCGTTGAGTTCGCAGCAGGTATAGAGCCTGCCGCTGCCTTCAACCAGATGGCGAGCACCGCTGCCGGGCGGCAGGGCGAGGCGCTGGCGCGGGATGAGGTTTGGGTTGCCCGTCATATCCAGGTCGAAAAAGTGGATGGCATCGCCGCCGAGGTCTGTAAGGGCGAGGGCGGTGCCATCCTCGATGAAGGCGGCGAAATGGGCGTGGGGTCCGTTCTGCCGCCGGGCGTTCGGTCCGTGCCCCGTCAATTGCAGGCGCTGGAGCAGCGATGCTTTTCCGGTGTCGGGTGTGACCTGCCAGAGTGCTGCCGATCCGTCGCTGTAATGCGCTGTTGCCACGATCGGGAGTGTCGGGTGAACACCGATATGGCATGGATGGCTGCCGGGCAGGTCGGAGGCATTGAGCGGCGCGAGATGAGCCTCGCCTATCCTGAATGTTAGCAGTCGCGGCCAGTCGGATGTCGCGACTTCCTCGGCCGCCAGCAGCATCCGGGATGCGGGCAGTCCCGTGATCCAGGACGGGCTCCGGACTTCCGCGACCAGACGGGTTTCGGCGCGCTCAGGCGACGCGCCAGGAAGCCGGACGTGGTGGATGCCGCCCCCGGAAGACGTGGTGTAGGTTCCGACGTAGAACTCCAAGTCTAGTGCCGGGGATGTCATCTCAGGCGAAGGCGCCCGCATATTGGCCCATGCGGATCAGCCCCTGCATGTAGCCGATCGCATGCGCGCGTCCGCGATGGTTCCAGTCTGTGTCGTCGTCCATGGCAGGCACGTGGTCATCGATGATGAAACCATCGAACCCATTGCGGGCGAGAAGTGCCATTGCCTCGGCTGGATTGAAATTGCCGTCGCCGATGAAACATTCGGTAAAGGTCGGGACCGTTCCCTGCACATCGCGGAAATGGACATAGGCGATCACCCCCAGCGGTCCGAAATGCTCGATCATGTCGGCGACATTGCGGGTGCCGCCCGGCATTTCCGAGCAGCAGCCGAGGCAAAGGTCGAGTGCCCAGGCTGCACTGCTGCCTGCGATCGCATGCGCCTTCTTGAAATTGTCCGTCCGGTTGAAGATGCGCGCCACGCCGCCCAGGCTTTCGACCGGCGGATCGTCCGGGTGCAAGGCCAGGCGAATGCCTTCCGCTTCCGCCACCGGCAAGACCGCCTTGATGAAATAGGCATAGTTTTCCCACATCTGCTTAGCGGTGATCACGTCCGTGTCGCCGGTATGGAGCGGCAGTGCCTGCGTCCTACCGAGACCCGTGGGCAGGAAGCTGCGCAGCGTGTCCGCATCATCCCGGCCGGCCTCGACCAGCGTCATGTCGAAGGTCCGTGCCATCGCGCCGCCCCGCGTTTTGGTCTTGCGGTCGGTGGTCCAGACGCCGTTCGGCGTGAAGTGATAGCCCAGAATCGGGATGCCGGCGCGGGCGACGGAGCGGATCGTGTACTGGTAGTTTTCGATCTGCTCGTCGCGACCCGGCTGTCCGAGCATGGCCTTGTTGTAGAACTGCGCCGGCACGTTCTCGATCGCCTCGAAGACGAGACCATAGGCCTTGGCCTTCTCGACCAGCGGCCGGATGTCCTCCATCTCCCAGCGAACCTCGCCCGGAAGATGGGGATTGTTCATCTGCACGCCGGTGACGCCGGTCTGGGCAGCAAAGCGAAGCTTTTCTTCGGTGAGTTCCTTGAATTGTCCGATGGCCAGCCGGATGCTCATTGTGCTGACTCCAGCTTGCCGATCGGCTCCAGCGGTTCGGGGCGGTGGCGGTTGACCATGCGTGTGCCGTCCTCATGCGGGGTGGCACACCAGCGGGCGGCATTGGCCAGGACCTGGCGGATTTCCGGCTGGAAATAGATCGGGAAGCTTTCGTGCCCCGGGCTGAAATAGAAGATCCGACCGCGGCCGCGACGGTAGCAGCAACCCGAGCGAAAGACCTCGCCGCCTTCTACCCAGCTGACGAAGACCAAATGGTCGGGCTGCGGGATATCGAAGGGCTCGCCGTACATTTCCGACTGCGGCACGACGATGGATTCCGGCAGGCCCTTGGCGATCGGATGAGCGGGATCGACGATCCAGACCCGTTCGCGCTCACCGCCTTCGTGCTCGCGCCAGCTGAGATTGCACGACGTGCCCATCATCCGCCCGAACAGCTTGGAATGGTGGCCAGAATGCAGGACGACCAGCCCCATGCCGTCTAGGATGCGCTTCTGGATGCGGGTCACCAGTTCGTCGGGGATTTCCTTGTGGACGACATGACCCCACCAGAACAGCACGTCGGTGCTGGCGAGAACCTCGTCTGTCAGGCCGAAATCCGGGTCGTAGAATGTCGCCGAGCGGATCTCGAAATCATCCGAGGCGATCCCGTCGGCGATGGCTGTGTGGATGCCATCGGGATAGACGGCACGAATGTTCGGCTGGTTGGTCTCGTGCCAGTATTCGTTCCAGATGGTGATGCGGATCGGATGTGTCATGCTAGCTCCCAAAGCTTGGTTTGCAGGGTGAGAGGCATGCCTCCTTCCTGCGAGGATTGTTTGATCAGGTCCCACAGCTCGGCCAGATGCAGGCTGCGCTCGGCCGTAGACGGATTGGCGCAGCGGCCGGCGCAGGTGTCCGCAAAGACCTGCAGCACGGCGTTCAGGTCTTCGCCGGCGGTTTCGCGCGTCACGGTCGGCCCATGCCAGTGTTCGGCCCATTTGCCCCAGATATCGACGCGCAGGATGGCGTTCTCGTAAAATAGGGTCAGTGAGGATTCGCAGCCGGGAATGGTGTCGCCGCAGAAGGTCAGGTTGACGGGCACTCCGCCCTGAAGAAGGGCGAAGACGCCGCCGGTCAGTTCGTATTCCCGGCCACGGTTCTGCAGCGATGCCGAGACCCGCTCGTATCCAAGGCCCGAGACCTGCATGACCGCGTTCATCAGATGCGACCCGGTGTCGAAAATGAAGCCGCCGCCCGACAGGGCCGGCACCTGCTTCCAGCTGGTGTCGTAGCGGTCCTGCCAGTCTTCCCAGACTTCTCCGTGCACGGCGAGAAGCTCGCCGAATTCGCCGGCCGCAGCGCGTTTGTGCATCCGCTCAAGGAGTGGCGAGAGCGAGGCCTGATAGGCAATGACGACGTGTTTTCCCACCCGGTCGCGGGCTTCGATGATCTCGCGTGCCTCGGCGGCATTGAGCGACATCGGCTTTTCCAGCAACAGGTTCAGCCCGTGTTCCAGCGCTGCCTTGGCATAGCCGGCATGGAATGCGTGGGGCGTCGATATGTAGACGGCGTCGAGACCCTTGGCTTCGGCTTCAAGCAAGGCCTCGGCCGTCGGGTAGATGCGCGGCGTGCCGCCAGCGTTGCGGACGATCTCCGCATATCGCTCGAGCGACGTCGGGCTGGTATCGGTTAAGGCGAGGAATTGAGGGTTAAGCGGGCTTTTCACCCATGCGCGCGCATAGCTGGCGGCTTTCAGGCCGCAGCCGATGACGCCGATCTTCAGTGTCATGGTGTCTCCATTGTCAGTCATGTCTAGGCGCGCCGGATTGCCTGCCCGGCAGCGTCGAAAAGATGGCAGGCGTTACGGTTGATCTTGAGTGGCACTTCTTCGCCGGTGCCGATGCGGTGGTCGCCGGCGATGCGGGCGATGGCGGGTTCGCCTGTAGTCTGGAAAGAGACATAAGTCTCCATGCCTAGCCGTTCCGACAGCACGGCGCGCACGGTGATATCAGCCGCGGATGGATAGGCGAGCGACAGATCCTCGGGCCGGATACCGAGCTGGATCTTTGTGCCCACCGTCACGTCCCGTGCGCGATCCAGAACAATGCTCCAGCCGTCGTCGGTGACGATCCGGGCCGAGGTGCCGTCGACGGCCTCGACGCGCGCCTGGAACACATTCATCTTCGGCGAGCCGATGAACTGGCCGACGAAGAGATTGTCGGGCTCCTTGTAGAGCGCGATCGGGTGATCGGCCTGCTGGACCTGGCCTTCGCTGAGCACGACGATCCGGTCGGCCAGCGTCATCGCCTCCACTTGGTCGTGCGTCACGTAGACGATGGTCGATTTGGTGGTGCGGTGCAGTTCCTGCAGTTCGGCGCGCATCTGGACGCGCAAGGCGGCGTCGAGGTTTGACAGCGGCTCGTCGAACAGGATGACCTTCGGTTCCTTGATGATGGCGCGGCCGATGGCGACGCGCTGCCTCTGACCGCCGGACAGGGCCTGCGGCTTTCGGTCCAGTAGCTTTTCAAGCTGCAGCTTGTCGGACACTTCGCTAACGCGCCGCTTGATCTCGGCCTGGTCCGTACCCTTGAGGTCGAGTGAAAAGCCGATGTTCTCGGCCACGGTCATGTGCGGATAGAGTGCGTAGGACTGGAACACCATGGCGAGGCCGCGCTTGTCCGGCGAGACATTGTTCATCAGTTCGCCATCCAGCCGGAACTCGCCATCGCTGATCGATTCCAGCCCGGCGATCATGCGGAGCAGCGTGGATTTGCCGCAGCCCGACGGGCCGACGAAGACGGCGAACTCGCCATCGGCGATGGATATATCGACGCCCTTGATGACTTCGAGCGCACCGAAGCGTTTGCGGATATTGGTCAGGGTAATGGAGGACATGTCTGTTTATCCCTTCAATCCGCCGCCGAAGGTCTGCACCAGAAACCGCCTCGCCAGTGCAAAGGCGATGATAGCGGGGGCGGTGTAGACGACGGCGATGGCGGCCAAGAGGCCATAGTCAATCTGGCTGTCACGCAGGAAGGCGCTGTAGATGCCCAGCGGCAGCATCTTGAGCTCGGGCGACGAGATGAATGTCAGCGGGAAGAGGAAATCCCCCCAGGCTGCGATGAAGGCGAAGAGCCCCGAGGCTGCGAGCCCCGGCATGGCGAGCGGCAGAAGCACGCGGCGCAATCGCTGGCCGAAGGTGGCGCCGTCCATGATGGCGGCCTCTTCATATTCGCGCGGCACAGAATCGAAGAACGTCTTCATGATCCACAGCGCAAGGGGCAGGTGCATGGTGGCGAGCAGCAGGATCAGGCCGAGATAACCGTCAATGAAGCCGACGAACCGCATGACCTGCCGGAAATGATCCGGCGGTACGACGGAGCGGACGATGCTGGCGATGAACAGATTGCAGGTCAGCATGACCTTGTAGAGCGGAACGATCAGCGCGGTCGGCGGGATGACCCGGACGAGGATGATCGAGTAGAGAAACGGACGTTTCCACCACGCCTGGGTTCGGGACAGGGCATAACCGCCGAACCCGGACAGGACCAGCACCAGAAGGGTCGCGCCACCACAGACGATCAGCGAGTTCATAAGCCACAGAAAGCCGTCCTCTTCATAGAAGACGCGGAAGAAATTGCTGAAATCGACCTGGTCGGGGACTTTCAGGAACAGCCCGGCGCCGGGATCGAAAGCGGCGGCGATGAGCCAGACGAACGGCATGATGCAATAGAGGCTGATGACGATGAGCAGGCCAAAGCGGCCGGCTGTGGCTTTCCTGGTTTCCATGCTCCGGGCCATCAGACATCCACCTTGAGTGCGCGGACATAAAGCATTCCGACGATGAGCGAGAACACCAGCACCACCACCGCGACCGCCGAACCGTAGCCAAGCTGATAGGAGTTGAACGACTGGTTATAGATGTAGATGCCGATCAGCTCGGTCGATCCGGCCGGTCCGCCGCGGGTCAGCGCAAAGACGAGGCCGAAGATCGCGATCGTTGATACGGTGGAGACGAGCAGGTAAAGGAAGATGGTCGGTATCAGCAGCGGCAGGGTGATGCGGCGGAAGATCTGGCTGGTGTTCGCGCCGTCCATCCGGGCTGCCTCGTAGAGTTCGTCGGAGATCGAGGAAAGACCGGACGTCATCAGGATCATCGCAAAGCCAATGCCGCGCCAGATATTGACGATAATGATCATGGTCAGCGGAAAGCTGGTCAGCCAGCGCTGCGGATCGACACCGAACCAGGCGACGATATTGTTGAGTGTGCCGTATTCGCCGGCCGCCAGCATCGAGGCCCACATCAGTGCCGCCACTACCTCCGGCACCGCGTTCGGCATCAGGATGATCGCGTTGACGAGCGGGCGCAGCGCAAAGCGGCGGTTCAGAAGCATGGCCGACATAAGGCCGAGGATGAGCTGGCCGATGATTGCCGAGAACAGCACAAACCAGAAGGTGATCGCCAGCGAACGCCAGAAATTCTGGTCGGTCAGCAGCTTGGCGTAATTGGCGAAACCGACGAACCGTGGATTCATTGCGGCAGGCCCGCTCAGCGCCTCGTTGGTGAGGCTGGTATATACAGCAAAGCCGGCGGGATAGACCACGAAGGCTGCCAGCAAGAGCACGGAGGGCAGGATCAGGAACCTGTTCCGCCATGCCTCGCGACGTGTGAAGCTGGCTGACATTTCTGTCGCTTCCTTTGAATTTTCGGGCAATAATCACCCGGGTCTCTGTCGGAAGGCGCTCGGAAAAGCGTACTTCAGCGATCGGAAAAGCGGGCCGGAGCGCATCGTGCGCTCCGGCGGCAGTAGTGTCGCGCTTACTTGACTTGGTCTTCGCCGAGAGTGGACTTGGCGTAGTCAACGAGGATTTTTTGCGCGCCGGCTGCGTCGGTATTGCCGAGTAACAGGGCTTCCGTGGCGCGGGCCACGCCCTCGACGACAGTCGAGAAGCCGGGAGCCGTCTTCAGGTAGGCGCCCTTGTCGAGATAGCTCATGATCGGCACCAGTGCAGCGAGCTTCTGGAACTCGGCATTATCCACCGCATCCTTTCGGGCCGGCAGGTTGCCTTCATTGGCGGCGTAGCTGACCATCAGATCAAGCGAGCCCATTGCTTGCAGCACCTTCTTGGCTGCATCGGGATTGGCTGCCGAAGCGCCGACGGCCCACGGGTGGCTAAGGCTGACCATCACGTGCTCGCCGCCGTCCTTGCCGGGAACCGCCCAGGTACCGACGACCTTGGTGACGTCAGGAATCGGGTTCTTGCTCTTCGGACCCCAGTCAAAGATCAGGCACCACGAACCGCAACTGGTGATCAAAAGTTCGCCGGCCGGGAACATCTGGTACTTCGGGATTACCCACGGCTCTGGTCCGAGCAACGGATCGACGGGCAGCAGCTTGTTCTTCACCATCTGCTCGTAGAAGCCGAAGACTTCGCCGATGCCTTTGCTGGTCAGGTTCAGCTTGCCGTCATCGGTGGCGATCTGCGGGTTGGAGCTTCCGGCCAGTAGGTGGCGGAAACCTTCGATGAATGGTCCGCCGCCCCAGGTCACGCCCATCGGCAGCATCAGCGAATATTGTCCGGTCTTGGCCTTGGCGTCGATCGCGCGCTGCATGAGCTCGTCCCAGGTCTTGGGCTGCTCGGTGGAAATACCTGCCTTCTCCAGCACATCACGCCGGAAATAAAGTTGCTGCACCGACAACATGGTCGGCATGACGTACATCTTGCCGTCATCCGATGTGGCGAGCTGCTTGGCTATGTCATAGAAATGGCCATAACCTTCGGAGCCCTGTACCTCGGCCGTGACGTCCTGCAGGTAGCCGGCGGTCGAGAAATCGACGACCTGGCTGATTTCGGGCAGGGAAAAGATATCCGGTCCGGTGCCGGCGGCAAGCTCGGTCAGGAGCTTGGAGACATATTCCCGGTCCGGTCCGGGATATTCGACGATTTCGACGTCGACGCCCGTAGCTTCCTTGATCTTCGGGATCACTGCATGAAGCGCGTCAATTCTGGCCTGCCTGTGTTCGGCGATCCTTACCGTGTCGGCCCAGGCCTGCTGGCCGACCAGTACCGCTGTCAGAGCGCAGCACGCCCAAAGTCCTTGCTTAAACATTCTCTCTCCTCCCTATCGATCGTCCCGCGTCCTCATATGCCGGGCAGCCACCTCTCCCTGGTGATCGCTTGGCTGGACTTGACAACCATTGATACCGTAAGTCAGATATACCTATGTTTCTTGGTCGCGATTGATAATTTTATGGGAATATTTGATACGACCGATTGTTTTACGGTTAGCCTCAGCGCTCAGATCGGGCCGAACGATTCGTTCCACGTCACCCGTCCATTCATTGAAGCGGCGCCACCCAAGACGTTTCACGACCACGAGTTTTTCGAGTGCTTCTGGATCGTTTCAGGCTGGTGTACTCACTACATCAATGGGGTGACCGAGCGCGTGGAAACCGGTACGCTGATGTTCATCAGACCACCGGACTGGCACGCGTTCCAGAACGCCGATGGACCGCCCTGCCAGATGATCAACGTCGCCTTCAGTGCGGATACCGCAGCGCATCTGCGCGCCCGCTATGCCAGCGACCTCGAGGGGCGCTTCTTCTGGACCACTGACCGGCGGCCCGCCACCTTCGTGCTGGATTCGGCGCAGATGCGTGATCTCTCCGTCCTGGAACAGGGGCTCGACCGCGGCACGCGCTCGCTCGCTCGTATCGAGAGCTTCCTGTTGACCCTAATGGCCGATTTCCTCGCTGGCGCGTCGGACGCGCGGACCGAGGCGCCCGACTGGCTGGTGCGCGCCTTCGAGGCCTTTGCCGATCCGGCAGCGCTGCGGGTCGGCGTTTCCGCCCTGGTGGAGCTGACGGGGCGCAGCCACGAGCATGTCTCGCGGACGTTTCGCAAGCTGTTTGGCCAGACCCCCTCGGCTTACGTCAACGCGCTGCGGATGAACCTTGCCGCGCGTCAGCTGGCCGGATCGGACACGCCGATCATGGAGGTTGCGCTGGACTGCGGCGTCGAGGACCTCAGCCATTTCTACCGTTTGTTTCGAGAGACCTACGGCACCAGCCCGATGCGCTACCGGCGACGGGCGCGGGTCGATCTCGTGCATCCACAACGGGCGACGGCATCCGCGACATGAGCGTTCGAGCAAAGGAACGAGACAATGAAAATTGCACTGACCGGGGCAGGGGGGAAGCTGGGGCAGGCGATCCTGCCGATGGCTTTGGCCGAATCTCACCAAGTGGTCGCCATTGACCGCCGTTTGCCTGAGCTGCCCGAGGGCGTCGCCGGTCACAACGTCGAGATGTCTGACTATGAAGGGCTGGTAAGCGCCTTTTCAGGCTGCGACGCCCTGATCCACATGGCGGCGATTCCGAGTCCAAGGGGGCTTCTCGATCACCAGGTTCATGCCAACAATGTCGTCGGCAGCTACAATGCTATGCGCGCCGCCGTGGATGCGGGGATTTCGCGGATCTGCCAGGGTTCGAGCGTCAACGCGATCGGGCTTGCCTATGCAAAGGAGCGCCGTTTCGATTATTTCCCGGTTGACGAACTGCATCCGCCGTATTTCGACGAGGGTTATAGCCTGTCGAAATGGATCTGCGAGCAGCAGGCCGAAAGCCTGACGCGCCGCTTCCCCGATCTCCAGATTGCCAGTCTGCGCTTTCACTGGGTGGTTGCGGACCGGGCAGAGGCTATGGCCGCCCAGACGCTGACCAGCGAAAAGGGCCGGATCGAACTTTGGGGCTATGTTCTTGCCCCCGACGCGGCGCGTGCCTGCCTGCTGGCCCTGACCACATCGTTCACGGGGCACGAAGTCTTCTACATCGTTGCCGACGATACGACCCTGGATTCCCCGACTGCCGAAGCGGCCGCTGCCTATTATCCGGACGTGGCATGGAGGAACGGTCCTGAAGAAAGGGCTGCGTTTTTCTCCAATGCGAAGTCCCGGCGAATTTTGGGTTGGGCTCCTATTGAATACTGAAAGCTTCGGCCAACGACATCGTTCATCCAGCGGCGCAGGACGATCCGAACTCGTCGATATCCTGCATGCCGGTGCTCGACGTTTGGAAAGCGATGAAGGTTATCGTCTACAGCGCGGCCAGGGGCACCGGCCATTCTGGCATCTAATATCCGCTGCGATACAAGGACGAGGCGCGCATATTCTATGGCGATGCGAAAAGGCGTTTTAAGACGGTAGTTAAGCCCGGACCGGTAGGCAAGTTCCATAAAGCCTCGTTCTGCCTTAAAATCAGACTTATCAGAGTCTTGCAAAGTTGAAGTAAGGAGCCTTCGGTTCAGATCCTATCAAGCCGGTCTACATTTGCCACCAATTTGACCGCCGGGAACCGTTCTTTTGTGCGAGATTGTTACCGAATAATGGCGCCCGACCGGTAAGCAAATGGCGCGCGGTGAAGAGATCAAGATGACCTCCACCGACGTTCTTGAACATCGTGATTTCTCCGTCACTGGCGCGACTAGAGTGTTTCCCTTGCCAAAGATCGAACAGGTCGGCGACGATCTGTTCGCGGGTTATCAGCCCGCGGGAAAGCGGTTCTGCAACGTCGCCTGATCCTTTGTAGCCATTTCGAGTATCAACGAAAATACGGCCCGCGCGCCTGGCGACATCGTCGTCCGCTTCGCGCATCTTGGGCATGTAAGCGCCGATCAGATCGACATGGCCGCCGGACTTGAGCAAGGCTCCCTACGATGGGTTCCGTCGCCATGGTTACGCAAGACACGATGTCAGCTTGCGCAAGGGCTTCAAACTCACCGTAGGTTGGTAGTCCGCGAACGCTCCAACAAACGCACTCCTGTTCTTTACCTCGTCCGCACCCATGATCGGAAGCGTGGCCGTGGAAGTTGGTCTTTGCCGAATTTCAACAGCGTGAACCGAGTGAATCATCAGTTCTGCAGACGGTTATCCCGGACTCGCGTCACCATTGCTACTCGTTACGTGAACTTGTACTTAGCCCATGCGTTCCGACGCATAGCTTCCTGGGCTTGCCGGGAAGACCACGGTGCGGTTACCGTTGATGAAGGTGCGGTGGTGGATATGGGCGTGCACGGCGCGCGCCAGCACCTGACTTTCCACGTCGCGGCCGATCGAGACATAATCCTCGGCCGACTGGGCATGGGTAATGCGGGCGATATCTTGCTCGATGATCGGACCTTCGTCGAGATCGGCAGTGACATAATGCGCCGTCGCGCCGATCAGCTTTACACCGCGCTCATAGGCCTGCTTGTACGGGTTGGCACCCTTGAACGACGGCAGGAACGAGTGGTGGATGTTGATGATCTTGCCCGACATCTTCTGGCACATCTGGTCCGACAGGATCTGCATGTAGCGGGCGAGCACGATCAGCTCGGTGCCGGTCTGCTCGACCACGTCCATGATCCGGGCTTCGGCCTGCGGCTTGTTGGCCTTGGTCACCGGGATATGGTGGAACGGGATGTCGTGGTTGACGACCACCTTCTGGTATTCGAAATGGTTGGAGACGACGCCGACAATCTCGATCGGCAGGGCGCCGATCTTCCAGCGGTAGAGCAGGTCGTTCAGGCAATGACCGAAGCGCGACACCATCAAAAGCACCTTCATTCGATGGTCGCTGTCGAGAATATCGGCCTCCATGCCAAAGCGGGTCTTTACCGCCTCGAAGCCGGCCTTCACCTTGTCGAGCGTGGCACCTTCCTGGCTGATGAAGGTCAGGCGCATGAAGAACAGGCCGGTCTCCATATCGTCGAACTGCGAGCTGTCGGTGATGTAACAACCCTCGTCGGCCAGATAGCCGGTGATCGCCGCGACGATGCCACGGGTGGATTTGCACGATACGGTGAGTACGAAGTTGGTCATGTGATTTCACATTCGCATAATGAAGAGGAGCGGTTCGGTTCGGAGGTATCAGGGTCTGACACGGTTTAATGGACCGCAGTCCCCGCAGCCAATTCGCTGCAGGGACTGCGCGGTATCATACTGATCCTTGAAGGACGATCGCAGCTAGCTTAAAATCAGGCGGTTATGCCGTGATGGCATTGAGCATTTCTTCGCCCGTGATGATCCGCTCCACTTCATCAATCGTGGTCTTTTTCGGATCAATATCGTCTGCCACAACCTTGCCCCCCCGCATAACGATTATGCGGTCGACGACCTGGAACACGTGGTGGATGTTGTGAGCGATGAAGATGCAAGAGTGGCCTGTATCCCGGGCTTCCCGCACAAATCGCAGTACACCTTGTGTTTCTGCGACCCCAAGGTTGTTTGTCGGCTCATCAAGGATGATGAGATCGCTGTCAAATTGCATGGCGCGTGCGATTGCGACCGCCTGCCGCTCGCCGCCAGACAGGGACGAGATCGCCGTCTCAGGCGGGATGTCTTTCGTGATGCCAACCCGCTTTAATAGCTCGCGTGCCGAGGCGTTCATCGCTTCCTGATCGAGCCTGTTTAGAAACCCGTTGCCCGTGACGGGTTCACGTCCTAGGAAGAGATTACGGGCGATGGAAAGCTGCGGCACCAGAGCAGAGTCCTGGAAAATCGTCTCGATACCGTTCGCGATGGCATCAGCCGTGCTTTTGAGCTCCACCTTGCGGCCCTTGATCAGGATGTCGCCGCTTGTCAGCGGTACGGCTCCGGAAAGAACTTTGATCAGGGTGGATTTTCCTGCACCGTTGTCGCCCAGCAGACCAACAACTTCGTGCGTCTTAACCGTCAGACTGACGTCCCGCAGGGCATGAATCCGACCGTAGAACTTGTTAATTTTCTCCATGCGGATGAGATCTTCGGCCATCCTCTATACTCCTGCGTTGTGTCGGCGTTCGAGCCACGAGTGCAGCGCCATCATTCCCAGAATGATCGCCCCGATGAAGATATTGTAGGCCAGGCCCGGTACACCGACCATGACGATGCCGTTTCGCATCACACGCAGGATGAATATACCGAGAACTGTTCCGATGATTGTGCCGCGGCCGCCTGTCAGCACTGTTCCGCCGATCACGACCATCGCAATAACCTCGAGTTCGTAACCCGTTCCGCTATTGGGATTCGCCGCCGAGGTGCGAATGGAACTTATAATTCCTGCCAGCGACGCCATCGCCGAAGACGCCATGAACAGATAAATCTTTGTCCGGCTCACATTCACGCCGCGTGCGCGGGCTGCGCTCGGATTGCCGCCTGATGCCTGTATCCAATTGCCAGCTTTCGATTTGGTCAGAATGTAGTGCGCGACAAATGCGGCCAGCGCGAACCAGATAACCGACATATACATCCGGAAGCTGCCAATGAAAAAGCTTCCTGCCAACACATCGGCAAACCAGTTGCCTTCGGCCGTCCATGTCCGTTGTGGAAAGCCATCGGTGACATAGAGGGCGGTACCCCGGACGACCAGGAGCATGCCGAGTGTGACAAGAAAGGATGGGATATTGAGCTTGGTGACGAACCAACCGTTGATGAAGCCAATGAAAAGGCTGAATGCGATCGCGACCAGAAAGGCAACGCCGAGCGGCATCACTTCGCTGTTGAAAAGGGTCCACATCAAGACGGCTGAAAATCCGAATACGGATCCAACTGACAGGTCGAATTCCCCGGCAGTCATCAGCAAGGTCATTGCTAGCGCAATCAAGCCGAGCTCGACCGTGAAGGAGAGGGTATTGCTGATATTCGGAAGCGAAAGAAAATCTGAGTTGAAGGACCAAAAGATCACAAGCTCGAGAGCCAACAGGACGAGCGGACCGAATTCCGGCTTCGAGACGAAGCTTTGCAAAAAAGTACGTTGTTGCATGATGTTCACCGGTTGGGGTGGGTCACCCGGAATAAACCGGGTGACGCAGCCAGTCTGAGTTGGAAAAGGTTACTTGGCCGAGAGAATCTTGTCGTAGAATTCGGCTGTGTCCTTTTCGTAGAGAGCCCCGGTGATGATGTTGAAGCCTGGGGGGATCTTGCTGGCGGCCATAGCGGCCATGGAAAGAGCCATGTAGCTGGTCGCCTGCGGATCCTGCCATTGCGCGGCATTGACGTAGCCGTTCAGAACTTCCTGAGTCGTGTCGGTGGAATTGCCCCAACCAATCACGGGGATTTCGCCCGCTTTTACGCCGACCTGGTCGAACACGCGCTTGATGCTGCCGTTCACGAGGTCACCCAAGCCAATGATCGCCTTGATCTTGGAACGGTTGGCCGTGAGGTAGTCGGACATGCGTGTGATGATTTCAGCCTGGTCCAAAGTAGCGTCGGTCACTTCCCACGTAATGTTCAGGGGCTTGAAGACGCTCGCGATGCCTTCTTCTTCTTGCACGCCATACGTTGCACCGGGAACTTCCACCGGCATCCAGACGAAGTCGCCTGATTTTACCAGCTTTTTGTCGACCAGATACTGCGCCCAGTTTTTCCCGAACGTCTTGTTGTCGCCGCCAACGTAGGCATCGAAATTTGCCTGCGGGTCAGGTGTGTTGAAGTTGATGATCGGAATACCCTTGGCATTGGCTTCCTTGACCACTTCGACCAGGGATCCTGGATCAGGGCTGGTCGTCGCAATGCCAGCCGCACCTGCCGAAATGGCTGCCCGGATCGCTTCCTGATGGGCGGGCACGTCGCCGTTCTGAAAAGATGTGTTGACGGTATTGCCCGTATCCGCAGCCCATTGTTTTGCGCCTGCAAGGAAGTAGGTCCAGACTGGATCCGCCGGTGAGCCGTGAGATACCCAATAATAGGTTTTGCCTTCAGCGTGGGCGGTCGAGACGAAACCTGCACTAGCCGCGAGGACCGCAGCTGACAGCAACGCAATTGCTTTCTTGAACATGTGAAATTCTCCTCCCATGGCCCGCTGGTACAACGGGCACCCTCTTGAGTTGGCCTCCTGAGCCAACATCAAAATGATTTCTTTTAAACATCATTTTGATGTTTTGCAGCTAACGACAGGTTTGCGCCGGTGTCAAGTGGATTTCCGTAACGGTGCCGTATTCCTCAACCGCGGAAGGGGCACCTGAGGAGCTACTCCTCAAAATGAGGTGCTGTTTCGATCTTAGCCGAGGAATCGACAATCAAACGGTATCGTGCATCTTCCCCCGGCCTCGTCGCTTATGATCAATACGCCATCGGCAAGTGAGATTTCTGACACGCGTGTCCATCCACTCGGTACTTCGATTGCTCCAAAAGCGTAGCGGATCTTCGTGGTGCGGCCGGGGGCGAGATCAAGGCCCAGCGCCACGTTTACGTCACTCGTGCGCGCGTCTGGAAGATGGAAACTGATCGCTGCTTCTTCGATTCCAAGCACAGCCTTATGCCGTCCGGACCACGGTGGATAGGCACGGCCACCATTGCTCATCCATAATACGGTATGCGGAAGGACAAGGGCGTCCTTGACCGAGAAGAAAATGAAACCGTCCTTGGCGGCAAGTGCCGCCGACCATCCGAATGATGCGCCTTGCTTTTCCGTCAGCACGACGACGTCTTCATGCCCTGTTTCGAAGGGATAATGGGATGCGTTTGCCACACTTCCATCTGACTTTGCTATCGACGACAAAGAGTCGAACGTTTGCGGATACGCCAAAACTGAACGGCCTCGGAAGGGATCCGGTTCAGGGGGCGAAGGGCCCGTACTGCCGAACGTCTTGTCCGAGAAGCTAAGGTTTGCACCGCCAGGAACATGGAGCATCGCGTGATGGGCAATCGGGATGTTCCCCGTTCCTCCCGTGATCGTGTGTGTCTGGTATACGACGGGGTGACCGGGGTGCAGCCTTATCTCTTTCGTGGCTAGCCCTCCTTGAACGTTTTGGCGCAAACTGTAGAGACCCACGCCAGCTTGCTGAGCACCAGGCGACGCAACCCAGTCCCCGTTTGCGGTCCAGCCGTGAAGCGGAACTTCCGACGAGGGCAATGCAAAGGGCGCGCAGAAGAAGTCGCCAGCGAGCTTGCGCTCGATGAGCGGGATGCCAGTATCCAACTGTTCGTTATCTCGGACCCAAGGTGCCTTGTGAAGGGGGCTGATCTGTCTGCCGCCATGTTTGAAAATGACTTCGTCGATGACGCCGCCTTCCCGATCGAAAACGACACGGACGACGTCGGTTTCTATGATATCCATACTCTGCCTCTCAAGGATTTCACGCGTCGGCTGGAATGTTCTCGCTGAAAACGGACTGGATGCGGATCGTCGCCGCGGAGACCGGCGTTTCCCCTCGCGTGGAACGCACGAGGCGGTCGATCGCCTCACGGGCTTCGACCCCAGCGTTTTGATCGATAACAGCGTCCATGACGCCACTAAGGAGATACTGGCGGGTATCGTCGGTAAGATCGTGCCCAATGAACACGACAGACTTTTCCCGACCCGCTTCCTTGAGGGCGCGCACGATACCTTCGTGGCCAGCACCGATACAGTACACACCAACGAGCTCAGGCTGTTCCTTCAAGAGCATCTGGACTTCTGTGTAGGCTTTATCCGCATTCTCCCGAACTTCGCGGACCGCAATAATCTCGAGCAAGGGGAACCGCTCATCCAGTACGTGCCTGAACCCCATCTCCCGTTCCTCGTGGCCGCGATAGGCCAGCGCTCCCGCGATCAGCGCAATTTTTCCCTTTGACCCCGGCATGAAGCGGCCGATGAGGTAACCTGCAAGACGTCCGGCGGCCCGGTTGTCGATTCCGACATAGCTGACGCGACCAACATGGCTGATATCGGAGACCAGAGTTAGAACTGATATCCCTGCGCCAATACACTGGCGCACGGCTTCGCGTACGGCCGGACTGTCCAGGCCGATGAGACCAACACCCTGACAGGACCGCCTCAAACTTCCCAGTTTTTCCGCGACCTCCTCCGGCTCGATCCCGTTCAATCTATGGATCGCAACGTCGACGTCCGAACGCATGGCAGCCTGGCGTTCAAGGTGTCGCACAAGATCTGCGATGAAAGGGTTTGTGCCACCCGGAAGAATGAAATCCAGGGGGATTTTGCCGGAGTCTGACGCTTCGACCTGGTCGTCTGCCAGCGAAGCGACGATGGATGCGACATGCGCACGCGTGTGCTCCTGGACGCCAGGCCTGTTGTTGAGGACGCGGTCCACCGTCGCCTTCGAGACGCCGGCGAGCCGCGCAATTTCGTCCACCTTCGGTCTTGCCTTCATCACTTTCATCCCTCGTCTGCGCTTTTTTCACCAGGCAACTTAGGCGCCACTAACCTCTGGGTCAACGATGAAACCTCAATTTGAGTTCTATCGATGAGTTTTTGAGCCTGATGAGGTGCACCGGTAAGTCACCTGCCCGAAATTCGGTTGACATTGTCGTAATAATCCTATTACCCTCAAATTGAAGCATCAAAATGATGTATTTTTCTCAATTTCCAAGCGACGATCGGGTAAGAGATCACTATAGGATTCGATATGCCAGCAACTGCACGAGACTACAGCCTGATCGGACGAGACGCGCAATTGGCCGAAGTAAACGGTTTCGCGGCTGCAGAATGGTATTCATGTTCCATCCCTCGAAAGGAACTGAAGGAACTGATGAAAAGAAGCGACGGCCCGGCGTTGCGAGATACCGCCCTCTGGGTCTCATGTCTTGTTTTGTCAGCGGCAGGCGGCGTGTTTTTTTGGGCTACGTGGTGGGCCGTGCCGTTTTTCGTCGTCTACGGCGTTCTCTACGGCTCATCAAGCGACAGCCGATGGCACGAGACAGGCCATGGTACCGCGTTCAAGACGCGGTGGATGAACGATATCCTTTATCACGTCGCCAGTTTCATGATTCTGCGGGAACCGACGGTATGGCGCTGGAGCCATACGCGGCACCACACAGACACAATTATTGTGGGGCGGGATCCGGAGATTGCGGTGCCCCGTCCGCCCGATGGAATAGGGCTCATCCTTAACATCTTCGCGTTGAAGAGCACTTGTCACACTCTGAAGGGCCTTGTTCGACACGCAAGTGGGCGGCTGACAAAGGAAGAGGAGACTTTTATTCCGGAGATGGAGGGTCGTAAGGTGTACCTCGTTGCGCGGATTTACCTGCTCATCTTTGCGATCGTCGCGGTAGCGTGTTTTCAGCTGCAGACCATCCTGCCGGCGATGCTGATTGGGCTGCCGACCCTCTACGGAGGATTCATGGCGATCTTCTTCGGACTAACCCAGCATACGGGGCTTGCAGAAGATGTGCTCGATCACCGCTTGAACACCCGTACCGTCTACATGAACCCGATCTTTCGCTTTCTCTACTGGAACATGAATTATCATATCGAGCACCACATGTTCCCGATGGTGCCATACCATGCGTTGCCCCGTCTTCATGCTCTCATAAAGGACGACTGCCCGCCGCCCTATCCGAGCACACTGGCGGCCTATCGCGAGATCATTCCGACTGTGTTGAAGCAGATGCGAGACCCGTCCTATTTCGTGGTGCGCAGGCTCCCTGGCGGCACAACAGCCGCGCCTTACAACCACGGCTCAATTATCAAGATCGCAGAACGGAACACGGGGAGGGCGTCATGATCGGAAACTGGATCGATGCCTGTGCTGCAGGCGATATTGAATACGAAGATGTTATTCGGTTCGATCATGAAGGCCTAACGTTTGCGATCTATCGGACCGAGGACGACCGATACTTCGCCACTGCCGGGCTCTGCACCCATGAAGCCGTGCACCTATCGGGTGGCCTCGTGATGGGTACAATCATCGAATGCCCGAAACACAATGGGCGTTTCGACTTTACGTCCGGCAAGGCCAAGGGCGCGCCCGTGTGTGTCGATCTGCGCACGTTTCCGGTGAAGGTCGAAGATGACCGCGTTTATGTGCAGATCGACGCATGACAAACGAAACTGCAACGGGACAAATCATCATTGTTGGTGCGGGCGAGTGTGGCGGACGAGCCGCCGTGGCGCTTCGTGAACGCGGATGGAAAGGAAAGATTACCGTCGTCGGAGAGGAAACGTTGCCCCCTTACGAGCGGCCCCAGCTTTCCAAAGGATTCCTAACAAAGAAGGACGAGACCTCGACTTTTGGCAATGCGGACTCAACGAAATTCGGGCCGCTGAAAATAGAGCATCTCGTCAGCGTAAAGGTCGAGTCGCTCGACAGGGCGGCCCACAGTCTGTCTTTGGCAGATGGCCGACATATTTTCTACGATCGCCTGCTGCTCGCGACGGGCGCCTCGGCGCGGCGTCCGTCTGTACCTGGTGGTGAATTGGCGTTGTGCCTCCGCACAAGCGCGGACGCCGAGAATATCAGAACCCGGCTGCATCCTGGGAAAAAGGTTGTCATCATCGGCGGGGGGCTGATTGGACTTGAGCTTGCCGCAAGCGCGACGATATTGGGATGTTCTGTCACCCTCATCGAGCGCAATGACAAGGTTCTGTCCCGGTGTGCACCTATATCAATCGCAGGCATCGTCGAGGCAAGACACCGAGCTGAGGGGGTGAGGTTTATCTTCGGGACCGGAGTAAAGTCGATTGAAGATCGAACTGACGGGCTTTTCGTCTCAACCACCGCCGATTTGACACTGGATGCCGACGTCGTCATCGCAGGAATTGGCGCGCTCCCAAACGTTGCGCTAGCGAAGGCTGCCGGACTCGTAGTTGACAACGGCATTTCGACAAATGAGTTTTTACAGACGTCAGATCCTGACATCTATGCCGCCGGAGACTGCGCGTCGACGATTCATCCCCTGCTTGACGGGGTTCGTTTGCGCCTCGAATCCTGGCGCAGCGCTCTTGATCAAGGCGAAAGGGCTGCACGTAACATACTAGGCGAAGACGTAAGGCAGGAGACGTTGCCATGGTTCTGGTCGGATCAGTTCGAACTTTGCCTACAGGTGGTGGGCCTCCCGCAAACAGCAGCCACCACTATCGAGCGCTGGCTCAGCCCGGACTCTTTGCTTAATTTTCATCTCGATGGAGAAGGTAGACTGGTGGCGGCAAGCGCGGTTGGACAGTTAAATTTAATCGCGAAAGATATTCGCGTCGCGGAAATGCTTATCGTTCAAAGCGCTCGGCCTGACCCGCGGTTGTTGGCCGAACCAGGCTACCGCCTGAAAACTCTACTCGCTGCTTAGGATTATAGGATGAAATCGACCCAGCCCACTGTCGCCGACTTGCTCTCTCTGAAGGGCAAACGGCAACTCACGAAGCTTCGCGTTGAGACGCTTGAGGAGGCCGCGGCCGCCGGCGTTGCCGACATCGACATGCTTTCCGTGCCGCCTGAACTTTTGCAGCATCCGGGGTTTCGGGATGCCTGTCCGCGACCGTTCGTCGTCGGGGGCCTGGAACCCGGCGCTTACATTACTGAGGAGGATTACCTCCGAGTGGCGTTCCGGCTGCTCAAGGCGGGTGCGAACGCCGTCTACTGCGGAGCCAGCCTTGGTATCGTCCGGCGTCTGCGCGACGAGGGCATACCCGTTGTCGGCCACGTCGGCCTTATTCCGTCCCGCCGGACCTGGACCGGCGGGTTCAAGGCAGTTGGCAAGACTGCGTATTCGGCGTTGGATATCTGGCGAATGACCAAGGCGTTGGAAGACGCGGGGGCATTCGCCGCCGAGATCGAAGTCGTTCCTCCTCAGGTCGCCGCCGCTATTTCAGAGAAGACAAGGTTGCTCATGATTTCAATGGGTGCCGGGGCGGGCTGCGATGCCCAGTACCTGTTTGCCACGGACGTTCTTGGCTGCCACGACGGTCACTATCCACGGCACTCAAAAGTGTATCGGAACTTTTCAACGGAGTACCGCCGCCTACAAGCCGAACGTGTATCCGCATTTTGCGAATATGCAGCGGATGTCGCAAGTGGTGCTTTCCCCGCTGACAACCACCTCGTTGTAATAGAACCGGAAGAACTTAGGCTTTTTCTGACCGAGCTTGAGGGTGTCGCAGGATGAGAAACTGGCGCGTTGCAGGTATCAATTTCGATCACATGCATATGGGGGATTTGCTGCGCGAGGTTTACCAACATCCCGAAGCCGAAATCGTCGGGGTTTGCGATAAATCGCCAGAACGCATGCAGTCGGCCATCGCGTCCTTTAATCTCGGCACGAACAAAGTCTTTCATGATGTCGATAGGTGTGTGGAACAGACAAAACCTGACCTGGTCATCCTCTGCGCGGCGACGGCGGATCACGCCGACTATGTCGAGCAACTGGCGAAGTACCGGGTGCATGTGCTCGTCGAGAAGCCATTCGCCGCCTCAATCGCTGACTCAGACCGGATGACTAGGGCCGTGGAAGACAGCGGGAAACTTCTCGCGGTAAACTGGCCTCTCGCCTGGTATCCATGCCATGTCACTGCAAAGCGGTTGATCGACGACGGTGCGATCGGCGAGGTCATTGAGGTCCATTTTTACGACGGGAACCGTGGTCCTTTATATCACTTGGCTGATAAGGCGGAAGTTAGTCAAAAGGAGGTCGAAGCTGCAAAGCCGAGCTCATGGTGGTATAAGCACGAATCGGGCGGCGGCAGTCTTCGTGACTATCTGGGTTATGGCACCACTCTTGGCACATGGTTCATGAACGGCGAGAAGCCTGTGGAGGTGACATGTGTCGTGGACCAGCCGGCGGGCTTAGAAGTCGATGAGCATTCCATCACGATCTGCCGTTACCAAAGTGGTCTTTCGAAGTTCGAGACCCGGTGGGGAACGTTTACAGATCCTTGGACCCAGCAGCCTCAACCGAAATGCGGTTTCGTCATCGTCGGTTCCGAAGGCACCATCTCCAGTTTTGACTACGAACAGCATGTGACTGTCCAGACCCGACAACTACTTACGCCAACGCGCGTCGAGGCTGACGTCCTTCAGGATGGACACCGATCTGCTGTTGAGTATGTCATCAGGTGTATGGAAACCGGAAACCCGATAGTGGGACCGCTTGATCCGGCAATCTCACGCATCGGACAGCAGATCATTGACAGCGCCGTATTATCGGCGAGAGAAAAGCGAACAGTAGGACTACTGTCATGAGCGGGCCGACCGACAGCGACTACGCCCTAAAGTCTGCGAACGCGCGTTTGGTTGATGCGCCGGTCCTCAATTATCTTCCGCCGCGCAGCAGATCCTATTCTCCTGGCATTGCCGTGATCGGAGCGGGCGGAATTTCGTCTGCACACCTAGATGCATACCGGGCCGCCGGTTACGATGTGAGGGTAATCTGCAATCGCACCCTTGCAAAAGCCGAGGAACGCAGAAACGCATTTTTTCCCCAAGCAGAAACTTCTTCTGACTTCGAGGCTGTCCTCAATCGTGACGATATCGAAATCGTGGACATCACAACGCATCCCGAAGCGCGCTATGCGATGATCGAACGTGCACTCCAGTCAGGAAAGCACGTCTTATCGCAAAAGCCTTTCGTCCTTAAGCTTGACTCAGGACTAAGGCTCGTCGAGCTTGCCGAAAAACGCAGCCTCAAGCTTGCTGTGAACCAGAACGGCCGCTGGGCACCGCATCTTAGCTACATGCGTGAAGCGGTTAAAAGCGGCCTCATTGGTCAAATTGTATCGTGCCATGTTGGCATCCACTGGAACCACGGGTGGATTAAGGGCACGACGTTTGAAACTAACCATCACCTGGTGTTTCAGGATTTCGCGATCCATTGGTTCGACTTCCTGGTCAGCCTCATCGGCGATCGAGCATCCTCGGTGGTGGCGACCAACGCACGCGCTGTCGATCAGGACGTCGCCCCGCCGCTTCTGGCCCAAGCGCTGGTCCAATTTGAGGGGGGCCAGGCGTCGTTCGTGTTCAACGGGGCTACCAAGTATGGGCCGCTGGACTGCACCTACATCTGCGGAACGAAAGGCAGTCTCGTCAGCACCGGTCCAAGCTTGGGCACACAGTCGGTTGAACTCTGGACAGAGCGCGGCGTGGCGCGGCCTGAACTCGTGGGCACTTGGTTCAATGACGGTTTCCGTGGAGCGATGGGGGAGCTGATGTGTGCGATCGAGGATGACCGGGCACCGCTACACAACGCGCGTGACAACCTCGCGAGTATTGCTCTGACGACGGCCGCGGTAAGATCGGCCGTTGAAGGAAACATCGTTCACATCTTCTAATTTTACTGACGCAGCCAGACGTCTCGATATTTATTGAGCATTGTCGCGCTTTGGGTCCGTGTGTGGAACGCCTGGAATGGCATCGGTCTCTCCCTCGCGCGTCGCTGGTGCAGGAAGTCCATCAATGGCACGCTTGTCACTGCGGAGGCGGAACGCTCGCGACTAGTTCAGAGAGAGCGCCATTCGTTCTGAGCTCCACGCTCCAGATCCGCAATTTACCCGTATCGCGTTTGGATCTGTCCGAGACGTTCAACGTCCAGTTTCCCATCATGGGTTGGCCCACTATGGCACCCAGCTCGCCAGGCAAAGTCGAATCATAAATTGCGACCAGATTGTCGGTGGATCCGCCAAGTTGAGGATGAAGGACGGTACTCCGGCCCGCAGGCGACATCAAAACCACTCTGAGATCGCCGATGTATGAATGTTCTATGTCGACCGTCACCTTGATTTCGGCCACGATACCTGACTCTGTTATGGAGATAGTGCTCGAAATACCCGCGGTTTCGCTGTCGGGAATAGACGCCATTGGTTCTGCCCGCCCAGAAGCGACCAAATTTGCCGTCGGTGTGCCGACCTTGAACGTGGTGATTTCGGCCGGAGCGGAAATATCCGATATCACCAGCCCAGAATCTCGCCCGTCCCATTCCCTCGAATTTGGCGAAGACGCGGCAGAGAGAACGATGCCCTCGATAGCGCCGTAAAGGTCCTCGCCATCACCGCGGTTCGCATCGAGCTCGAGATCTCGGCGTCCGTCTGCCTGAAGCAACGCACACTGGTAGTGTTTTGTAGCCGTGCCCTGCTGCAACTCATTAGAACCCAGAATATCGCAATGATAGACCGCAAGCCCGCTCGCCGGCAGACCTCTGTCGAGCCCGATCCTGGACCTATTTTCGATTAGAAAGTATTCGTTGGTTTTGGAAGTCTGATATTTCATTACGGTCTTGTAGTCGCCGTGACGGGCTTCGTAAGCAGCGGCTCTGTTCAAGTCGATTTCTTCGTCGCACCACCCAGCTAAGTCGCGCAGATAGGCGCAGACAGGTGATGGGCTGCGGCCATTGTCATTGTGATTTCCAGCTCCCATGAGACAATAGCTGCCGATCCCGGCGCTTTTGACACTGTCGTTGTCGCGTTCCCCGTAGTCATACATGTCCGGGAAGCGGCACAGCAGGTGCCCGTTTTCATGGCAAAATGTGCCGATCGTCAGATCAGTTGGCGTACGACCGAGGCTGGTTAGGAGGTAAAGATCCGTCCGCATCGTGCCAAATCGCAAATCGATATTCCAGTTATGCGGCCAGAGTTCCCCTCGATATTGCGTTTGCCCGGCGTACATGATGTTGAGGGCATCAACGACATTTTCGTTGCGGGAATCGAATTGTTTAAGATCGACGCCGTCCGCGACGGCGAGCTGAAGTGCCTCCTCGACCAATAGATTGTTAACGTAGAACTCTCGGTTCCTACTGAGTGTGTAAGGACCAACTACGATATTGGTGTAGTCAAGTTTTCCGGACGACACGCGGTTGAAATACTCATTGGCAGAACATACGTTGCCATTACGGGTATAGTTCGCGCCATTCAGCATATCATCGACATCCGCACGCGTGACCGTACTTGCGAGGTCGTCGAAATTTACCAGGATCGTCAGACCTTTTATTGTGCCTATCGAGAGAACTCGACCTTCTAGGAGGCCTTGGTTCGGTCCTGAAGTGCGAATAACCCTTTCTTCACGGTGCCCACCGGACATCGCCGATCGACGATGTTTTCGGGCTGCGGCCCGCGCGACGATCGTGCCCTGTGATTCCTGCAAGTAACGGACCAGTCCGGCAGGGGCGGGGTCGGACAGCGGTATACCGGTCGACCGAAAGCTCCCTGCGGAAAGTCGTGCGTAGCAGAATAGGCCAAGCCCGTCGTCATAGACGGTCGAATACCCGTTTTTGTCTTCATAGCGGGCGTAGTGCTCGTCACCAAATACCCTCAAGCTAATATCGGTTCCGTTTGATTGGCCGAATGTCAGGACTTCACCGAATATCGCGGTCAATGGACTACTCCTCTGTTGGCGGCAGACGCGACCGCCGGCCCATTTTCTGCGTACGCTCCTCGATTTTTCTCATTCTTACTTCGTCAGTTTCAGTAGAATGACGTTTCACCTCGTCAGTTGGGGGAGACGTCACGGGAACGCCTGTCGTGGTAAAACTGCCTTCCACGATCCGGGCGTAGCAAAACAAGCCGAGCTCGTCGTCATATATGGCGGGAAAGCCATCGGGTGTTTCATAAGTGGCATAGAATTCGGTGCCGCGAACAATCAGTTCGACGTCGGGGCCATTGGCTTGCCCCAGTGAAACCTTTTCGCCAAATATTCCTACCATGCGAGCATCCCTCGAAAAGTTGTCGCGGCATTGAAGGCGTCCACGGAGTAATCATCTCCTTCGTGAGACGCTCATCTACGCCTAGGGTGCGCCTATCATAAGCTATCGACCCGTTCTCCACCGGATACACCCGTTCATGCAAGAATGGTAACAGGAGCTATCAGACAGTCTCGCATGTATTTCTGGGCCGGCACATTAAAGAAACGATCACCGAGGCGCCGCAGAGCGCCTCGGACGTCAGGTCACTTGTGCCGCAGGGGGCCCCTGAAAAATGTAGGGCATCAAGTATTGATCTCATTCCATGACAGCTGCGAATCGCATCCATTTCACAATGGAGTCGATCGGCGAATTGTCCGGCATCTTCAGCGGACTTTGATCTGGATGAAATCCCCGTGACAATGCGGAATCCGGGTCAGAGAGCAGAACGCCAACAAAGGTCAGCGCCACAAGACAGCTTCCCAATTCGCCCAAATGGTTGCCTCCGGCCGCCTCTGCCTCGGCGAGAACATAAAACCACAGCGGCGTCCGAGTGTGAAAACCAGACTGTGATCCCGAAAGAAAATCGCGAAGCTGTGGTTTCGCGGCAAAAAGGGTGGAAACATCTACGATCGGACCTGATTGAACCGCACCAATCTGTTTGAGATGTTTGTGAAGCGCCTGTCCTGTCGGGAGGCGGAGGTTATATCCACGCCGCAGGTTGCGCCGCGCGAGGCTCTTGAACAGCTTCTGGAGCTCGACGTCGGGCTCGTTGACGCCCTCTTTCACCATAACTCGCAAAGGCGGCGCGAGCTCGGTGTCGAGTTTTCTTGCGAACCTTGCCGCTTCTCCATCTGCGGCATCGTGCGGTGACACGCCTGTGAAACGCGTCCAGTCTATCACCCAATTTTTGGGTAGCTTTTTACCCTGGTCGATGTTGCCGCCGCCGCCGGTGAAGCCAAAAAGTAGATTAAGGGTGGCATGGGGAAGAATAGGTGGACCCGGTCGGCCGAAGTTCCTGTTGTAATCGTACAACGCCCGCACCATCGTGTGGCCGAAGCGATACGCGGCGACCGAAAACTCCAGCGGCAGGGCGTTACCCAATCTGGAATTCTGCTTTCTCGAGTCGTATTCTGCGCGGAATTTAAAGAAGTGGGAAGCCCTGTCATCGAGTACTCGCTGTACTACCGCGGGGTCGCAGACTCCTTTTAAATAGCCTTCCACAATAAGCCATTGATAGTGGAGTCTCGTTAGAGACTGGGCGGCGTTGAAATCGGGGAGCCATCCTGTGTTATGGGTCGCTAGATAGTCCACGACCTTGTTGTGAAATCGCAGAAAGCTCAAGTGAAACTGGGCCACGACCAAGTTTTCGTCATTACGGTTATCCCCGATGATCGCGCGCTGGGAGAGCGTATCGGAAAATTTCTGAAACGCGTCTGGGGGCATCGCGGATTGCGCAATCGCAAGAGCCGCGTTGCGAACGGCCTGCTGGACCTGGCCGTAACGAGGTAGGTCGCGATGTTCGTCCAAGCTGTCGTCTGGCAGAGGACCATCTCCGATGGCTGTGCCGACCCGCATCTTGTTTTTCAGGGTCGGATGCCTCAAGCCCGAAATCACGGTGACGACTTCGGGACCGATATCAGCCCCGACCGGTGAACCTCCGTAGACGCTGTCCAGATCGAAACGAGGCGATCGTGCATTTCGAAAGTCTCGCTCGACGTCCGACGATGCCACAGGTGGGTGAGCATTCGCGATACTGGTAATTGCACCCTCGCGGTCGGTTCGCGCGGTAAGCTCGTGATCCAGGAATTGACCCCAGTAGGTCAAAACCGGGGGCAAGGTAGAGTCTTTGCTGGCATCTTCCTGGGTGTTCTCGTCAGCCACAACATCGATCATAAGGTCGCCGAGTTGGTCGAGCTCATCTACGGTTACCGGCGCTTCCGGCAAGTAGTTTTCCGGTGCGTCTAGCGGCGGAACGAAATATCCGAAATCCGCTTCCTCATCGACAGCAACATCACCTGTCGCTGGCTGCCCCGCTCGGAGTTTGGAACCCGAAACTAACTTTTCTTTTTCGGAACCACCATGCGATTGAAAAACGATTGCCATTAGCAACACCCTCCGTTTTTTCAGCCAATGAATGCCTACTACTACAGGTCGCAGCTAAAAGCGAATATTAGCATTGACTACAATTGATGGGGGTTAATTAGTTACTATTTATGCATGGATGTGCGCGAACTTGGAACGGCGTCCGAATTCAAACGTCAGTAACGACGTATTTCCACCAACTTTCACGATGGACTTTGGACCCTTAAGAGACCGCCGAATTGTCTGAGGCCTTTGGCAACGGATTTTGTGCACTCCCTTGTGCTGCTAGCATATCTGCAATGTCCGGTTTTTAGTTGTCCGGCGAAGTGAGAAAATTTGATTGTGGGACGTAGGCACGGCAGCAGCCGGTGGAGATCGATATGGCTGCAAATGCACTGGTACAAACTCGTATTGATGCCGAGGTTCGGGATCGTGCCTCCGCAGTGCTTGGAAATATGGGGCTTACGGTATCGGACGCGGTTCGTATCTTACTAACCCGGACGGCCAACGAAGGTGCGCTGCCGCTGGAGCTTCTTTCAGGTAATCAAGCCCATGACGCTTGGTTTCGCACCAAGGTACTTGAAGCGCTGGACGATACTCGACCGGACGTCTCGGATGACGAAGTCGAGGCACATTTTGCTGAACGTCGAGCGGCAGCTCGACTAAACGCGGGTGCGCGCAAATCGTGAAGCTTACCTGGTCTGCGTTCGCGTTATCGGATCGCGACGCCATCTTCACATACATAGAAGCAGAAAATCCGTTAGCGGCCATTCTGGTCGACGAACGGATCGTTGCTGCCGTCCGTCGGTTGATAGATTTTCCCGCGAGCGGTTTTTGGAACGGGCAACAGGATGCGATCCTCAAACTCCCTACGCCACGCACCCGAGCTGGCGACGATCCCAATTAGGGAATGCCCGGCGATTAGGTGTCACCGCCCGGCATGCTCTGTCAGTCGAGGTACTGTTCGTCGGTGACTTTTTCCATCCAGTCGACGGCCTTATCGTCCTTGACGTTGGACACGGCGATATGGCTCACGCCATTTTTATCGGTCGCGCCGTGCCAGTGCTTGACGCCAGGCGGTGTCCACACCACGTCGCCGGATAGGATTTGGCGCTTCTGACCGCCTTCCTCCTGAACCCAGCCGGATCCCGAGGTAACGATCAGGACCTGTCCCGCAGGATGGGTATGCCAGGCCGAACGCGCGCCCGGTTCGAAGGTCACAAGGCCTCCGGAATTGGTGGTATGCTCGTTGTTCATGTAGAGCATGTCGATCATGACCGAGCCTGTGAAGTTGGCTTCCGGTCCCTTGGCAGTCGGCCTTGAGCCCGCTGGAAAGATCTCGGTAGATTCGGCGAATGCTTGTGTTGTTGCGAAGATGCCAAAGAGTATGGCAGTCGTGGCGAGCAGTTTCATCATTTCGTCCTTCTGTGGCGTCGTAGCGAGTTTTGTCCGGATGTGTGAGCGGCGACCATCGCAGCGTCATCGTTGTCCGTTGGCGAGGGGAATCTCAAATCCTTTGCGATGACAGCTGTCGACAGCCTCTCATCAGCAATTAAGCTCGTCGGCGGATCCCTGAGGCGGACCTTCTGGGATCGCGTTCAGCCCTCAAGAGGGACGCTTATCGATAACGTCTTTCACCACCGGCAAAGCGGAAAAGACATTTGGCCAACCCGCATAGAATGCGAGCTGCGTCAGCATTTCTGATGCTTCTTCCGGTTTGATGCCGTTATCCATTGCCCGGTTGAGGTGATAGGTCACCTGCGCGACCTGTCCGTTGGCGATCAACGACGTCACCGTAATCAGGCTCCTGTCCCGTGGAGCCAACCCTGGGCGAAGCCACACGTCTTTGAACAAGAGGCCGTTTGTGAAGTGCGCTACGCCGGGAGACGTGGGCGTGACGGTCTGTTCTACGGTGGACTGCCGCGAAGCATCTTTCTCACCATCCAGCGGCAGGAGCGATGGCGACGCTTCAGGCAGCTTGTCCGGACCGACGCCGCGTGCTGCAAAAACATCCTTGGCGACGGCGACTGCAGCGGTTGCATTTGCCCAACCGGAGTAGAAAGCGAGATGGGTGATGATCTCCGAGAGCTCCGACGGTTTTACGCCGTTATCGAGTGCCAGGTTGAAGTGGTGGGCGAACTCCACGGTCTGGTTCCTGGCGATCAGGGCGGCGACGGTGATGACACTGCGATCACGTGGCGTGAGACCCGGCCGTTCCCACAAGTCGCCGATAAGAGCGGTGTTTGTGTATTTCGCCAACGCCGGCGAGACCGACATCATGTCCTGCGCGGTAACTGGAGGATTGGCAAGCGGGTATTTTCTATCGTCGGCAAAGGCTGGCGCCGTGGCCAGTGAGACAGAAAGCGCCGTAGCTGCAAGGTGCTGCTTCATGGGTCAAGTCCTTCCGTTTGGTGACATGAACGGACGCAACCGCGACCGTCACATGGATATAGCAAGGCGAGTCCAGCGGGATTAGACGTCGCTTTCCGATAGTACTTATGCGCCCATCCCATCAATCGGGCGCAGCAAGTGCGCTTGAGAGTATCGCCACCCTGCAACGGGTTCAGGGAACCTTATCTATGCTGACAGTGACGCTTCCGGATCGGTCAAAGATCGAGACATCGCCCTGGACCTGACCCAGAGTGACGATGCCGGGCGACGGTACGCGTCCATCACGGTAGTAGATGACGAAATCCCCCGAACTCCAAAGGCCAAGCGTCCCCGCGGAAAATTCCCGCTGGCGAGGGGCTGACGGCAGTGCAGCCGGCAGGTTGCCCGTCTTCTCCTGGCGCAGATGATCGTCCATCTTGATCGTCAACGGCAGCATTACGGCAAGGGCGCGAGCAGCCGCGTTGTCAGCCAGTTTGGCCGTGACATTGCCCCAGTCGGATGAAATTGAAATGCGGTCCTGCGCCAAGGAGGCTCCTCCAAGCGTTAGTGTGAGCAAAGCGGCTATCATCGATGTTTCTGGGAGACGTTTCATACTCCACCATTCTGTGACTGAAAATGAAGCTTTCCCGATGACCGCAAACCAGCCAACGAGTAGTGCGAAAGTATCGCGACACCTGCGACGACCGCTGTCCAATGTGCAAAAAACGGCGTTACCGAGGCCGGAAAATCCCAGAACTCAATGCTGTAGCCAAACATCAGCTTGGTCGAGACGCCGAGGACAGCGAAACTCCAGGCACCAAGAGCTACGAAGATCACCGCAACAATTCTGAACACGCCGGTCCTGATTCTCGACGGAGAGAAATCGAATACTGTGCCGGTCGTCGCCATCACACGTGTCCAATGGCTGCCGACATGAACGGCGATGATCATCGCAACCCAATAGGCGGAGAACCAGTGGAGTTCGACGATGCTCACATTGTCCGTGAATTGGATGAAGCTCAGCACCGAGCGGGAGATCAGCACGCTCGTCGCCAACAGCACCGCCATATTGATCGCGAGCCAGGTATGAATCACCATGATCGCCCAGCGACGGGCATCATAACGGCCGATGAGAAGTTTCAAGAACCAGCGCCTGTTGGTGTAGAGGTGCCATGCCAAAAGTCCGAACATGGCCGTTCCAAAAATCTCATGCGGGCCGTTGTCGAGCCACCAGTAGGCGAGCGACAGCAACAAGAGCGCGGCCATACTGGCCGGAAGAAGAAGGCGGTCGGTCGCTAGCCGGAGCATGCCAGCACCCCGCTGACATCAAAGCGCATCGTCATCGGAGATCGCTCCATCGAACGTAAACATGAATTGTTCGGATTGCTGTGACCGGTGGCAGGAATAACAGCGAGCGACATTCTCGTTCGCCTTGATGGTTCTGTCCGGCCAGAACCACTGGTATTCCCACTGATCGGCGCCATTACCGATTTTCTGTCCGACGAGATAGCGCGTGAGAACATCGCTCTGATAGTCGACAAGAACCATATGCGTTCCGGTGGGAACAGGCTGCCCGGCCTTGATCGCCGCGAGTGCTTCAGGGCTTGTCAGCATGTGCTCACGGGTGATCCCCCGCCGAACCGTCGTGTAATGTTCGAGCTGATTGAGAGGCGGGAATGTCACCGAGTTCGACGCCGCAAGTGCTGTCGTCGGCGATAGCTCGGTTTCGACCGGAAAATAGCCTGCCAGAACGATCACGAAGGGTAGGGCCATCAAGCCGGACCAGTGAAAAATGTTCATAGTGTTCATCCCTTATGCCGAGCGATCAACCGCTGCCGCACTCTCTGCCTCGCCATGCGTACGCATATTCTCGAGTTGGCGGAGACCGATGGAAGGACTGAGGTCACGAGCAACTCCCGCGGCCCCATTCCGGTTTACCGGTCAAGCGAGGTGTTGATCGAAGAAGCCTTTCAGCTTGTCGAACGGGATCAGATCGACACGGTCGTAGAGATCGACGTGACCCGCGCCCTTGACCCAAACCAGTTCCTTCGGCTCAGAGGCACGCTTGTAGGCGTCCTCGCTGAACTCCTTCGAATGGGCCTGGTCGCCTGAGATGAACAGCATCGGCCGCGGCGAAATCGTCTCGATGTCGTTGAACGGGTAGAAGTTCGCGAACTTGACCATGCTGCTCATCGTTGGCTTGGTGGTCGTCTGCTTCGTTGCACCTGCCGGCGTGAACTCGCCGCGCGGCGTCCGGTAGAAGTCGAAGAACTCGCGCTGGACAGGATCGGTGTCGGCTGTCAGTTCCAGAGTGGTGCCCCCGACGTATTGGATAGGGGCGCCATCTGCTTCGGCCCAGCGCTGCTCGGCAGCTTCCGCGATGAACGCCTTGCGCTGCTCGACGCTCTGGGAGTGGTTGAGCGCGTCACGGAAGGCCGAGCCCATATCGTACATGCTGACGGTGGCGACCGCCTTGATGCGCGGATCGATCTTGGCCGCACTGATGACAAAGCTGCCACTGCCACAGACCCCAATAGCGCCGATGTTGCCGCGGTCAACGAAGGAATGGGAGCCGAGGAAATCGACACCCGCGCTGAACGCTTCCGAATAGACTTCCGGGGAAACCATGTTACGCGACTGACCTTCGCTCTCGCCCCAGAAGGGCAGGTCGATGGACATAGCGACAAAACCCTGTTCGGCCATCTTGGTGGCATAGAGATTGGCGCTCTGCTCTTTCACGGCACCCATCGGGTGACCGACGATGATGGCCGGGTTTTTCGACGCACGGTCAAGGTCTTTGGGTAGGAAGAGATTACCGGCGACATTCGTCTGGTACTGGGTTTTGAACGTGACCTTCTGCAGGGTCACGCGGTCGCTGGTGTAGAAATTGGACGCGCCGTTGGACATGTCTTGAGCCTTTGCATCTGTCATGTTGAAAATGGACATCGCACCGAGGGCTGCGACGCTGACACCCGTCATCTTTAGTAGGCGGCGCCGATCGATACCGGTCGTCGAGGTCTGTGGGTCGTCTTGATTGTGGTTGGTCATCTGCATGTCTCCTTGAGTGGTGATGAGATGGAAATTGAGCTGGAGGGAGTGACCGCCGTGTTTCATCGGCGTGTGGAACGCCAGGCGGCGATGGCGAACAGAAATGAGCCGACCAGCAGCACCGCAGCGAACAGGAAGGTGGTCCACCAGCCGTAGCCGTCGAACAGGACTCCGCCGATAGAGGCGCCAAGGGTGATTGCGAGCTGGATCGTTGCGACTTGCAGCCCGCCGCCTGCCTCCGCGTCGTCGGCCATGTTGCGGCTGAGCCATGTCCCCCAGCCGACGGGAGCTGCCGTGCTGAACACACCCCAGCCGATCAGAAGCATCGCGGTGATCGTCGAGGACGATCCGAATGCAATCAGCCCCAATGCGATGAAGGCCATGATCAGCGGGATTGCAGCGAGAATGACGAACAATCGCTTCGGAAGGAGATGAGTGACGATCGTGCTCCCTGCGACACCCGCCAGCCCCATTAGCAGGAGCAGGAGAGACAGGGTCGAGATCGAGACAGACGTCACCGTTTCCAGGAAGGGGCGGAGGTATGTGAACAAAGCGAACTGGCCCATGAAGAGCAGCATGATCGAGACCATGCCGATGGCCACCGGGGGGCGGATAAGCAATCGAAAAACATTCGACGAGCCCTCGTTGCGAGGAGGCAGTGATGGCAGGCTGATCCACTGCCAGACGAGAGCCAGCAGGGCCACTGGAACGACGGCAAAGAATGCGCCTCTCCAGCCTATGTAGCTGCCAAGCAGACTTCCTAAAGGGGCCGCGATCGTTGCCGCGATGGCATTGCCTGCATTCAGCATCGCAAGGCCCTTCGGCACGGAATCCTCAGGCACCAGCCGCATGACGATCGAAGTCGACATCGACCAGAAGCCGCCAATGGCGATACCCAACAAGGCGCGCCCAATCATCAGCATGAGATAGTTGGGGGCGAAAGTGACGATCGTTCCGGAGGTTACCAGGATCAGTGAAAATGACGCAAGGACCAGCCGCCTGTCCAATCGCCGCGTTAGCCCGGCCACCAAGATGCTGGTGAGGACCGCAAAGATGCCGGAGATCGAGATCGCCTGGCCAGCGCGACCCTCCGTGACGCCCAACTCCGTAGCAATTGGCGATAGAAGGCTGACGGGCATGAACTCCGAGGCGATCAGAACCGCGACACACAGCGCCATTGAGATGACCGCGCCCCAGGCTGCAATTGGTAAAGCCGAATCGGCGGGTATCCCGAACGCAGGGTCGATGTCGTCGTTGTCGAAGTCGGATCGTGTGAGAGCGTGCTGTGTCATGGCGGCAATATATGCCGGGGTCAGCTTGAAGATTAGCCATTGCAATTCGCTTGGACTTATCGATTGATGACATCAATCGATAACGCTTGGAGGGAACCATGAAGCGGGAAGATCTAAACGACATGCTCTGGTTCCTGGCCGTGGCGGAGGAGCGGAGCTTCACCAAGGCGGCTGCGAAACTTGGCACGTCGCAATCGACGATCAGTCATACGATCAAGAAGCTCGAAGCCCGGATGGGATTGCGCCTTCTGACCCGCACCACCCGTAGTGTTTCACCGACCGAGGCAGGCGAGAGGCTGATCCGCTCTCTTGCACCTCGCATCGAAGAGCTCGAAACCGAAATCGACGAATTGATGGCAATCCGGGACAAGCCGTCCGGCTCAGTGCGGATCACGCTTTCCGACCACGCGTTGGAAAGCGTCGTCTGGCCGAAATTACGGTTAGTGCTACGGGACTACCCTGACATCAAGGTCGAGCTGAACAGCGACAATGGCTTTCGGAACATTGTGGAAGAAAAGTTCGACGCCGGCGTGCGACTTGGCGAGAGCGTGGACAAGGACATGATCGCCGTCCGCATCGGTCCCGACTGGCGTCTAATCGCCGTCGGGTCTCCGGAGTATTTCGCTAACCGGGCAGTTCCTGAAACACCGCAGGATCTTGTCGGTCATGATTGTATCAACCACCGGCAGTCGCATCTGGGTGGGCTGTACAGTTGGGAATTCGAAAAGGACGGCAGGGAGTTACGTGTCCGTGTCGAGGGTCAACTGACCTTCAACACGTCTTACGCGATGATCGATGCGGCCGTGAAGGGCTATGGCATCGCCTACGTGCCAGAAAACCTAGTGGAACGTCAGATTGTGTCTGGAGAATTGGTGCAGGTCCTGGATGACTGGACGCCCCTGTTTTCGGGGTACTACCTCTACTATCCCAGCAGACGACAAAACTCTCCAGCGTTTAAGGTCGTTGTTGAAGCGCTTCGTGTCTAAGGTCGATTTCCAAAAAAAGGCGATGGTCCGGGCCCGACATTGCTCCCGCCACTGTTTTGATGCGCTGCCTGCATGGAAGGCTGGTGGCAGAGGTGAAGACGAAGCGTGTGAAACTACTCCCGATTAAGGTTAGTCAGGCGCTGGCACGCACCATATTGAAACAAGCTGATCGCGGCCCGAACATGGTGGTTCTCATCTGACCTTGGGCCAACGACGATTGTCGCAGGATCGAAGCCTCGCTAGCGCACAGCACTAACGAGTGCAGCACTTTCCATGGGCGGCCCCTTCGATTGAGATCCTAACGGCTCATTCTGGCACCTCGATGCCGTTCAGGGGCCGTCCACTCCAACATCAAGGCGTGCATAAAGGGAACAGCCGCGATCAAACAGCAGCGTCCTTTTTCAGAAGAATGCCGCGCGGACGCATATCTGCGGACACAAATGTCAGCCAGTAAGTCAATCTGGTGGCTAACTCAAACCAATAGTCGTGAGGCCTCAGAAGTTTGAAACGCGCGTCGGGGATCGCCCTGGCTTCCATGGTGGTGTGATTAAGCAACATATCCGGAAAGAGAGAGTGTAGACCACGGGTTGATTTCGAACTACATGTTATGTCTATCCACACTGGGGGAATTTACATAAAATTTTGAAGTATATTTATCTGATTTGTTATTTTGTGGGTGAGCCGCATGCGCATATTTTCGGATGAGAACCTGGAAGTGATATATCGCGCGGGGTCATCTCCCTATCTTCTCATCACCTTTAACGAGATGGAAATGACGGCGAACGGCAGTCGCTTCTGGGGGCAGCGGTTCTGTGAGAAAGCCGGCATTTCTGCGCTTGGCTTCATCAGTCGACGGCCGAACTGGTTTCCGGCAGCGAGCGTCGTTAAGGCTGTCGAGGCCGCTGCGCCCATTCTTAATACAGCACGGGAGCGGGTCCTTTACGGACACTCACAGGGCGGCTACGCGGCGTTACGCTACCGCAGGCGCTTCAACGCTGACGTTGCCATCGCCTTTTGCCCTCAAGTCTCGATCGATCCGAAGGCGGTTCCTTTTGACGGCAGGTTTGCACGCCATTTCTCGCCCGAACTCCACACCAATATGGCGATAGCGCCCGATCACGCAGCCGGGCGGGCCTATCTCTTCTTCGATCCGTTCCACGCCGTCGATCGCCAGCACGCCGTTCGGATAGGTATGCGGCAGGAGAAGACGCATCTCATTCCGGTTCACATGACCGGCCATGGCACCGTTCGGGCATTTACCGGGACGGCGCGCGCGCTATCGCTGATAGAGGCCTGCCGCGCAGACGATCTTCCGGCTCTACGCCCTCTGGTTCGCGCAGCCCGACTGACGGCGCCAATGAGACCCTATCAGATCGCCGTGGCGGCGATCGCTCGCCATCGGGCCTGGGCAGATCGGTTTCATGCGCACTTCGGAGTGACTTTCTCTCCTGTCGAGCGGGCAAATTTTCTCTACCATCGGGCCAATCGCCACATTCGCGATGGAGAGCTTGCTGCGGCGCGGACCTTGCTTGTGGACGCTATGACGTATCAGTCGGAAAATCCTGGCTTCGCCGGCCGCCTGGCGGAACTGGACGGCCGTATCGCGCGTAGCTGCGGTAAGGATGGCACCTCGCGTTCATGATCTGAAAGTTGCCGCGCCTGGCCTGGAGGACGGCCTTTCCGAACATGACGGCACACCCACAGGCCGTGCGCGCGGCCATAAGTTCACCTGAAATGCACTGGTTTTCGGGGAAGAACAGGCGGTTGAGTACGAAGGCCGAAGTAGATCGCGGGTTTTCACCCGCAATCTACTTCAATTACCTGCAAGCGACCGCGCTTCGTGCCGTGGTCGGGGCTTTGATTTCCATGGTGACGAAGGCAGCCAGGTCGGCGCGGGAAAGTGCCATGTGCAGGTTGGAACTCACGAAGCTGCGGGTGAGCCGCAATCGAAGGTGTGGCCGCGGATTCGAACGGCCTGATCGTCTGCCTGGTCATCAGGGCGATCATGGCATCCGTCAACTGGATCTCGCCGCCGGCGCCGGGGGACGGGTTTTCCAGCAGGTCGAATATCTCGGGTCGAATGATGTAGCGCCCGGAAATGAACAGGTTGCTCGGCAACGTGTCGGGCACTGGCTTTTCCACGAGATCGGTGACAAGGGGACCATCGCCGCTTGCCTTCAGGGACACGATGCCGAATTTGTGGGCCTCTTCGGGGGCGCATCGTTCCACCGCGACGATGTTGCCACCGTGGCGGTCATGTTAAAGTGCGTGCGGGAGAAGCGCCGGGGCCTCGGTCGTTACCGCATCGAGTTTCCTGCGCAGCAACGCCCGATACAGTTTGAGATGTTCGCGTGCGCAACCCAGGTGATCAGCCGGTTGTCGCATCGAGCTACGCAGCTGTTCCCAGATCTGGTTATTGCCCAATGTCTCCGCGATACGGTCCGCGAGATCCTGACTGCTGCCTGCGCGGAAGTGAAGGCCGTCCTTGCCGTCACGCACTTTCTCGACCATCCCGCCGATATCGGAGCTGATCATCGGTCGGCAATGGAGCAGGGCCTCCTGGATCACGACGGGCGAGTTTTCCCACCAGACGGACGGCAAAACCACCCAGTCGACCGAACGCATAAGGCGCGGTACCTCCGCGTTCTGGTACGCGCCATAGAAGCGGACGCGGGGTCCGGCGTCCGCAATGAGCTTCCTCATCCGCTCCTGGAATTCGATTGGCTGGCGTTCAAGATTGCCGCCGAAGATCATCAGGCAGGAGTCTTCGCCCCACAGTTCCTTCGGAATGCGCGAAACAGCGTCAATTAGGACATCGACCCCCTTGAACGGCGTCATCTGTCCGAAATAGGCAAAGCGGTTGCGGCGAGGGTTGGCTCCCTGCAACACACGGGCGGGCGCAGCCGCTTCCACAGCGATCCCGTTTTCGATCACGAAGAGCTTGTCCTTTTCAATGCCCCACGCGGTGTAGCGATCCGCCAGAAAACGGCTGGGCGAGACGAAAGCATCGGCAAGGCCAAGCATCCCGCGAGTAAACTGCTCACGCTTGAGGAAGCGTGAGACGGGGATATCGGGAAAGCAACCGTGGCAGGCGACGGGAGAGGCTGTTTCGCACAGCTGTCCTGAGTGTCGCTTCACCATTTGCCCGTGGTTGTGGCAGATCGACAGGTATTCGTGGAACGTAACGAGGATGGCGGCGTGCGGGAATGCTTCTCTGAGTGCATAGAGCGCTTCAAGGCCGATGCCGAGAACGTGGTGGAAATGTATGACATGGGGCCTCAGATCACGTGCGAAACGCAAAAGGTCCCGGCTGATCGTCTTGGTATCACCGTTGGACAGAAAGAAATGGTCATAGTCGTCAGCGTGGAACACCAACTCGTCCTCGGCAAGGCGAAGGCTCATCAGCGCGGACGCGGCGTGGCGTGGGACAGGATTGCCGACCCGGGCCAGGTAAACCGATTCTACGTTTGGCAGTGCGTTCAGGCCGCGATGCAGGTTGTGAGATGCGATTTCCGCTCCGCCGAGCGAGAGTGTTGGGTGCGCGTGCGAGACGACAAGGATGCGAAGCTTTTCGTTCATGTAGGCCTCTTTTCCAGGTGCTTTTTTATGCCGAGAACCGGCGACCATTGGCTCTTGAAGATCTTGCGGTCGATCTCTTCCACCAGCGCGGTCAAAGCCGGGCTACCTCCGCCGCGTACGTCGTCGCAGCCCCACATCTGCACCGATGGAAGCACATAGGATTCGATGCCCGACAGGTTGAGGCGAAGGCCGAGATCCAGACCCTTTTCATGCGCCCCAAGATAGCCGGCGGAAAAGCCACCCGCACGCGCCACAGCGTTGCGAGGCATGATGCAGCACGCGAGCGATGCAGCTGCGATACGGGTCAGTGTCATGTCGGTGACCGCCTTGAGCGGATAGCCGGTATAGCGACCTACGACAGGCTGGTCGTCGTTGTCTTCCTCGATCCAGCTCCCCGCCCAGCGAATGGAATGGTCCTCATATGCCAGAACGGGCGAGACGACGCTTCCTTTCAGGGTCGCGCTGGTTGCCACCAATTTGCCGTACCAGCCTGCCGCGCGCGGGATCAGCGAGGCGGAGAGCGAGACGACCGTTTCGCAGGTGAGTGCTTGTATGCCCGCTTCAAGCATGTCGCAGTCATCGCCGCTTCCGTTCACCGATACCAGCCGAACCGAAAGGCCGTAGAACCGCGCGAGTTCCCTGATACGGGCTGTTTGCCTGCGAAAGCGCACTTCAGGCATGGCGATGACGATCGGCGCGGCTCGGGTTTCCGGATCGAGCGCGAGCAAGGCCAATAGTGGGGCAATGTCCTCCTCGCTTTCGCCGGCACCGATGACGATCGGCGGGCTGCTTTCCTCATCGAAGCGGCCAGTATTCAAGATGGTGTCGATGACAGGGACCGACCTTCCAGACTGTCTGAGGAAAGGGACAATTTGCGCATCGATGATCGCCGGCAGCGCGCAGTTCGCGGGATCGATGGCGCCGATCTGGCGCAATGTCGCGGAACGCGCCGAAACCCGCACCGGTTTCGCCGGTAAAAAAGCGCGGCGTAAATCGCGTAGCGTTAATTCGAAGTAGAGAGATGCGTCAGGATCGTCACTCGGTAATTGTGCCTGGGCGATGAAGCCATGCGTATGCTGTTCGCCGCGAAGGCTCGGAGCGAAGTGCTGCTGCTCGTTGAAACTTTCCGAGACGTCAGGGCGATCGTAGCGCGTCCAACATTCGTCGAGGCGAGCCGCGGCATTGTTTCGGCACAACCCCACCGTTGTGATGTGGCCGTCCGGGTCATAAAGCCAGCCGGAGACGAGGAGATTGCCTCCATCTGCCTCGAATACGTTGTCTATGCCCATCCGGACGGGATAGGGCAGGCTGGAGACGGTTTCCTTGCCCGCAAAGCTGTTGGCAGCGGCTCGAAGGGAAAGCAGCACGTCGGGAGAGCCATGGGTCCGCAGCAGGATCGACCGGATATGTTCGGGCGTTTCCATTGGGCCGGTGATGCGTTTTTTGGGGTGGAGTGCAATGTGCCGCCAACCGGCGCGCGCCCGAAAGACCAGACCTTCGATGTCCAGAGCGCCGGTCGCTTTGTTGGCATCGAGAAGGCCGACAAAACCGGAGGCGCCATCGGGGGCGTCGGGCCGGGGAAAGACCGCGATGCCGAACTCAGCGATCACCGGTGTCGCATTGCCTACCACGAACATCCGGCAAGATCCGGGCGCCATGCCGCGGCTCCAGCCTTGCAGGAACGTCACACCATCATGGCTTTCACCGATCAGCTCGACGAAACCATCACTTGCGTGAGCCGCTTGCAAGAGCGCGGTGATTGTCAGAAGCCTGTGGCGGGTAACATCGCCGGCCATCAGCTCGTCCACGAGCCCATCGATGACCGCGGCTGACTGGGATCCCGCGGACTCGAGAATAAGCGTGGCTGCTTCCTCTGCGGCGGCGAGCCGGGGTGCGAAGATGAACTGCGCGCCCGTCTCCTCCTCTCCGAACCGTATCGTGCTTATGTCCGGGTGTGCGTCCCCTATTGGCAGGAGTGCTGCAAACCCATGCCTGGCCCGAGGTGAGGGCGCGGACAATCGCCATTCCGAAACAAACGCGCTTCGCGTGTCTGCGAGGTCGTCGCCAATGACGACCATCGCGCTGCCGGCGGCGACACGGCCAAGGCCGATGATCAGCAAGGTTGTCTCGTCGATGCGGTAGCCGATAACCCGCCCAGGGCGCATTGCCCTGTTCGCCGCATGCCTGCCTGTTGCGGGGCTCGTAACAGCCCGGGATTGTTCTGTAGCCAGCACGCCGTCCTCGCTGCGCATCATATCCTGACAATCAGCGCAAGGCTCGCGCCCGCGGCAAATCCCACGAGAACAAACAGCAACAGCAGCAGCGGCTTCAATTCGCCGTTCCCACGCTTGCGCAGAGTGTTCAAGTTCTTTTCCATTCCACCCACGACCCCATCCAGCCGCATGAGATGGACGTCGAGATCATTCAGCCTTTGGCCGATATCCACCCTGAGGCTCTCGACGGCGTGGCCGACCTCGCTGAGGCCGGTGGATTCTGCCTTGTCGGCGTCAAGGTCCGGTGCGCGCTGCAACGAGCGCTGGGAGACCTGCAGCTGCCGTTGGGACGCCATCAGCACGTCGAGCTTGTCGAGCACCTTCGCAAGCGGCGCGGCGATAAGAGCCTCGGCCGCCTGCTCGTTTGGTTGTGGAACGCGCAAGGCCTGCTCGGAACCACTTTCATTTCTCGCCATGACGACGATATCGCTCGCGCGCGACTGAACTTGATCGGGCAGCGCGATTTCAAATGCATGATTGCCATCGCCAATGCCGTTGCGCCGCAAGTCCGGGCGATTGCGATCGGCAACGGCCTCTGCAATCACCTTGCCATCGAGCAGGACACGGATGATCAGACGTTGATCCGGCGCCATCGGGTCGAATGCCCAGCCGAAGATCCTGCCCATGTCGATGGCGTCCACCCGGCCGCTCATCGGCTTGGCATTGTCCTGTTCGGACGCGGCATCCAGTCGTTCAGCGGGAATGGCCATGAGTTCTCCTATGACTGAACTTGTGTCGTATCGATTCGCTTCAGGTAGCGGCGGGCGGTTGTATCGATGTCGTCGGGCTTGCGTGCGTTTGCGGCGAACCGGCGCAGCAGATTCGGTTCTTCCAATATGCTGCGCATCGCTGCGGCGAGCGCGCGGGCATCGTTGGGCGGAACGGTCATGCCGTTGACGCCGTGCTCGACCATTTCAGCCATTCCGCCAATATTGCTGGCGATGACCGGGCGCCCCTGAGCCTGGGCTTCCTGAATGACCAACGGTGCATTCTCCCACCAGACCGAGGGAACGATGGTACAATCGACGGCGGCCACCAGATCGCCGATATCTTCACGGCGATAGGGGCCTCGGCGCTGTACCGAAGCCGATGTTTCGGCAAAGCGCCGATCGACCTCGTCGACAAAGGCCTGGCTCTGGAAGGGCGCGCCGCCATGGACTCGAAGCTCGAAATCGAGGCCATCGACCAGAAGCTGGTGCGCGGCGTCGAGCAACACCGTTATCCCCTTCCAGGGGTTGAGATTTCCGAAATATCCGAAGACCGGCTTTCCACCCTCAAGCAGCTTTCTTCCAACGCCGGCATCTCGGCTGGGGATACCATTGGGAATGACGCTGATCTTATCCGCATCCAATCCCCATTGCACGAAGCGCTCCCTTAAAAAGGCGCTGGGCGAGACGAAGTGGTTGACCGTGCTCAGCAGGGCCTTCAAGTGGCTTTCGCGCAAGGTAAAGCGGTCGAGCGGAATGTCCTTGAAACAGCTGTGGCAGCGGTCGGGGCTGGACTGGTGACACAGCTCTTTGCTGCCGGTGCGCACCATCAGGCCGTCATGATGGCAAATGGGGTAATAGTCATGCAGTGTCATCACGATCTGGCATTGGGGCAGGGTGCGGCGGACAATGTGCGGAAACTCGGCGCCAAGCAGCAGCAGGTGGTGGAGGTGAACCACGTCCGGCCGGAAATCGCGCAGCAGCTCGGTTAGGTCTGGCACGATGCCATAGAGGTCGATCTGGCTCATGAAGAAGCGGTCGAAATGTCCGGACCACAACAGGATTTCGTCTCCCGCTTGACCGATGCTCTGAAAACTCGTGCCGGGCCTTGCTTCGCGATGAATCTGGTTCGTGGCGCCGAGAAACAGCGCTTCGTGACCCTCGCGCTGGTAGGCGCGAAACAGGTCGTGCGCGAATATCTCCGTCCCGCCTGGATGAAGAGACGGATGGTTGTGAGCGGCCACCAGGATGCGCTTGCTCATCGGCCGCTTCCCCGCCGCTTCGACACGATGAAGTCCTGATGGTGGCTCGCTTTGGTGCCGCGCCAATGGCCCAGCGATTTTAGGGCGACGGAGAGGCCGGCGCGTTCGAGCGCCTTGTCCAGAAAACCGTCCTCGAAGCCGATTGCGGCAAGGCGCGGCTGGTTTGGGACGAACCAGCATGGGCTTTCGCGATAGCGTTGGAAAGCAAGACGCGGGTCGCGCCGCCCGTGTTCGTTTGCCGCAGCGATCTGGTCGATCACGAACGCTGTCATAAACAGGCGTCCTCCGGGTGACAGAACCCTGCGGACTTCTGAAAGGTAGACGAGGACTTCTGCGGGCGGCAGATGCGTGACCACGGAGGTCATGATCACGAAGTCGAAATGACGGTCCGGAAAAGGCAGCGCCAAGGCCTTTCCGCTGATCTTGCCGTCTGGATTATAAAGCTCGTGTGCTATGTCCAGCCGCTGGAAGGAGAAATTGGGGTAGGCGGGCGTGATCGTACGCTGGCACCAGCCAATACCGTCTTCGACGGGATCAATGCCATCGTAGCGACTTGTTTGCGGATCGAGATACTGGGTGAGCGGCACCGCCATCCGGCCGATACCACAGCCAATGTCGAGCACACGGCTGTCTTCGCGCAGGCCGCCGATGCGAATGAAATAACCGAGAAATTCGGCTCCGATCGCGCGAAAATCTCCATCTCCCACGAAGACGTTGGTGGTATCCGGTTGCGGCAGGAAACGGTTTGCCCGTACGGATTCGTTGAGCCAGCGAATACGGTCTTCATCGATCAGTCTGGCCGGCGCGGGCGGTTGCAGGAGTGCCGCTTTCGTCATGCTGCGCTCCTTTCCTGTATTTTCTCACCCGTAGCGGCGGGGTGATGTGGGTCCCTATCGCGTTGGTTCGCCATCAGCGCGCTGATGTCCTCCTCCCAGCGCTGGGTGTGCAGCCATGAATTGTACTGGCTGGCAACGCCTCGCATGTAGTCCTGGCTGCGGCGGATCGAGCGGCGTTCGAAATGATAGAGGCATGCCGCCGGCTCATAGACTATCTGCAACCCGAGACGGCGGATCTTGAGGCAGAGGTCGCTGTCTTCGTAATCGCCGATCACGTAGTCGTCGGTGTAACCGCCAACGCGCTCGTAAGTCTCCCTGCGGGCCACGAGGCAGGCGCCGGTGACGCCAGGGACATCACGGGTCTGCTGCGCCGGCCGGTAGTCACCAGGCATGCCCTTGTGGAAATGGTGGTTTAGCCAGATCCCGCGCTGGTCGCGGCCGAAATAAAGCCCCGCATGCTGCAGCGATCCATCTTCGAAGATCAGTTTCGGACCGATGGCACCCAGTGTCTTGTCTTCCAGCAGCGCCCGCGAAAGGATCTGAAGCCAACCGGGCTTGCAAGGCACGACATCAGAATTGAGCATCACCAGGATGGAGCCGCGTGCGAAACGTGCGCCGGCATTGCAGGCGCGCGCGTAACCGCTGTTGCGGTTCATAACCACCAGTTTCATCGGCAACCCGTGCAGAAGGTGCAGTCCGCCCAGCAGATGCTCCGTCTCATCCTGGATTTCCGGTGAATCGAGTACGTAGATGACCTCCGCGTTAGCGGCGAGCCAAGGGTCCGTGGCCAACCCCGATAATTGAAAACGCAGGAAATCAAGAACCTTGTAGAGGGGCACGACAATGGAAACGAGCGGCGCGTCTTTCTGAAGGCTGTAGTCCTTTGTGTCGTCGACCTCGATGGTCCTGCCCAATCGTCGTTCAATGTCCTGAAGGGCGGGGGCCAGAATTGTGCGGAAAGCATCGTCGACTGCATGTTGCGGCGGAACGGCGCGCAGGACATGGTTTCGCTGGATCGCGGGCTCGAAAGGCTGTGGCTTGGGTATGAGCGGTCTGACCGCTCCGGAAGCGAGACGCATCTGAAATCGCGGTTGCAGCAGCGGTCCTGGGGACTCCGTCAGTGGAATCCAGGCAACGAAACCCGTTACATCCGTCTTGCCCTTTTCATCCTTGCCTTGCGCCCATGCAGGGAATTTGTAGTTGTTTCCGTCGAGCGGCACAGGGGTGCCGTCTTCCTTGACATAGTCGATGCCGGAGAAGGCCGATGATGGTGCATGAAACCAACCGCCGGCCAGAAGGCCGCCGTCGAGCGCCAGAGCGAGATCGACTTCACCGGACGGGTGCATCGACGACTTGGCAATCCGGCTCTCCGCCAGCGGGGTGCGCGTTTGAAGGTCGATGGCAGTGGCGGCGCCGCCCTCCGGCAACAGGGCGAGTTGACGGATGATCATTTCGCGCAATTCCACCGCCTCGCGGTTTTTGCTCCACCAACCCGGAAGGCTGGCATGGCGCGGCTTAGCGTCAGGCAGCTGGCGAATGGCGAGGCCATTCTTGCTCAGGAGAACGAAAAGAAACGGAGGGGAGGGCACGTGTGCCATGAAATGGCACGATTGCAGGCCGTTTTTCCCATCGCGCCCGAGCACGAGCCTGTCGGCCATGCGCTTGATCGACGTGGCACCGATCGCATAGATCGCTGTGATCTCGCCCAGATCCGGATTGATCGCGGTCTCGATCAGATGGCGCCCCTGCGCAATCTGGCAGACGACACTGGCGGTCTGCCGTTCGGGCGCAAGCGTGTGAATGGCGTCTTCGACCACCATGTTGAAAAAAGGGTCGCCGGCGATGCGGAAAGCGCTTCGCCAGACAGTCAGCAGGTTGTTGACGAACTTGATGCGGCCATCCGGCGCGAGATCGGCGAACAGGGCCTCCACATCGAGAGGCGCGAGCGCGCGTGCAGGTTGCATAACGATAGTATCGACCGTCGCGCCGTGCTCCGTGCAAATGTCCACAGTCACCGGTCGCTGTTCTGGTCTCATCGCCCAGAACATGCGTTGCTTTCCGTTGCAAAGCGGCAGCGTCATGCTGACGAGCGGCACTGGCGACTGCTCCATGGACAACAGGCACCTCGTATTGGCGGGAAGGACTGGGGGAAGGTCCCATATGAGTACGGCAAGCTCGATACCGAGCCGAAAGATCTTTGCGTTCCTGAAAGCGCCAGTGGCGTCTATCGATTCGTCGAACGTCACAGGCGGCCCCTCTGGATCGGAATAGCGCGCCCTACGGGAGGAAGCAGGGCGCGCAGGATTCAGGTTCAATGAACGGTGAAGTAGTTCTCGGGATTGGCATGGATGTCGTTGGCGTCGACATTGACTAATGTGAGTGTGTCGCCATGGCCGAGATCCACGATGACGTTGCCGCCGACCTGCGTGACACGCGAGGCTAGGTCTTCGGGCGAAGTCACATCAAGACCATTGATGCCCCTGGAAATCTGCAACAGATCCTCGCCCGCCGTAAAGTCGAGAATGACGTCATTCCCGCCGCCGCCGTCGAAGACAAAGACGTCATGGCCAGCACCGCCTGCAAGAATGTCATTGCCGGCACCGCCGTCGAGGATGTCGTTGCCATCGCCGCCATAAAGTATGTCGTTGCCCTTGCCGCCGGACAAAAGATCGCTTCCGTGTCCGCCGAACAGAATGTCGTTGCCCTTGTCGCCGTACAAGAGGTCATCGCCCCAGCCGCCGACGAGGGTGTCGTCACCGTTTTCACCGTTCAGCAAGTCGCTGCCTTCGCCGCCGAACAGGGTATCGTTTCCCTTTCCGCCGAACAGCAGGTCGTCACCGTCACCGCCGAACACAATATCGTGCCCGTTCCCGCCGTTCACGAAATCATCGCCCCCATGGGCGCGAATGAAGTCGTTGAAACGGGAGCCGAACAATGCGTCGTCGTACGCTCCGCCTTCCAATGTGGCCATCTGCCTCTCCTCTTCAGATTGATATGCACGCGTTGTCGGCGCAGGGTGCGACGATCTCGCGTTTGAAATGTGCACTGCAAAAAAAAGCAACGCAAGCATATCTTGGAAAGATATGTCAGATTTTGAGAAATATTTTTCTCGAAATGAGTCTTGCGAGTGTTCCAATTCGAAAATCTAGGAGTTTATGAAGTAAATTCCGCCATATTTACTTTGAAATAACTTCAAAAGTAAAAGTATTTTACCTTTGCTGGCCGCACTGCAGCATTTAATCCTCCCTGAATGCTCGATTGAAGCTCTCGAGGACCGGTGAGGTGAGGTAATCGATCGCGCGGCGTGACTCATGGATGATTAGCACCTCGGCTGGCATGCCGGGAGATAGGCGGACGTCGGGGTTTGCCTTTAGCGACGCCGCGTCGAGTTTGGCACGTGCGACGAAAAACGCGCTGTTTGATTTTTCATCGACAGACTGATCCGCAGCGACATATGTGATGGTACCTTCCATTGGCAGGCGGGAGCGCTGATTATAAGCCGTCAACCGGACTTGCGTGTGCGAGCCCACGGCGATGCTGTCAATGTCGCGAGGATTGACGCGCATCTCGATCAGAAGCGGCTCATTTTCCGGAACGATCTCGAGCAGTGGCTGGCCGGGCGTGACCGCGCTGCCGGGGGTGCGCACCAAAATATTACTGATGATACCCGCCTGCGGAGAGCGGATCTCAAGGCGGCGTAGCACGTCCCGCGAAGCGGTGATCTGCTCTTCGACATCCGCGAGGTCGACGCGTGCCGTTGTGATTTCCCCGGCGATGGTCGACTGAAACTCACTTTCGATCCCGGTCAGCCCAAGCTGCGCGCCCGCCCTTGCTTTTTCGGCCTGGGCCCTGCCGCCGGCGAGTTCACCCCTTTCCCTTGCAAGCTCGCTTAGCTTGGAGTCTATCTCGATGAGCCGCGTGCGCGATGCTGCGCCTTTTTGCACCAGGGTTGCTATCGCCGTCCGCTGGTCGTTGATGAGGCCGATCTGCTGGTCGACCGCCTGGGTCTGAATGCGGAGTGATGTTGTCTGTTCCAGGTACTCTTCGATGGTTTTTTTCTGGACCTCGACGCGCCCGTTTTTGGTCTCGCGCCGCTTTTCGAAAAAGACCGTCTCGGCCGTGACGGCCTCATCGACTGCAACGGTCTGTGCGTTGCCGAAATCGCTCGGAAAGCGGATGTGCAGCAGGTCGGCCTGCTCGGCCTTCAGCCGAGCCAGTTTAGCGATCAGGCCAATGCGCCGGATTTGGAGCGAGTGCAGGCTGGAGCGGGCTCGCGTATCCTCGAGCTCGATCAATGGCTGCCCGGCGGAAACCTTGTCGCCCTCCTGAACAAGCAGACGGCTCATCACCCCGCCTTCAAAGTGGCTGATGGTCTTTCTCTTCGAATCAACGATGACCGTGCCGTTGGCGACCGTCGCGCTGCTGAGTTCGGTGGAAAACGCCCAGGCAAAAAATCCACCGAAGGACACGAGGATCGTGGCGATCCCCGCGATGACAAGGCGGCGGAGTGGCGAGCCGTTATCAAGCTGTTCGAATTCCAAGTCCAAGGAGCTGACATTCCGCGACACCGGCTGATACAATGGTAAGTGACGCTCGGAAGGGGCCGGGCGCACCGCAAGAGGCATCTTCTCCGTCATATCGCGGCCACCTCGCGGCGTGCTTCGCCCGGCATTGTGGCCGGGATCACATCCGTTCGAGGCCCGAACTGTGTGATGCGGCCGTTTTCGAGCACGAGCAGCTTGTCGGCGACTTGCATGATGGCTGGCCTGTGAGCGATTAAAACGACGATGGCGCCGTCACCGCGCGCGTGCTGGATTGCCCGGATAAGGGCCTGCTCTCCAATCGCGTCCAGGTTCGCGTTCGGCTCGTCGAGCACGATGAGGCGAGGTCTGTTGTAGAGGCAGCGCGCCAACGCTATGCGCTGCCGCTGCCCTCCGGAAAGGGTCAGATGTCCGTCGCCGACGGGCGTGTCATAGCCAAGTTGCAGGCGTCCGATCATGTCATGGATGTCAGCCAGTCGCGCCGCTTCCAGCACTTTGTACGGGTCGCTTTCGGCCATCCGCCCAATGTTTTCTCGAATCGTGCCTTCCAAAAGCGATACGGATTGCGGCAAATATCCAACCACTTGGCCGAACGAACTGCGCTCCCAGAGATAGGTGTTGTTGCCGTCGAGAAAGACACCGCCGGACGTGGGCCGCAAGATTCCGACCAGCAGGCGCGCGAGGGTCGATTTGCCTGCCGCTGAGGGACCGACCACGCCCAGAACCTCGCCCGGAGAAAGGGAAAAAGAAATGCCCTTGATGATCGGCACATCCAGTCCAGGGGCTGCGTAGACCAATTTATCGACCACGATGTCGCCTGACGAATGCGGCGTGGGCATCGTTTGGCGGATCGCAAGGTCCGCCGTGAGGGCGGCCTCAAGGCGGCGCCAGCCCGCGATCGCCAGAACCCACTGGCGCCAATTGTCGATGATCGAATCAAAGGGGATGAGGAGGCGGCCGACAAGAATGCTCGATGCCATCATCGCGCCGGGCGTGATTGCCTGCTCCAGCACCAGAAACGCTCCGGCTGCCAGGGTTACGATCTGGATGGAATAGCGCAGGCTGCGGGTGATGGACGACATCGCCTTGCTCCTGGTCCCGCTCGCTTCAAAGGCGCTGAGGGCCTGCATTTGCAGTGCGCGCCAACGATTCGCCAGCGCCGGCAGCATGCCCATCGCCTCGATAGCCTCGGCATGCCGCAGCGATGCGCCAATCTTGGATACGGCCTCGATATTTGTCTGGTTCGCTTCCTTGGTGAGCTGGCGTGTCAACATGTCCGTGACCACACCGCCACAAAGGAGGAGCGCCGCGGAGACAGCCCCGATCAGCCCGAAAAGCGGATGCAGAATAAAAAGGGCGCCGAGGAAGATCGGTGACCAGGCCGCGTCGAGGGGCGCGGTGACCGCTGACGAGGTCAGGAAACTTCGCAATTCTGAGATATCGCGAAGCGACTGGGTCGCGCGCGACAGGCCCTGGTCGACCGAGGCCTGAACGGCGGCGGTAAGGACCGGCGTGTTTAAACGGCGCACGAGTGCGCCCCCGATGGCTTGGAAAGACAGGGCGCGGATGAATTCCAGAACCCCAAGCACCACGAGGGCGCCGATCGCCAAAATGGTGAGCATGACGAGTGTGTCCATGCTCTGGCTGTTGAGCACCCTGTCATGAACTTGCAGCATGAATAGCGGCATCGTCAGTTGTAGCAAATTGAGACATACGCTAAGCGCTGCCGCATAGAGCAACCCGGACAAGAAGACACGCTTTGCTTGCGACATTAGCAATCCCGGGTTGTTTTTGTCTTTGCCTCCCCAAATTTGACTCTTGCTTATTGTCTCATTTTGAACAGTATCACGCATGGCGATTTGCCTTGAGTTAACGTTGTAGCCATCTTCTGAAGGGCAGAATTGGTTATAACTGTGCCGAAGTGTAGTAATGCCCCTGCCAATCTGGCACAGAAGGGAGGGCTTGTGCAAGCTTGGGTTATTCAGGGGTAATGAGCATATTAGGAAACTACTTCTAATTTTGAAGTAATTTTCTAAATAGGAGCGTGAAATGAAGGAAAATAGTGTGCTCAATCTGTCCGTACTTGATAATGATCTAGGAATTCGAAATAACGGTCAGGCAGCACAATCGGACATCGGGCAGTCTCGGGATGCGGAGTTTGGTGACCTCCGGCAGGTTACATATTTCGAGCTGGCTCGCCTGATGGAGCGGGCAAGTCGACGGTTTGCAGGCCTTATTCGAGCGGAGCTGACCAAGCTTCGCGTCGATGACATCGGGCCGGCACAGGCGATGATTCTTCTGGCGATCGGCGACTCGGAGCTGTCGGTCGCCGAGCTTCTGGATCGTGGGCACTATGTTGGTTCCAACGTTTCCTACTATCTGAAGCAGCTTGCCGACGGCGACTATATTGATCGCGTTGCTTCCCAGCGCGACAAGCGGTCCGCACGCATCAAGCTGACGGAGAAGGGGCGGCTATTGAGGGCAAATCTCCGCGACGCGGCAATGACCTATGAGCGCGCGGTGAATCGTGGCGACCAGGACCAGCGGATGCTTGAGACGGCCTTCCAGACGCTGCACCAGCTAGAACTGGCCTGGGGTACCAGTTCACGGTTTGGCGTCTAAGTGGTGAGTGATTCCGTGGACCTGGCAATGGTGGACTAGGCGCGATGCACGTGGCGTTTGTTCATCGGCGGGGTTTCGGCCAGTTCGCTGCCTTGGCCACCCATCTCGTGCAGGCGGGCAATGAGGTAAGCCTCATCACCGAAACCATAGATCAAAAGATTCCATCCGTTCGCGTCATTCGGCATCGCGCAGAATCAGGTCCGCGCGCAAATCCAGACATGGCCCGGCACATGGGTACTCCCGATCATCACGCGCGGATCGGCCATCGCGTCGCCGATACGTTCGACGCCATGGGGCGGCAGGGGCTGGTGCCCGACATGGTCGTTGGCCATATCGGTTGGGGCAGCATGATGTTCTTGAAGGATGTGCTGCCGCAGGTGCCCGCACTGGGATATTGCGAGTTCTTTTACCGATCTGAAGGGGCGGACATTGGGTTCGCCCCCGACGACCAACCTGATTTGGAGACACGAAAGAGACTACGGCTGCGTAACATCGCGCAGGTCTTGTCCCTTGAGGCGATTGAGGCTGGCATCAGCCCCACCCACTGGCAGAGAAGTCTTTACCCTGCCGACACCCAGGGGCGCATTTCGGTGTGTCATGATGGTGTCGATACGGCGCGGTTTCGGCCGAACTCGACGACTTCCGCCACGCTTCCGGACGGACGTGTGCTCAATTCCGGTGGCCCTCCCATCGTTACCTTTGTCGCGCGCGACCTGGAGCCGTACCGCGGGTTTCCGCAGGTTTTGCATGCCGCCGCCAAGGTTGTGCGCCAGCGCCCTGATGCGTTGTTCGTTTTCGTTGGCGGAAATGGCGTCAGCTATGGTGTGCCGCCGCCCGGTGGCGGGGCTTGGAAGGATCATCTTCTCAAATCGCTGGATATACCGCCGGAAAATATCCTCTTTCCCGGCGTGGTGCCGCATTCTGTTTTGCGGCAGATTTTCCAGATCTCGGCCGCGCACCTATACTTCACCTATCCGTTTGTTTTGTCATGGTCGATGTTAGAGGCGATGGCATGCGGAGCCCTGATCATCGGATCGGATACTGCGCCTGTCCGGGAGGTCATACGCTCCGGCCGGAACGGCCTGTTGGTGCCGTTCTTCGACACGGATGCACTCGCTGAGGCGGTCCTCGGTGCCCTGAAAAATCCGGAGGGCCACTTGGGGATGCGTGCCGCGGCGCGCCGGACGGTCGAGAGGCGCTTCCGCTTGACGGATTGTCTTGATTATCAGCAGGGCCTTCTTGAAAAACTGGCTGGAAAGTCATTTTCCCGCAGTTATGCTGTGGAAATGTGAACATTAATTCGATTTTTAAAGTATATATGAAATATAATTATTCGATTTTGTTGAATTTCTCCATTGTGCACCGCAATGTTAGTTGTTAGCGTTATTGTGGGTCGCGCCGGATGCTTCGCTTAAGCAATTGTCTAACCGGCGTATTTGTTTTTGTTTTGACATAATTCTTCAGGGGTCTTGCGTGCAAGGGTTGATGTCTTCCGCCATTGGGAAACGACTGGTAACGAGAAAGCTGATAGCGGCATCGGACCGGGATCGATCATGCTTCGAGGGGAGCGATATCGAGCATCTGGTCCTGTACCCCGAGGTGAATGGTCATTCTCCGGCGACATTGCAGAATGCTTTTCCGTTGATCGCCGTCGCTTTTTCCGACGAGGGCGAGGCGGATCTGAAAGAACGTCTGACGGCTCTTGGGTCGCTGGGGACGGTTCCTCCGATGGCCGTTCAGCGGCTTGATCCAGCCAACACGACCGACAGTTTCCCGCTTCTGCGGTCATTGACCGAGGGCGGCGTCGGCCGGATCGCCCGATACAGCGCTTCAATCACCTCGGAGCTTGCCCTTTTGCGACGTGAACGCGAGACGCTGCTGGAAAACTACCGGGCACTCGAAGATGCGTTCCAGGCGCGAAACTGGGAGCCGGTTTCCGAGATTTTCTCCCACGATCCCTATGCCGATCCTAAGGACGAGGGGATCGGACAGCTGCTTGCTACTGCCTTTGTCGAGCAATTGCTGCCGGTATCCAGTCTTGGTGTGGCAGGATTTGCGCTTCACCTGCACTCGGTGCCGAGGATCAGCGGCGAGCTTGTCGTCGCGTTGAGCTATCTCGAGAGCGGCGAAGGGGTCGCCGAGTGGATCGTGCCCTACGCGCAACTCGTGGCGACTTGGAATTTCTTCTCGCTGCCCCGGGCTTGCGGAGGAGGGGCGCGCACGCTTCGGCTGCGGATTTCATCGGCTGGGCCAGAAACTGTCGGCCTTTCGCTCGGATACCCGATCGCCGGTGAGCGCTATTCAGCGCGTTCGGAGCTTCCGCATCCGGATCTCGACCTGCGTCCGTTGGCGTTCAAGGTGTTCACGGGACTGCCGGGAGTGAAGCCCGCCATAACGCACAACATGATTGCGCCGACCGGCCTGCTCGAAGGTCAGTACATCGTCGACTACCGACTAGCAGTGGACCTGTTGAGCCAGATCGTCGACGTTTCGGTTACGCCTATGGTTCCGGAATTCCAGACAGTACGTTTTCTTGAACATGAGCATGCTATCGCCTGTCACCCGCTGCAGAGCGGTATAACGGCGGGTGCAGTCAGTCGTGCCGTCGCGCCAGGAACGATCTCTTTTTCGGCGAATGCCGCTATCGATCATCCTGAGGGCCGGCCTGCGGCGGTCAGCTTCCTGCTTGCGCCGGCGAATTCGAATGCGCGCTCCGAAGTGGCTGAGCTTGCGCGAAAGGGTACGGCCAAACCGTCGGCATTCTTCAGCGGATGGCGTGAGGTCACCTCCAGTCACGTCGTCAACATCAGCATTCAGCTGAACGAGCCGGCGCTCGGCCCAATGGATCTGATCATCCTCAGTCGTGCAGTCACGGATTCGGTCGATTTTTCCTGGCTCAAGGTGTCCGGCTTCAGGCTGGTCAAGCAATCGACGGAGGCCATCGATGTCGGGTAGCAGGGAATCATTGGACCTGATCGCCGTGGCGATGCCGCTCTACGGTCACGCGGCACTCGCTCTGGAGGCGATTGAGTCGGTGCTTGCATCAAACCTGAGCGCCGGCAGGCTTGCCATCGTCGTTTCGGTCGACGGCGATCCACGGCATGAGACGTTCGATCAACTGTTGCTCTACGCTGCGACCCACCCGTTCATCCACGTGCTGTTCGGTCAAAACGCAGGTCCCGGCGGCGCGCGCAATCGCGCCATCGACTTCGTCCTCGAACACTTCGCCGAGGCGAAGGCCGTTTATTTTCTCGACGCCGACAATCGCATTCTTCCCGGCACCATCGAGACGCTTTACCGGCAACTCGTCTCTAGCGGTTGCGGGTGGGTCTATACGAATATCGACACGTTTTCGGTCAGCTGGCGCGCCCATTACGGCAACCAATATTCGCGACTGGTCCACTGCATCACCGACAATATCTGCGATACGGGATCGATGATCTCGATTGACGTTTTTCAGAGCGGCGTTCGCTTCAACGACGACAGGCAGAACGGTTTCGAGGATTGGGAATTCTGGCTGTCCTGCATCGAGCACGGTTTCGTCGGCACGCCTTGCCACGATACTGTCTTCGAATACAGGTTGCGGGCGGAGAGCCGCTTCAAGGAAGCCAACCGTGATCGCGCCACGTCGGTTAGTTTCCTGCGCAAGCGCCACATGCCGTTGTTCCAACGCCCGATGCTGGTGGATTTCGAACACGAGGATTGCCCGCGTTACCTGTTTGCGCGAACGGAAGATACGGCGATCTCCTTCTTTACCGATCCCACCAAGCCACCTGCGATGCTTCGCCTCGACGATATTATTCCAGCGTTCTGGGGTAATATTGGCGAACCCGATAATGAACATTTCCCGCCTTTCATGGTTGCTGGAAGCGGCGCTGCGCTCGACCTTCTGCGGCGTTCACGCATGCTGCCGAACGTGCTTGCCCATCTTGAGCGCCTGAGCGAGACCAGCAATGTCGTCTTCGTCCAGCTTGCCAACGATGCCGCCCAGCGGAAGATCGAGCCGATCGTTCATGGGCCGGGTGCACAAAAAATCGGTCCCGCCGATCTCGTTTTCCTGTCGACCCGGCTCGTCCAGGAGGTGGTCCAGAACAATGCCGTGGACTGGTTCGCCTCGATCGCAAGCCAGCAGGTATGGCCGACATCGGCCGTTTTGAAAGTGCGCTTTCCTTTTCCAAGAAGCCTGCCGCGCCGCGCGTTGAGCACGCCCCAGCAGGTGATGATCAATTGTCTCAACGCGATTGCCACAAGCCCCCTTCGCGAGACGGCGGGCAGGCGGTGGACCTGGCGTCCCGCACGGCTCGTACCCTACACGGAGTTGCACAAGGCGCTGCGCAAGGAAGTCGGAGGATCGCCGGTCCTGCCGCTCGGGCATAGCGAAGGCAAGCGGACGGTGGCGCTGCTTGTACCGAACGCCTCGTTCGGCGGAGCCGAAAAGGTCGTGTATGCCGCCGCCCGGGAATTGAAGGCAGCGGGTTACGAGACTCATCTCTTCGTGCTCGGCACGTCCCGGATGGACGTGATCGATGAATTCGATTCCTGCTTCGACTACATTCACTTCTGGGAGGCGGGAATTCCAGCCTGGGGAGGATCGGGTTCTTTCCTCGGGCAGGATTTTATCGCCGAGGGGCATTCGGTCGACTGGGAGGCGTTAAAGGGACAGCTTTCCGGTTTCGATCTCGTCATCAACAACCACGTGATGGCCGTGCATCCGCTCATCGCGCGGCTGCGCTCCGAAGGCACGCGTACTGCTTGCTATCTTCACGTCGTGGACAATACGATCTTCAAGCGGCCTGCTGGCCAGCCCTTCGCAGCGATCGCCCACGAGCACTGCTACGATGCCTTCCTGACCTGCTCCGAACAACTGAAGATCTATCTGCACAGCTATGGCGTCCCGCACGAAAAAGTCTTCGCCGTTCCCAACGGTGCGAGCTTCTCGGTGCCGCCCAAGGCCCTGGCAGAGGTTCTCGCCGTCCGGCGCATCGATCGCAAGGATGACCGGTTGCGGCTTCTTTACATGGGCCGGCTCGATCAGCAGAAGGGTATCGACCGGCTGGCGGCAGCGCTCGCCATATTGCGGGCTTCCAATGTTGATTTTGACGCCCGCGCCATCGGAGGAGAAATCCTTGCCGATTCAAAAGGTTCCTGGAGCGAACGGCTCAAGGACTTGGGTGTCGACGTGCGGCCGCCCGTCTTTGCAAGCAAGGAACTGATCAAGGCGCTGGGCTGGGCCGACGTTCTCGTCATGCCCTCGCGGTGGGAAGGCGCACCGCTGATGATCGCCGAGGCGCAGCAGCTCGGCTGCGTGCCCATCGCGACAGCCGTCGGAGCCGTGGATGAGCTTATTTCCGACGGCGAGGACGGCATACTCATCAATGCGGCTTCCGATCCTCAGGTGGTGCGGGAGATGGCGCGGATCATCGAAGAGGTCGCGCGCAGTCGCGAGATGCTTGCTCCGCTCATGGAGGGCTGCATCAGGACTGCTGCCCACCGGTCATGGGCTTCATCCTTCTCGGATTTCCTCTCGTGGAGCGATCGGTCCGTGAAAAATTCTTCCCTGTCCCGCGCCGCGGTCTTTCGCGAGCAAGCGGTGGCAAATCCCGTGGTCGCGGCAATTGGCTGATTGCCGGGCCGCTCCTCTGAAACAGAAAGGTCTAGTCGAATGCGTCCGCGAATTCTCGTGACGGGTATCCCTGGTCACTACACACGTCTTGTCAATGGCGCTCAAGGCTTGTCCGTCTCCTATGCCGAGCGGCAGCCGCAGCCGGAAACGAAAGACGAGTTTCTGCTGGAGATGCGCAACATCAGCAATACCGGGAATTATCTCATCGGTGAGGGTGCCCTGCGCGCTCTCGCGCCGCATGCCAAGCACATTCCCTTCTGGCACCTCTACAATTTAAGCAAGAGCGGCAGCGGGTTCGACGAGTTCAACGCAAACTTCGATATCTGCGTCTTCACCTGCGCGAACCTCTTGCGCAAGGGGCTCTCCGCGGATGCCGAGGCGGATGTCCTCAGCCGGCTCAACATGCCGATCGTCATGCTGGGCATCGGCCTACAGAACCGCAAGGACCTTGAGAACAATCTTCCAGAGGGAACGAAGCGGCTTCTGGCCGTCCTGAAGGAGCGTGAACACTACTTCCTGACACGCGGCTACGAGTCGGCAGGCTTCCTGAAGGATCAGGGCTTCTCCTTCGTGCGCCCGACCGGGTGCCCTTCCGTCTATTTCATGCCGGACAACATGCGCCGGTCTATGAAGAAACTGCCGGGTGTGGAAATCGGCAAGGCGCGGACCATCTTTTCGGGCTATCTAGGCGGCAATCAGGATGCGATCCTCGATGCGAATGCGCTGGCCCCGCGGGGCACAGTGCCGCAATACGTTGTGCAGGACGAGTTCCTCCACTTCGACATGAAGGTGGAGCCTAACGACGAGGGACGTGCCTATGATTCCTCATCAGGCCTGATGATCGGCAATGTCGCCTATCCCGGCACGGAGCGGGAGAAGCAGCGGTTCGAGGTGCGCACCTTCTTTGACAACAACCAGTGGCGCGCCTGGGCCTCGTCGATGGACTTCAATTTTGGCCGTCGTTTCCATGGCTCGATCATTGCCATGCAGGCGGCCGTGCCAAGTCTGATGGTGGCGGTGGACGACCGCATGCGCGAAATGCTGGGTTTCACCGGCCTGCCGGCTGTCGATATCACGGATGTCGATAAAGCGGAGAACCGCGCCGAGTTCGTGGCCGATCATTTGGCAAAGCTCAACACCACCGAACTCGTCGACCGGTATTCCGACCGTGAGCGCGCCTTCCGCACCACACTTCGTGAAATCGGCATCGGTCTTTAGCGGCCGAACGGCCATCACCTTCGGATCAAAGGACAGTTATGCGTATCTTGCTCACAGGAATTCCATCCTACTTGCAGCGAACGATTGCGGACGTCTCCGGCACGACCGTTATTCATCGACCCTATTTCGACGAAACCAGGACCAAAAAGGATCTGCTTTCGCAGGTCAGGAAGATTGCCAATACTGGTAACTATCTCATCGGAGAAGGGGCGGCTGCGAGCTTGCGCGGTCACGACGTCACCTATCTGCCGTTCTGGCATCTCGCCAACAATCGGGACTCGAACGAGCTCTACAAGCAAGTGAATCGCGAATTTGATTTGTGCGTCTTTGCTGCCGCAAATCTGCTACGTCCGGGCTACTCCGCCGACCTGGAAGCGGAAATCTTCGCGAAACTGAACATGCCGATTGTGGTAATGGGCATCGGCATCCAGCGGAAAGAAGGCCTCAAAGAACAGCTGCCGGCCGGCACACTCAAGTTCCTGGAAGTGCTGCGCAACAAGGAAAGTTTCTTCCTCACACGCGGCTACTTCACCGCCGAATTCCTCAGGGAACAGGGGATGAAATTCGTCAAGCCTACGGGTTGCCCGTCGCTCTACTTCTCACCGGACGACATGAAACGATCGCTTTCGGCGCTTGCCAATCCTGGACTGGCAGAAGCCCAGAAGATAGTCTTCGGCGGCTATCTCGGCAGTGTTGCCGATACGATCGTCGATGCGCATGCCTTGCTTAATCCTGAGAGCGTCGCAAGCTATGTCGTCCAGGACGAGCTGGTTGCCTATAACCTCTCGCTGACCGGCGACGACACTGACAATGTCTATGATCGGGCGAGCGGGCGCATCACTGGCGCGACCGAATACAAGCATGCGGAAAAATGGCAGCGGAAATCCGAGCTGCTGGTTTATTTCGACACGAACCAGTGGCGGGGCGCGATGTCCTCGCGCGATCTCTGCTTCGGCCGCCGTTTCCACGGTTGCATCATCGGTATGCAGGCCGGCACACCCGCCCTGATGATCGCCGTCGACGACCGCATGCGGGAAATGCTGGAATTCATCGGCTTCCCCTATATCGAGGCGTCCACCTGGAACCGGGAGGCGGACAAGCGCGCATACCTGTCGAATTTCCTCGCCAAGATCGACACGCAAGCCGTGATCGACCGCTATTCCGCTTGCGAGGCGAATTTCCGAAATGCTTTGGGGCAGATTGGACTTTGAGAGGATGAAAGCGGCAGCGCGCATGGGCGCGCGCCTCGCTTGCGCGCTGGCAGTGTTCTGGGCCTTTGCACCCGCGCCGCCGGTGGACGCAGACGATGTGTTCCCCGATCGCATCGGCATGAACCGGGTAAACCTCGCTTGGCTTTCCCGCGCCGATCAGAACCGCGTGCTGCAGGAAATTGCGGCAAGCGGCATCACCCACGTCCGGCTTTCGCTGTCGAGACCGATGGACAAGAGCATCGAAGCGGTCGAAATCGCGGATCGGCTGGGGCTGAAAATCCTTATCGAGATCCAGCTCGGCAACAAGGATTACTATGCGGTGGGGGTGCGCCCTCGCACCGGTTTCGGGCGCATCTGGGATGTTCTGCGGCTTTCGGATCTTGACCTCGATCTTTACCGAGCGCAGCTGCGCTCGGCGCTTCGCCGCATTGATGACATGGGCATCCGCATCGATGCCGTCGAGCCCGGAAACGAAATAAACTACAGTGCCTACAATGGCGACCTCGTCGTCTACGAAAAACCGGGGCGGCAGACACCGCGCAACGTTTCGGAACTCGCCGATCGCCCGGCCTTCGAGCGCGGGCTCGACGCATATGTCGGCGCCGTTCGGATCACCCGGGAGGAATTGCAGGCAACGGTCCATAGCCGCGGTGCGCTGCTGATTTCCGCAGGACTTTCCGATGTCAGCGCAGACGAGGCCGACTATCGCGGGAGGGAGCGGCTCGACCCTGGTGCGTTCGTCTCGCTCCTGCGGGAACGGGGGATCGACGCGTTGATCGACGGCTATGGCATTCATGTCTATCCGGGGCGCAGAGGTGGCGCGGCGCTTGCACAGTATGTGACCGCGCTTCTGGACTTTTGCCAACCTGAAGGGGAGGGCAAGCCGTGCTGGGTTACCGAATGGGGCATTGCCAACACCACGCTTTCTTGTCCGATCGACGACCGGAAGCGAGAAGGGGCGATTCGCGCCATGCGCCGCGTCTTTCGGCAACTGATGGCGAAGCGAACACTGGAAGCGGTCTTCTACTATGATTGGGATACCCAGCCGGTCTACAGCGTCTGGCGTTGCGGTACCTTGAGCCCGGCCGGCGTTGCGGCCATCGAAACGGATGCCGGCGAGGATCGGTGAGGATCGGTGAAATGACCAATGTGATCTGTTCCCTTCCTGTATTTCCCGGTCTTAGATTATCTGGCCAGTTTCGGCGTCCTTGCGCACCCAACGTGTCGTTTCAACCGCCGCCTATGTGGCCGTCGCAGAGACGGCGACCCGTCGCGAAGTATCAATCATCCATCGCGAGCAGGCTCCAGCGCCTCCCTGTCACGAAAACAGCTCCCGGAATAGCAGGGGGCCAGCCTCTTCCTCTGCAAGGGCGTCGTGGTTAGCAGCCTCGCGGAGGGCCTGAAAGTCGGACTGGTCTCCGACCCTAGTACCGCCAAGCCGGACCGTCACCGAGAGATGGTGCTCCTGTCCGGCTGTGAAAGTGGTCTCGTCTATGCGCGCGCGGATGCGCTCGCAGAAGTCTCTTGCGTTTTCTGTTGCTGTGCCAGGCAGATAGATCCCGAGTTCGTCGGAAGAGAGGCGGGCAACAAGATCACCGTAGCGTACACAAGAATGGACGATCTGAACAATCGATTGAAGCAGTGTATCTGCCCATTGAGGACCATAACGACGACCGATCTCATCGAAATTGCTGATACGGAGAACGAGCATGACGCCATCCGGGTTTTCCGCAGTGCTCAAGCGCCTGCGATCAATCGCGTGCTCGACCGAGGCCGCAAATGCGTTGGCGCGCAATGTACCCGTGACAGGATTATGATGCAGGGCGTGCTGAAGCTCTTTTTGCATATCACGAAGCGCTTCGTTTCGTAGGCGAAGAGCCAATTGAAGCGGAAATATAACAGCTACCGTTAGTGACGCCACGATGGTCAACTCTACCCAAAACTGACGGTCGGGAACAAGCAGGCTTAATACATAAACGAGTGCGATCGCCCCAACGGCACAGCCAAGGGTGCCGAGCGTTGCCATCTTGATATGCGGGACTATTGCGGCTTGGCGAGAACGAAATTGCAGGGTCATCGGTTAATGGAGCTTTTGCAGGGGATGCTATCTTTAGGGGATTCGGTGGAAATATCGGGTGAATAAATCTGACTGCATTTTAGCAATCGGCTACACAAAACTTGATCATCATGCCAAACAGAGTGTCGCGTGTGAAAAACACTGCGGTTCGATTGTCCTCAAGGCGTTGTATCCGCGCGAACCTCTTTACCGGCGTAACCGCGCAGACGTTTATAATCGGCTGGGGTTAAGAGCGTCCAGGTAAGTTCCGTCTCCCCGACCGGCCGGTTTGCGCTTAACGTCTAGAATTGCGTCAGACAACGCAAAAATCGCAATGTGCCTTGTCTCACAAGGGCTGGACTAAAACACGGGCATCGAATATCCCCGAGCTTTCTTTCAACGGTGAACTGTCGATGAATGATCCCATCGCCACCCAAGGTCTTCAAATTGAAAAAAATCCAACGCAGTTTTGCTGTTGAATATAAAAACGGTCGGCGAAAACCAGATGCCAGGTCGAACTCTATCTGGGGGAACATGGATCTCAAATCTGTGGCGCTCGCGATGGAGGAAGAGACGATGCTCTTGCCGGATGCCCAACTTGCCAGAACATCCGACGGCGAAATTTCTCCTTCAAACGCTAAGCCAGCAGTGTTCTCGTTGACACCGCCGATTGGGCAGAACAAAACTGTTGCAGTGATAGAGGAGACAACAATGGCTGACGAAATCGATACAATCACCACTGAAGCGCCGGCCGTTGCGGAAACGCCTGTCGTACCAAAAAAGCAGCGCAAACCTCGAGCGACAAAGGCGACCCTGGAAGCAGTCTCGGTTGAAGTTGCAGCGGAACCCTCCATTGTCTCTGGCAAGCAAAAGCGTGGACGAAAAGGGAAGCCCGTTGACAACGCCGGCGCTGTAAAACGTGCACCTGTGAAACGCTCTCCAAAGGCCGTGCAAACAATGCCTGCCGTGCTGACGCCTGCCGAGGCTGCGGGCGATGAGATGACGGACATCTTGCAGCTGGAAGAAGAAAACCAAAGGCTCCGCAAGCGGCTGGCAGAAAAACTTCGGACCGAAAACGCTGATCTGCGTAAGCGGCTGAACCTCGACTGAAAGATGTAGTCGGCCAATCGCCGACCGCATTTCTGTGTTAAGGGAGACGGTGTTCGGCGGCGGCCATGACTGCCGCCAGATGGCAACCGCTCAACCTGTATGCGGATAGTAACGCGAGGTCGAAGTGATGGCGTCACCCTGGAAGTTTTTTAGCCGGCTTATCTCACCGCGACGACAGCGAAAGCAGGATGATACTGCAATTGGTATCGAGCCGGATGTCGCGGCGATCTCGGAGCAGACGGACACCCCAGTCGGGGAGAACGTCGACCAGCCAACACGCGAGACTCCAGCGCCCTTCATTCAAATAGAACCATTTTCGGCAGAGCCCAAACCGCCGATACAGACCGGCCGCGACGGCCAGGACACGCCGCAAAGCGATAGTGACGGGGGTGCAGGAACCTCTAACCCCGCGACACAAGGTATAGGCGCCACCATCGCATCTGCCCCTTCAAGGGAGAGATCAGGTGCTAAAGCTATGGGGAAGAGAAGAGGGCGTGCTGAGAAGATCGCTACGGATGAGGGTGTCTCGCAACCAGCTGAAGTCGTTCCCAAAATTTCGGACGAGATCATACTGGATCATGAACTCAGGATGCTTCGAATTCAACTGACAAGCAGGCTAAGGCTGCAGAACGACCAATTGAAAAAAATGTTGGAGCGGTTCGAACGTTGAACCAGTGGCGATATTTGACCACTTGAGGGCGCATTGCGTCACGCGACTAATGTTAAACAGGAAGCGTAGTTTGACAAGACCGTCGAGCGCGCCACTTCCGGCTGCCCAGGGTTTCGACAAAGCGCATAGCTTTCCAGCCGACAGTTGCGAACCGGTGCGAAAGGCCGCAGGCAGTGGTCGTTGCAACTATTTTGATTGCGAGGTGTGCTATGAAGGGATGCGGTGAGAAGCAAGGCAACAGGCATGCTGAGCGCTGACGCAGTCAATGCCCACACGGAATCAGTTCAATCAAGCGCATTTTTCGTGCGCGAGCATCGTCCCATTCGTATGCCATGCTTATTCCTCCGAGCGGCAATGCAGGTCTCCGCCTCCACCCACGGCTGCTCAGCAATAGTTTTGAGCCAGCGGAATGCATGATTTTGACTATCGAGCGTAAAAAATCCGCCAGACGATTTCTGCTCTCGCTTCATCCGAACCACGCACAGTGTCGAACCGAGGGTAATAATAGCGCGTTTTCCCTGTCGAGAAGTGGCTCAAGCAGCCCTTCGGATTCGAACCATTTAGTTCACGATCGACTCAAAGGTTCTGATTGGCTCTTTCGTACCAGACCTCCGTCTTCCTGCTCGATCAGGTAGGCTAATTTCTCGGCGGAGGCCCTGCGCTTTACTGTTTCGCCTTTGATGGTGCGCTCTACGTCTTCGGTAAAACTTTCTTGAATTTTGCCCTCCGTAGTATACGCGCCCCATTTCCAAGTTACTGTTTGATCTTTTCGAAACCTTGGGTAACAGCAGGTTCCCTGGTGCTAACAAATCTGACTGGGAGCAGTAGTGCGTGCGGTCGCCGCAGGCGGACGTTTAATCGATACCGTGCGTGCCATTGAACACAGTTCGCGCTACAATCCAACGTTCGAACAGGTCGAAGGTGGTGCAATGTCGGGTAATGGTGACTCGAAATTTTTCGACGAACTGACCGTTTTGGACGAGTTCGCTGGCGTGACAGACTTTAACAGCTATAGACCGCTTCCACTGGATTGGGTGCTCGCTGTCGCTGACGTGGTGGATTCGACGAAAGCCATTACCAAAGGACGGTATAAGGCCGTAAATACTGCAGGTGCAAGTGTCATAACCGCACTTTTGAACGGTCTTGGGAGCTATAAGCACCCGTTTGTTTTCGGCGGTGACGGGGCAATGATGGCATTGCCTGGCAGTCGGCAGGAGGAAGCGGTCGCCAACCTTTCCGCACTTGTCGTGTGGGTCGGGGAAGCGCTTAATTTGGAGATGCGCGCTGCTATCGTTCCGATGGCAGATGTCAGAAACGCTGGCTACGATGTCCAGGTATTACGGTATCGTGCAAGCGTGAACGCCGTCTACTCCATGTTCGTCGGAGGAGGTTCCAGCTGGGCCGAAGATCAAATGAAACGCGGTCGGTACTCGGTGCCAGCGGCTAAGTCAGGTTCCAGGCCTGACTTAACTGGCCTATCCTGTCGCTGGGATCCAATCCCGGCCAGCCATGGCGAAATCCTTTCGTTAATAATCGCCCCAGGCGGCGATGGACTCGGGCCCCGATTTAAATCTCTTCTTACGGATATCCTTCAAATTGTTTCTCAGCAGGCGAGGGATGGGCATCCCTTGCCTCCCAACGGCCCACCGCTTACGCTCACAACCAAGGGTATTGATACCGAGGCACGTGCAACTGCCTCTGAGGGGCGCTTACTGGCTCGTAAACTAGGTATATTCGCGGAAACTATGCTGGCGGTAGGCATCGATTTTCTAGGCCTCCCAATCGGTTCGTTTGATCCGAAAGGTTATAAGGTGGAGGTCGCCGAAAACAGTGATTTCCGCAAATTCGACGACGGCCTAAAAATGACCGTTGATCTCAGCGCGGTGCAGTCAAATCAGATCGAGGACTTACTCGTGAAAGCTGCGGCGTCAGGTGTTTGTCGCTTCGGTATCCATCGCCAACTCGAAGCCCTTATGACCTGCTTCGTGCCGTCACTAGACGCACGAGATCATATCCATTTCGTAGATGGAGCGGGTGGCGGGTATGCTCTCGCTGCAAGCATGATGAAGGCAGATTTTCCCCAAGCGACGCCGCCTGACGAGCTTCCTTAATTGATAACCGCTACCGGCCACCACTGCCCCTTGAATTCATCGGCAGTAAAGGCACTTCCCCTTTCGGCCTGGGGAATAGCAGGCAGTTTTCACGGGAGACGAGCATTGCCGACGAACAGGAATTACGGGACAAATTCTGGAAGGGGTTGAAATCAGACATGACCGTGATGCTTGGTCTGTCCGGCGTTGAAGAAAGCCATACCCGGCCAATGACAGCCCAACTTGACGTGGACCGCGGTCCCATTTGGTTCTTTTCATCGGCCGACTCGTAACTCGTTCAACAGGCCACTGGCGAGGGCCGAGCGGTGGCAACCTTCGTCTCCGAGGGCCACGATATTTTTGCGGCTATCCATGGTAACCTCGGTATCGATAACGACCGCGCACTCATCGATCGTCTTTGGAACAATTACGTTGCAGCTTGGTACGAAGGCGGAAAGGACGACCCAAAACTGGTTCTTCTGAGGCTTGATGCTGAACACGCGGAAATATGGAAAGGTGGTTCCAGTTTGTGGGCTGAAGTAAAAACTCTGTTCGGTGGGGCCGGGCCAAGCCGCTTGTTCTCGGTGATCGCCGCATGCGTCACCCGCTGGTCCTTGTCGAACACCGTGTAGGGCAGGGAATGCCCCTTCCAACGCACATCCAAGCGACCGTCGGCATAGGCATAAGTCTCGACATAGCGACCGACCAGACCGCGCGTCACATCACTCTCTTCCAGCATGATCCGCTGGCGCTCGAACGAGAACGTCCACTGCGCCCCGTGCTCGCGCTTGCACAGGATCTCGTGTAGTCGATCCGGCGCCAGGTTCATCGGCCGATGCAGGTCTTCCGGCCGGGCAGGGGCAATCGCAAAGCGTGCGTTGTAGTCTTCCATGAAGCCAGGCAAAAACGTATTGCCTGCCGCCATGTCGGCTATCCTGGCCAGCCGCAATTCCTTGACCAACCGATCCTGCAGCGCCCGGTTCATCCGCTCGACACGGCCTTTGGCCTGGCTCGAATTCGCGCAAAGAATCTCGATGTTTAGCTCACACAGTGCACGCCCGAACTGGGTCATGCCCTGGCCAGCCTTGGCATCCTTCTTCGCTACCCGGAACACCGAAATCTTTGAACGCCCACTCGGCACACCAATGTCACCACTCTCGTGGAGCGCAAAAGCCGCTGTACCTTTCTCATCAAGAATCCGAGCCGGCAACCTTTTGCCGATAGTAGAACGTGCTGCGCGAAAGGTCTGCCAATTGCAAGCAGACCGGCAAACGAATGGAGCGGCCTTAACGCCTGAACGGCCTGCGCTTTTTCAGCGGCTGCCGTTCCTGCGCTATGGCCTCCAATTTTTTTAGGTAGGCGTTCTCCATGCGCAGATAAGCAAGGTCCGAAAGCAGTCCGATTCAACGGCGGCGGGTGGTTTGGACATCGATCGTGGTCCTCCTCTGCGGCGCGCGGCCAACGCCTCCAGCCCGCCGCGCTCGTAACGTCTCTCCCAGTCGGCAAAGCAGCCGTTGTTGCGGATGTCAAAGACCGCAGCCACCTGGCGATAGGACAGTCCATCGTCCCACATCCGCTGCAAAACCGCTTGAAGGCCGCATCGTAATGGCTGAACCTGCGGGCTAACCCAGCCAGCCCGTGCGCCGAATGGGCCGCCGCCCATACACGCACCGTCGAATGATCAATGCCGAACCGAGCCGCAACCGTGTGCGCGCCTTCCGCTCGCATAAGTGGCGACAACGCTCCGCTTGAAATCCAAACTATATTTACACACCAAAAAAACCCCCGAAGGTTGATGTCCAACGTTCGGGGATCAGTCCAGGAGAGGCGATAAGTTTTGGGCCCGAACATAATAGAAGCTGTCTATTTGCGTACAAGGCTGAAGGTGAAATGGCTGCCGCGATGATAATCAATCGCGTAGACTACTGGAACGCCCATTGTGTTGAAGCAGGTTTCAGTGATTAGGAGGGCAGGGCCGAAATCGCGAAGATCGTTACCCGCGACGACGTCATCAGGTAGCATTACCGCCGTTACGGACGCGGCCGACATGCGCGGTCGCTGCTTGTGCTGCTCAAGCAATGAAAGCAGCGATCCACCCCAGTCGATATCGTAAAGCCGAGCCGAAATGATGCTGCGTGGAACATAGTCGAGACAATACATGATCGGTGTATCGCCTTCGAGTCGGAGTCGCTCGATACGGATCACTCGCCCGCCGGGCTCTAGGCGCAACTGCCTCGAAATCGTGCCGTCCGCCATTTCTTCGGAGATCGACAATACCTTGTTATGCGGCTTGTAACCATACTGGCGCGCCATGTCGGTCACGCTTTCGAAAACGGTAATCGGCCGATCCACATGCACCGCAGACATCGCCGAAATGAACCGGCCCCGACCGTGCTCGACATAGATGATGTCGTCTTGCTCAAGCAGTTTCAGCGCCTCGCGAAGGGCCGGGCGCGAAATCTTGAACCGCGCCGTCAGCTGAGCCTCTGTCGGCAGCTTGCCACCGGGCAGGAGACCTTCGTCCCGGATTAGATCGGCAATGCGATCACGAAGCTGGATCACCAGGGTGCGGTTGTCGCGAAGGGGCTCGTCCAAGGCAATCCTCATATGGTTTCAAACCTCATTTTCTTGTGCGACAAATCTGCAAAGGTCAAGCGACGGCGCTTCGACAGGCACTGGCTGTAAGAAAACGGTACTTAGGCGCGGTCTCGGGATAGTCCTTTTAACTTCATCTTGACAGTCTGAGGCGAAGATGTCAGTTGTCTTACAACATGTCGAGAGCGACAAGGTCGAGAGGCTCCTGGGCAGCCAGGATCATGACAGAAGAGAGTTTTCCATGCTGAACTTTGACGAACAGAGATTCCTGCGCATCCAATCCGGAGCTGCCGCCCTGGCTAAGCGCTTCGACGACGTGATCGCGGACTGCAATGCCGCGGGCGCAGAGAACGTGTTTTTCTTGGGAACCGGAGGCGCCGCGATCCTTATGCAGCCGGCCTACCAGTTGCTGCAGCGCAAGTCCCGCTTCCCTGCCTTCATCGATTTGACGGCCGAACTCATCATCACCGGCTCAACAAACCTAACTAAAAATTCGATCGTCGTGATGCCGTCGCTTTCGGGCACGACCAAGGAGAGCGTTGCTCTGCTTACGAAAATTAAGGAGATCGGGGCAACCGTTCTGACCCTCGTCGGCCATGAGGAAACGCCACTTGGGAAGGGCGGCGATCATGTCTTCGTCAACTTTGCGGAAGACGACACATCCTGTGAATCCTTCTATCTGCAGTCGCTGTTCGTAGCACTTTCGATCATGAAGCACCGGGGTGAAATTGCCAACTACGACCAACTGATTGCCGAAATCCAGAGCCTTCCCAAGCTCCTGCTTGAGGTCAAGCGCAATTACGAGAGCAAGGCAGAGGATTTTGCCAAGATCCTCGCGGGTTCCGACTACCACATCATCACGGGCGCCGGAAACGTTTGGCCGGAAGCTTTCTATTACGGCATGTGCATCCTGGAAGAGATGCAGTGGATCCGTACCCGTCCAGTCCATGCGTCGGACTTCTTCCACGGCACGCTAGAACTGGTTGACAAGAATGTCAGCGTCATCCTGTTCAAGGGCGAGGACGAGTGCCGTCCGGTTGCCGACCGGGTCGGGAATTTTGCACCGAACTATACCGACAAGCTCGCCGTGCTCGACACCGCCGGCTTCGAACTGCCGGGCATCTCGGCGGAAGTGCGCGGGCTGATTTCGCCGATCCTGCTGGCAACCGTTCTGGAGCGGATCAGCGCTCATCTCGAAGTCATGCGCAATCACCCACTGACGACGCGCCGCTACTACAAGAAGGTTGCTTACTAGGCCGACATCGGCATGATGAGCCATCGCTAGCCTCCAGGTTGTGGGGGCCATCAGATACGGGCCGTGATCGTCGCAATGATGGTCGCGGCCTTGCTGTTAAATACAATTCACTTGAGGTTCCCATGTCCCGTTACCGCTTTGCCGTTGTCGGCGACAATTGCGTCGATCGCTTCCAGCCTCCCGTCGGTCAGTCGCTGATTGGCGGCAATGCCATCAACGTCGCCGTCCACCTCGCGTTACTGGGTCACGAGGTGTGCTATTTTGGAGCTGTCGGGGATGATGCCGATGGCGCTCGCACCCGCGACCTTCTTGTGGAGAACGGTGTGCAAGTCGTTTACTTGCAGATGCTACCAGGCGACACCGCCTATACGAATATAGACATTACAGAGACGGGCGACCGCATCTTTACCCATGAGAATTTTGGTGTTTGCCAGGATTACATTCCGGCCGAAGAGGATTTTGCAGCACTTTGCCGCATGGATCATGTCCACATAGGCTGGATTACGGACGGGGGCATTGTGCGCCGCCGGTTGGCGGAAGCAGGTGTCAGCGTCTCGCAGGACGTCTCGGTTAATAACGACCCCGCCCACCTTGGGGTCGACACACTGCGCATTGCTTTCGGTTCGGCAGGTGAAGATCCACAGAAAGCCGAAACGATGATGCAGGAGTTTCTTAGCGGCGGCGCCCAGCTCGCCGTCGTGACACGCGGTGGCGACGGATCGGCAGCAACGGACGGCAATGAACGTGCCGAAACCAGCATCACGTCTATCGAGGTGATCGATACGACGGGAGCGGGGGACAGCTTTATCGCCGGGTTCCTGCACGCCTATCTTTCTGGTGAAAGTCTTGAAACAAGTCTGGTCTCAGGGAGGGACTGCGCTACGCGCACGTGTTGCCATGTTGGCGGCTTTCCACAAGAGCCGCAGCCGCTTTGACGGTCTAGCAGCGCGTGCAGTATATCGTGATGGCCTTTTTACCCCACTTTCACCTTAGTAAAGCGGGATAATAAGCCTCCCCCCTCCCCACAAGAGGGGCACAAGCTCGCCACCCCAAAACGTTGTTGTCGCGCATTAAGGAGGCCTTGCTGGCAAGTGAGGTGTGACTATCCAACCCCTCCGCTTTGCGGGGCTGGTCGGGGAGGGTCTCGTAGGCTACTGGGCTGTCCTTGAAGGAGAACAGATTCTTCAACGCAAAATCTGACTCAAAAACAGCCTGCTGCGTTCATTTTGCGGATTGTCAAAGAAATCCGCCGGTGCGGCCTCTTCTACCACGCGCCCCTGATCCATGAAGATCACCCGATCGGCCACCTGACGGGCAAAGCCCATCTCGTGGGTCACGCAAATCATGGTCATGCCTTCCTGCGCTAGCGAGACCATCGTATCCAGCACCTCCTTAACCATTTCGGGATCGAGCGCCGAAGTCGGTTCGTCGAAAAGCATGACCTTGGGGTTCATGCAAAGTGCACGGGCGATCGCCACGCGTTGTTGCTGGCCGCCGGAAAGCTGACCTGGATACTTGTTGGCCTGTTCGGGGATTTTGACACGCTCCAGGAAATGCATGGCAATCTCTGTCGCCTTGGCCTTGCTTAGTTTGCGCACCCAAACCGGCGCCAGGATGCAGTTATCAAGGATCGTAAGATGCGGGAAGAGATTGAAGTGCTGGAACACCATTCCGACTTCACGCCGCACCTCATCGATGTTCCTCTCGTTTTCGGTCAGCTCAATGCCACCTACAACGATCTTACCTTGCTGGTGTGTTTCTAGCCGGTTGATGCAGCGGATCAGCGTGGATTTGCCTGAACCAGACGGGCCGCAGATGACGATGCGTTCCCTCTTGGCGACGTCCAGGTTGATGTCGTCGAGGGCATGATATTGCCCGTACCACTTGTGCACGCCGGCAAGCTTGATTTCGGTATCGTGCGGCATGAATTCTCCTCCGGTTACTTCAGGACCAGCCAGCCGGAGACGATGATGATCAAAGCGCCGACAAGGGTGTGAGTTTCTATGGGAGCGCCAAATAGCAGGGCGCCATAAAGGCAACCCCAGACGATCTGGCTATACTGGAAGGGGGCGACGACCGAAGCATCGCCGAGACGGAAGGCGCGCACGAGAAGCGCGTGACCGCCGAAAAGCAGCAGCCCGGCTGCGGCAACGATCGTGATGTCTTTCGAGACAACGGGCGTGAAGCCCTCACCGGCCACCGCGATGGTAAGGGAAAGCACGCTCAGGACCAAGAGCAGGCTCGCTACTAGCGCCCCATCGGATTCCGTCGCTTTTGCCCGGCGCAGGAGAACAAGCGAGAAGGCGAACAGCAGGGCAGAACCTATCGCCGCCGCATGCCCGGAGTTCATTGGGGTAACGCCAGGCTGCAGCGCAACGATGACGCCTGCAAAGCCGAGAAGCACGCCGATCCAGCTTAACCGCGACATCCGCTCACCGAGAAAGGCAAAGGCAAGCACGGCAACAAGCACAGGAGAGAGGAATGCCAGTACATAGGCCTCGGCAAGCGGCAGGGCCGCAAAAGCATAGTAGATCAGTAGTGTGTCGCCGGCGAGCAAGGCGGCACGGAAGAAGGCAAGGCCGGGATGACGCGGCCAAAGCGAACGACCACTCCCGGAGATAACAGCAGACCCCACAACGAACACCAGGGAGGCCATCGCGACCATGAAGGTCACCTGCGGCACTGGAAAATTCTGAGCCAGTAGCTTGACCAACGCATCTGTGCCTGAGAACGCGGCGAATGCGTAAAGTACGATCATGGCGGCGCGCAGGTTGGAGCGGGGCGAGGAAGCCTCGATCTGCAAAGTGATCGCTTCAGCGGACATTGAACCGCCCGAAATGGGCTTCGATTCGCGACTGAAGGAATTCGAGCCCGATCGACAGCACCCAGTAAATCATCGAAGCGGTAATCAGCATTTCGATATGACGGAACTCCGTCTGCCCCTGGGTACGGGCAAGATACATGATCTCCCACACGCCAACCACCGAGACGAGTGACGAGTCTTTCAGCATGGCGATAAACTGGTTGCCGGTCGGCGGTACAATGACCCGCATCGCCTGCGGCAGAATAACAAGGAACATCGTCTGGTTGGAGCTAAGGCCAAGGGCCGTTGCGCCCTCGGTCTGCCCGCGGTGGATGCTTTCGATACCGGCCCGGAAGATTTCCGTCATATAGGCACCGTAGCAGAGCGAAAGTGCAAGGATGCCGGCCGGTATTGCGCCGATGACATAACCGACCTGGGGCAGGCCGAGATAGATAATGTAGATCTGCATGAGCAGTGGCAGGCCGCGAAACAGCGAGGTGTAGAAGGTGGCGAGGCCATAGATCACGCCATTCTTCGAAAGTTTGGCAATGGCGCCAGCCAGCGCGATGACGGTCGCGACGGCAATCGAGATCGCGGAAATATAGAGCGTCGTTACCACGCCCTGCGAGATCATGAAGCCGATCTTTCGGGCGATAAATGTGAGCGACAGGTCGAACGAATAAAAGAATAGCATCAGCAGTGCGAAAAGCTCGATCCAGACTGCCACAATTTGTTGCCTCCGCGGCAGAAGCTGAAGCAATCTCCAATTGAGTGCGATGATGAGGGCGATAGTGATGGATGACACGACCCGGCTGAGTTGGTTGTTCGCCTTCAGCCAGTCGATGGCGGAGGGAAAGAGCTTGCCAATCCAGGCCGAGCTGATGCCAAGCGCATAAAGTGCGGCCGCGACGAGGGCGAAGACCAGCCCGATGCCGATTCGACGCGCCGTCGTGGGATAGGTGAGTATCAGTCTTCCGAGCATGGATGTTCCCCCCGCGGGATCAGGCGACGCGTTCGCGCCACCAGTCCTGCGCCTGCAATTTCCAATAGGTAAGTTGTGCTGTGGCAAGCCCGGCGACGCCGCCGGCCCAGACGAGGCCGAAGGGTTTGAACAGCTTGTAGCGATCCGACTGGCCGAGGATGCCCTCTGCAACCAGCTTGCCGCCGATGGCCGTGGTATTCAGCCCGTGGCCGCCGAAAGCGGTGCAATGCCAGACGCCGGGCTGCATCTCGCCGATCTGGGGCATGAGATGGCGGGCATAGGACATGAGACCGGACCAGGCGAGTTCGGTCTTCAATTCCTTGAGCTGGGGATAGGTCCCGGTCATCTCTCGGCGCAGTTCGCCGGCAAGTACCGCAGGCGACGCGGCGCGCGTGGTAATGCGACCGCCCCAGAGAATGCGTTTGCCGTCTTCTACCACGCGGTAATAATCACCAGCGCGACGGTTGTCGCCGATAGCGTCCCGGGTTGCGATCGCCTCACGGATAAGGCCCGGCGCTTCCTCAGTCAGCATGACGTAGGTGGCGATGGGCAGATAGGAGCGGCTAAGTTTGCTAACCAGCGGCCCGGTGTAGCCGCCGGTCGTGAAGACGATACGCCGCGCCTTTATCTCACCACCAGCCGTCGTGGCGCTCTTTTCAGCGCCGCCGAGTTTGCAGCGTATGACAGCGGAATTTTCGTGGATGCGTCCGCCCAACCGCTCAATTTCTGCGGCAAGCGCCCGCAGATAGTTGAGAGGGTGAATGTGGAACGCGTTGGGATCCCGCAGCGCTTGGAAGTAACGTACCGATTTCAATCGGCTGCGAACGGCATCGGTGCCGAAATATTCGAGTTCGTAACCATAGTCACGGCGCAGCTGGTCGGCGTATTGCTTCAGGCTGTTGCCACCATCGTAGCGCAGCACGCTCATAATGCCAGGCCGCGGCTTTGCATCCACAATGCCGAGATCGCGGATCGCGTCGCGGACGAAATCGACACCTTCGATCGAGAGCCGATGAATTTTTTGCGCAGCTTCCTTGCCGGTGGCACGGACGATCGCATCGCTGCCCGTCGCAAAACCGGGGCTGACAAAACCGCCATTGCGGCCTGAAGCGCCAAAACCGACGTTTTCGGCCTCGAGCACGACGACGGAGACGCCGGCGCGGGCAAGTTGCAGGGCCGTCGTCAGGCCGGCAAGACCGCCGCCGATGATAACAGTGTCGCAATCGAAGGTGCCGGAGAGGGTCGAGTGCTCGGAGCCATTGGCCATGGTGCGGCGGTAGTAGGTATCTGGATAGGTCATGTTTGGCTCATTTCGGCATGGAAAGGTAATGCCGGGCGCCGGGCCCGGCTTGCTCGACGTTTTAGTCGGCGCTGTAGTCCTTGCCGTACCACTTGGTGGTGAGGGTGGCGAGTGTGCCATCCTTTTTCATCTCCTCGATGAGGCCGCCGACCTTAGCAGTCCATTCCGGATCGACTTTTTCAGCGATGACGACGAGCGGCTCGCGGAAGGCGTACCCGCCTTCAAGAATTCGCAGTGGATAACCGTTCTTGATGGCGTTCATCGCGGTCTGCTCGGGTGCGATGACAGCATCTAGGCGCACCCCAGGACCCAGGCGCAGGTCGTCAAAAGGCAACATGGAATCGGCGAAGGTGCGAACTTCGCCCTGCTCCAGCTTGTATTCGACCGGTGGCAGGCCCGGTGCGTCGATTTCAAGCTTTCGGTTGACAAAGTCTTCCGAGGTCGTCGCTGTTTCCACGCCTATGACCTTTCCTTTGAGGTCGGTGGCAGACTTTGCATCGCTGTCCTTATGAACGACATAGACATAGGGGCTGTAGTAGTAGATGCCAACGAAGTCGATTACATGAGCCCGCGCCTTGGTCGGCGTAACGGAGCCGACACCAAGATCGTAGCGACCCTGCCATCGGCCCCCGGTCAACGTTGCCCAGTCCGGGGTCTGGAAGCTCACCTCGACGCCGAGGCGCTTGGCGACCTCGCGGGATACGTCGATGTCGAAGCCCACCATTTCATTGCTGTCGTCAAGATAGCTCTGAGGTGGCCAGCCGCTATTGGTCGCGATCACTAGCGCCTTGTTTGCCATGACACGATCAAGCGTCTCGCCTGCAAACGCAGAGTTGGCGGCAACAAGCATTGCGACACTGGTAATCAGCTTTGCGAAAATTTTCATGATACCCTCCCAGGGATTTGTAGCGACATTTTGTAAGATGTCTGACAACATAATTGGTGTGAAAATGGCGCCTGTCAACTCTACTGAACTGTAAAAGTAATGAATAATCGCGATGACCAAATGCTTCATGAGCACCACCTACATAACGACCATTGATCACGTACGCGCGAATAACCAGATCGCACTTTCCTCAATTGAAGTCTGGGCTTTAACCGAGACTAGCCTTTAGAAGAAATTGAAATCGATTTTAATGGGCCAGTATCTCTGTTGGATGCTACTTTGAGTAATGACAGACGATGACTTTCTCTCATTCCATCCGCGCGGATGGGTAACGGCCCTGGTATGGCGGTGGTCGAGGCAAACGGGGCAAGCGGGTGTATTTTGTCACCGGATCAAGCTAGGGTGATTGGGCGAAAAGGCTGCGACCCACCTAGCCCCCCTTACACGAAAATCACCCCATCAGAGGCCTCCCTTAATCTGTAAACTGGCGGATGCAGGCTTTCGTGGAGGGTTGCCGAACAAAGGGGATCAGTGAGGCGGTCTTCTGCGTACGTGAAGGAGAGTATGACCCAGGATGAGGTGGTCTATACACCAGCGATGCCGTGGGGGTGGTCCGCCCGCCGCGGCCTACAGACACAAGGGGCATCGCGCCGGCGGCGGCCCGGGCGTAAAAAGTCCTCGCGTCGGGCAATTGCAAGCCGCCGACTGACCGAATCTCTGCATCATCCGTTCTCATTTTCGCAATGGATGTGAGAATTTTCCGCCCGGTTGCTGAGCCCCTTATGAGATAGATGCTCGACACCTCGCATGACTTCCCGCTTTACCGCAGCGTTTTAGTGCAACCTTTCGGTGAAAATGCGGTTTGGCATGAGATGAAATTTAAGCAGTTGTATCACTACTCGAATAGGTCGCGGTTATCAGATTCAATCTGCGGCAGGTCATTCAGAATACCGTTCAGATGTGCCCTCATAGCGTCCGCAGCCGCGTCAGCGTCCCTGGTGTCGATTGCGGTCACGATTTTTTCATGCTGCACGATGAGGTTGTTCATGGAAGTGGGATTACGGAGCTGCAAATTGCAGACCCTGTCCATATGGGCCTTGATATCTGAAATGGCGTTCCATGCGAGACCACAGCCGGCGCCTTCGGCAATCGCGATGTGAAACTGCTCATCCTCTCGTCGGAAGGCATTGTGGTCGTGCTCGCCCATCGCCACTCTTTGCCGCTGCAAGATGCTGTCGATCTTTTTGCGCGTCCAGGTGTCGAAGCTTTCGCTGGCACGCCGGGCGACGGCAACTTCGATCGCCTCACGAACAAACCGGGCCTCCATCATTTGACGGGCTGAGATACGAACCACCACAGTTCCGCGATTGGGGCGGATTTCAACAAGTTTGGACTTGGCAAGGGCAATCAGTGCCTCGCGAACCGGTTGCCTCGAAACGCCAAGACGGGAGGCGATCTCCTGCTCAGACAACCGAGATCCGGGCGCAAGGTCGAGACGGATGATCGCCTCGCGCAGGTCGCGTTCGACCTGCGCTGCCGTCGTTTCCCCAGTTTCAATTTTCAATGTTTCAAGGTTCATGCTTTTCGCCGCCGCCGTCTCGTTGACATCCGCTTATAACCACCATACAGTACCATACACATTAGCGGTAACACAAGCGCGGCGCTCGATACACCGGGCGGGCATGAAGGAGCCGGGGCAGAAATCCCGGTTGGTCAATGACAATACAGAGCAATTTCATAACTCCGGATTCTACTGATCCGCGCTTGCAGAGTAAATCCCGCTACAAGATGCTTGTCGATGGCAAGTCGGTGGATGCGACGTCTGGCAAAACCATCGATCGCCTCAGCCCAGGTCATGCTGACATCGTGGTCGGCACGTGGCCCGATGCGTCAGCCGATGATGTTCGCGCAGCCATTGCAGCGGCCCGTCGGGCCTTCGATACGGGGCCGTGGCCACGCATGTCGGGGGCTGAACGGTCACGCCTGATGTTCAAGACAGCAGAGCTCATCCTGGCTAATGTGGAAGAGATCGCTCTGATCGAGAGCCTTGAGGTTGGCAAGCCAATCGCACAGGCACGCGGCGAAATCGCCTTCTGTGCAGATCTCTGGTCCTATGCGGCAGGTCAGGCACGAGCGCTGGAGGGTCAGACCCACAACAATATCGGCGACAATCGCCTCGGCCTCGTACTGAGGGAACCTGTCGGCGTCGTTGGCATCATCACCCCTTGGAACTTCCCCTTCATCATCGCCTCAGAGCGTGTCCCGTGGGCGATCGGCGGCGGCTGCACCGTCGTGCTAAAACCCTCCGAATTCACGTCCGGTACCTCAATCCGCATGGCGGAGTTGGCGCGTGAGGCCGGCGTTCCCGACGGGGTCTTCAATGTCGTCACCGGATACGGCGACCCCGCAGGCCAAGTCTTGGCGGAAGATCCCGGCACCGACATGATCGCGTTTACCGGCTCGGTTCGGGTCGGCACAAAGCTTGGCGAGATCGCCGCCCGCAGCGTCAAGCGTGTTGGCCTGGAGTTGGGCGGCAAGGGGCCGCAGATCGTCTTTGCCGATGCGGACATCGAAGCCGCCGCCGATGGTATCGCTTACGGTGTCTTCCACAATGCCGGACAGTGCTGCATTTCGGGAAGCCGTCTGCTTGTGCAGGAGGGCATCAGGGACGAACTACTGGAGCGTCTACTCGATATTTCCCGCAAGGTCACATTCGGTGATCCGCTGAACGAGCGGACGAAGATCGGCGCCATGATTTCGGAAGCGCATGCCGCCAAGGTGCATTCCTATGTCGAGGCAGGACAGGCCGAAGGAGCCGAACTGTTGCTCGGCGGCGTGCGGGTCGGGCAGGGTTCCGGCCTCTATTACGCGCCGACTGTTTTTTCCGGGGTCACCGCCGACATGTCGATCGCCCGGGAGGAGATTTTCGGGCCGGTTCTATCGACGCTGACGTTCAAGACGGCCGATGAGGCGGTCGCCTTGGCCAACGCGTCGGAATTCGGCCTGTCGGCCAGCGTCTGGTCCACCAATCTGGAAAACGCGTTGCAGAGCATCCGGCGTATCCGGGCCGGACGGTGCTGGATCAACAGCGTCATCGACGGTGCGCCGGAGCTGCCGATCGGCGGCTACAAGAAGAGTGGCCTCGGGAGGGAACTCGGCCGCTACGGTTTTGACGAGTATTCGCAGTTCAAGGGCATTCACGTGACCTTGGGCCGGCCGGATCCTTGGTTCGGGTGACGTTGCTCACCGGACACTGAGGCAGAGGAGGAAAATCTCGGCCGGCGCGATCTTTGGTCGGAGCTCGCCAGCCGAGACATGGGTCTTTCGACCCCGATTGCACATCCAAAGGGAGGATACGCAAATGAAATTGACCAGACTGAAAACCGCAATGCTTGCGGCGTGCGCAGCTATGGCTTTCACATCGACCGCAGTGGCGGCAAATGTCAAGGCGACGATGATCATCTACCTTGATCCGAGTGTCCAGTTCTTTAACCCCGTCGTCAAAGGCGCACAAGACGCTGCGGCGCAGTTCGGCGTCGATCTCGACGTACAATATGCCAATAACGATCCGGTGCGCCAGAACGACCTGATCGAGAGCGCCACGGTCAGCGGTGTCGATGGCATCGCCGTTGCAATCTCCTCGTCGGATGCGTTCGATGCCAGTATCTGCGCTGCCGTCAAGGCGGGCATTATCGTCATCGGCTTCAACAATGACGATCTCGACGGCGCCAAGGGCAATTGCCGCCAGGCCTATGTCGGCATGGACGAATTCGCTTCGGGATATGAACTCGGCAATCGCATGATCGAGCAGTTCGGCCTGAAGGAAGGCGACATGGTCTTCAACCCGCGCGAAATTCCCGAGGCCAGCTTCGCCGTGGCGCGTGGCGGCGGCATCGAAAAGTCGATGAAAGAACATGGCATCAAGGTGGAGACCGTCAAGTCCGGCCTCGATCCGGCCGAAGCGCAGAACATTCTCGCTCAGTTCCTCATCGCCAACCCCACCACCAAGGCTTTGTTCGGCACGGGCTCGGTCACCTCGACGGTCGGCGCGGGCGCTATCAAGGATGCTGGCATCAACATTCCGTTCGGTGGCTTCGATCTCGCGGTCGAGATCGTCAATGCGGTGGAATCCGGCACAATGTTCGCTACGATGGACCAGCAGCCTTACCTGCAGGGCTACTATCCGATCGCCCAGATCGCACTGGCGAAAAAATACGGCCTGACGCCGACGGACATCGACACCGGCCAGGGCGCCTTCCTCGACAAGTCGCGCATCAGCTCGGTCAAGCCGCTGATCGGCAGCTACCGATAAGCGGCACGCCTGAAGACCTTCCGGCCATCAGCCGGAAGGTCAATCGCGATCCCTGGAACAGAGTGATGACAGTGACCTATGCCATGACGGACAGTACCGTGCCAAAATCGCGCACGAAAAAACAATCGCTGCTGAAGTACATTATGACCATGCCGGCCGGAGCTATTCTCCTGGTTTTCGCGACCCTGCAGATCGTCTGCATCGCCGGCGCGCTCGCCTATCCCGACGACTTCCGATATTTGTCGCCGCAGAACCTGACGATCCTGATGAAGGCCATTCCGGTGCTCGGATGCCTAGCGCTTGGTGCGGGTATCCTGATGATCGCCGGCGAGTTCGACCTGTCGATCGGCTCGGTCTATACGTTGACGGCCGTCCTGATGGCGAGCCTCGTCGATGGCGGCATGAGCGCCTTCATCGCCGCACCGCTCGGTATCCTGCTGGGTGTGATGATCGGCCTGCTCAACGGCACGATTACGCTGCGCTTCGGCCTGCCGTCTTTCATCGTCACGCTCGGCGGCCTGTTGTTCTGGCGCGGTGCGGTTCTGCTCTATAACGGCGCCGTCCAGGTGCGGTTCGATCCGGAACCAGCCTTTTCCAGCCTGTTTGCCGGAACGCTGTTCGGCATCAACGCCGCCTTCATCTGGATCGTCCTGTTCGTCGTCGGCTTTTATCTTCTGCTGCACCGTCACAAGTTCGGCAACCATGTGTTCGCCACCGGCGGCAACCCTGCCGCGGCAACGGCGATCGGCATCAACACCGACCGCGTCAAGATGGTCGCCTTCGCCATCGCCGGCGGCATGGCGGCGGTTGCCGGCATCATCGCCACGGCCCGTGTGGGCAGCGTTCAGCCGGGGCAGGGTGCCGGTCTCGAACTGCAGGCGATTGCCGCCTGCGTAATCGGCGGGCTTTCCCTACGTGGCGGTCGCGGCGCGATCATTGGCATCTTCCTCGGAGTCATGCTGATCCACACCATCACTGACGTGCTGCTGCTGCTTCGAGCCCCGGGGTTCTACCTCGATATGTTCATCGCCACGCTGATCGTCGTCGCTGCCGCCTTCAATCATCTCATTGAACGCCGGGGGGCTGCATGATGTCCGCACCCAATCTTCTCGAACTGCACAATATCTCCAAGAGCTTTGGTGCGCTGACGGCGCTGCGAGACCTGAGCTTTCACGTCGGTCCCAGCGAAGTCGTCGGCCTTCTCGGCGACAACGGCGCCGGCAAATCGACCACGGTCAACCTGATTTCGGGCATCCACAAGCCGACTTCCGGCCATTTGAGCGTCGACGGTCAGAAAACAGTGTTCACCTGCCGGTCGGATTCCGCCGATGCGGGCATCGAAACCATCTACCAGAATACCGCGCTCGTGGATTCGCTGTCGATCACCCGCAACATCTTTATGGGGCGAGAACGCACCGATGCGTTCGGATTTCTGAAGCAAGGTGAAATGCGCGACATCGCCATGGAAGTCTTGGAGAAAGCCGTCCACATTTCTGGCATCGATTCACCCGACAAGCTGGTAGGGGACCTCTCCGGCGGCCAGAAGCAGGCCGTTGCCATCGCGCGCGCTGTCTTCTTCAAGCGGCGAGTGCTGCTGCTCGACGAGCCGACCTCAGCTCTATCCGTGCGCGAAACCGAAGCTCTTCTGGCGCAGGTGCTGAAGCTCAAAACGGAAGGCGTGTCTAGCGTGCTGGTGACGCACAATCTCTACCACGCCTACCAGGTCTGCGACCGGTTCGTGATCATGAGCCACGGGACCAAGGTGTTCGATGTGAACAAGGCCGATACCAGCATCAGCCAGCTCACCGAATATGTCGTCCTCACCTGATCCTTCCATCAAACGCCAAGAGGCAAATGCCGTGACACTTTCCGTGAATGTGCGCCAGGTCGTAGGTCCAGAAGACACCGCCCGGCGAAATACGCGAGGCCTGCGCGACGGGTTTCTAATCGAGGGACTTTTTTCCAAGGGTGAGATCAACCTCACCTACAGCCATCTCGACCGGATGGTTGTCGGCGGGATCGTGCCGGTGGGACAGGATCTAATGATTGATCAGGTCAAGGAAACTGGCACCAGCCAGTTTCTCGAGCGCCGCGAAGCCGCCATTCTCAACATCGGCGGCAAGGGCACGGTGATTGTCAGCGGTGTCGACTATGCGCTCGGCTTTCAGGATGCGCTCTATGTCGGCATGGGACAGGGCACACTCAAATTTCGCAGCGACGATCCCTCCAAGCCCGCCGAGTTCTATCTGCTCAGCGCGCCCGCGCATCGTGTCTGCCCGACGGTGCTGATCACGCTCGACATGGCAAAAAAGGTGCGCACGGGCTCGGCCGAAGAGGCCAACGCCCGAACGATCAACCAGTATGTGCATCCGGATGTCTGCAACAGCTGCCAGCTCCTGGTCGGTCTCACCATATTCGAGCCGGGATCGGTCTGGAACACCATGCCCGCGCATGTGCATGACCGGCGTATGGAGGTCTATCTCTATTTCGGCATGGAAGAGGCGACCCGCGTCTTCCATTTCATGGGGGAGCCGCACGAAACGCGGCATCTCGTGCTGAAGAGCCATGATGCGGTGCTGTCGCCGGGGTGGTCCATCCACTCCGGCGCCGGCACCGGCCGGTATTCCTTCATCTGGGCGATGGCCGGCGATAACATGAGCTTCACCGATATGGACAAGATCCCCATGGAAAGTCTGCGATGAACCCGTTCGATCTTTCCGGCCGGTGCGCCATCGTCACCGGCGCCAATACCGGTATCGGCCAGGCGATCGCCGCCGGTCTTGCTGGAGCGGGCGCCGACATCATCGGCGTCGGGCGCTCGCCGATGGAGGACACCGCGCGCCTTGTGACCGCCACGGGCCGCGTGTTTTACCCGCTTTTGGCCGATCTCTCCGCAATGGATGAAGTGCGCGCCGTCATCGCGGGTGCCTGCTCCATCCGGCAACGTCCCGATATTCTAGTCAACAATGCCGGGATTATCCGCCGGGCCGATACGATCGACTTTACCGAGGAAGATTGGGACGCCGTCATGGATACCAATCTTAAATCGGCATTCTTTCTCTGCCAGGCCTTTGCAAGAATGGCGATGGCCGAAAAGGTCTCTGCGAAGATCATCAACATTGCGTCCCTCCTGTCGTTCCAGGGCGGCATTCGGGTTGCATCCTACACCGCTTCAAAGAGCGGTCTTGCGGGGCTTACGCGGTTGATGGCCAATGAATGGGCGGCGCAAGGCATCAACGTCAATGCCATAGCCCCTGGTTATGTCGAGACCAACAACACGACGGCGTTGCGAGCGGATGCCGAACGTAATGCCGATATCCTCAAACGCATTCCGGCCGGACGCTGGGCGCGGGCGGATGATATGGCGGGAGCGGCCATCTTCCTCGCATCCCGCGCGTCGGACTATGTGCATGGCACTGTCCTTCCTGTTGATGGCGGATGGCTGGCACGATAATGGGAGTACGGATGTCCGATCACACCACATTGCCTCACGACCTTACCTGGACGGAAACATCGCCCGGCAACCGCCGCGCCGTTCTTTCGCACCGCCCGGAAATGATGCTTGTTGCCTTCAGCTTCGACAAGGGCGCGATCGGCGCGCTTCATTCCCATCCCCATACGCAGGTCAGCTACGTTGCTAAGGGTTCTTTCGAGGTAACCGTCGACGGCGCTACCAGCACGCTGCCCACCGGAAGCAGCTTCATCGTCGCTCCAAATCTCGTCCACGGCGTTGTGGCACTCGAGGAGGGATTGTTAATCGACACGTTCACGCCAAGGCGAGACGATTTTCTGTAGTGTGAAGGGCGTCACACGGTTCCATGCCGAGATTGATATCCGAGCTGTGCCGTCTCGATCCGTGCTGTTACCGATTTATCTTGTAATCATGATGTCGACCCACACCTGTGTGGGGTCGTCAGCTATAACCCCCGCGTGTCAAATGCTGTCGCCACGTTGCGAAGAGCTCGATTCGCAGCAGCACAGGGACTCCGAGGCCTGTCATGCATCAAGAGCAGTGCGTAATTTTCGGGCGAGGTCACCAAGCGTGGCAGGCTTTTGGAGAAAGATGACGCCTGGATCTAGGATTCCGTTATGGACAACCGCGTTGCGACTATATCCCGTTGTAAATACCACCGATAATCCGGGTCGCTTGACCCTCGCCCTATCCGCAAGCTCCCGGCCATTCATCTGCGGCATTACAATGTCGGTAAACAGTAGCTTGACATCGGGACGCTCGTCGATGACGGCGAGAGCCGCGGAGGGCCTGTCGACGGCGATAACCGTATAACCGAGCTCTTCCAGCATTCGGCTGTGGACCTCCCGGACGCTGGCGTCGTCCTCAACCAAAAGAACGACGTCGCTTGCAGACCCGCCGGGCACGCTGTCGTTCCTCACATGCTGCGCGGTGTCTTCTGCTCCATACTCTCGCGGCAGGTAGATCTTCATCGTCGTGCCGATTCCGACCTCGGAGTAAATCTTCATATTCCCGCCGGATTGTTTGGCAAAACCGAAGACCTGGCTGAGGCCGAGGCCGGTTCCCTTGCCCACCGGCTTGGTCGTAAAAAATGGGTCGATCGCCTTCTTGATGACCCCCGGCGGCATTCCACAGCCCGTATCGGTCACGGCGATCATTACATACTGGCCGGGCGTTAAGTCATGCTCCGCAGCGTAAGTTTCATCGATATGGGCATTTGCTGTCTCGATCGTGAGCTTGCCGCCATCAGGCATGGCGTCACGGGCGTTGACGGCTAGATTGAGGACGGCGTTTTCCAGCTGGTTCGCGTCTGCCTTCGTGCGCCAAAGTCCCGCCGCCAGGACCGTTTCCTTTTGAATGATCTCGCCGAGAGTCGAGGCAAGGATTTCCGCCATGTTCGCCACCAGCTTATTGGCGTCCAGCGCTTCGGGAGACAACGGCTGCTGCCGGGAGAAGGCTAAAAGCCGTTGGGTCAGCGTGGCGGCGCGGTTGGCGCCATCGAGGGCAGCCGCGAGTAGTTTCGGGATGTCGTCCAGAGCGCCTCGCTCGATTCGGCGCTGCGCCATGTTTAGGCCGCCGATCACGACGGCGAGCATGTTGTTGAAGTCGTGGGCAACACCACCGGTGAGGTGACCCAGAGCCTCGATCTTTTGAGCCTGATGTAACGCGCCTTCCGCGGCAAGCTTCTCCTGCACGGCCGCAGCGACACGCTCTTCGAGGCTCGCGTTCAGGTCTCTCAGAGCGGTCGCAGAGCGTTCCGCCACTGCGCGTGCTTCAAGCAGTTCCTTCTCGTATCGACGCCGATCGGTAGCGTTGAAAATGGTGATCCGGATGAACCTGACGCCTCCGCCTTCCGCGATCCGTGCAACAGCGTTGACCAGCACAGGCAGGCGGGTGCCGTCCGCCTTCACCATGTCGAGCGCGACTTCGTTGAAGGCGCCCTGCATCGCCACCAGCGGCGCAAAATGCGTCTCGAAGTAGATCTTCCCGGGCATGGTCAGGAAATCGATTAACTTGCGGCCGACGATCTTTTCGCTGGACATGCCAAGCCATGAGGCGAGTGTTTTATTGGCAAGCATGATGTGCCCCTCGGGAGCCGCCGAGATGTAGCCGCAGGGCGCATTCTCGAAGAGGTCGACGAGATCATCGACATCACTGCCAGTGATCGGGTTCATTCGACGCCTACAAACGACCGGATTGCCCCAGTCGTCTCTTTGGGATGGCTGAGGTTCGGGCAGTGGCCGGTGGCTTTCATCAAGACCAGCTTGCTGTCCGGCAGTTTGGCATGCAGATAGTGGCCGACGGATACAGGGGCGATCACATCCTCCGCACATTGCAGGATCAGGCAAGGAATCGTGACGTTGTCGAGATCGGCGCGGTTATCTGCCGTGAACGTCGCGCGGGCAAAATGCTTCGCAATTTCGGGATCGGTCTTGCAGAAACTGTTGGTCAGCTCCTCGGAGAGCTCGGGCTGTTCGGGATTGCCCATGATCACGGGCGCCATGGCCTGCGACCAGCCCATATGATTGCTGTCCAAAAATTCCAGCAGTTCATCGACCTGCTCCTGGGTAAAGCCGCCGTGATAGTCGCCGTCGTTGACATATCGGGGCGATGGGCCAACAAGCACCAGCTTGGAAAACATGCCCGGCGCCTTCAACGAGGCGAGCACGCCCATCATGGAACTCACGGAGTGGCCGATGAAAATGCCGTCCTCGATCCCAAGCTCCTGCCCGATCTCGAGGATGTCGGAGGCGTAGCCCTCTAGCGTGGCGTATTTTTGAAAATCGTAGGCGGAAAGATCAGAGCCGCCGGCGCCGACATGGTCGAAGGTCACGACGCGGAAGTCGTTTTGGAATTGCGGCGCCACATATCGCCACATGTTCTGATCGCACCCGAACCCATGGGCGAACAGCATCGTCTTCGTACCGTTGCCGGTGATTTTTACGTTGTTGCGGTGGATGACTGACATTGAGGAGACCCCTTCTTTTGCCCGGAAAGATAAAAGGCTGGCCGCAGTGTGTATGTCAGGCTTTAATCGCAGATATACGCATCGGTCAAGCGAGCTCCTGCCCGCTCAGCGCATTCGACCCTAGCGCACGACGAGGTGCATGTTGAGCCGCCGGATCGGGCGCAAAGTCACCTTCATAATAGGCTTTGGTGCTTGGGGCTCGATTGCAGTAAGCCGAACCTTTTGAAGCAGCACCGCAAGAATGGCGACGGCCTCCATCACCGCGAAAGCACTGCCAATGCAGACGCGAGGCCCGGCGCCAAACGGCATGTAAGCATAACGGTGTCGTGCCCTTGCAGCCTCCGGGCTGAACCGCCCGGGATCGAACACCTCTGGATCCGTCCAGAGTGACGCGTGGTGATGAATAGCGTAAATCGGCACAATAAGCACTGTGCCCGCCGGAATCAGGTACTTGCCCAGCTGGAAGTTCTTGAGCGCTGTTCTCGTGATCATCGGGGCGGGTGGATAGAGGCGCATCGCCTCGGAAAACACCTGCCGGGTATAGATCAGCTTCGAAACGTCATCCGCAGCTACAGGCCGCCCCTCAGTCAAAGCGTCGATTTCGGCCAGTACCTTGCCCTCGACGTCGGGATGACGGGAGAGGAGATCGAACGTCCAGGCAAGGCCAAGTGCCGTCGTCTCGTGGCCTGCCGTGACGAATGTCATGAGGTTGTCGACGATCTCCGCGTCACTCATTGTTCTTCCTGTTTCAGGGTCCGAGGCCGCGAGAAGCATGTTCACCAGGTCATGGCGGTCATCCGGGCTTCTCCGCCTCTCCTCGATCACGCTCGAAAGGCTGGACCGCAGGAACGCGACGGCTGCCTTCGCCTTGCCGCGACCAGGATAGGGTATCCACTCGGGAGCGTGCATAAGGCCGAGCGCGAAAGCCCAGCCGGTCGGCGTGAGGAAGTCGGAAATACCTGTCTCGACCTTTTCCACATCGATACCATCGCCGCCGGACATCATCGTCTCGACGATAATGTCGAACGTGGTGCGCATCATCTCGTGGCCGACATCGATGGTTCCGTGACCCTTCTCAAGCCATCGGTTGCGCGTACGCTCTGCGGCGTCAATCATCGTTGGTTGCAGCTCAAGGAGATTGTCGTGCCGAAAGGCGCCTGCAACCGACTGACGTTGCCACTTCCAATGCGCGCCGTCCGCAGTCAGTAGACCCTCACCGAGGGCTGGTCCGAGAGCGCGGCGAACCTGGTCGCCCTTGCCCAACGAGTCTGCGTTTTTCACCAGCGCTTCATGAATCAAAACGGGGTCTGCGAGATAGACCTTCACTTCGCCAGCAGTTTTCGAGAAAACAAGCGGCTCTTTGAAGATCGAAGGGGGCAGAGCGTCAAGAGGGTTGCGGACGATTGCCACCAGCGCGCCAAGCGTCGACTGTGGCGTCAGGGGAAAGTTCGTCTTCAACTCGCTGTCATTCTCAATCGCCGTGGCCATGCCTCTAATCCTTGATCGCGTTTCGACGATGAAGTACCCGTTTAGGTAGCCGCCTTAACTGAAATAAGGTGTGTACCTTAGGTTTGCAAGGGGTGAGACATGGCCGGGGGCGACGATGGAGGGAAAATGAGACGTGTCAGTACGCGTGATCGGGTCCTGGAAGCCACCCTGGTTCTTTTCAACGACAGGGGACCGGACCGGGTCACGACCGCGGAAATAGCGCGCACCGTCGGGATCAATGAGGGCAACCTCTATTACTACTTTAAAACAAAAGAAGCTCTTCTAGAGGCTCTGTTTAAAAAACTGGAGGGGGACGCCTCCCGGTTCATGAACCAAGCCGCGTCGAATTCCACCACCGAGCCCGGTACTTACTCGAAATTCATGCAGCGCTGGTTTTCGATCGTCTGGGCCCACCGTTACATTTTCCGGAATCCGCCCGGCGTGATCGCTATTGCTCCGTCGCTGCGTGAGCCAACGCGTGCGCTGAGCATGGATATGCGCGTTGTCGTGGAAGGGATGCTCCATCAAATGGCAGCCGCGGCCTTGATAGATGTCCCAGTCGACGATGCGCCACAGCTGCTGGCCAATGTCTGGATCGTATCGACCTACTGGGCCGTATACCTCAGCTTGCAAGAAGGTATTGAGGAGCTGACACCAGAGCATCTCGACTGGGGACTAAAGCAGGTTGCAAGCCTGTTTAAACCATACCTCTCGGGTGTAGGGAAAAGCGAGCTTCAGGCCATGCTCGATGGTTCTTTCGCGCAGGAAGATGTTTCTTGATGTTCGGTTACTTGGGAAGGGCGCGATGGTCGGGGTCCTGCCAGGACGACTGGGGCCGATCAACGCGGTCGCGATGCTGGTCCCGGTCATGACCGCGCTAGAGGGATATCCGCTCGCCCGTCAGGGCTAGGCGGGCATTGCTCTTTCTCTCTCTGCCTGGACGTCCTTCGTCGGGTCTGCGATCGCGACCACCGGAATAGTGCTGGCAGCGCCGGTTCTGGCGAGTTGGGCCTTGGCGTTTGGCCCGTCGAATATGTCGCGCTGATAATTTTCGCGTTCGCATGTCTGACCGGGCTCCTGACAGACCAGCCGGTGAAAGCACTGCTTGCGATTATGTTGGGGCTCGACATCTCGACAATCGGTATCTAGACGAATTCCGCACGGGGCGGATGGCCAAAATGCTTGCTGTAGGCGGCGCTGAAGGCGGAAGCGCGGGAAAATCCGACCTTACGGCCCGCCTCGGCGACGGAGAGCCGGTACTCCTGCAGGAGAACCCTTGCCATCATCAGCCGCTGTTCGCGCACATGCGCGAAAATGGTCCTGCCGAAGGCGGTCTTGAAATTGGTCTGCAGCGTCGTCACGTTGATGCCGACGCGACGTGCAAGCTCAAGCGTCGTCGGCGTATCGACCAGATCGCTGTCGAGTATTCCGCGGGCATGGATGACGCGGTCGTATTCCCGCCGTCCCAGAAGGGCCACCAGCCGACGCCCGTACTTAAGGGCCTGCGCGGCCTCAATGACATAGGCAAGCGCGCTGCTTTCCAGGAAGAGCTTGCCGAGGTGCCCGCCATAGGGATGATCGATGCAGCGCTTGGCTATCTCCGTGATGCGCGGCGAATGAGTGATGGCGGCGGTGCGGAAGCCACCCGACATCAGATCGCGCAGGGCAAAAAGGCCGTCATCCTCCACGTCCTGGCTGAACCGGTCGAAAAACGAGGGCTGCAGCACAAACCCGACGGAGCGCACGCGCTGGCCGCGCGTCAGCGGCGTGCTGTAGCGGATCGGGTTGTTGATCCCCATCAATGAAACCTGATGAGGGTAGCGCGTGAAGGAGCCGTAACCTTCGACCTGCGTCTCCACCGGCGCCCCCGACAGCATGATGCCGCAAACGAGCGCCGGCTCCATCTCGACCGTAAAGATCTGATCGCAGACATAGGTTACGTCGGCCGCGCTCATCCGCAGGCCGGGCTGCACCTCCGAGGCCACCAGACGCCCGGTGTAGATGGGCGTTCTCTTTTCCTCCGGTGCCATATCGACCGGCTCGGCCCCGAGCGCGAACTCGGCGCCGAGGCGCACGAGATCATCGGCCGTCATTCCGCCCGGCGGTATCAGATTGCTAGTGGATATCCCCATCGGGTGGCCTCCCATCGGCATTTAGCCCGAAAAGCGGGTGGATCGTGAAACACCTAACTAAGATGAGCAGTCAAGTTTTCATTGCGGATGCCGCCCTTGTCCCTTTTGCGGATTAGTCCAGTGCCACACGGCGGCGGAATTCGCTTCCGAACATGGGCGTCCGATCCCGAAGCGGCGGCTGCCGGGAGCGGTATGGCGTCGACCGGATCATAGCCCATCCGGTCGATGAACCCGGCGACAACCGCGCGGGCTCAGGCATCGTTGCCCGCCAGCGCAAGGGCCTGCCGTTCGGATCGCCATGCGGGCGTGCGCCCTGCTGAGTCTCATAATAGCGGGGTCATTGAAGGTGCGGAAAAGACGCGTGCCGGCCAGTTGGTTCTGGACAATCTCGGCGATTGAAGGTGCGCTTTCGAATTCCAATATCGTGCCGTCGGTCGGCGCCCAATAGTTCATCGCCCAGATGACGATCTTTCGTGGCAGCTTTCGACCTGACGGAGCGGCAGGGAAAGCAGCGCGGCGATGCGCTTCAGATCAGGCCGAGACAGGTGATGCAAGCGGTGCGACCGGCATTTTCGTCTCAGCTTGATGAGGTCAGAGCCTATGATTAGGGATAATGAAGGTCCCATCAAGGTTGTCGATGCTCTGGCAGTTTAAGACCGGACACGTCTTGTCATCGCGAGTCGGAATGTTCTTCCACTCCGCATACTGGTTGCCGTCGCAGTAGCCGCTGTCGCGAACGAATCGGTCATATAGGGGAAGACCACGCGGCGACGCCCACCGGAAGATCACCGCGCCCTGATTGTGGACAGCCGCCCGCGCGCGCTCGCAGCTCATAGACAGGGGATTAAGGCGCGAGATGGCGAGTGAAGGTGAGGCGGCGGAGGCTGCGATTACAATAGCAAGGGCAAGTTTGTTCATGGCGCTATCCTTAAAGTTGGTTACAGTAAACCTTCCGCAGTGCATCCGGTTCCAGCAGCTCTCCGGCCCTTTGTGACGCGCCGCGACGACGATTGCTCTTTGTATCCATGAACTGATCACGAATGCCATCAAGTACGGTGCGCTTCGTGAAAAAGATGGCAGCGTCAATGTTGTCTGGACGATCTCAGAACATTCCCCGCCAATGTTCTCGCTGCATTGGACTGAAACTAACGGCCCCAAGGTTATCGAGCCGACCCGCCAAGGGACCCTGGGTCTAGAGTTCGAGCCCGCCGCGTCGCGGTTGGCGCCTCGCGTCGGCATCGTGGTCGCGGTCCAAGGTGGCAGGCGTTGGCGAACTCTTGGAACTCGGACTGCAGTATGGCGCAGGCGCCCAGGCCTTGGGAAGCGCATGGCGCGTTAGCGTTGCAGCTAGGTCGGCTGGATCGGTGATGAACCGCGTCCGGCCGAGCGTCTCGAAGCGGTGGCGTGCGTCGCCGGCGGAGCAGCAACCTCGTGTATGGGTACCTTGAGCCGCGCCGCGCTCCATCAAAGCACGTGGATAATTATGGTGAGGTACATTAGGTTCTTTTCGAAGAAGACCCCAGGAACCACTGATACGTGTCTTCAAGTCCCTTCCGCAACGGGATGGACGGAGACCAGCCCATGTCTTTCAGCTTGTCCGCATTCATGAGCTTGCGGGGTGTACCATCAGGTTTGGAGAGATCCTGAACGATCGCACCAGTAAAACCGACAATGTCGCATACCAGCTTGGTGAGCTCCAGAATCGTCACATCATCCCCGTATCCAACGTTGACGTGCTGGTCGCCCGAGTATGTCTTCAAAAGAAACACGAGCGCATCAGCACAATCGTCTGCGTGAAGGAACTCCCGGCGCGGCGCGCCGGTGCCCCAGACGGTAACCTGCTTGTCACCGGTTCGCTTGGCTTCATGCGCTTTCCGGATAAGAGCGGGTATCACGTGGCTGGTCGTCAGATCGAAATTATCGCCCGGCCCGTAGAGATTTGTCGGCATTGCTGAAATGTAGTCACGGCCGTGCTGCCGGCGGTAGGCTTGCGCCAGCTTTATTCCTGCAATCTTGGCGATTGCATAGGCCTCATTCGTGGGTTCAAGGGGGCCGGTCAGCAGGGAGTCTTCGGTAATCGGCTGGGTGCTTAGCTTTGGGTAGATGCAACTTGAGCCGAGAAACAGGAGGCGTCCGACATCGTTTTCATGCGCCGCCTGCATGATGTTCGCTTCTATCATCAGGTTGTCATAAAGGAAGTCGGCAGGGTAGGTGCTGTTGGCAAGTATACCGCCAACTCGTGCTGCCGCCAAGACGATCGCATCGGGTCTGACATCCTTCAAATACGCTTCCACTTGGGTCTGGCGTTTGAGATCAACCGCGCTGCGCCCGGCGGTCACCACCTCACAGTTTTCAGTGGCAAGACGCCGGACAACCGCTGCGCCAACCATTCCGCCATGACCTGCAACCCACACGCGCTTCCCGGCAAGTTCAAACATCAGGCGCCCTTTAAAACTGCAGAAGCCTGCATGAGCTTGTAATCTTCCCGGACCATTTCCGTCACCAATTCACGTACGCTGGTCTCGTGAACCCACCCGAGCTTTTCCTTAGCCTTGCCTGGGTCGCCAAGGAGTAGTTCGACCTCCGTCGGACGAAAATAGCGCGGATCTACCTCGACCAGAATGTCGCCGGTGGCTGCATTACAGCCAATTTCGTCGACCCCAGTTCCCTCCCATTTGATATCGATACCGACGTCATTAAATGCCCATTCGACAAACTGCCGCACCATGGTGGTCTTGCCGGTGGCGAGCACATAGTCATCGGGCTCGTCCTGCTGCAGCATCAACCACATGCCGCGGACATATTCCTTCGCGTGACCCCAATCGCGCTGGGCATTGAGATTTCCAAGATAGAGCTTTTGCTGCTTGCCCAGCGAGATGGCTGCGACGGCGCGGGTAATCTTGCGCGTCACGAACGTTTCGCCTCGCAGGGGGCTTTCATGATTGAACAGGATGCCGTTGGACGCATGTATTCCGTAGGCTTCGCGGTAGTTCACGGCGATCCAATAGGCATAAAGTTTTGCAACCGCATAGGGTGAACGTGGATAAAATGGCGTTTTTTCACTTTGGGGCACTTCCTGGACGAGCCCATACAGTTCGGATGTGGAGGCTTGATAGAAGCGGGTTTTCTTTTCCAGTCCCAGAATGCGGATCGCTTCGAGAAGTCGAAGCGTTCCGGTGCCATCAGCATTGGCGGTATATTCCGGTGTCTCGAACGAAACCTGGACATGGCTCTGCGCAGCAAGATTGTAGATCTCGTCGGGCTGGGTCTCCTGCACGATCCTGATCAGATTGGTCGCATCCGTCATGTCCCCGTAGTGGAGGATAAAGCGTGGATCCGTTTCGTGCGGATCCTGATATATTCCCTCTATGCGGCCAGTATTGAACGAGGAGGACCGCCGTTTGACGCCATGAACCGTGTACCCCTTATCAAGCAGAAGCCGTGCCAGATAGGCTCCGTCCTGACCGGTTACGCCCGTAATCAATGCTGTCTTTGTCAACTCATCCTCACTCTCCAACAGGAATAGATGTCTGGCCCGTTGTCGTGGCGTTCTATAACTTGTCTTGGGTTTCAGGCAAGCTTTAGACTTAGCCAAGCTTGGGGCTCTTTCCGGCTAAATCAGCGTTTTTCCTCATTTCGTCATCAGCCCTGGGGTTGAGCGGCCACCTTCAAAGCATATGCCCGGTCGAATTACGCAATCCTGTACACAGCGGTCGAACATTGATAATTGCATTCCGATCCTGGGCGATCGAGGTATCGTCCCGATAGACGAGATAGAGCTGCGAAATGCATGAGAAATCCCACAGCCTGACGATTGATTTATGCATTGTCTTGGGCAGAAGGCCAGATCTTCTGCAAAGAACGCTGGAGAGTTTCGAAAGAGACGTCTTCCCCAACTTCGTATTTCAAAACGTATTCGTCAATATTGATCCGATCTTTGGAACAGAACAGGACGAGCGTGATTGCATGCATCTTGTCAAACTCTGCTTTCCTTCGGCCCATTTCTTCCGGCCGGAGAAACCAGGGTTTTGCGCGGCCGTAAAAAGGCTCTGGAGCCATACGCTCTCGGATTACGTGTTCCACCTTGAGGATGACTGGGTTGCTCTAGACCGTCTTGACAAGCAGCTCATGGAGCCCTTCCACGACCCGCATGTCATGCAGGTATCGTTTCACACGGCGGACCAACATTGGGACATCGCCAGGAAAGGGCACCTCCACCAAAGAAATGAATATGCGCGGGTGTTTGGCGTGAATATCCCTCTGTTTCGGAAGTTTCCCAAATTCACCACATCGCCCTCAGTGCTGCGCGGTGATTTTGCGCGCCAAGCGGCGGGCCTCATGGACGAAACCCGTGATCCGGAGAAGCAATTTTATTCCGGCGTCAACGCTCCGCTGGAACGGCTCGCAAAGCCGAACAAGAACTTTATTTTCTCGCCCCAGCAGAAACCGGTGATCCGCGACATCGGCCGGGAATGGCGGGACAATTGTAGGATCAAGAAAGTTGTCCAGGACGCAACCTCGATCTGGGTTAGCGAGTGATATCGGAATGGCTCCTGCCTAGTGTCCTCTGACCGAGGCGAGATAGGCGACAAGCTGTTCTGGGCCCGCCATTGCGATGTCAAGGCGACCTAATGGAACAAACCCAGCAAAGACGGGGGGCACGGTGGGGGAAGATGCGAGAATAAACCCGTCAAGGCTAGTTGACTGATTGTCGAAGTCTGCAGAGATTTCAATTCGATATCCATGATCGGCAAGAATATCGGCCACCTGCGTATGCAGTTTCTGGCTGTGAGTCGAAATGAAAACGTAGTCTATCCGTTTTTCTCTTAGAAAATTCGAGGCTCCCCGCAGCATCTCCACCTCATATCCTTGGATATCGGAATGCAGGATATCGAGCCGGTCCACTTTGCGTTCCGTGGTGAATGCATCAAGCTCAAAAGCGTTCGACCCCACGAAGGACTGAACGAATTCACCAGAATAGTTGTTTATCTTGAAATTGTTTTGACCACACCGCAGGTTGATTTCATCCGGTTCGACCATGACACAGTGTGCATTTGGAAAATGTTGCAGAAACCACATTGAATAGTGAGCCCAGTAGGCGCCGAGCTCTATCATTTTCGGCGAGCCGGATTTGATCTTCTTCAATGTTTCTTGAAAACAATATTCCTCCAGCGGCTCATGAACGCCCCTGTTCAAAATGAGAATATCGCTAAAATCCTTATAGTACGCGAGATCGCCCTCGACAGCGACGCGGTGACCGTTGTGGAGGATCACACATCTGTCGCCGTCCACGTACCCGGCTTGCGGAACCTTGCTGATCAACAGGTTGAGAGGGTCGGAAATGATCTCCCTGTATCTTTCTATGACGATACTTGCCTTATCAAGTGTCGCCGGACTGCAGTAAACTCTCGGAGAATAGGACGCCAGGCTCTTTTTCAGCAGTTTTTTCAGTATCCGCATTCTCTACGCCTTTTAATAGTCAGACCGGGCACCCGGCAAAGGACTTTAAGAGTCCTGGAAATATTGGATTCTCTGCCAATCAGGCCGAAGACGTCGCGTCGTTGCTAGGCCGTTCGTCAACAGTCCTTAGCGAAGGCTGACGGCAGCTGTTGAGCACGCTCCTGTCAGCGTCTCGGCGCAATTTAGAGTTTCCGGTACCATGCGTCCCATCTGGACCATTCACGGTAAACGCGCTCGTACCCTTTTGTCAGAAGGATCTTGTCCAGGTTTTCGTTTGCGTCCGTGTTGTTGTGTTCGATGCAGAAAAGGCGGACCTTAAACCTGTCGAAATCGAACGTGGACAGGATATCCGGCTCATTGCCCTCGGTATCGATGCTGATGAAATCAATATCGGAGGGTGCGCCGTGGGCTTGGAGCAGTTCGTTGAGGCTGATCGTGGTCTGCACGATCTCAACGCTCTCCTTCCTCCTCGTATCGGCATGGCGATCCTTGAACGCGTGATCGGCCATGGATGAAAACTCAGGCTGATCGGCGACAAAGCGCATCGTCACCGATTTGCCCGTAACCGCATCAACGGGCTGGGTGTAAAGCGAGGCTTTCCTGATTTTGCGAATGCCATCGGCAAGCAAGGGATTTGGCTCTGCCAAAATGCCCTTCCAATCGAATTCGGTTTCAAGAAGATAAGTGTTGCTGAGCTCTTTGCCATCGAAGGCGCCGATCTCGACAAAGAAGCCACCCCGCTTTCCGCCAAGTTCCGACAAAACCCATCGGTCCTGTTGCAACTGGGAAAAGCTATGCTCATTCCAAAAGGGCGGGTGCTCCAGTGAAGCGCGTTTCTTCTTTAGTCCCAGCCAAGTTCTAATGCCCATGTCATTAACCTGCTTTGATTGGCGCTCAATTAAATCTTTCAATTAGCGGCTACTTGAAGTCTACGCCAAATGCAAGAAGCTTGCACATGAGATCCCATCATGAGATCCACACGGGTCAATCTCACAGGTTTCACCTGAAGCCCTTGATAACGAAAGAATCTCAATTGCTCGAACAACCTGAAGCGCCGGCTTTACTTCAATCTCGCAGAATGCTCGTTGTGGAAAGGAAGCTTGTTCGCAACCACGGACATTTCCAGACACAGATATGGGCGTTGCAACGCCTGTTGCCGAACTATTCGCTGCATCTGCTTGCGGGCGAAACCTACGACGATTTTCTCGGGCCTGCGGCGGGTAAATTCAGCGATAACGCTGTCAGGCTGACAAAACTTGCCACGCGCGCCAAGTATGGAAATACCCTCCAAAAGCTTGCCGCGTGCCTGACGATGGCTGCGAATGGCACTTTCTTCAAACATCGAGCATCACCCTTGGCTGATACGCTTGGGGAGACGTGCGAACGGTTGGGCCTCAACCGGGATGATCTGGTGATTATTCCGACCGCCGACCTGAACATGCTTGAGGCGGCGCTGGCGCTTATCGACAACAAGAAAGACACCGCTCCAAAATTCTGCTTGCGCTTTTTAAGCCCTGACTTTGGCGAACCCGACGACGGTATCCGCAAGCGGCGGCTGGATGTCGCGTCTAGGGTGAGGACAGATAGACTGGCTCTGTACTCGGAGACAGAGGAACTTGCCGGATATGTACGGGAACGGTTTGGTCTCGCGATACAGCCCTATTTCTATCTCCCTTGCAGCGTCGAACTCACTGCAATTCGATCCCGGGGAATAGGCGGGAGGGGCGCATTCCGGGTTGGAGTGTTCGGGGCGCCGCGGTCGGATAAGGGAAGCCACAGGCTTGCTGGGATCGTTGAAGCCACAGCAAAAGCAAATCGAGGCAACTTCGCCGAAATCGAATTCGTCGTCCAAGGTTCAGAAAACGATTTCGAAAGAGGCGCGTACAAGGGTTTGACTGGTTTTGATCCCGGTGACGGCAAGGTTCAGGTCGAAATGCATTCAGCCAGAATGCCCCCGGACGAATTTTTGGCTCTCTTCCAGTCGGTCGATGCGGTGCTGCTGCCCTATGATGTGTCGGTGTATGGTTTGCAAGGATCAGGTATCGTGCAGGACGCCGTGGCTGCTAGGAAGCTGATTATTCACACCGACAAAATGTCGATGGCTGAATTGCTGGCACACGGGAATGCGAGGTCGGCGACAACTGATGAGGAATTTGCGCATCAGATCATCACCTCGGCGCAGATTGGCGAGGCAGAACTCGAAGCTGCGACCGAACAGGCATTTGCGCATTTTCAGCGGGGACAGACTGAACATCCGATCTTTCATGGCGGTGCGGAAAGAGCGTGGTGACCGAACACTTTCTATCAGTTCGTCAACCGGCCCTTTTCAAGGCTTTTGGTTGGAAACCATCGATGGTGTACCGGATCAGTAATTTCAAGCTTCGCAGACAAATGTCTTGCTTGCCAGGGGTTTGATCCGCGCGATCTCCGATCCACCTTCGGTCACGCGCAGATCGACGTCAAACCAGCCATTCTGGTTGATGAGATCAAGCAGCGCGATTGCGAGCCTCCCGGCACATACTGGATTCGTGCGGAGATCAATATGTCCGCCGTCTTCTCCCGCCAGCCGCATGACCATTTCGCCATCACCGATGGGGCGAAAACATAGCGCGCTGACAAACCCGACAACGCTTTCCTCTGTCAGGTCTTGCGGTGATGGCCGCTGGTCATTGAAGAGGATATGCGCGTCTGATTTCGCGCTGGCTGTAAAGGGCATGGTTCGGTTTCTCCTCTTGGGAACAATCAGTCCTTCGTCCCCGGTCCTCGGGGATCGACGCCTGTCGATGCACCCCATTCCCAACCTGGTGGATAATAAGGTAGGTGAATGGAAAGAATAAGGGCCGCCTCGTAGAGACGGCCCTGGGTTTGGTGACTGCGACGAAATCAGGCGGCTTTCACTTTAGCGCCCTTCGGGTTCGCCGAAGCTTCGCCGAGCTGGGTCAGCTTCTGATCAGTGGCCAACTCTTCCTGCAGATTGGCGTCGAACAGTGCGACGGCATCGGTGTAACCAAGCTGCGCCGCCCACGACTTCAATGTGCCGTAGCGGGCAATTTCATAGTGCTCGACTGCCTGAGCCGAAGAGATGAGGCCAGCGTCGAGTGCTACGGAACCCTTGAACTCCTCAATGATTTCCTCGCCTTCGGCAATGATGCCCTGAATGGCCTCGCACGTTTTTCCGCGAGCGGGTTTGCCAATAATCTCGAACACCTGCTGCAGGCGTTCAATCTGGCCTTCCGTCTCGTCCTTGTGCTTTAGGAACGCGGCTTTGCCGTCCGGTGACTGCGCGGCACGAGCCATTTTCGGCAGCGCTTTCAGGATCTGTTTTTCTGCGAAGTAGATATCCTTGAGCGTATCAAGAAACAAATCGTCCAGTGTTTTCTCAGCCATGGTGGTGTCCTTGTTGGGTTGATAGTAATACTCAACTCAGACCGAGTGCATTCGTTCCGTAGTTTCCAATCCGGAATTGCCGCAGACATGCAGACTGCTTGCCCAAGCATTACATCCAACGGCCGGAGATTTTTTGCGGACGTGATCGTTCCAACGAAGGACTTCTCCGGCGACTGTGATCACCCCTTCGACAGATCATGCCGGGTTGTGAACACAAGGGACCTAGCTCAGTTTGAGATGCCGCGCTCCCTCTGCAGGCGCTCGGCCAAGACCTTCAAAGAATTACAAAGCCGGACAATAGCGAAGACGTGCCGATGTTGACGGCGAAATCGGCTATCCTGTCGCCGTTAACGTCGGCCGAAAGCACCCCGTCGCTGAAACGAACCTGACCTGCCTCGGTGAAGGCGCTCGACCCGATGAAATTGAAAGCTTGATTGCCACCGACAAGTGTGTTGGCATCAAGTGCACTCAGATCAACGCGATCTCCTTTCGCGCCTGAAAAGCCGATGATCGTGTCCCGCGCGGAATATGGGCTTTCCGCTACGCTATCAAAATGGAAAGTGTCTGATCCTCCTTCGCCGTCCAGTCGATCGATCCCAAGACCGCCGGTTAGCACGTCGTTCTGGTTTCCACCAAAGAGCTTGTCGTTTCCTGCACCGCCCAAGAGCGTGTCATTGCCAGCGTCCCCATAAAGGTAATCGTCGCCTGTCAAACCCGCCAAGCCATTGGCATCGCCATTGCCATACAGCTGGTTGTTTCCGCCGTTTCCGGTCGCGCTGAGGGCACCCGGACCCGAGAAACGCAATTTTTCGACATTATCGGGCAGAGTGTAGGACACAGTCGCGTATACAGTGTCGAAGCCGCCTCCGCTTTGTTCCTTAATTTGGGTTGTAGGCGCCGAAACGAGGAAAGTGTCGTTGCCGCTCGTGCCCACAAGCACGCCGGATGGTGGGGGGACTGCCTCGTTCAATTCATAGGCACGGAAATAATCGATGTACATCTTTTGATGATCGAGTGCTGGGTCGATCGGCCAGCCGCCACCCGCGGCCAGATCGATCATGAACATCAGATCGGTATCGAGGCCTTTCGGCGTCGCAATGGAAAAGTGGGCACGGCCGTCAAAGTAGAATATCGTCATATCGGGCCTGATTTCGACGCCGTAAGTATGCCACCCGGCCGTCATGACGCCGGTGCCGACGACGTTGTGATGATACTGGCTGGTGTGGCCTTCCAGCACCGTCCCATTCCAATTCCAGTCGTGCAGAATGCTGGCATATCGATCCGGTACCGCACTACCGTGCTGTTCCAGCACATCAACTTCAAAAACATGATCTCTCGCTGCTGAGAGCCGTTCCTTCTCGCTGGCCCAGAAACTGGGCCAAACGCCTTTTCCCGCAGGCAGCCAGGCGCGCATTTCATAATATCCATATGGATCACCGTCCTGGGGCGTGGCGCTCGTTCCGTCTGGGAAGGTATTTGAGATCAGCCCACTCTGGAGCTGTCCCGAGGCGTTCCGCGTCAGTTCGATCTGGAGCGCAGTTTGACCTCCCTGCTGCACGATCGAAAACGGCGAATTGCTTGCGCCCGCCGGCAGGAACTGGGCGCTGCCAAAGCCGCCACCCCACGCCTGTGCGGTGTACCAGTTGGCCGTTGCGGTAGCCGTGTTGGCAAGGCTTAAACGATCGAATTCGTCAGCGAAGACTATGGAATAGCGGTCTGGTACGGGCATGGTTCCCTCGCAATAAAACAGATCATGAAAGACGATTGAGCGCGCTCAAAGACGCTTCAGGTTCCGGGGATCGCACCGCCAAACCAAAAATTTTATGCATTGCGGCAACGCGCTTTACAAACACCGGAACGCACGACTGACTTGACGGCACCTTGCAGCGTCACGATCTCACGTTGTAACAGGTAGCGCAGGCAACTCGGTGCGCAATTTAACAAGTGAAGGCTCTCGTTGCTGTGGCAGCTCCACGGGTTCGAGCGCCTTTTCCAATGTGTTGATCGTTTCCTTGGCGGCGACGTTCGAATGTGGGATGTACTCAAACTTGCCTTGTCGTCCCAGGCAGATCACTTCCTTGGACGCAAGCCGGACGATCGCCGCATCGCGGCGCGCCTTGAACCCCTTTTGGGGAATTGGGTACGCGTTCCTAAGTTCGGAACTGCCGATCAGGACGAGCTCACCCTCGATGATATTCATGTCACGCAGGTGCGCTTCCACATCCGCGAAAGCGTCTGCCGGCGCCGGCGACATCATCTCGGGCGGGACGGTGATTTCCACAGTGCAGTGTTTGTCGTAGGAACCTGGGCCGGGGTAAAAGTCGGAATGTACGGTGATGCGTTTCCAGTTTCCGAATTTATGAAAATTATAAAGGATGGAACAGCCCGGCAACCAAGACCCGCGCAGCGCGACGAACAGGCTGAGAAGTGTGACGGTCGGCAACGTTGTCTCCGGCAGCCCACATAGTTTCGACGCATCATCCAAAGGGATCGTCGAGATCAGTTTTTTGGCAAGATACGTCCGGTTCGAAGTGGTCACCGCAGTGATGCCGGCTGCAGTTTCGATCTTGAGCGCTTTTTCGTCGAGAACAAATTCGACGCCTTCATCTCTCAACCTGCTGAGAGCTTTTTCGTAGTAGCACCCAAATCCCCCGGGCGGTCTCACCACCGTTTCGCCCCACACCGGGATGTGTTTCATCTTTCTCCGGATGAGCCGGCGAACGCGAAATCTGAGTGACGTCTCGCGGGAAAGCCATTGCATCCGCTTTAAAGCGAAATCATAGTCGATATGTGCAGCATCGATCCCGAATAGACGCTTTATATAGAGGTCGAGGCCCACCCGCTGATACAGTAAATCGCCGATCCGTGACTGGGCGTAGCTGCGTGCATCATCCTGCCCGCCCTTGCGAAGACGGCATGTCACCAAGCTGACAAGGCAAGATATGCGTTCGGCCAAGCTCATCGACGAGGCCTCCGCGTGCCAGTCGAAGGGGTATCGGCCAACCGAGCCGTTTGTGCAGATCTTCTTGACCTCGACGGCCTTGGGTATGCAAGAGCCAAGCAGTTCGGGAAAATGCTTGAACTGTTCGTCGGTTGTATTGAAGCAGATGGCACCGATGTCGAACTCCATCCCATCGATCACATAGGACTGGTGATTGCCTCCCGGCACCCTGTAGCTTTCAAGGATCAGCACCGCGTTGTTATCGAGCAGGTGTTTTGCTGCGGTCAAGGCAGAAATCCCACAGCCCAGGATGATGTAATCATACACCCGCGGTTCATTTCCGGCATGTTGCATCAATGCGCCTCCCTTTGGCCAAAAAAACAAGTGCTCGAAGACGTGGAACTTCAGCACAAACAGTGCGAAATGGGACGCTCACAAAAATTCAGGCATAACGCGGTCCTTTGGGCTCTCTCTGTAAATTACAGTTTTATGGTATGTCTGCTTTGGAACGGCTTCTGCTGACATCCGGCATGCCCAACGAGGTTGTGAAAGGATGACTGTTGCATTTGTTTCGGCGGGGCTTGTGTCCTTTGCTGCTGCGTTTTTCTTGCGCATCGGCGCTTTTTTCCTATTTGCAGTGCTTGTCAGCCTGATCTATCTCGCGCTGACCTATAAATCCGGTTCCCCATTCGCATCACTCGCGCCCGTGCTTGGACTATTCGTGGTGATGCAGGTCGCTTATGTGGTCGGTGTGCTCCTCCCTTGTCCAAAGCTGCGTCATCGTATTGATTGCTTGCGAAAAACAGGCGACTGATTGAGGAAGTCTCCCTAGTGTTCCGGATCCTTGGAAAGAGCAAAATCGGACCGCGTTAGACTTGGCACGGCGGCCCTTAGCTTCAGGCCGTTCGAGGGGCCAGCAATGACTTCCACCAGGTCGCGTGGCTCGATTTTTGAATCGGCCGAGACGTCGATCCGCACAGTTTCCCCGTTTTCGCCGCGGCGCGCAATTTCAAATCGGATGGCGTCGTCGGCGTTTTTTTCGTCAATCATCTGACGCTGCTTCTCGTAGGCTGTTTCCTCGATCAACAGGCGAGCGACCTTTGTTTGGAGATCGGCCTTGGCGATGTCCCTGACAACTTCGTTCATTTCCGTCTGGATTTGCGAATTCATTGAATTAATGAGCTCCTCGCCGTCTCGCCTGTTTTCTTCAAGAAGTTGCCGGGCGCGGATCAACTGAAAATCGAGATCCAAAAGCTTGGTTTCCGCATCGGCTTCGTCCCTGTCGAGTGAAAGGCGCCGCGAGCTTTGGATAAGGCCTTTGTCGACCAGGGTATTGATGCTGGAAAGCTCCTTCTTCACCAATTCGACCTGCCGTTGTTGGGCACTGATCTTGTTTTGCAGCGTCTCGATCTCGTGCGCATAGAGATCGCCGATACCCTTGGCGGCTGCAATCTTGCTTTCAAGTTCGACGCGGCGCAACTTCATGAGATCGAGCTCCTCTGCGTGGATGGCTTCGACGCCGTCCACGCCGCGTAATTCCTCGGGTGTCTCGAAATCCGGTTTTCCATCTTTTTCAGCCCTCAGGCGTGTGCGGCGCATCAACAGGCCGTTGTAATCAAGTTCCGCGCCCCCGAGCACGCCCGCCGCCTGAATCCTGTCGCGCTCAAGCCGCGAGCCTGCGGCATCAGATTCTCGCTCGAAACCGCCCGCGAGGCTTATTGCTTTCATCACAGTCAAATCCGGGCTGAAAGCATACTGTCCGGGCTTATCGACGGCGCCGGTAATGAAGATCGGTCCGTATTGGACAATCTCCACGGCCGCTGATGGCGTCTTGGCGAGGCCGGCACTTTGCTGCAAAAGGAGTGCAATGCGGGCCGATAATTCCTTTGTCGTCAAGCCCATTGCCGTAACCTCGCCAACGAGTGGGACCGAGATGGCGCCATCGTCATTGATCACGAAGGTGCCATTCAAAGCGATCCAGTCCTTGACCTCCGCCTCGCCCGGACGCCATTCGACCACTCTCAGGGCTATCCTGTCTTGCGTGGCAAGCCGGTAGGGGTCAGCTGCCGCCGGTAGCAACACAGCAAGGTTCGCCGCTGTGAAAGTCAGAAAATGGATGAACCAGCCGGCTCTGAGATTTCCGCTTCGCATGGTTTCACCTCGTGGTCGTGATGATTGTCGGGCTTAGGGATCCCGGGTGGATGAAGGACAGAATAATGCCGACCATCCGCGCAAACGGTTGGGGCAAGGGTGCGCTCAAGCGGCGGACCAGCGCGATATCGTCTGCATTTGTAGCGCCAAACAGCCGGAGGCACAGGACGTAGGTGAAAGCAGCAACGGCAATGGCTGCAAACAGTCCTGCCGGATGACCTATGGCTCCGATGGTCACAAACGCGGCACCCGCAGCTGCAAGCGACGCGAGTAGAATGCGTAGAAACGCACCAAAGGGGAAGCTGAAACCGAGCTGCGCGGTAATGAACCAAAGGCCGATCGCCACCATGGCAAGTTGAACGATGGCGCGCGAGATTGCTGCCCCGACCAGTCCAAAATCCGGGATCAGCAGGAAGCCGAAGATCGTTGACAGCAAGGCGCCGGAGAGCGACGAAAAGAAAATGAAGTCGCTGCGCCCGAGTGCGTTGACGAGATGCGAACCGATGACCGTGGTAATCGTAAAGGCAGCCGCAGTCACAATAATCATCGCCGCTGGGACGGCCGGTTCGAATTCTGGGCCATAGAGGAGCGTTACAAGACCTGGCACGACTGCGGCCATTCCCAGGCAAGTTGGAAGGGCAATCGTTGCTAGCAGGCGTGTTCCCTTTGTAAACGCAGATTGCAATCCGGCTTTGTCATCCTGGCCATGTTTTCGCGCCAGCATGGGCAGGAACGCGCCGGTCAGAAGAAGTGGTCCTTGCGAAGCAAGGCCGGAAAGAGCCAGTGCAACACTAAACCAGCCGACTTCCCGATAGCTCCAGAAGACCTGAAGGAACAGAATTTCGATGCGGGACCAAACGAAGGTATTGCAGACATTGGCGGCCCAGGAAAAGCGTCCGTATCGCCAAACCTCGCTGGTGAGGGCAGGGGATACTTTTCCGGAGCGGAAGATGAGGGACAGGGCTGCTGCTGCGAAGCAGACTTGTCCGACCGCGTAACCGGCAAGCGCGCCCACCACACCGTTGAAATGAGCGCCGATGTAAACGGCGCCGATCTGTAGGAACATCGAAACACAGGCGAGCGTCGCAAGCGTGCGGAAACTCTGGGCGCTGCGAAGGTGTGAAGTGCCGAACAGGGCGAAGGATTGAAGCGATGTCAAAGCGGCGACGACGAGGACAACGGTCAGGGGGATACGTGAGCCGATATCATCCCCTGAGACGGCTTCAGAAACGAGAGTGACATCCGTCCCAATCGAACAGAATGCTGCCAGCGCCGTGACGCCGAAGAGGTGGTAGAGCAAAAGTCGCCTTGCCAACACGGCGGGCAACGCATGTGCAGCGGCATTATTGTCCTGTCCCCGCAACTCGGCAGGAAACCGTCCAACGCTCAAGGCTGTTCCGCCGTCAATAATCGGAGCGAGCATCGCCGCGATCCATACAGCAAAAGCAACCATACCGGCCCCGTGAACGCCGAGAAGATTGGCAATAATTACACCACTAGTGAAGCTCGCAAATACAGTTGCAAGACCAGATGCGGCAGAATACAGAGATTGTCTTGCAAATTGGCCCATTATATTTTGACTTCGTCTTTGAATGATGTAATTTTATCGTAATTATAGTTGATTAAATCATAATGGTGATTTACCTTTCCTGTTCGATTACAAGGATTGTCGCTGTGGATTTCTTCTTCAAAGTATCTAGGACGATGTATTGCTGTGCGGCCGTGTTTTCCGCGTCGGCTGTCTTTCATTCCACTTCGCCCTGCCAGGCCGAAGTGATAGATCCCGACTCTTTCGCTTTGAAACTCGACGAAAATTTTGACGGGCTCGATGTTTCCGCGCGTGGCCCGGGTACCCGCTGGACGGCGCACACGCCGTGGAACGGAGACTTTGGCGATGCCCAGTTCACCGACCCAGTTCCCGACTTTCCTTTTACCGTCAAAAACGGGGTGCTGAGGATCGAGGCTCGTAAGTCTGCCGACGGAAAATGGAAATCCGGCCTGCTCGCTTCGACGGATGCAAATGGCGATGGGTTCAAGCAGCGCTATGGCTATTTCGAAATGCGGGCCCGTTTTCCGGCCGGCGAAGGCGTTTGGCCTGCGTTCTGGCTCGCCAGCCGCGGGGTGGAGAAAGCTATCGAGGTCGATGTGGTCGAGCATTACGGCCATGCTCCCAGCCAATACACCGCCTCTCTTCATATCTGGGACCGCAAGACACCGGCTCTCAGCAAGAGTTTCCACCAGAGCGTGCCGGTAGTCGCTGGAGCTCTCTCGGCGGATTTTCATACTTACGGCGTTGCCGTGCAGGAAGATCGGATAAAATATTTCCTGGACAGGAAGGAAGTGTGGTCCATCGAGACGCCGCGCGAACTGGAGCATCCTTTCACGATCCTGATCGACCTCGGACTCGGCGCTGGCTGGCCGATCGACAAGACGCCGAATCCGTCGGTGATGGATGTCGATTATGTTCGCGTTTGGTCTTTGCCACCGGATTGAGTGGACGGTTGGAGGCAAGGTCAAGAAGTCCTGGATGGGGGAGGGGCGCGTCATGCTGCTGCCCTCTGTGTAATTTCGACCAGCTGGTCCATCTGGTAGCCGATATTAAGCGCAGCACGGCCTGCATGCGAAAGCGTCGCCTCACGTTTCAAGCGGTAAAGAGCCGGATCGCTCCACAGGCTGCGCAACTGGTCCGCCCACAATTCCACCGGGTCGTTACGGCGCAGAAGGATACCGCCAGGGCCGACCGATTCCGGAAGGCCCCCGCTGTCGCTCGAAAGAACTGGTATTCCGCTGAAATGTGCTTCGCTGACGACCCTGCCCCAGGTTTCGTCCCATTGGCTTGGGACAAGAAGAACCCGAGTTTCGGCATAGATACGTTTCATGTCATCGCTGCGCGATACGAGACGGACATTGGGGAGTCGCACAAGACAACGTTTCAATAGTTCGTCGGCCTTCGAGGAGAGCGGCCAGCCACGAACGAACAGGAACGGGATGTCCGGGCTTAATGCTGCGATCGCAAGCGCCAGCTCCAAGCCCTTGACCGGCACGGGATTGATGAACGTTACGTATTTGCCTTTTCCAGGCGTCCGATATTGCTCGGGATGAAATATCGGCGGGATAACAGCTGGCTCTATGCCGTATTTCGACTTGAAGCGTGTGGCGGTATAGCCCGAATTGGCGATATAGGCGGAAAATGGGAGTTCCTCTTCGTTTTCAAGCCACGAACGGGGGCCGGTATCGAATTCAAGGCCGTGAAGATAGGCTACGCTCGATATGCCCCGGTTGGCGAATGTTCGCCCCATCTGCACCATATTGCCGTTTTGAACGACCACGACCTTGGGAAGCGCGAGGCCGCGCAGATCTTTCCAAGGCTTTAACGAGCGATAGACCTCATATCCAAGTGTTCGATCCATCGAAATTTTGCTTAAACGCGCCCGACTTGCCAGAAAAAGCGCCGCACCGAAGAGGTCCCGGAGGGATAGCTTGGAAAGAACGGCCGTCCTGTGTCCGCGTCGATTCAATTCCAACGCAATCTGGTGCGTGTTGATTTCCAATCCGCCAAACAATTGCGGCAGATGCGGTGTTCCGCTGGCGAGCAGCAAGCTCATGACGAGGGCTCCTTGTCTGCCCGCTGGCGCGACGTCATGAAAAGCCACTCTTGGACCCCGGTCCGCCGTTCATTCATCAATTCAACCGCAGTACGAGGCAGCCATTTGGCAATCAACGGCAATTTTCTCGCCGGGAAATCGCGGGCCGTGCGGGGACGGGCGTAAATCGACGTGATGTCATGGGTTTCGCTGAAGCGTTGAAGCAGAGCTTTGCTACATCCGGCGACAAGACCGTCATGTGTTTCGACCAGGATGTCTGCGCGGTTGAGCTCGGGAATTTTGTCGTTGTCGAGCAGGACCTTTTCGCCGCCCTCGATGTCGCAAAGTACAAGTGAACGCGAGTTGGTTTCGGCAAGAACTTTCTGAAGATCCGCAATGTCGCAGAACCCGTGCATTGTGATCCGGTCGGAGACGCCATTGGTGCGCGCGGTATGCCAAAACGGCTCGTGATGCTCAGGCAGACCCTCAAAACCTATGATGTGTGTCGCCGGCATGCGGCGCGCAAAGCCGATTGCATAGTATCCATCAGCAACGCCGACATTGATTACGGTGCGATAAGCGTTGCGGATGACGGTTTCGATGATGGGATGCAGCTCCAATTCCTGTGTGCCGAGTAGATAGCCCAGAAGGTGTCGGCTCGAGATGGGGCTCAAGTGAAGTTTCATGCCCTCGAACGGGCCTGTCAGCACCACATCGCCGGTCTTGTACCTCACAAGCGCGCAGGCGGTTTGCCAGACCGGCGCAACTGCCCAGCGAGCGGGTGCACGCAAAGGCTCTGGTAGATTACGATAGGATCGATAAAGCCGCATGGCGGCGGCGTTCCCTTGGATTGCGTTCCAGGTTGCGTGGCGCATGTTACTTTCTCCCGTAGAGATGCGCTGGCTTTTGAAGCGTCTGCGCAGGTTGCGGTGGAGTTGCCTCGGCTTCTATGTCCGGTATCAGCAGTGCTGTTTCCGAGCGGCCGGAACGCGAGGAAAAAAGGCGGGTCACATTCACCTCGAACAGGTGATGAATGGCATATGCTGCAGCCACAGAGGCAAAATAGGCGGCGGCGACAAACAGGATCGACGGACCCTTTCCAAAAAGCAGCCACCAGATTTTTTCCGCCGCGACGATTGCAAAGAAATGAAACAAATACAGCGTGTAGGAGATATCTCCGAGCTGTGTTCCGAGGCCCCGAGCGAGATTTCTCGGGACGGGCTCTTCAAGCACACATAGCCCCACCGAAAGGATACACACGGCCCAGCCGCCTAGCTGCCATGCCATGGGTATGGGGTAGGAGCCCACTATCCAGAGAAACACCGCAGCCCAAATTGACAAAATCACGGCGGCAATCGGGATGGAATGGAAACTGCTTACGGCTCCTCGCAGCGCCTCTGCGGCGAGACTGACTGCAGCGCCGGCAGCAAACAGCAGGATGATAGGGTCGGTCCAAAAGGTAATGACGCCGTGCGGAGCAGACGTGTCGCTAAGCGGTTTGTATATCGCGCCGATCGCCACCAGCCCGGCAAGAGTTGAAAAAAGCAGAAGCAGACCGACTTGCCGCTTGAACAGCAGGCAGACTGCAAAAATGCAGTAGAAGAACATTTCGTAGTTGAGCGTCCAGCCGACGCCTAGAAGCGGGCGCATGTATTCGCCCGGCGCAACGGGTACTGGAATGAAGAACAAAGATGTAAGAAGTGTCCTTAGCTCAATTTCGCCGCCCTTATGCAGCCGTAACGCCGCCTCCAGGGCGGTGGCAGCCCAGTACAATGGTACGATCCGTACGATGCGCTTGCGCAGGAAAGTCAGTGGAGCGCCCATTTTTCCGAATTGATCGCCCGCAGTGTGCATCATGATAAAGCCACTGATCACGAAGAAAATTGCAACACCGAGGGTGCCGCTATAGGGAGCGGCGACCCTGACGATGGCCGGATAGTTGGCCCATTCTGCGTTACGCAGGATGCTGTGATCGACCACCACCAGGCTTGCGGCGATACCCCGTAGAACTTGAAGAGAATCAAGCTTACGCATCAAGGCCCCCTTGTCGTCCCAAGCGTGGAGCGCAGGCGCGTTCATTGCCAGAGAGTTCTATTGCCTTGGAAATGGAAACGATCCGCTCGCACGCTCCGGCCGGTTTCATCACCGTACTCCTAAAACCTGAGGGCGCGGGATGGCGCGAGGCGTTGTGTGAACAGGTCCATAATGGCCTTGAGATTGCCGAGAAGCCTGCCAGGCCTATCGATTGACCGTTCGCCGCGGCATGTCCCGTAAAGATTGGCGGCGAGGTTTCGGCCAATGTGGTTGAGTCCCTTTTTCCAGGAACAGGTTCCCTTGGCGATGAGGTAGCAGGGATTGGCGATTTGCGAATAGCCCAGCCGCACGCCGGTTTGCCGGCCCGATTTCACCCCAAGGTGAACACCACAGGCGCGTTCCGCGCGTACGATGCGGCCAAAGGGCGCAAGGCTGCGGCTGAAGTCGACGTCCTCCAACCAGGCATACAGCGGCAACTCCTCGTCAAATCTCAAAGTATTCGCTCGGACGGTTTCGAGTCGAACCGCCATATTGCAGCCGTAGCCGTTATAGATTTCACGAAGACGGACGTCTTGCGGCTCTGATGGAAGCGACAGCCGCCGTAAAGCCTCCTCAAAGGACAAGCCGGGTCCGATTATGCCGTCTGCGACGACGCGGCCCGTGGTCATCACGATATCGGGATAGTCAAAAAACACGGCTGCAATCTCTGCAAGGTAGTCGTCTGCGATGATGAAATCATCGTCGAGAAACAAAAGAATATCGAAATCCTTGGCGGCTTCGATAAGCCGGTTGCGCTGATGTGGCAGCCCGCGGGGACCGATAATGTGGGTCACATCCGCGTAAGTCTCTATCAACGGCGCAACGTCCCCTTCCTCCGGCGAACAAACGAGAACACCGTCGGCCTTACGGGTCTGTCGTGCAAGAAGGCCGACGGTTTCGTGCACGACCTGCGGACGGTTGGCAGTCGCAATCGCGATGCCGATCCGCAGGCCACCCTCGGTTGGTCCCCGCTCTCCTGATCTTTGCGCCAGCGCCATGCTACTGCTCCGCGCTCTGAAGTGGTTTGCGGGCGAATGCCCAGACCATCACCGGGAAATTCGGTTCGTTCTTCAACGATCCCATGAAGCCGGCCTTTTGCCAGCGTTTGAAGTTCGCCTGCACGCAGCTGCGATTACCCCAGGAGTTTGTAGTGATGTCCTTCTCGGAAAACCCCGCCTCCTGCAACAGGCAGGAAAGCCCCGTTTCCGTCCACCGGTTGCAATCGATCGGGGAAGCGTGCACGCGCAATAGGAATGGGGTGGCGATGACGAAGTAGCCACCCGGCCGCAGCATATTGTAGACGTTGCGCGCTGCGCGCATTGGCCATTTCAGATGTTCGAAAATCTGGTCGGCAATGATCAGATCGAACTGCTGGGGCAACGCTTCACTGCAGATGTCAAAACCTGGATATTCCGTCGTGCGGTAAGACCTGAATTTGAACTCACGCCGCCATTGAACACCGCCGGAGATCTCCAGCGTATCAAGTTCCTCCGGGCCCAGGTCATGGATGAAGGCGAACGCATCGCGGTACATCATGACGCGGACCCAGTCATCCGTCTCATATCCGACGGACTGCAGCGTTTTTCTCAGACGGTCTTTCAGTTCCGGATGGTTGCGCAATTGGACAAGGTTCATGATGACTGCTTCTCCTTCAGTTTTTCCGTTGTGGGCTTCCGTTGAGAACAACCCCCAGGATGTCGGCGCCGACATCACGCAATGCATCGACGATCTGGGCGAGGGTGTCGAAGGAAGACCGGCCGTATAGGGCGACGATAAGCGATCCATCGAGATAGGGTGCGATGGACTTTGCATCGGAGGATCCGGGCATGGAGGGGAGGTCGATCAGAATGAGATCGAAGCGCTCTTTTAGATCCGCAAAGCTGAACGCGATGCGTTCCGATCCGATGCGCTCGCCCGGCGTCACCTCTCGAAAGGTACCGATCGGCAGGATGGTGAAACGCCTGTCGATCCGGCTGACGAAATCAGTGTACGTGCGTGAATCATTCAACACGTCCATCAGACCCACAGCCCGTCCTTCGCCGAAAGTCTGGCTGAGAGTTGGGTTGGTTGCGCTTGCATCGATCAACAATGTCTTTGAGCCAGAGGCAGCCGCAAGGCGCGCGAGATTGTAGGCGACCGTGGTTGCGCCGGCCTTGGCTTCTGTCCCAACCAAGCCGATCAGATTGGCTTTCCGGCTGCGTCGCAGTCCGCCCAAAGTTGCCCTAAGGTCGCGCATGTCACGATCGAACCATTCGCGTGTGCCGGGTTTTCCCGCTTCCCCGGTTTGTAGCAACTCGGCCGGAGACGCCATCCGCTTTGCCCTGCCCCGATTGGCCTGCGCCACCTCACCGATACAGGGAACTCCGATTTCGGTTGTTATGCGGTGGGCCGAAGTAATGAGACGGTTGCCGAAATGGCGCGCGATTGCGACCACAACGCCGGCACCCAGACCGAGTATCAGGGCGAATGCGACCAGAAGCATGCTTTTCGGCTGGCTTTTCGCAACGGGTATGGTTGCTCGCGACACAAAGGTCGCATCGGAAACGGGGTAGGAAATGCGTTGCTTGGCCTCTGACCAGCTTTGCAGATAAGTCTCATAGAGGCGGTGCTGGGTCTCTGCCACGCTCTTGAGCTCGGTGAGTTTGAATTGGCTTCCCGGATCGCCCGAGGATTGAAACTTCATGACCGCGCGGTCGGCAGAAAAGACTGCTTCCTGCAAGTCGGCTACCCGCTGGGCAAGCCATTCGCTCGACTGAAAAGCTGCCTGAGATTTCATTTTCACATTCTGCGCAATATACTGTTCTGACACGGCATTCGCGATGAGGGCTGCCTTGCGCGGATCGCTGGACGCTGCAGAAATCTCTATCACTGTGGACTGGCCCACCCGACGGATCCACAAGCGGCTCCGGAGGGTTGCTATCGTGTAATTTGCCTGCGCGTCTTCCGGTGAGGTTTCCGTTGTTCCTGGGGTTTCACTCCTCTTTGCTGGATCGGAAAGCATGGAGCGAACAGTGTCGGCAATCGGCAAGTGGTCTAGCTGGAACTCGGCATCCGAGGAAAGATTCATGTTTTCGACTACAGCCGTCAGAACGCCTCCGGACTTCATGATTTCCATCTGCCCTTCAACCAGGGATTCTTCGGCAAGTGTCCGTTGCGCATCCGCCCCTGTTGCCTTCTGTGTTTCCAACATAAGTTGGGCACTGGAGACATAGGTTGGCGAGGTGACGGTGACGTAGACGACGGCAAGCGCAACGAAAAGCGCGGTGATGGAAAAGATCAGCAGAGAGTTCGATATAAGGAAGCGAAAAAGCTGGCGGATATCCAGCGGCTTTTCGCGAACCGGAGGGCCTGATGAGGCAGGATAGGCAAGCGAGACCGGCGGGTTATACATGGCGATAACCCCTGTCGCCTGGCATGAAAGCTCCCCGGCCCGAGGCCCGCTGTGTGTCAGTAGAAGTAAACCCTTTGACAAGCGCATTGAGGCGCGGTGGCGATACGAGCACCGGTGCAATCGCCGCAACCGCGGGCGCCCGCAGCGGCCCAAGCGCATAGGCGACGCACAGCCCTGCTGTAATTGCGAACAGGGGACCGAGATCGATTGCGCCAGCGGAAATGGACGCGGCCGTAACCTGCGCGATACAAGAAAACATCGCCGCGAGCCCGACTTTCTGTTCGACGCCGCCGTCCGTATCGCGCCGAAGCACAGATCGAATGAGGCTTGCCAGGAAGATGAAGAAGATCAGCGTGCCGGGAATGCCGACATTGGCAAGGAGCGCAACGACGAGGCTGGATGCCCTTATACTGCCAACGCCGGCTCCCATCCCGCTCGTATCGAGAAAAGAGCTCAGGGCTTGTGCGTTCCAGCGCATCCGTTCCTCGCCGGATGATGACTCCAGTTTCGTTGTAACTGTCGCGTGTATGAGATTGCTGATGCTTTCCGATACGGAGGGGATCAGCATGATTGCCATGACAAGAAGCGGCAGTGCGAACAGGCACGCAACGACATAAGTCAGATGGCGGGGTGTTGCGTTGTTTCTTAGAATGCGGGCTATGCAGAAAAAAAGGACGAGGATACCTGTAACTGCGCTTGCGGCGTAGGCGGTGGTTGAGGTGCACAGGAGCAGCGCAGTCCCAAGCGCGGCCGTTATCGTTCCCAGAAACCGGGCGGGGAAACCCTCTATGGCAAGCATCAGTACGAAAGCAAACAGGGCCAGTGCCGCATAACCAAAGGCCCCTGCCTCGGGAAATGAGCCGACGATACGTTTGAAGCCCTCGATATCGCCGTCGTTGAGCATTCGGTAGTTGGCATTGCGAATGATAGTGAGCAGGTCTGCCGTATTTGTGGCATATGTCACAAGGTCGGCGATGGCGAAGAAAACGCAGATGGCACTGGTGACGATCAAGGCTTGCGCGACGATCGCCATTCCACCGAGGCGGCCGAATCCAGCCACGATCGCAAAGCAGCAGAAGCTTCCGATCATATAGATGGACTGCGTCAGATTAGTCGTGGTTGGCGAGAGCGGTGTGCTCAGAATCCGGTGCATTTCGTTGGTGCGGGCAAGAGAATAGACAATCGTTGCACCTGCAAAAATCCGGGGCAGAAACAGCGCCGTCAAAACGCTGTAGAGTACGAAAAGCGTGAACCAGAACCCGGGGCCTGGATAGCTTAAAGAAGACAGTGCTGCCGAAAGCGTCTTTGCACGCAAGGCGACAGCGGCGGTCAGAAAGAGCAGGGCAAAGTGCGAGGGCTGGATGTTGGCGCCGCCCAGAGCAGGAAGGATCAAGGCCGCTGCTGCCCCAAGGAGCGTGCAGATGCAGAGAAAGTACATTCCAGCCGTCAGGCCAGCCGCCATCGTGTAGATGCCGGCGATAGCGAGAAGTATACCAATGGGCTCTACGATCATTGTTTGGCCTGTCGTTTGGCCGGATGCCCATGGGGCTCCGGCGCTCAATGAAAATGAACGCTCAGTAAGAACCCCGTCCGGAAAACAAGACCGGAACTGTTTTCAGCATGATTGTCAGGTCTTTTGTAAACGACCACGTCGTGCAGTACTCGGTATCCAGCCGCACACGCTCCGCATAGGACACATCGTTTCTGCCATTGACTTGCCAAGCGCCGGTTAACCCAGGCCTCACGGAGTAATAGTGGGCAATATCCCGGCCGTAGCGGGGCACCTCTTCGGCCACGACAGGCCGGGGGCCGACTAGACTCATATCGCCGCGAAAAATATTGAAAAGCTGAGGTAGTTCATCGAGGCTGGACCGACGCAGAGATTTACCGATCGGTGTGAGCCTTGGGTCATACTTCAATTTTTGCGTTGCGCTCCATTCTTCTGCCGCAACGGGATTATTGAGAAGCCACTCCTGTAGACGCAGCTCGGCATCGGTTTTCATCGTCCTGAATTTCAGACACTCGAACGTTTTTCCGCCGTATCCGATGCGCCGGTGCCGAAAGAGTATCGGACCGCCATCACAAATTTTTACCATTATGGCAACCGAAGCGAGTACTGGCGACAACAGAACAATCGCGATGAGCGACGCCGTGACATCGAGAGTCCGCTTGTATACTCCATTCGGCGCAAAGGACGATGATAAACTATCAGCCGCAGATATCCTTGATTTTCTAACATTAAAAACACTTGTTCTTGGTTCAAGCGTGGGAATTTTCCGGAGATATTTATTCACTCGAAACCCCCTATTTTAAAAAATAACTGATCACGTTTAAATCTAGGAAACGATATTTTGGGGAAACTGTCTGTGACCATGGTCATAGGCAGGTCCGCATTTTTTCGGCATAGTGGAAAAAATTACTGCAATGCAAAAAATAAAAAATGGAGGAGATACCGGGCGGCAGCACCCCGATTCAGCTGAATATATTTTGGGAGTTTGCTATGTTAAATGCAGACCGAAGTATCGATGGATACTATAGAAGTAAAAGGGGCGAATATCTTTCCATTCTCGGTAAAGATCTTGCCGGAAGGCTTCTGAAAACAAAGACCGTTAAATTTTATGATAAAGGCGACATCATCTCGCAAGGCGAGAAGTCAGCAAATTATATATTAGTAATACATAGTGGTGTCGTTAAAATTCTAACATACCTCATGGATGGCCGGGAATTCGTGGTTGATACCCCAGCCCCGGGCAGCGTGTTTGGTGAGATCGACGTGTTGCGACGCACCAAGCCTTCCTTTGAAGCTCACGCGCTTACGGCCTGCGAAATTTGGGCGCTTGACGCAAAGATTCTCAGAGAGGCGATCGCATCGGATCCGCAAGTCAGCGCGAACGTCCTCTACTACGTGGTGGAGCGGGTGAAGGACCTCGAAGATCGCCTGGTCTGCTTGGCGTCGGTCAGCATCCCATCTCGTCTGGCAAACGCCTTGCTCAGGCTCTATTCAGCCGAAAGCCCATGCGGCCATATGGCTGCGACAATCAATATCTCGCAGCACGAATTGGCGTCAATGCTCCCGGCATCACGCGAAAAGGTCAACAGGTGCCTGAGGGAGTGGGAGCGCAGCCGGATAGTCGATCTTTCGCCAGGTGCGATCACCATCACAAACCCGCGAGCTCTCTATGAATACGCGATCTGCTGACCGGACGGAAATCGACGGCGCAAGCGCCGCATTCGCACGCGCACCGCGGCAGGCCTGGATCGACGTCGCACGCGCCGTTGCCCTGGTGCTGGTTGTGACCGGCCACACCGAGCGTGGCCTGGTCGCTGCGGGCATCATGACAAGTGACGCAGCGCAAGATTTCGATCTGGTGGTTTACAGTTTCCACATTCCGCTATTTTTCTTGATCTCGGGATTGCTCTTTGCGCAGTCGACTAGGCGGCGGCCGTTTGTCCAGACTTGGAAAGCCCGCACAATGCGGCTTCTGCGTCCATGTCTGATATGGTCCGTTGTGTTGCTTGTCCTTATCGTTCTCGCGGCCAATCTCGCCAACGCTCCGGTCAGCCCAGCCGACGCTTTCTCCAGCCTTTTGTTACTGCCGTTGCAACCAGTCAGTATCTTCTGGTTTTTGTATACGTTGCTTTTATGCATGGCGGTCTCAGGCCTTGCCATTGAAAACCGCCTCTTCACGGATCGTCAGCTGCTATTTTGGTCGATAGCGCTTCATTTGGCCTATCTGCTGTTCCTGAGCGACCGACAGGCCGGGATGGGGCTGCATTTTATCCGGTTTGCGGAACATCAATTTTACTTTGCACTCGGGATTTACCTTGCCCGAGCCGTACCGGAAGACGGAAGCCGAAAGGTTGCCAAAAAAGCAATTTCCGGAAAGTACATTGCCACTGCCATCGTTTTCATGGCTGCATGTTTCTTCGCTGCTGCCACAGCTCTGATCAGATTTCAGCTTTCCTATCATTCTCCGATTGGGACGATTGCTGCCTTGAGCGCTAGCGGGGTGATTCTCGCTACCTGCTACCTCGCTTTGAGCATCTGGGAATTCTCCGCGCCGGCTTCGGTCCTCTCTATATCGAAGGAGACTCTCGCGATTTTCTGCATGCATGTACCTTTCGTCAGCGGTACACGGATGGCGCTCAGCCACTTGGGCGTGGAGGGAGCAGCACTCCACCTCCTGTCGGGAACGGTAATAGGAATTTTTGGGGCGCTGCTCGCTCTCAAATTACTGGATAATATGGGTCTGGCAGCAATTGCAGGCTTTGCTAGCGAGCATCGCGCTCAATCATTTGCGAGGCTGCCATGATCACGCGCTTGCGGGATATTCCTGCCACCAGTCTTGCATCTTCAGATACAAACCCTGCGCACGGGGTGACTGATGCTCCGTTTTTACGCCAAGCCCGCAGTGCAGGAGCTACTTCCACCATCCCGGCGCTTCAAAAATCCGGCGGGGTGAGCGGGCGAAGCATCGAAGGAGACATTTTCCGCAAGCACGAAGGTTTCCACGCCATCGATCGTTTGGTGGTTATAAACGATCTCGCGGTCGCGAGAGGTGGCGGGACGGGGCTTGCACTATTGTCGGTGAAGCTGTTCCGCCAGCTAAGTATCCCGGTAACTTATATTTGCGGAGACGACGGAGTAAATCCGGAACTTGCTGCGCTCGGCGTCGAGATCGTACCGCTCTGCGGCGAGCATATTTTGACTGGCTCCCCAGGCCGCACGATGGCGAGGGGCATCCACAACTGCAGCGCCAAGAAGATGCTCAAAGGGTGGATCGCCGCCAATGATACGGCAGGTACGGTCTATCACGTTCATGGCTGGTCAAAAATCCTGTCGCCAGCGATTTTCGCTGCGCTCGCGCCCGTTTCGCACCGGAGCATTCTCCACGCCCATGATTTCTTTCTGGCGTGCCCAAATGGCGCATTTTATGACTATCAGCGTCAAACGGCCTGTGCGCGCACACCACTCAGTTTCACTTGCGCGGCCTGTAACTGCGACAAGCGGAGTTACGCGCAGAAAATCTGGCGCTCTGCCCGTTCGGCCAGGCTGCGTTCGCTCCTACTTCGAAAAGGGACATCCGCAAGGCGTGTGCTTCTACTGCACGAAAAGATGGCGTCCGCCTTCGAGCGGTCCGGCTATGCGCCTGACAGGCTGCATACGCTGCGCAATCCGGTCGTTCCCTATCGCAGCGAGCGTGTTCGCGCCGAGGATAACTCGGACTTCTTCTTTGTTGGTCGATTGGAGCCTGAGAAAGGCGTTGAGGAAGCCGTCGATGCCGCCGCCGCCGCGGGCGTGCCGTTGACGATCATCGGGGACGGTCCCCTCAAAGAGAGACTTTCCCGGCATTCCAAGGGTGTTCGGCTGCTGGGCTGGCAAAGCCACGCTCAAATTGCCGAACGCGTTCGCAGCGCCAGAGCCTTGCTTATGCCGACACGATATCCCGAGCCTTTCGGGCTGGTTGCGGTCGAAGCCTCGCAAAGCGGTATTCCCGTTTTGCTCTCCAACAAAGCCTATCTTGCCGATGAGATGGTCTCGACCGGAATTGCCCTGGCTTGCGACACGTCCAACGCATCTGTTTTTGCCGAAACGTTGCAGCATCTTGCTGAGATGTCCAGGGATGACATCCAAGCTATGAGCGAGAGGGCCTTTCATCGAGCGGCGAAGCTATCGACCTCTCCGGAAGAGTGGCGCGACGCACTCGTAGAGCATTACACCCATTTGATCGCGGGGGCGTAACAATGTCAGGGGGATTGACCGGCAAGTTGATCGTGGTGACGGGGGCTGCTGGGTTCATCGGCTCCAATATCGCGCATGCGCTCATCCGCAAAGGCGCCTCTGTCATTGCGTGCGACTGGTTTGGCAGTGACAACCGCTGGCTCAATGTTGCTGACCTCCGGCTGGATGACATCATCCGGCCGGAAGATTTGATGACCTGGCTTCGCAACAACTGCCGACCGCTGGATGCCATCGTCCACATGGGAGCGATTTCCGCGACCACTGAGCGCGACGTTGATCGCATTATCAGCAACAATGTTCGTCTGTCGCTCGATCTGTGGGATCATTGCCGGCACAGCGACGTCGCTTTCGTTTATGCCTCCTCGGCCGCGACATATGGCGATGGGTCGCACGGGTTCAGCGACGACGATACGGAGGGCGGGCTGGCGAGGCTGGCGCCTCTCAATCCCTACGGCTGGAGCAAGCATTTTGTCGACCGGCGTATCTCTGCGGATGTCTACCGTGGTGATGCGGCTCCGCAACGTTGGGCTGGTCTGAAGTTCTTTAACGTCTACGGACCACGCGAGAGCCATAAGCTCGATATGCGGTCAGTGGTTCACCAGATCTGGCCGAGGGTGGCGGCGGGTTCCCCCGTCTATCTCTTCAAATCGCAAGATGAACACTATCCCGACGGTGGACAGATGCGTGACTTCGTATCCGTGGATGACTGTGTGCATGTGGTGCTCCGTGTCCTCGAGGCGCAAGCCGTCGGCGGCATTTTCAATGTCGGAACCGGTCAGGCACGCTCATTTCGCGACCTCGCGATCGCGGTCTTCGATGCCGTCGGCGCGTCTCCGCGGATCGAATATATGGACATGCCGGAGCGGTTGCGCGGTCGCTATCAATACTTCACCCAGGCGGACACGACGAGACTCGTGGCCAATGGCCTAGCCCCCAATTTTCAGACCCTGGAAGAGGGAGTGACACGTTATGTCGACTGGCTTTCAAAGCATCCAGACCAATAGCAGCGCCATACCTGTGCGCCCCGCCTCACTGCCGGATGGCAGCGCGCCAATGGTATTGGCTCGTCCGGCGATGGCATTGCCTGTGGAATGGACCGGAACCGGCACTTTGGAACCCGCACCGCTTCGCATCCGGCTTTTCAATGTCAAATTCAGTCCCAATCTCGGCGATGGCCTGCTGTCGGAGTGCTTGGAAAAGGCTCTGATTGCGCTCGGAGCAAGCGAGGATACCTGGTCAATCGACCTCGCGGGCAGGCAGGCCTATGGCGATGGCCTGACAGGGCGCCTTCAGATCATGTCTGCGCTTGACAGAATGCCGAAATGGTTAAGACGCCATGTCATCCGCATCCCTTTGGCGATCCAAGCATATCGCAAATGGCATCCCCATTATGCAACCTGCGTCGAGGGCGCCAATGCAATCGCGATCGGCGGCGGCAATCTCATTTCTGACATCGATCTAAATTTCCCCACCAAGCTAACGCTGGCAATCCGGGAAGCGGAGCGGCTGCAATTGCCGTTCGTCGTTTATGCATCCGGAGTAACCCCGGACTGGACCGCAAGGGGAACCGGAATGATGAAAAAGGCCTTTGCGAGCCCATTCCTGCGCGGCGTCTTTGTTCGCGATCACGATTCCAAGATCCTTTGGGATGAGAAGCTGGGCGAGGCAAGTGGGTTCAAGGCCATCGTGGTGCGCGATCCGGGTCTGCTTGCATCCGACTTCATCTCGCCATCCCGCCTATTCGCCAGCGAACGTCCGGTTGCCGGTGTGGGAGTTATGAGCCACATAGCGATCCGATATCATGCCGACAATGCGCCGGACCCCGCTTATCTTGAGAATTGGTACGTGGATTTGGTAGGCGGCTTGGTCGAGAAGGGCTACCACGCTGTTGCCTTCACCAATGGAAGCCCCGAAGACGTTGTTTATCTCGCCAAACTCCGACCTCGGTTGCAGGCCATTGCAGGAGACGCGATTTCGTTCCCAGTCCAGGACACGCCGAGCGAACTCTGCGCGATTATTTCGAGCCTTGATGTGCTGGTCGCCTATCGCATGCATGCGGTCATCGCGGCCTATTCGTTCGGCGTTCCGGCCGTAGGCCTTGCCTGGGACCGCAAATTGCGGTCGTTCATGACATCCGTGAACCGCGACGAGTTTCTCTGCGAGGTCGCCCGGACAAAAGCCGCCGCAGCCGTTGAACTCGCCTGTCGCGCACATTTAACGCCCATTTCGCGTGTTGAACACAAGCAGGCGCTCTCGGAAGCGTGGCAAGGCGTGACGCAACTCCTTGAAGTATTGGAGGCCGCATCATGAACGTTGTGGCACTGGAACGACGCCCCAATCTTGCCGGACTTTGTAACCGTATGAGAGAGTGGGTCTTCCGGGATGCTTTGCCTTTTTGGAGCACGACGGGGGTCGATGGCAATCGGGGCTTCGTTGAGGCCCTGGATCTGGACGGCAAGCCCAAATCCGTCGGCTTCAAGCGCACCCGCGTTCACGCCCGTCAAATCTATGTTTTCAGCCACGCCTACACGCTCGGCTTCGAGCCGGGCCTTCGAACTGCCAATAACGGGCTCGATTTCCTGCGCGCGAATGCTTGGCGGCCCGGCGGAGGTTGGGTCACGTCGATGGGGGAGGGAGGCGGGATCGTCAACGCGGATCTCGATCTCTACGATCAGGCCTTCGTTCTTCTGGCTTTCGCCTGGTGGACGAGGGCAACGGGTAGGAATGATCTTATTCCCTGGATTGACCTGACCCTGGAAGCAATTGACGACCATTTCGGCCGCGTTGACGGACAGGGATGGAGCAGCGGGCCAGCAGGTGAAGGCAGGCTTTTGCAGAATCCGCACATGCACATGCTTGAAGCGCTCTTGGCGCTGCAGACCGTTCATCCAACCGCCGGCGTCACGCGGCGTTTGAAGCAAATCTTCAGCCTTTTTGAAGATCGGCTGTTTGATTACACGACTGGAACGATAGCCGAGTATTACGACGACCAATGGCGCCGCATCGGTGGCGATTATGGCCATATCGTCGAGCCGGGACACCATTTTGAATGGTATTGGCTTCTTCGCCATGCCGAGCAATGGACGGGTTATCCCGGCCGTGAAGCCGCTGAGAGGCTGTTTGCCTTTGCTCAATGCCATGGGGTCGATACAAAGACCGGTCTCATTCATGACGAGCTGTTGAGCGACGGTACAGTGCAGTCAAGCCGCCACCGGTCGTGGCCGCAGACGGAGAGGCTGAAAGCGCTTCTGGCCCGCGCGGAATTCGACGGTGACTTCGACCGAGACTGTGTCACGACAGTGCTGAGCGTACTCTTGGAGAAGTATCTCGGTATTGCGCCGCGCGGATGCTGGATCGACCACCTCGATGGAGCTGGCCGGCCGTGTGTTTCGGCTATTCCTGCAAGCACCCTTTACCATATTTTCTTAGCAACCGCCGAGCTCATTCGCCTTGAGCGACTCTGGGCTGGGGACAGAACAAGTCATGGAGCGCTGCAATGATTGTAGACAATTTTCTCAGCTGCCGCATTCTTGTCGTTGGAGACATCATGCTCGACCACTATGTTCGTGGATCGGTCCAGCGTGTCTCGCCGGAAGCCCCTGCTTTGGTATTGCAAATTCAAGACGAGCATTGGGCAATTGGCGGCGCCGGCAACGTCGCCGCTAACATCGCCTCGCTCGGGGGGGCCGCCATCCTACTGGGCCTGGTTGGCTGCGATCCGGCGGGCGCAATGCTGAAGGAGATGAATCTCAACCGAAACCCGCGGGTCGATGCGCGGCTCTACTGCCAACCGGGCTTCAACACGATCGAGAAAACACGGTTCCTCGCGCAGGACAGGCACTTGTTGCGCGCCGATCGTGAGAGCCTGATTATCAGCGATGAGGCGGAAGAGGGCATTATTACAGAAATACGAAAGGCTGCTGCAGAGTGCTCCGCCATGGTTATTTCCGATTATGCGAAAGGCGTTATAACCCCAAAGGTCGTCAAGACTGTGATCGAAGTGGCCGAGCAATGGGGCATTCCCGTCATTGCCGATCCGAAGCAGCCCGATTTCTCATATTACAAAGGCTGCTCGGTGTTGACGCCGAACCGTAAGGAGCTTGCCGCTGCAAGCGGTAGAGAGGCAGACAGCGAGGAAGGCATTGCTGCAGGCATCGCCACCGCGCTGGAACAGTTCGTCGCGCCGATCCTGCTGACGCGTTCCGAGCAGGGTATCTCGCTTTTCAGGCCGGGCAAGTCACCCGTTCATGAGCCGGCGCGCGCGCAACTCGTGCGAGATGTATCCGGTGCAGGCGACACGGTCGTGGCGGCATTCTCGCTCGCACTCGCGGCAGGTGAAAGTATGCCGAAGGCGATGACTATTGCCAATATCGCGGCCTCGGTTGCTGTTACCAAGAGCGGAACGGCGATGGTGACGGCGGAGGAACTGGCAGGAGCGCTCCTTATCGAAGCTGAACCCTCGAGGCGAGACGAGAAGCTTGGGACGCTCGCACTGGCCTATGCTCGCCGCGAGGCGTGGCGGCGGGAGGGGCTCACCGTCGGCTTCACGAACGGGTGCTTCGATATTCTGCACCCAGGCCATGTGAAGCTCCTGAAAGCCGCCAAGTCGCAGTGCGACCGGCTTGTGGTTGGGCTCAATACGGACGCTTCGGTTCGTCGCCTGAAAGGGCCAGAGCGGCCGATACAGGCTGAAGGATCGCGGGCCGTCGTGATCGCGGCGCTCGATACCGTCGATATGGTCATGCTCTTCGACGACGACACGCCCATGGAACTCATCCAGGTCTTGCGTCCGGACGTCATCTTGAAAGGGGCCGACTATACCGTAGACAGCGTTGTTGGTGGCGCATTCGTCCGCGCCTATGGTGGGAAAGTGGTGCTTGTGGATCTTGAGGCGGATCAATCCACCACGGGCGTCATCGCGCGGGCTCAGGCCGCACGCATGCCGCATAACGAAGCGGTGCACTGACCATGGCCCGCTCTAACGGTTGGATGCGATGGCTCGATCGGTCGCTGCTTGCAGCCGCAGCCAGGGTGTTGGCAACGGCAAACCGGCATCGATCACTGCCGGTGTCACCCAGCCGCATCGGCATCATCCAGCCATCTGCGATTGGTGACACGCTGATTGCCTCCGGTGCGGTCACAGCAATCGCGGACCGCTATCCGCAAGCAACCCTTTTTATCTTCCATGGCGAAAACAACGCGCCCGCGGTGGGTATGATTGCGGCGCCGCTGACCGCTATCCGTTGCGATTTCTCGCGCCCGCACCGCGCCCTGCGTATGTTGCGAACGGCCCGCCTCGATCTCGTGATCGATCTGACCCCTTGGCCAAATCTGACGGCTATTCTCGCCCGGCTGAGTGCGACCTGCACAGTTGGGTTCGCGCCGGAAGGCTCTGTGCGGGGCGGGCTCTTCGACGTCGCGGTGCCCCACCGGGGCGAACGGCATGAGCTGGAAAATCTTGCCGCCATGGCACGCGTCTTTGGCGCGATAGGCAAGTATCGGATGGAGCTTCGCAGCACGGAGTGTGCGCTGGCTCGTGAACTGCCGCTTGAGCGGCTCGTGGTCTGCCAACTCTCTGCCGGTGGCACAAGGGCAGCGGAAAAGGCTTGGCCACTGGACTACTGGGCGGCTCTATGTCGCAAACTGATCGATCTCGGATATACGCCGGCCTTTACTGGTGTCGATGCGGATCAAAGGACCGTCGACGAACTGTCGGCGCAACTCGGCCTTTATGCCGCATCGACCATCTCGCTTTGCGGCAAGATCCCCTTGAGCGAACTGGGGGATCTCCTGCGCAGGGCTTATGCCGTCGTCAGTGTCGATACGAGCGTGCTTCATCTCGCAGGTGCGGTCGATGCCCGGGTTTTCGGTCTGCATGGGCCGACGCGCTCCTGGCGATGGGGGGCCCGTTCCGCACGCGGGTACAGCTTCGATTCCCCTCATCCGGATGCTGGCTTCATCGTTTACGGGACCGAAACACATCCTAGCGGCATGGATATCATGAAAGCGCTGGCACCCGAAGTCGTTCTGCCAGTCCTCTGCGAGCATAAGACTTGGAAGGAAGGTCGTCTCGAACCGGTCCTGCCTGGCGTATGTCCGGGAGTGACATAAAGGCTTATTCAGGAGCCGTTCTTATCGATGCCAAAGGAGCCACAATGACTGTAACTCGTTATGACGTGCTCACGATCGGTAATGCCATCGTCGATATTATTGCACCCGTCCTGCCCGGCTTCCTCGATCAGGAAGTAATACAAAAAGGCGTGATGCACTTGATAGACGAGGCTCGGGCAGAAAGCCTCTACCGGAAAATGCCGATCCAGAAGAGACAAATTTCAGGCGGCAGTGCCGCCAACACTGCAGCCGGTATCGCATCGCTAGGTGGGAATGCCTGCTTCATTGGCAAGGTTAATGATGACGCACTCGGCGATTTCTTTGCGGATGACCTGACCGCCGCTGGCGTTTATTACAACACTAAACGGCTTGCGAACGGCGAGGCGACCGCCCGCTCTATGATCCTGGTGACGCCGGATGGCGAACGCACCATGAATACCTATCTCGGCGCGTGCCATCAGCTGACCGAGGCCGATATTGATGAACAGGATATCGCGGCAGCTTCTATCACCTTTATGGAGGGCTTTCTCTGGGATCCGCCGAAGGCGAAACAAGCCTTTCTTACCGCGGCGCGTGCCGCCCATAAACACGGCAAAACCGTCGCCTTCACCCTCTCAGATCCCTTTTGCGTCTCCCGTTATCGCAGGGAATTCCTGGAGTTGATCCGGTCCGGTACCGTGGATATTCTTATAGCGAACATCCACGAGTTATTGTCGCTCTATCAAACAGGCGACCTGAGGGAGGCTGTTCGGCTCTTGAAGAACGACGTTTCGCTGGCGGCAGTTACCATGGGGGAGGACGGCGCCATGGCCGTCTGCCGCAACGAGGAAATCAGCATGTCTGCCTACCCGGTCGATAAAGTCGTCGATGTTACGGGAGCCGGCGACCTCTTCGCCTCCGGCTTTCTCCTCGGAATCAGTAATGGTCTCACCCCCGCCAAGGCACTCAGGCTCGGCTGCTCGTCCGCCTCCGAGGTTATTACTCATATCGGCGCGAGGCCGGAAGCCAATCTCGCGACATATGTGAGACAGCAAGGCTTCTTTGAAACGCCGTTGCGGCTGGCACTGTGAATCCTTTTTGAGCCAAGGCGCACCAAACTCATGCGCCAATGAAGGTTTAGAACCGGTAAGACGCCGTTGGTCTTTTCGGGAAGAACCGGGCTACGTTACAAATGAATGTTTCATCGTAGACCCACCAATACAGCAATTCCAGAAAACAACTGAAAATTTGCCCTTTTTAGGCCTTCTTCATTTAGCGCCAACCTCGTTGCAAACTCAAGTCACTCCCACCGTCCGTTGAAAACTGGCCGCTAAGGGTTCAAGGGTTTGGTGTCAGGGCAGCAGGCTGTATTGGTTGGTGTACGTTGGAGGAGAGGACGCCGGTGAAGACAATTGGAATGCTGGTCTTTGAAGGTGTCCAGTCGCTCGATGTTTCCGGGCCACTGGATGTATTTGCCGAGGCCAATGCTTTTATCGGTCCTGATCGACACTATGAGATCAAAACGATCGGGCCGTCTGATCGTCATGTCACGGCGTCGAATGGCATGATGCTGGCGTCGAACCTTGGATACGGAAGCATTTGGTCCGCTTGATTAATTCCTCGTAGCCGGTGGCCCAACCTTGCCGACCTCCGAGGCACCGGCTGAAATTGTCGATTGCATCCAGCGTCTTGCACCGCTCAGCGGTATTTATGGCTCTGTATGTACCGGCGCTTTCTTGCTAGGCGCGGCTGGGCTTCTAGATGGCCGGAAAGTCACGACGCACTGGCAGAATGCCAAACAATTAGCTGCGAGATATCCAAGTGCAGATGTCGATTACGACCGGATTTATCTGCGCGACGGCCCTCCGGCCGCATTTCTTATGACATCGAGGCACCGCAGGGTGATGAACCCGGTGCCATCAAGGAGAACATCCAATGACCCAACGTTTGGACTACAACGCCGTCTCGCCAGCAGGAGTGAAGGCGCTCGCTGGCGTTTACGCCCATATTGCTCGCTCCGGGCTTCCAAAGTCGCTTGTTGAGCTCGTCTACCTGCGCATCTCGCAGATCAATGGCTGCGCTTACTGTATCGACATGCATTCACGTGACCTGCTGAAAAAAAGCCCAACACTTGATAGAAAAGACAGGGCGTTAGTCTCTGGCGTTTGAGTTCGGCTTAGGGAAAAAGCACTTTGTTGGTCGCTCATAGTGGCTTTGGAGCATTACTGGAGCGCCTATCCCTGCCGCTCACCCGCGTGGTGTTTCCGTTAGCGCGGTCACGGCATCTTCGAGATCATCGAAAATCCACTCGGAACCCGTTCTTGCTACGACACCGGAACGTTCCAAAATCTTAAGGGGCGCACTGTGGAGGTCCACGAATGCGATTTTAATACCCTTTCCCCTTGCCATTTCCCTTATATCGTCCAGCATTACCGCCGCAGTGCTGTCGATGTGGGGACACGCTCCTGCGTCGAAAATAAAGCCTATCGTATAAGGTTCCAGTTTAGCAAAAATCTCCTCAATTCGCCGCTTGACATAATCAGAATTGAGGAAGAGCAGACTGCCTTGGACTAAGTAGATCGTCAGACCGGGAACCGGCTTTGCCTGCGAATGTCGATGGAGCTTGTAAAATCCATCACGTCCTGGAATGCGCCCCAGCAGAGCATCACGCGGCGTCATTCCCTGCATGACAAGGTAAAGAAGCGTGGCAACCACCGCGACGATCACACCTTTTAAAACGCCAAGAGCCAGGACGCCCCCGATGCTGATCAGCGCAAAGAAAAACTCGGTACGGCTGACCCGCCACAATTCCCTGAGCGCTGCAAGATCGATCAGGCCGATGGCTGCGGACGCCAGAACGGCACCAAGGGCGGCAGTGGGGAGTACAGACAGCGCGTCGGTCAGGAACAGAACCGTGAGCGCCAGGGCGGCGGCGGAGAACAGAGCGGCCAACTGCGTCCTGCCACCCATCATATCGTTGATTGCAGTACGAGAATCCGACGCGGTGACGGGAAAGCCGCCGAACAGTCCTGAGGCAAGGTTGGCAGCCCCGAACCCCAGGAGTTCATGATTTGCATCCACGGGATACTTGTTCTTCGTGCCAAAACTGCGGGCCGTCAAAATACCTGAGCCAAAACTGACGATCAGCACTGCCCCGGCACCCAGCACGAGGTCGCCAATAGCGACGCCCTGCGGAGCTGGAATCGATGGCCGTGGAAGATGCGAGGGCACGATGCCGACAACACTGATACCGAGAGCGGCAAAATCAAAAGCTGAGGACAAGACGGTTGCAAGCGCCACGACGAGAAGGGGGCTTGGAATTGATGGAGCAACCGCACCCAGCACGCGGAGCAAAACGAACAGCCCCAATCCCAGAACAAGAGTCGGCCAATGGATTAAATCCGACTTCGCAATGATCTCAAATAGGGGAGGGAACAGCCCGTCACTTTCGATCCTCACTCCGGTGAGACGTCCTATTTGCCCAACCAGAATTGACAGCGAGATACCTGTCATGAAGCCGACCAGGATCGGACGTGAGAGAAGGTTGGCGATGAAGCCAAGCCTTAGGAAGCTTGCCAGAAAGCAGAGGAGGCCGACGATTGCCGCAACCGCAGCTGACGCCGCGACATTCTCTCCAACGGTTGACAAGCCAAAGGAAACCAGTACCGCCGCCAGTACTGTTACCGTGGCTGCGTCCGGCCCAACGACAAGCTGGCGCGACGATCCGAGAAGAGCATAGCCGAGCACCGCCATGATGCTGGCATATATGCCGACTTCCGGCGGAAGGCCCGCTAGCGCCGGGTAAGCGATCGCACTTGGTAAGCCCACCGCTGCGATGGCAAGTCCTGACAGCAAATCATGCCGGAGCCAAGCGGCCCGATATTCCCTTAGGCTGGCTATCAATGGAAGGGTCGGCATGGCGGGTCGACTCCGAGATACTCTGATGCTTTCGGTTAAGCGATTTCCGATCACCCAACCACCGAATGCCAGCGCCGGTTCATCTGTTTAAAGAGTATGCTGACAGAATGTCGTCCACGCAAACCGACTGACGGCCATGTAAGATATCGATTTCCCTCTACAGCACGGGCGGGAGTAGATTGCCTGCGATCACAGCTCCTTCGGTTTGCTCCATCCGAGGAACATACCTACGTCCCCCGGCATTCCATGGGGCCATTCGACGATTGAGGCGGTCAGGCGGTAGCCTGCGGGCTTCAATCGGTCCCGCCATGCCTCATAGGCCTGCCGTGGAACACCTGTCAGCGTGTCGGGCCATTCGGGCTCGTTGTTGTTAATCGCGCGGCCATCATCGGTGCAAATCTCGACCGGGAACTGAAGCACCATCAGTTCGTTCTTGCCTTCAGCGGCTGCCGCCTTGACGCGGGAAACAATGTTCGCCCGCATCTGGTCGGTGACCTCAATTGGCTTGGACATTCTCTCCATGACAATCTTTCGCGCTTCTTCCGCATTCTTCATGCCATCGAAGGCCTTGGACACACGCGCGGTGTCGATTGTGTCAGCATAGTCCCGCAGTTCGTCAGCCGTCATGAACAGGTTCTTGTTTGAAACGTCGTGATTTGGTTTGTCCGAACTTGTCATTTTACCCCCCTTTTTGTTTCGAGCGCTTTGGTCGGAGCCGCGCTGCTACACTATCCAGTCAGATACAAATCTATCTATCTAGTTGAATTAAAGGATAGTCTGGATTTTGTCGTAATTGATGATAGCATAAATTAGTAACAAGGAAAGAAGGCCGCTTGCCAAATCCTTGGCTGTTGCCGGCCCGTTTGTGAGGGAGAGTGCGCAATGAAACTTGACGTGGACTTTGACAAGAAGCGGAAGATACCAGTAGGGGAAACCGGGCATGTAAAATTTCGGTTTCGCGACATCGCGGTGGAGCCAGGCAAGCCCGTATCGCTGAAGAAAGACTTCGACCCCGATTTCACTGGGGGATACGACGACAAGGCTGGAGCACTGCAAAAGGTCGCCTCTAACGTCCAGCGCCTCTCCGAAATGCAGCAGGTGCTCTACGCGCAGGACACATATGCCCTCTTGATCATCTTCCAAGCGATGGACGCCGCAGGCAAAGACGGTGCGATACGACACGTCATGTCGGGGATCAATCCGCAAGGCTGCCACGTCACAAGCTTCAAGTCTCCGTCTGCAGAGGAACTGGATCAGGGGTATCTGTGGAGGGCATCAAAAGCGCTTCCCGGCCGGGGAATGATCGGTATATTTAACCGCTCATATTACGAGGAGGTGCTCGCCGTCAGGGTTCATCCGGAATTTCTTGCGAAACAGAAGCTCCCCCCGGAGGCGATGAAAGGGGACATCTGGGAAAACCGGTTCAAAGAAATCAACAACTTCGAAAAGTATCTGCGTCAGAACGGAACGATCGTCCTGAAATTCTTTCTCAACATTTCCAAAGACGAGCAAAAGAAGCGGTTTCTGTCCCGCATCGATGAACCCGACAAGAATTGGAAATTTTCCGCCGCAGATTACGAAGAACGGAAATACTGGGCCGACTACCAGAAAGCCTTCGAGGACATGCTGGAGAACACTAGCACGGAATGGGCACCCTGGTTTGTCATTCCGGCCGACAACAAGTGGTTTGCCCGGCTAGCTGTCTCCGAGGTCGTTTCCTCTTCACTCGAGCGCCTTGATCTGAAAATGCCCGTGGTGGACGACAAACAAAGGGAGCGCCTACAAGCGATACGCGACCAACTCCTTTCGGAATGAACCGACTGTTGGCATACCGACCCCAGCATCGAGCTGCCGCATTGGGTTAATTGGGAGCGTGGGCTAGTGTTTAGTAGATATCAGCACAGTGACTATGAAAAAGCCCCCCCGATGCTGCGTCGCCTTCTGCTCTGTGCGTTCCTCGTCGTTTCCGGGTGCGGTGGCCACCCGAAGGATGTGCTTACACCCGTGGCCGACACGGCGCCGCAGTCGCACAAGGTAGACATGCTGATCGCGACCACCCGGAGCCAGTCGATCGTTCCCGGAGAGATGTTTACGGGTGAACGTGCGCGTGCGGCGAACTTTGCAAACATCACGGTCTCGGTTCCCCCCGAAGGGGCGCGAAAGGTCGGCGAAGTTTCCTGGCCAAAGAAGCTTCCTTCCAACCCCGCCACCGATTTTGCGACCCTAAAGGCCGACATGATTGATATCGATGCCGCCAAGGCCTGGCTCAGTACGTCAGTCAAAAAGACGCCGGACGGCAGCGCCCTCGTCTTTATCCATGGCTTCAACACAAAGTTTGAAGACAGCGTCTACCGTTTTGCCCAAATCGTCCGCGACTCCGGCGTACAAAGCGCGCCAATCCTTGTGACGTGGCCGTCGCGGGGCAGCCTGCTTGCCTACGGCTACGATCGCGAGAGCACCAACTATACGCGCAACGCGCTCGAAAACCTATTCCAGTATTTGGCCAGGGACCGAGAGGTGAAAGAAGTATCGATTTTGGCCCATTCCATGGGTAACTGGCTGACGCTCGAAGCGCTTCGGCAGATGGCAATCCGAAATGGTGGTCTCCCGACGAAATTCAAGAACGTGATGCTTGCCGCGCCGGATGTCGACGTTGACGTTTTTCGGTCTCAGATCGTCGACATGGGTGATCCGCATCCGCAATTCACCCTGTTCGTCTCGCGAGACGACAAGGCGCTGGCCGTCTCGCGCCGGGTCTGGGGCGATGTCGCCCGACTTGGTTCCATCGATCCAGAAGCAGAGCCTTACAAGCAGGAACTCGCAGACAACAAGATCACCGTCATCGACCTTACTAAAGTCAAGGCGGGCGACAGGCTCAATCATGGAAAGTTCGCGGAATCACCGGAGATCGTCCGCCTCATCGGGGCGCGCATCTCCGACGGTCAGACGTTGACGGACAGCCGAGTTGGTCTCGGCGACCAGATCCTCGCCGCAACAACGAGCACAGCAGCCGCGGCCGGCAACGCTGCCGGACTGATCCTTGCTGCACCGGTCGCCGTTGTGGACGCTGACACCCGCGACAATTATTCGAGCCAGCTTGAAGCACTGGGACCTTCGCAGCGATCGCAGTAAGGGCGTCGTTGTCGCTGCCCAACCGGCATTTGCAATACCAACGAAGTGGCCACTGCAGCGAAATTAGCATCCTGAAGAGGAGAGAATATGAAAGGAAATATGACGGTAGCTGCCGTATTCTTAGTGCTATCCGTAGCGGTTTGCCATCCAGCCGAACTCGCGGTGTGGCAGAGCAAGGCGCTTCAACACGTCAAGCACTATGACGGCGTTATCGACGCCCGCTGGCGCTCGACAGCAAAAAACGCTCTTTGGGTCAGCATGGGGGCCAACAAATACCGTGCCGAAAGCTTCTCTCGTTTCGTCTGCGAGCTGCTAGAGGAGGCGGGTGCGCCGCCAGGAACGATCACATCCGTTTCCGTGTTCGACCCTCCGTCCTACGGCAATAGTGGCTGGCCTATGGGAACGGCCGTGTGCCACTGAGAAGTGCCGTTTCTCTGCCGACCGGATTAATGCGGAGCGGTCGCCGAGATGATCCCGAGCTGACCAAGCCCGCTCACGAAGAGCTGGACCGCAACGGCCGTGAGAAGTAGGCCGAAGACCACCTCCGAGATGATGAGGCTTGCGGGCTTCATCCGTTTTGCGAGCACCTCGATATTGGTGAAGATCAAGTAGTCCAGTGCCGCGACCAACAGGATCAAGACCAGAACAATTGCTGCGCTGGCGACGGAAATGACCTCGCCGGAGGCAATGATCAACACCGTGATGCCGACGGGGTTGAGAAGGTAGGGAACGGCAAGCGGAAAGACAGCAATCTTCTCCGGATCGATAGGCAACCCAAGTTCGTCATGTTTCTCCGCCGGACCAGCTGCCATTTTCAGTGCAAGGAGGCCGAGAACAATACCACCGGCAATTGCGACCGCTCCGCCCGTTATGTGGAGCAGCCGCATTAGCAATGCGCCAGTCGCGAAGATGATCAGAGCGGTAACGGTTGCAGTCAGGACCATCTGGCGGCCAATCTTGGCTTTGGAGGGTGCGTCGAAACTCTTGGTCATCTCAAGAAAAGGCACGAGGGCGATCTTTGGCCCCATTCCCACGAGAAGCAAAAGGAGAAGCTTCGCGATTAATCCAGCATCGATGACGGTGAAATTCATCCCAATGTTCCCGCGCTCTCATCCCCGTGCAAAGCCGGAGGCATCTTCCCCGAAAGCGCAGCACAAGTTTTTCTGCGCCGTGTCAGTATGCGGAAAAATTCTGACGATGCGAGTATCTAGTGGAGGTTACGTATTATATTTTTTGAATTTCCCATTCGCGCCGGGCGTGGCGTGCTTCAATACGCTCGCTAGCGTGTTCAGATCAACCGGTCGCGTGACCAACAGTTTCCACGCATCTGCCCAACCGGCATCTTAGATCGATCATTGTTCGGAGAAGGCCCTGGACATGCTGTCTGTTACCGGCTTTGCGAGGTAACTGAAGAATGTTCTCTCAGCCGTCTGAATCATCACTTCCACGGGCATGCCGGGCGTTGGAGAGAAACCATGGACCCGTGCCATCTCGCTAGTCGTGATGTTGATGCGCGCAAGATACACATCGTGAACCGCCATGCCGGCCTTGCTGTCTTGCAGGGCGTCTGCCGAAATGTAGAATACCTTGCCTTGAAGGACCGGTGTTGTCCGCTGGTTGAGTGCGATCAAACGTAAGGTGGCGGCCTGACCCAGCTTCACGCTGTCAATGTCATTGCGAGGGATCTGCGCTTCAATGATCAACGGCACCCCCGCAGGGAGAATTTCAAGAATTGCCTTGCCACTTTCGATGACACCGCCCGTGGTGTGGTAGTGGATACGGACAACGGTTCCGGAAACTGGCGCATTAATGGTCGCCCGCTTGAGGACATTTTCAGCCTCACGCAATTGTTCGCGTACAGTATCGCGTTCACTTTGTATCGACTGCAGTTGTTCGAGAGCCTCTTCCTGGTAAACACCTTCGGCCCGCAGGACTTCTTGTTGGCCCTTAACCATCTGCGCTTGTGTTTCCGCTACCTCCGCCTCAAGGCGGCCGATCTGTCCCTCAGCCTCGGCAATTGCCCTTTGTATGGCCTTTACCTCGTTTGCACGTACGAGCCCCTTGGCCATCAGGCCCTTCTTGCTTTCAAGCTCATCCTTGAGCAGGTCCAACTGGCGCATCGTCGCGCTACGCTGCCTTGTGTATCCTATCTCACGAAATTGCAGAGCTTTCGTGTTCTGCTCCAGAAGGGAAAGTTCACTGGACAGCTTGTGCTGCTGTGCCTTGAAATTGAGTTGCTGGCTGACGAGGATCGACCAGACGTCCTGGTCGGCGCGATGTTCGTTCAGCAAGCTGGTTATATCTAGAACTTCGGCGTTCTCGAATTGTGCCGTCAGACGCGCCGCAGTAACGTCCAATCGTATGCGCCGCAAAAACAGCTCCCGCTTTCTTGCCTGTGCTGCAGTCTCATCAAGCCGGACAAGTGGTTGGTTTTCGATCACTTGATCGCCTTCGCTGACGAGAATCTCCTTGATGACGCCCCCCTCAAGATGCTGCAGGATCTTGTTCTGGCCTGTGGCTACGAAACTGCCCTGGGCAATGATCGCTGCCGCGAGCGGAGCTGTGGACGCCCAGACGCCGAAACCCCCGAAACACACGCCTAAGAGGATCAACCCGACCGTCGTCTGCTTCCAGATCGATCTTGGAACGTCGGAATACCATTGTATATCGTGGACCTTGGCGATGTCAGACATAGTGGGCGGCCTCTATTGTAATTGATGACCGAAGACGCCGGTCTCGATATTTATTCCCCGGTTCTCCAAGGCTTTCAAAACGTCCATACGCATTCCAAACAGCGCCACCGTTCCGTTCACCAACAACAATATCTTGTCGACGCTTTTCAGAAGCGAGGGGCGTTGCGTGATGGTGATCACGGTAATCTTCTGTTCCTTGGCATGCTCCAGGGCTCGCGCGAGTGCCGCGTCACCCGCATTGTCCAGATTCGAGTTGGGCTCATCCAGCACCACGAAATGGGGGTCTCCAAAAAACGCGCGCGCAAGCACGATACGTTGCTTCTGGCCGCCGGAAAGGGGCGAACCATCAGCTGCGACGACCGTTTCATACCCGTGCGGCAGGCTGGCGATCATCTCGTGGACATCAGCCAGCATGGCTGCTCGATAGACCTGCTCATCCTCGGCGTCCGTTCTCATCCGGGCGATATTGGCCTTGATCGTGCCGGGGAAAAGTTGCACGTCCTGCGGCAGGTACCCGATATTCTCACCGAATTGGCGCTGATCCCAATTGCGCAGATCCATCAGGTCCAGCCTCACATTGCCAGAGGTCGGCAATATCGAGCCCACCAGCATTTTGCCCAGCGTTGTCTTGCCGGCGCCGGAATTGCCGATGACGGCGAGGGAATCTCCCGGTTGCAGGGCGAACGAGATGCCGTTGAGGACGACACGCTTGGTGCCGTGCGGCACGTAAAGCAGCCGTTCGACGTCAAGGCGTCCTTCGGGCTTTGGTAGATAGAGGCGTTCAAAGTTCAAAGGCGAAGTCGTCAGCAGCGCGGCTATCCGACCATAGGCCGAACGCGACTGGCTGAATTGGTTCCATCCCTCTATTGCCCCTTCAATCGGCGCAAGTGCACGGCCGGCGATTATCGATGAGGCGATCACCATGCCGCCGGTCAGTTCGCCCTCTACGGACAGATACGCCCCCCAGCCCAGCATCGTCACCTGGGTTAAGAGTCGTGTGCCCCTTGAAATCGCCGATATCGCGATATTCCTATCTTGCGCAATAACCTGCGCTTTCAGGGAGGCGGCAGTGTCCTTTCCCCAAATCTGCACAGCTTCCGGTATCATCGCCAATGCATTGATGATCTGCGAGTTGCGTGTCATCGAGTCCAGGTGAAGATTGGCTTTCACTTGGGCTGTGTTGGCATCCGCGAAGGGAGTTGCTGTCATGCGCTGGTTTATTTGGGTGAGAATCAAAAGCAGGATTGCCGATGTCACGACGATAAATCCGAGATGCGGATGAATGAGGAACACGGCGAGGAGAAACACAGGGGCGATGGGAGCATCAAGAAATGACAGGAGGGTTCTGGAAACGAGGAACGATCGAACCTGCTGCAGGTCCCCGAGAACTTGGTATTCCCGGCCGTTGCCCTGTAGCGAAGCGCGCGATGCCGCGCTCAGGATAGGCGCCCCAAGTTGAGCGGCAACCTCTACGGCAGTGCGCATCAGTACGAAACGCCGCAAGGCGTCGAACATGGACTGAAGTATGATCGCACTGACGATGACGATCGTCAGCATGATCAAGGTGTCAATCGAGCGGCTCGTCAGGACCCGATCTGAAATCTGGAACAGGTAGATAGGGATTGCCAAGACAAGCAAGTTGCTGGCGATCGTAAATAACATGACAATCATGAGGTTGTGGCGAACGGCATTAACGCCTGCCTTGAGACTGGCGTTGAAATCGATGGGGCCGAGACGCTTGTGGAACGTACCGCGTCCACTGCCCGATCCCTTCCCGCTTCCACCCGCATTTGGTTTTTCGGAAGACTGAGGATCGATCAAAACCGGTCCACGGTCACCCTCCAAGATTTTCATGCCATCGCCCGCCTTGGCTTGCGGTACGTCGCGTGCCGACGGCTCAGCCGGCGCGGTGTCAACGGTTTTCAACGTGGCGCGGATAGTGCCCGGACGTGGGGTGAAGGTTTTGGTGATAGTGTGTGGGCGTTGTACTTGCTGACCATTCATTTCGCCTTGGCGGCTTGATCTGTCCGTGGGGGCTGGGGCGTCTCCCAGGCTAGCCTTCAGGCATTCCTCCACCGCCTGCTCAAGTTTCGCACATGCCGCCTCGATATCTTCGTATGCGTCCCGGGGCGGTCTTTTATTTTCTATCTTCGCCTCCCTCGGTCCAACCGGAACGGTCAGGCGACTGCGAATATCGAACATGCATCCCCCTAATGTCCGAGCACGCCGTTAACCCCGTCGTCCGGGTGTATATCGTGCTCTGCTGTGTATGGCGTGTGGGCGGTATCGGTAGCGTCCAGCATGGAATCGTCGAGGAAAAGCACTGCCTCGTTAACCAGCGCATCCGGATGAGGACTGCCAGACTCAGCGTGCCCCGATATCAGTTCGGCATGATAAAGTGTCTCGAGAGAATATTGGTCGCCGCCGACATATGTCTTTCCGAAAGAATCAAGATCTGCGATGGCGGCGCTGTTGACGAGCGCGTTGGAGCCCGTCGAGATCGACCATTCCGCAGTAAGATTGGGGGCGACGGCATCCTTTGCGAGGGCAATCTGATCACTGTCGCCAAGAATGTTTGTCTGCTTAATATATTGAAGGTTGAGAAGGTCACCACGGATGTACAAAACACTCAGCCCGTTCAGGCCCGCGAAAGCGTCATCGGAACGCACGTCATCTGGAATATCCCTCCCGCCGTCCGCAAGTCCCGCTGCAGCATCCAGATAATGTTGCGGCATGTCTTCGAAGCGGTCTGGATTTCCAATGTTGGTAATATGGGCCTGGTTCCAGAGCAGGTTTGCCGAGGTTGAGACTTCACCCGTTCCGGTCGTGTGGAAACCAGCGCCTGCGCCAACCACATCGTTGTCGAACAGCACGTTTGTCTGCTGAATGAAGTTGGCATCGTAAACCGAGCCACCAACGATTATCAGGTCGTACGAGAAGCCTAACTCGAAGACCGATACGTGGTTCACGCCGATGTTGTTTCCACTCACAACGCTCGTCGTTACTCCGGACGATGAGAGAACGCCGACATCGTTGTCACTCATGAAGGTGAACTGTTCAAGCCAGTTCACGATCAACAGGTCACCTTTGATCTCCGTGATTGACCAGTATGTTGGATAGTGGTCCAAATCAACGGGATCGGCGCCGGGGTTCTTGGAGACATCTAACCGCTCGAACGTCGCGATGTTGAACAGTTCGTTGGCTTCGGCATTCGTTGGGATGCCGATTGAAGATGTGATTGCGTCGGTGTCCCACAAGGCATTGGTCTGGACAATTACGTTTAGCTCTACATGATCTCCAACGATGGCGGTTACAGTCCCGCCCGTCCAGAAATTCTTCAGAAGCGCTTCGTTGACCAGCGTGTTTCCACCGCTTTGCAGTTCGACCGAGGCCTTGATCGCGACTGTTCCATTCTCCATCGTCCAGGCATTGGAACCGGTATCATCCTCGGTTTCGTCATCAACGAATGAATGGTAGTCTTCAAGCTTGGGTGCCTGTGCGACCAATTCGCCGTTGACATAGACGCCTTCTATCGTCTCCTGATTGGTGAAAATCTGCACGGCTTCACCCGAAGCCGATTCTGAAGTTTCGATCTCAAGAACGCTTGTCTTGATCAGCGTGATAATGTCATCGCTGGACCCAGGGCGCTCCAGGTCGCCGAGTGGCGATAGTGATAGGGCGGACTCCGCGCTGGCAAGCAGCCGGTCATTGTCTATGGCGGCTGGCGAAAAGTCGAGGTTGTGGCCCCCAACACTGAAATAGTCGTCGTCGGAAAGGATGACGATCTGGTTGATGAAATTGGCGACTGATCCGGGAGGTTCTGGGTCCGGGGACGTGAATTTCGTCGTCCAATGTGCGCGGGCGGCTTCATATTTTGGCCAGTCGTACCATGTGCTGCCAGGGTCATTTCCATCTACGTTGTTTGGACGGTGCGTGTCCTGGAATCTTGCCGGTCGCGCATAGGCGTGCCAAGGCTCAGACCTGGGGGAACGGTAGTCGAATCCCGGCTCGTAACCCAGCAACTGATACGGTGCGGCGAAATCGGGAACGATAGCCGGAAGCGGCTCCAGTTCGGACGGAACAGGATGAAAGGAGAATTCGTGATAGGCTTCTCTAAAGCGAGCTTCCTCCACGCTGACATGAAACACGCCAATGAAATGGGCAATCTCTTCGGTGATCTTGTCAAACATCGACATAGCCCAACCCCCCTGCCAGTTTCAACGATCGCCTGGCGGAATAAGAGGCTGCGCAGGGGACCTGCGCAGCCTTGATCGCGTGTTCACATCTGTCGAGAGCAGGCTCTCCCTTATGAACCGTCGTGCGTATCTTCTCCGACAACGGAACTCGTCAGGTCACCACCGACCACGGTCATGTCGACCGCGTTTTGTTGAAGGTTTGCCCCCATCACGATTTCCTGGTTGAAGGCACTTGTGTCGATGACAGCATCGGCATGGGCTGAACTCGTACCGGTGACGAAACCGTCATCACCATTGTCTGAGCCCCACGAACCACCATCGCCAGCGCCGCCATAGCCCGTGGTGGCCGTGCCGCCATCACCGCCGGCCCCGCCAGCACCGCCATATGACCAGCCACCATAGCCGTCACCGCCTATGCCGTCGGCCCAAGCGCCGCTCAGAGCAGAGCCACCGTCGCCACCACCAGCTTCAGCCCAGCCGCCATAAGCGTCGCCGCTCGTGGCGCTGCCGCTGGTTGCGTCACCGCCGGTTCCAGCTGCACCATTGCCGCCGTCGCCGCCGGTACCCGTGCCGCCGCCGCTGCCGGTTCCAGTGCCGGTTCCTGTCCCAAGCGCATCACCACCGCGGCCACCGTCACCGGCGTCCGTAGCACCGCCGCCTGCACCACCTTCTCCGCCTGCACCTGGATCGCCGCCGGCGCCTCCCGTGTTGCCGGCACCGGCACCGCCGGTGTTGTCGCCGCCGCCGTCGCTATCGACGATAACGGGGTTGATCAAGCCGAGAACAGCGCCGATTCCGGTGTTGGCCGCACCGCCGGTAGCGTTACCGCCGTCGCCGGCATCCGATGCTTCGCCACCGTTTGCATTGCCGCTGTCACCGCCGTCAGCTCCGTCGCCGGCCGTGTTGTCGCCACCGTTGCTGCCGTCACCGGCAAAGGCAAGACCTGCACCAAGCCCGAGGCCGAGTCCCAGGCCGACGCCAAGACCGTCTGCTCCATTGCCGCCACGGCCGCCGTCACCGTTACCGCCATCGGCGCTGCCGCTTGCAGCCGCTCCACTGGCGCCCGAACCACCGCTGGCCTGACCGCCTTCACTGATGCCGCCCGCTGCCAGGCTGGCAGCAAGACCGCCAGTACCCGCGCCGGCGAACCCGAAGCCGCCTATAGAGCCACCGCCGCTTGCGCCATCGCCGCCATCGGCATCCGCATGACTACCGCCACTGCCGCCAGAACCGCCGCCATTGATGCCTTCTTCGGCCGACGCCGTTCCGCCATTCGCATTGTTGTTCAACGTGAACGAGCCATCGTTGCTGACCTGAGCGTTGGCCAGACTGTCGTTGTCCTGAAGGTTGGCAACCTGGTTGATGACGTTTGCGACGTTGCCGTCGCCACCCATGGCGTCGTTGAGAATGTCGTCAAACTGGATATTGAACACGCCATCGATGGAGCTTCCGCCGCTTACATCAATGTCGGCAAAGTCATCATCAGACGGCAGGTAGCCCTCCAGTCCAACATCGACAGTTACGCCCACGTCAACGGTCGTCGTATTGACGTTATCGTTGACATTCTCGCTGTCGTTGAAATTGGCGTTGCCATTCAGGTTTCCGTTACCGTTAAGGTTGAGATTCCCGTTGCCGTTTCCGTTGAGATTGTAGTTCGCGGACTCGCTGCTCTGACTTTGATCTTGCTCGCTGCTTTGATCCTGATCCTGATCCTGATCCTGATCCTGTTTCTGCTTCTGTTCTTGCTCCTGGTCGTCGTCGTAGTATTTCAGATCGTAGTTATTTCTGAACTTGTCCGACATTGTCGTGTCCTTTGTCTCTGGATCCGCGACAGTTTGACCGTTATTCATCTTGTATACGGTCTTGGCCTCGCAGATGTTGAAAGTGATCTATTGGTCGAAGACGGACGTGCACCGCATGACCGCTCAATGCTGCTTTCATTGTCGTGATCTGTGATTTTTGATCCTCCCCATCGGTGAGGGGGCTCGTCGCTTAAGGCATGATCGCGCCCCATAAGCGGCCCGATAACTCAAGCCGCGCCGCGTAGACTGTGCTCATTGCCTTGAGAAGGTAAGCTGCTAGTTAGAGCTAGACGCGTTCGGAATGCTCTTGACGCTAAATGCACGGGGCAAGTTGATTATCGCGGCTGGATTTAGCTCAAGGGAATTACGGGCAAAACTAAGAGCTCAGATGCGATTTGCAATTTGTGGTAAAACCACAGGACACTTCACTGCTGCGGCACATGACGCGCGTGCGTTCGGTTCGGCCGCATTCGCGTCATGGATGCGGTTGGAGAACTGCTAATCTATTGCCGGGTGGTCAAGAAAAGCTGTAAAAATGAGGTCGCGATATCGCGGTTACCTCATTGTGTGTAGCCTGGACGCTCCTCAGTGCCCAACATTAGTGCATCAACGCTGTTTGCTCACGTTTTCTGCCTCTTTTGTTCGCATTTTTGAGGCCCAATGGCGTTCGCGTAGCTCATTCGGTCTATTCCAAACCGAAGCTCTTTAGGTTAGGTTTTTCTAATGAAGAGGGCGAGACGGCTCTGCGATACCATATCCGGGGGGAGGCACTCTAAATGACGCACACAGCGCCTGGCGTACGAAATGGCAGCGCGGATGGAGTGGCGTCGTTGGAGGCTATCCCCTATCTGCGCACACTTCTGTTTGTCGGTCCTCCTGATATCATATCTGGAGCAATGACTGCGGCAATCGAGCGGGAATTCCCGTGTTTGAGTGTGAAGCATGCAGCCAACCTGAAATTCGCCTTAGGTGAATTTGAAGTGCCTGTTCGACTGCTATTGGTAGATATGAGCCTTGCCTATGAACTGAGCCGCTGCGCTGCGGACGTGCTCAAGCGACACCCCTCTGCATCGTTTGCCATAGTGACTGATGGCGATCTTCGAGGAACGACCGGATGGCTTCCTGCCGTAGATACCCGCCTGGTTCGGGGTCTCCTGCCGTTGAACGTTAGCCTCGACGTCCTGCTTTCCATGTTGAGGATCATCCTCAGGGGCGGGACCTATTTTCCATCAACTGCCAATAACGATCAATATAACGCGTCCTGGGAGGGAGACAGTACACGTCCGTTCGATGGGATGAGATTGCACGTTGAGCGAGAAATTCAGGGCAAAAAAATGGATCAATTGACCAAACGCGAGAATGAAATCTTGGCCAGGACAGCACTGGGTAATCCGAACAAGATCATCGCGGCGGGTTTGGGGTTGTCCGAACATACGGTGAAAATTCATATCCACAACATCATCACAAAGCTCGGCGTCCACAATCGAACGGAAGCTGTCGCGCTTTATTTTGAGCAAAAGGAAAAGGATGCCCGCGACGTATCGGCAGACGGACCCCTCCGTCCAAGCGGCGATGCGGTGCCGGGCGGCGATGCGTAGATTTCAGGACATCCTGCTGCTTTTGGGGCAGTTGAACTATACTTGGACGAACACTGAAAGCCTTCTCATTCACATGATAGCCGGGCTCGCCGTGTCGGACAAGGAAACGGCAATCGTCATCTTTCTGACGCTGAACACCCCGCGCGCGCGCATTGATCTCGTGGAGCGTCTGGCAAAGATGCAAAAAACTCCCGCCGGCTGCCGAAAAGAGATTCTGGAAGCGACAAGGCGCCTGTCCGAAGAGGCCAAACTCCGAAACAAATATAACCACTGCATCTATTCGTTTGATCCGGACAGCGGTCGGGGGCTCACGCAGTCAATGCGGATTTTCGAGGGCAAGGAGGACATTAAGTACGGAAAGATAGAACAGCTTGATGATCAGGAGATCAACCGGATCAAGGAAAGCGTAAAGTCCCTGATCGACATCAACCAATGTTTTTGGCGGATCACTGAGAAATTCGGCTTCCCCAAGTAGGATGTTAGCCGGAAGTCCGCAAGACGTTGAAATCCGGACCGAGTGTGCCGCGAAAATCTTGGGGCTGTCCATACAGAAACAGGCGCCGAGTAGATCATGAGGTCTATATGCGCTCGGCTGTTTCGACTTTGCAATTCACTCCGAAAATGCGCGGTCTCAATGGTAACCGCTGGAGACCTACGGTAGTATATTAGGGGTAGCTTTCCTGTGGGTCCGGAACATGAAGCGTCATCTCGCAGCAATCCTGATCGCCGATGTCGTTGGTTACGGTCGCTTGAGCCAGATCGATGAGGAGGGGACGCGCCTCCGGTTCCAAGCCGACATGAAGGATATCTTCGAGCCGAGAATAAGTGACAATGGCGGCCGTTTGGTCAAGACCATGGGCGATGGCTTGCTTCTTGAGTTTCAAAGCGTTGTTGATGCATTGCGCTGTGCGGTGGAAGTGCAGCAGCAAAAGTCCGAGCAGGCTGCCTCTGCGCTGCCCGAACAGCGCCTGGACTTCCGGATCGGTATCAATCTCGGCGACATCATCGTCGAGGGCGAGGATATTCACGGTGATAGCGTCAATATTGCCGCCCGGATACAGACGCTTGCGGAGCCGGGCGGCATCGCTATTTCCGGGCCTGCCTATGATCAGGTGAAAACGAAGCTTGCTGTCGGCTTCATATCGCTTGGCGAGCAGAGGGTCAAAAGCATTCGCGAGCCGATCAGGGTATATCGTGTCCTGCTGGATCCGGCGGCGGCCGGCAAGACGGTTGGCGCAGCAAAGGCGCGGCGTTCTCTGTGGATCCTTACCGCAGCGGCCTTACTGGTGGTGGTCATGGCTGGCGCCGCAGTCTGGTGGAGGCCCGAATTGCTCCAGACTCCAGTGGCGACGAACCGGTTGGCGTATCCATTGCCAGACAAGCCTTCCGTTGCCGTTTTGCCTTTCATCAATGTGAGCGGGGATAAGGATCACGATCACCTAGCTGAAGGATTAACAGACGATCTCATCACCGAACTGTCCAAGGTTTCGGGCCTGTTCGTCATTGCGCGACATTCAGTTTTTGCCCTGTCGGAGAAGTCAGGAAGTATTCAGGATGTCGCAGCGGAACTTGGTGTCCATTTTGTTTTGGAAGGGACCCTGCAGCGTGCGGGCGCACGGCTCAGGATCAACGTCAAGCTCATCGATGCTGTCACGGGGCTTTCCCTTTGGGCAGAGCGGTACGATCGGCAATATGAAGATCTTTTCGTCGTTCAGGATGACGTCATCGGTAAAATCATTTCCGCCTTGGCAGTCAAGTTGAGCGAGGGTGAGAGGGACCAGTTGGCGCGGATACCGACCAACAATCTTGAGGCCTATGACTATTATCTCAGGGCCGAGCAGGAAGGTATCACCTACAGCGATGTCGAAACATATCGCCGGACCTTGTCCTATTACCAAAAGGCAATCGATCTCGATCCGAAATTTGCCAATGCGCATGCAGGCATTGCGCGCGTCGCCGTCGATGTCTGGCGCAACGACTACACCTATCTCTGGTCGGCGGCCGTGGCACGCAAGATTGCCTATGACGCGGCGGGGGAAGCGCTGAAACTGGAGGGGAACAATGCGCGGGCACTGGCTGTGCTGGCTTTGTTGCAACTGGTAGACGGCCGTGATGCCGAGGCGCTGAATTCCGCCAACAAGGCGGTCGAGGCACAGCCAAGCGACGCAGAGGCATTTGGAAACCTCGCACTTATTCTGGCTCATACCGGTAAACACGAGCAGGCAATCGTCGAGATGGAGAAAGCCCTTCGTCTCGACCCGTCGCCGCCGCCGAGTTTTCAGCTCTTGGCCGGCATTGTTTTCTATACGGCAGGCGACATTGAGCGGGCGATCCCCTTGATGGAAGCCGCGCGCGGCGCCCTCCCGGATGCAGAACCCGTGCATGAATATCTGACCGCCGCTTATACTATCAGGGGCGATCGGGTGAATGGTGCAGATGAAGCGGCAAGACTGCTCAAACTCTTCCCAGACAGCAATCTGACCTACTATGGCTATCTCTATGACTATTGGCATGACGACGATCTTCAGCGTCATCTCGGCAGCCTTCGCGCTGCCGGCATCCCTCAGTGGCCGTTCGGCTTTGAGGGAGCGGAGGCAGATAAGGTTGTCGGAGTGGACCTACGCTCCATCGTCAAGGAAAAGACTTGGGTGGGAAAACACAGGAACGGAACAGGTTTCATCCAATACTTCGACACTGCGGGAAACACTGCGTACCGTACCGCAAATACAAGCATAACCGGGGTCGTTGAAATCCGCGACGATCGCCTGTGCGAGACGTTCGCCGGATATTTTATGGATCGAATGGTTTGCGGATATGTCTATCGCAACACGACGCAGTCGAATCCTGCGGCACGATATGTTCACGTGACCCCGCAGGCACTGAAGTACTTTTCCCTCGCCCAATGACAGGCGAGGAAGCCCACCCATCCTCAGTTCGCACTATTTTGGCGCCAATCCTTCTGCAGCTTTTCCGTCACAAGCGTATGTTGCACCTCGGCCCAATGCTTTTGCGAGTTGATGACTTTCGACGTGTTCTTTTCGAAACCCTCGGCGGCGCCGGGGTCGTAGCTGATGTACAGCTTACCATCGATGATACGCCAGGCCTTCGGGTCGATGTTCGTGGTTACTGTTCCAAGGGATACCCCATCAGCGCAATATCCGCCGTACTGCGGTGCGTATTTAGCAGGGTCGTGCATGAACATCTCACGGTTTCTGGCGCTCGCAAAATGCCAGGTTGCACCGAGCCAATGATGTGAAAACTTCGCCGATCCCTGTACTGCCTCGTTCTGCGTGAAATAGGCGACCGGATCATACCCCTTGATGGCCACGTCACCGAAGTAGCCTGTGTTGACGAGCGGATCTTCCGCCGCAGCGATCGGCACGAAAAATATTGCAATGCCCAGCCCTGCCCATAGCGCCGCTGAGGCAATCCGTCGTATTCGCTTTTCGTAGGTCATGATACACTCCGTGTGCCCGGCCCCGGCACTCAAGCTAGCTTTATTTACGTTTCCTGCACTCGGTGTAGAGCCACTCTCCGACGACACTCGCCTGTTGACAAACGGCTCCCGCTTTCAGGAGTAGGTCTGCTGCATCCCAATGCTCGCGCCAGCCCGCCTGGGTCAACGGCGTGACGCCGTTTCGCTCCTTGGCATCCACAGTCGCATTGTTGGCCAGGAGAAATTCCACCACGTTTGCATGGCCTTCTTCGGCCGCCGCATGAAGCGGCGTCATATGGAAAAAATTCCGGTTATCGTTGACTGTCGCTCCCTCGGCGACGAGCAGCTTCACGACGTCGAGACTTCCGCCATACGCCGCAGCATGAAGGGCAGTCAGCCCGGACTTGTTGCGAACTTCAATATTAGCGCCGCGCTCAAGCAAAACAGCGACGAGCTCCGTATGGCCGGCGAGCGCAGCGAGGATCAGGGGTGGATCGCCCGCGCTGTCGGGTTCCGCCACGTCGATACCCTGATCCAGCAGATGTTTAACGTTCTCGACATCCCCGCTCGAGGACGCCTCGTGCAATGGCCCCGCCGTCGCGGCCGACACCCAGAACGCGAAGCCGAGCACGGAAGTGTAAAGAAATTTCATCACACACCACCCGATCTTGCTACTGTTTGTCGCGAGCTGAGCTTAATATAAGCTATCACGAATACGTCATGGGAACAATGATCGGCGCTGGCATATTGGCCGAAAATGCCCTTGATTGGCCTTTATTACAACCCTGTCTGGCAAGAAGTGTTGCCGCTCGTGGCGGTGCCGGAAGGCAAATAAGACTTGCAAGGACACAACATCATCATCAGTCTGGCAAAGCTTGCTCATCTATTTGATCAAGCAAGCGACCGTACGAAACCCTGATCAGATGTGCCGATAGACCGGACAGGGTAAACGCCTTGCCGATCATGAGGTCCTACAAGCCCCCGTTTGCGTTGAGCCGGAAGTCTTCGGCCCTGCGTCTGGAAATGATCTCAAGCGAGCGATCCGGCTGTATTCGATAGGTCTCGCTCCAATAGTTTCCGCGCTGGTCGTGGAACGTATGAGTAAACGTACTGCCGGCTGGCGACTTGGTCAGTTTGGTTCGAGGCTGCCCACCATAGGTTATGCTCCCGGGAATGGGTTCGAGCGCCACTGTTGTGCAGGCGGCAAAGGCAAGCGCCAACGCCACGAAAACTCCAGTTTTCATCTCAGGATTCCCCTCAATCGTTTACCTCATTTCACCCGCCCCCACGCGATGATGTTCTTGATAATGCGTAAATTCAATATCACTAAAAAAATTAGGAACGAGGATGGAACGGTTCCAGTACGGTTGATGAACTGTTGCGTCGCACTACGGCTTTAGAGGTAACCTGCAACTCTCAAACCATCGTGCGGTTCATGACGTTAGTCGAGTTCCGCTGGGGCAGTCCGGGCTTTTAGACGGTCGGGTGCAAATGACGGCTGTTTGCTGGAAGAAGAAGTTTTTTCAGAGCATCAATGATTTCCCACGAACGCCAGAGCAGACCTGGCGGGATGAGCGATGGGTCAAGACAGTGTTGCCAATAAACGTTTGGCGGCAACCAGATCTGCTGTATCCAAGCCTTCGTCGAACGCTTCGAAGACCGGCTGTAAAAGTGCCCGCGCATCCCTAGACCGGCTGCCGCGCGCCCAGCGTGCGGCAAGATCAGTCGCGGTTCTTAACTCCCAGGCAAGTGCGCCCATTGTCCGGCTTCTTTCCAGTGAATGCATGAAGAATGCTTCCGCATCTTCCGTCAGAGAAGGCGACATCGACAGAAGTAGGTTAGCTCTGATACGCAGCAACTCCGGCAGGTAGCAGAGGTCCCCGTTTCTGTCGACGAGTTCAATCGTTCGGTTGATCCTGACCAGGCCTTCATCGAACTCGCCGATCGCCGCCAATCCCTTAACAAGCGAAATCTCGAGCATGGTCGTGAAAACCTCGTAAGTCGCCGAATGGAGCTTGTCGATACATCGCCGCACCGTCTCGACCCCGAACGTCACGTCCCCTCGGCGGATGGCCAATTCCCCCTGAAAACCTCGGGCTACGGATACATATGGTGACAGGAAGTGCAGCCCCGCGCGCGAGATCAGCCATTCTATATGCTCCTCGGCACTCGGCAGATCGTCTCGCCACAAGAAGACAGCGATACCACCCAGAAGGGCAATGCAAAGCGTGAGCGAATGATCCAGCTTCGCCGCATCGCTGATAGCCTTGCGCGCCTGAATGTTGGCTTGCTCCGGATAGCCTTGCAGCCACAGGTTCCGGGCAAGGATGCCGCCGGCGAGATGCTTGCCTTCGAAGCCGACGTAGCTGGCGGGAGTTCGTTGTGGTCGTGGTTCGCTCCGTGCTGCGGCTTCAAGTTCAGTCCGGGCATTGACGAGATCGCCCGTGAAATGCAGCGAGTTTCCAAGAAAGAAATGCCCCAGTTCAACCGTGGCAGAATCGTCAACCGTTGCTGCGATTTCGGAACACTCACGCGCATAGTGAAGGGCAGCATTGAAATCGCCGATGCGAAGGTTGAACATGCTTAGCGGGCCCAAAACACGTAACCGGTCCAGCGCATTACCCCGTTCTTGCGCAATATGAAGCCCGCGAGTGAGGGCGGCTTGCGACGTTTCGCGGCCGCCTTGCAGATACATCCGTGAAATGCCAAGACCGGCCTGCAGGTGCATTTCCTCGATACTTCCCTTGGATGCATCATCCAGCGCAAGGAGGGCGCGTTCCGACCATCGCTGGCATTCGGGGAAGAGGGCCATCACCTGGAAAACCGGCGCGGCGGCAGCTGCAAGCCTGATGCCGACGCCGATATCGCCATGTTCCCCGAACGACCATTCCAATGCCGCTCGTACATTGTTGATGCTCACGAAATAAGGTAGCCGCTCCGGACCGGTCGATAAAGTCGGCCAATCCGGCCCGAACTGCTCCAGCCAACGTCGATAATACGTGGCATGGCGTGCAGCCAATCCCTCGCGGTCCTCGCTGGTCTGACATTGCAGCGCATAGGCCCGTGTCGTGTCGAGCAGGCGGTAGCGCATCATCGCGCCTACGGGATAGGTGGTGAGCAATGACTTGGCGACAAGATTGTCGATGGCTTCGAAGACGGCGGGGGGATCCATGTCCGATGTGGCAATAACCTCCAGTGCGGCGTCGAGCGTAAAGTCTCCGACGAAAACGGCCAGCCGCCGAAGCACGATACGCTCTGTATCCGTGAGAAGCCCAAAGCTCCAGTCGAGCGTTGCCTGTAGCGTCTTTTGTCGCGGCGGTGCCGTTCGCGATCCAGCCCATCCCAATGTCAAATGCCGATCGAGCAGCATGGCGGTTTGAACGAGACCATAGCTTTCAACGCGACGGGCGGCGAGTTCCAAGGCAAGCGCCATACCATCGAGTTTTCGGCAGATGCTCGCAACGACGCGAACATCCTCGTCGCTGAGATCGAGAAATGCGCCGCTCGCTGCTGCCCGTTCCAAGAACAGCCGCGTTGCCGGAAAGGACAGAACCGCCTCGGTCGAAAGTTCCGGGTCATCCGGTGGGCAGGCGAGGGTGTCGAGCCTGTAAACGCTCTCGGCTTCGATCCTTAAAGCTTCGCGGCTGGTTGCAAGGAGAAATACTTGCGGTGCTGCCTCGACAATAGCTGCCACGAGGTCGGCAATGGCGTCGATCAAATGCTCGCACGTATCAAGTATCAGCATGATCTGCTTGTCGCGCAGATAGGCAATCAGGTTGGGACGCACGTCGTCGGATCCGACCGGCAGGCCGAGCATTGAGGCGATCCCAGCCGCGACCAGACCAGGATCGCTCAACATGCCGTAATCGGCAAACAGAACAGCCCCATTGAATGTCGGCGCGAGATGATGGGCGACCGCCGTCGCCACAGTGGTCTTTCCGACGCCACCGACGCCAACGATGGTGACCATGCGTGCCGTCATCAGCTTTTCCGCCAGTCGAAGGATGTCCTGTTCACGACCAACCATGCGATCAAGCCGGCCAGGCAGTAAGGCGTGACGGAAATCGGACGCTACAGACCCCTGTTGCTTCCGGCCGGAACGTGAAATCGGCGCTACGAAGCAATACCCCCTTCCGGCGACAGTGGTGATATAGCGCGCGCCGTCCTGGCCATCGCCAAGCGCCTTCCTCAACCCTGTCATGTGGAAACGAAGGCTGCCCTCATCGACAATGACATCGGGCCATACGCGAGATATCAGGTCCTTCTTGCCGACGACGACGTTAGGCGCAAGAGTAAGAGCAACAAGCAAGTCCAGGGCACGCGCACCGAGGTCGATCGCAACACCATCCTTCGCAAGGAGCCGTTGGCTGACACTCAAGCGAAACGGACCGAATGATAACTCGTCGGCGGGAATGTCGCTGGCATTGTTCATGGCTCTTGCTCCAGCCGCTGCTCAATCTCCTTATACTTGAACGGCCTCGTTGGCGCCATTAAGGACGTCGGCTCTCCGGACCCGGCGGGCGGCTCACATGATCTTAAACGAAACCTCGACATTGCCCCGCGTGGCCCGTGAAAACGGGCAGATGCGCCGAGCCTCCTCTATCAAAATCGACGCGACGGCGCGTTCCAGTCCCGGAAGTTGGACGACCAGTCGAACGCCGATGACAAATGCACCATCGTTCGACGACAGATCCACTTCCGCGTGGATCCTCACATTAGCGGAAAGGTTCAGTCCGGCCTCTCGAGCCACCTGTAACAAGGAGCTTGCGAAGCTTGCCGACCAACCGGCCGCCATGAGCTGTTCGGGATTGGTCCCGATGCCGCTCGAAGCGGGGTCCGAGAGCCTGATGTCGAGGACGCCGTCCATGCTGCGGGCAACGCCGTTTTCGCGCCCGCCCGTGGTTTCGGTGGTGGCCGTGTAAATCAGATGCATGGTCTTCTTCATGGGACACATCTCTTGGGCCGCAGCGCCCGTTAGAGAAATCGGCGCGCAGAGTGCACGCGCCGAGGCTTCTGCATATTCTCAGCCAGATTTCCGAAGGCTGCGAAAGCCAGCCCGGACTTCATCGGTGAACAATTGTGGTTGCTCCCAAGCCGCAAAATGCCCGCCCTTGGGAAGCTTGTTGTAGTGCACGAGATTCGGATATGCCTTTTCGGCCCAGGCACGCGGTGTCTGGTACAGTTCGTCGGGAAAGACGCTGACGGCGACCGGCACTTTCACCCCCTTCGGGGCAAAGAATGGGAGCTTGTTTTCCCAGTAAAGCCGTGCGGCCGACACGCCCGTATTCGTCAGCCAGAACAGCGTCACGTTGTCGAGGACATCGTCAGGGCTGAGGCCTTCATCCTGGCCATCGAATGATCGTGCGATCATTTCCAAGCTCGCCCTGTCGTGATCGAGCATATAGGTTGCAAGAGCGATTGGAGAGTCCGTCAACCCGGTCAGAGTTTGCGGACGTGTTCCCATCAAAAATGCGTAGTAGACATTCTTGTAGAAGAACACGAGCTCGTCGTACGAGCGCGTTTCTTCATCCGAAAGCCCGAGGGGAGCCGGCGCGCCGGCAAAAGATGCGTTGTTTATTTCGTCGGGAATTGCGCCCGGCATGTTGGTATGAATGCCGAGCAGTTCCGGGGGAGCTTGTACGCCGATCATATCGGTAACGACAGCACCCCAATCGCCGCCCTGCGCCACAAACTGCTTGTAGCCCAGACGCCGCATCAAGGTGATCCAGGCTGTTGCGATGCGTTCCGGCCCCCAGCCGGTCGCTTCCGGCTTTTCCGAGAAGCCGTACCCCGGCAACGACGGGATGACGATATGGAATGCATCCGAAGCACTGCCGCCATGGGCCGTCGGGTCAGTGAGAGGTCCGATGATCTTCAACTGCTCGATGATCGAACCGGGCCAACCATGCGTGACGATGAGCGGAAGCGCATTTTCATGCTTGGAGCGGACATGGATGAAATGGATATCCAGGTCATCGATCTCGGTGATGAAATTCGGCACCGCGTTGATCCGAGCCTCCACCTTGCGCCAGTCGTATTTGTTCTGCCAGTGATCCAACAATTGCCGGGCCGTTTTCAGTGGAACCCCCTGGGAAAAGTCGCTGACCGTTTCTTTCTCAGGCAACCGTGTGTGGGCGAGGCGGTAACGAAGATCGACAAGATCCGCTTCGGGAACATTGACCTGGAACGGGCGGATGGCATCGGATTGCGCCGCTGCCGTCGAATTTGCGGGAAGCAGACTTGCAATACCCAGCGTGGCGATCCCAGACGCCGCGGCACCCAACAGGCGACGACGGCCCTCGTTGATAACGTCAGTCTTGATTGCGGTCATGATCATTCTCCTCGGAAACATTGGATTGAGACTGCACGACTGTGCTGCTCCAAGGGGTACGCCGACGAGAGTAGAGGCACACGTTAGGCGTTGTTAGATGTTCATAGCGGCCTATGCCCGCCGAAAGGAGCGTCGCTCTCCCCCTGCCAAAGCCGGCCCACAAAGCGTTTCAACGTTACATCGGGGGCGCTGTTACTGGAGGCCACTCATGGCGGCTAATGACGACTAACAACGCATAACGTGCGGTTCCTGTCATGGAGGGGTACCTCTTGGGCAGCACAGTTGTGCAGACGATCAATCATCAAAACCAAGAACAGGATATTCGTTATGACCAACAAGGTTCTCTTTACTGGCAAGACGCACAACACTAACGGCCGCGATGGTGGAGCCCGCAGCAGCGACGGTTATCTGGACATCAAGATGAAACAGCCGCATCCTGCCGCCGAAAACCTCTTCGGTGCCGCCTGGTCGGCCTGCTACATGGGGGCCATCGAGGTCGCCGCCTCGCAAAGGCAGATCAAGCTCCCGGCTGGGATCGCCGTCGATGCCGAAATCGATCTCAACGCTGATGATGGCAACTATTTCCTAAGCGCTCGCCTCAACGTCACCGTACCGGAAGTCGATCCTGCAATCGCTCGCGAACTGCTTGAAGCTGCGCACAGCATTTGCCCGTATTCGAAGGCGACACACGGCAATATCAACGTGGTCACCAACCTCGTCTGAACACGGTCTCTCGGGTCTGTCAGCGACAAGCCGGCAGACCCGGCAATTACCGAGCTCATCGTGTCATCCATCATCCCAAGGCGCGAAAAGGTCTGGAGGCTATCCATGTTGAAGTTCCGCATGCAGCGCGAGGCGTACCATGACTTCGCCGAACTGCTCGACACCTCAATCTATCAACCGTTGCCGGAAGACTGGCTTGTCGGAGTAACGGACGTTACCGATTCCAGCTTATCGATCGCGTCTGGCCGCCACAGAGATGTCAATTACGCGGGCGCGTCGATAATCGCAGCGCTGGGAAACGCGTGGAACAGTTTCGACTTTCCATTCGTGTTCCGCGGCGATGGTGCGGCATTCGCCATACCCCCCGAAAGACGTGAAGTCGCGACCTTGGCGCTTCGGCAGACTGCAGCATACGCCCGCGAAAGGCTCCAGTTTGATCTGCGCGCCGGCTTGGTCTCGGTGAAAGAAATCCGCGCAGGCGGACGCGATGTGAAAATAGCGCGCTATGCCGCCTCCACGGCCGCTTCATATGCGATGTTCGCCGGCGGTGGGCTGAATTGGGCTGATCGGCAGATCAAAACCGGAAAGTATGCGATCGCTCCGGGTCCCCAGCATGCGACGCCGGACCTGACTGGATTGACCTGTGAATGGGCACCGATCCCGAGCCAGCACGGCGAAATACTCTCTCTTCTGATAGAACCTTGCGATCATGCGAAGTCGGACGATTTCGCGATGCTGGGAAAGCAGGTTCTCTCGGTTTTTGATGCGGGAGAACGGCAGTCACACCCTGTGCCCAATGATTTAGTCGTCACGAAAGATATAGCAGACGACCTCGGGGGCAGGGCGTGGTCCGATGTTGTCTCGAATTCGGATTATCGCAGGTACGACGATGTCCTGCGTCTCACACTGGACTGCACGGCGGAACAGATCGACATGGTCGAGGCACTTCTCCGCGCCGCCAAACTTCGAGGGCAGGTCAGTTTTGGCCTGCATCGGCAGTCACACGCCTTGATGACCTGCCTGGTGCCCTCCGGCAGTAAAAATTCGCACCTTCATTTCCTGGACGGAATGGGTGGCGGGTACACTAAGGCGGCCGCAATGCTGGAGGCTATGCATTGACCGTCATTCGGCGAAGTGCGCGAATCTCAATCAAGGCCTTCACTACGGAGTGGACCAGGATGTTGTTGATCGTACAGCTGAGGTGGTACGGGGTCGTTCACGCCTTATGACCTCTCGGCGTTGTCCGTTGGCGAATACCTGGGCTAGACGTCCATCGTCGCAGCCACTGGGAAAGACGGCGGTCCGGCTTGTGCCGTCATTTGTTAGCCCAAGCCTCTTAGAAGCGTCGGTATGAGCTCCGACACCGTCGGATGGATTGGAACCGACCACTGGAGATCGGTGTAGCGGGTCCCTGCACTCATGGCATTGATAATACCGTGGATTGCTTCGTCGCCTTCTATGCCGAGTATCGCCGCTCCAAGGATTTGTCCGGTGTCGGCGTCGGCTATCACTTTCATGAAGCCGAGGGTCTCGTCGCGCTCTTTCGCCCGCCCGACCCGGGCCATGGCACGTTTGGAGACATGGATATTGCGGCCTGAGGAGGCTGCTTCCCTCTCCGTCATTCCGACCCGGCCCAGCGGTGGATCAATATAGAGGGCATATGCTGGAATCCGGCTCGACAGTTTGCGGTCTTCACCATCGATAAGGTTGGCGGCAACAATCTCGAAATCATTGTAGGAAGTGTGTGTAAAGGCACCGTGCCCGTTGCAATCGCCGAGCGCCCAAATGCCTGGGACGTTGGTCGCCAGCTTTTCATCGACGACGATGTAGCCGCGTGCATTTATCGCGACCCCCGCGAGATCGAGGCCAAGATCGTCCGTATTCGGCGCGCGCCCGGTCGCCACAAGGACATGACTGGCATCGATCGCGGCGCTATTCAGGGATATCCTTGCCCCGTCGCCGTTTCTGGCAAATGCGATGCTTTCCGCGCCTGTGCGAACGTCAATGCCCTCGATTTCTAGGATTTCCTGAATGGCCTGGGAAACGTCGCTGTCCTCGCGAGATGCGATCTGGGCTCCGCGCTCGATCACCGTGACCTGCGAGCCGAATCGGCGATATATCTGCGCGAACTCCAGGCCAATATAGCTTCCGCCAATGACAGCGAGGTGGCGGGGCAGGGTGTCGAGCTTGAGGATTGAGGTGCTGGTCAAATAATCGATGCTGTGGATTCCCGCTAGGTCAGGAATAACCGGGCGCGCTCCGACATTGACGAAGATCTGCGGGGCAGTGAGGGTCTCGCCATTGACACTGACCCTGTCTGCGGCTTCGAACCGAGCGTGGCCAAAGATCATAGTGACGCCATCCATGGTGCCGAGCCAAGTCCCCAGTCCATCGCGGGCGTCCATGGTTATCCGGTGTGCGCGGCGCTGAACGACCTGCATGTCGACGGATACAGCGCCCGCGATTTTAACGCCCAACTCGGCGCTGCCCCTGCTGACATAAGCCGCGCGGGCACTGGCAACCAGCGCCTTGGTAGGCATGCAGCCCGCATTGACGCAGGTTCCGCCGAGGAACTTTCGTTCAATAAGCGCAACCTTCATGCCGCGCTCGGCCATCCGGGCGGCAAGGGAGGGGCCGGCCTGGCCAGCGCCGATGAAAATCGCGTCAAACCGTTGCATCAGGCTGCTCCCGGCTGTCCGGTCGGTGATCCTCAAGGGTGCGTTTCACCGCAGTGCCCCGCTCAGCGACCAAGCTCGATGGTTACTGCGTTCAGCCGCGCGTACAAACAGGTTGTCGCAACGCCTCGGCTCTCAAAGTTGATTACACCCTCAGTTGACCTCGATCCAGGCCTTGTCAACATCGACCGCGACTGCGGCAATGATGATCGCGCCGTTTTTCAGCGCGAACACAGAACGCGTTTGCCTGTGAGCTCAGGCCTTAGCACCGATTATCCTTAGCCCTGCCGGAAATCCCCCGCGATCCGTCATCACATTGGAGTACGGGCCCGTGCAACACTTACCAACTTTGGAAGCGCCTTGCAGACCGATTGCTAAGGTTTGCGGGCAGGTAAAAGCTGGCAGGATCAATGTTTGTAAAATCGGGGTCCGGCCGGCCTTTTTTTGGGCGAAATCGCCGGCCGCGACCGGGGTGGCGTGAAAAATCCAAGGGTCGTAAGGCTAGGCCGGACGTCCCAACATTGATCCAACTGTCGGGGAATCAGCATGACCAGTTTTCGCGAGATCGCTTTCATCGACCCCGCAGTTGCGGATTCCGAAACGCTGCTTGCCGGTCTCCGTTCGGATGTCGAGTCAGTCATGCTCTCATCCGATGAGCCGGCTCTGACCCAGATGGCGCGGAAACTGGACGGTCGCAGCAATCTCGACGCAATCCACGTGATCGTGCACGGTCGGCCCGGCGAAGTAACCTTTACGGCGGGCGCGGTCTCGTACGAGGCGATCAAGGATGAAACGACCGAGCTTCCTGACTTCAGCACAGCGCTGGGAACGCAAAGTGCCATGCTGATCTGGGCATGCGAGACCGGCGCTGGTGAACGCGGTGCAGCATTCGTCGATGCTCTTGCTGCAAGGACAGGCGTGCGTGTCGCCGCCGCCAGTGGCTTTGTCGGCGCGGAATTCCTCGGTGGAACGTGGTCACTAGATCGCGGGGCCGGACCCGGTCTTGCGCCACTGACACCAGAGGCAATGATGACCTATGCGGGGATCATGGCGACGTTCACCGGGACCACCGGCAACGACACCGCGAATGCAACGACGGGCACCCTTACCGGGTTCTCAGGCGGTACTGTGGCTCAGCTTCAGGACGCCATCGGTGATACTTTCAATGGGGGCAACGGTGCCGACACAATTGTCGCTGGCAGTGGCGACGACACAATCAACCTGGGCAGTGGTCAGTTCGTTGCTGGCGAGTCGATCCAAGGCGGCGCCAATAGCGCCAGCGGCACGCGCGACCAGCTGGTACTGACAGCCGGCGGTACCTTCAATTTTTCGCTTGGCTTGGTTTCGGGCATCGAGACGCTTACCGGAAGCAGCGGCAGCGATAATGTGACGATGACTGCAGCGCAATGGACCGGGTTCATCGCAATGGATTTTGGCAGCGGCTTGCTGACCACCGATGTGCTGAATGTTCTGGCGAGCGGCAACATCTCGGCACTCACCATACCGACGGTCAGCAATGTCGAAACCGGCAATCTCATCGGCACGGCAGGCACCGACACGGTGACACTCAGCGGTGCTCAGCTCGATGCAATCCTCATCGGTACGGGGACAATCAATCTCGGCGCCGGTATTGGCGACACGATCAATCTTACCTCGACCTCGTCCGACCTCAACAACCTCGGAGCGACGAACGCATCCATTCAAGGTGTCGAAGCAATCTCGGCTTCGGGCGCAGCGGCAGGCGTGACCATCGCGCTGACTGGCCAAACCGAAGCGTTCGCTGTTACCGGCAGCAACCAGGCGGATACAATCACCGGTGGGGCCGGTGCCGACACATTAGTTGGCGGTGGCGGCGCCGACACGCTAAACGGCGGGGCAGGCAATGACGCGATCACCTATGACGGCTCGGATGTCTCGATCGCTGGTGGAACCAACACCGACACGCTGATTGTCAATGGTGCAGCGACGATCAACCTATCGTCCGCCGATCAAACCTCCGGCGATACCGCCGTTGTCACGGGGTTCGAAAATGTGAATGCCGGCGGTTCGAGCGCGGCCGTCAGCCTCACCGGGGATGGCAATGCTAACGTGCTGACCGGCGGATCGGCCGCTGACACGATTGTCGGCGGTACGGGGGCGGACACGCTGAACGGCGGGGCAGGCAATGACACGATCACCTACGACGGCTCGGATGTCTCGATCGCTGGCGGAGCCAACACCGACACGTTGATCGTCAACGGCGCGGCGACGATCAACCTATCGTCCGCCGATCAAACCTCCGGCGATACCGCCGTTGTCACCGGTTTCGAAAATGTGAATGCCGGCGGTTCGAGCGCGGCCGTCAGCGTCACCGGCGATGGCAATGCCAACGTGCTGACCGGCGGATCGGCCGCCGACACGATTGTTGGTGGCGCCGGTGCCGACACGCTTAACGGCGGGGCAGGCAATGACACCATCACCTATGACGGCTCGGATGTCTCGATCGCTGGCGGAACCAACACCGACACGCTGATCGTCAACGGCGCGGCAACGATCAACCTTTCGTCCGCCGACCAGAGTTCCGGCGATACCGCCGTTGTCACCGGTTTCGAAAATGTGAATGCTGGCGGTTCGAGCGCGGGCGTAAGCCTCAGCGGCGACGGCAATGCCAACGTGCTTACGGGTGGATTGGCGGCCGACACGATTGTTGGTGGCGCGGGCGCCGACACGCTCAATGGCGGAGCGGGCAACGATACTATCACCTATGACGCCTCCGATGTGTCGATCGGTGGCGGAACCAACACCGACACGCTGATCGTCAACGGCGCGGCAACGATCAACCTGTCGTCCGCCGACCAGAGTTCCGGCGATACCGCCGTTGTCACCGGGTTCGAAAATGTGAATGCTGGCAGTTCGAGCGCGGGCGTAAGCCTCAGCGGCGACGGCAATGCCAACGAACTGACCGGTGGATCGGCGGCCGACACGATTGTTGGTGGCGCGGGCGCCGACACGCTCAATGGCGGAGCGGGCAACGACACGATCACCTATGATGGCTCGGACGTCTCGATCGCCGGTGGAACCAACACCGATACGCTGCTGGTCAATGGTGCCGCGACGATCAACTTGTCGGCAGCGGACCAGAGCTTCGGCGACACTGCAGTTCTGACCGGGTTCGAGAATGTCAATGCCGGCGGATCAAGCGCGGTCGTCAGCCTCACCGGCGATGGTAATGCCAATGTGCTTACCGGTGGAACTGCCGCCGACACAATTGTCGGTGGCGCCGGTGCCGACACGCTGAGCGGTGGAGCGGGCAACGACATGCTCACCTATGACAGCTCCGATGTATCGATCGCCGGGGGAGCGGATCTCGACACGCTGCTGGTCAATGGTGCAGCGACGATAAACCTGTCGTCTACTGACCAGAGTTCCGGGGACACGGCGAACACGTCCGGTTTCGAAAATGTGAATGCGAGCGGGTCGATTGCGACCGTCAGTCTGATCGGCAACAATGGCGTGAACGTGCTCACTGGCGGAGCCGCAAATGACACGCTGAACGGCGGCGCCGGCAACGATACGATCGATGGCGGCGGTGGAACTGGAGACACCGTGGTCTTCAGCGGGGCGTTCGCAAACTATACGATCGCTCTTTCAGGGGCCACCTACACGATTGCCGACAACCGCAGCGGCTCCCCGGATGGCGCCGATACCGTCACCGGTGTCGAGAATTTCCAGTTTTCCGACGGAACACGCACCGCAAGCCAACTCAATCCGCCACCATCCACCCAAAACAAGATCGTCCTAGAAAACCAGAAACAGGGCAATCCGATCAGCGAATGGGGTATCGATGGAGACGGTAGCGCCAACATCCAGGGATTTGCAACCGAGATCAGCACCAATATCGGTCAAACCGTCAGTTTCAAGATCGCGACCGACTCAACCAACTATCGGATCGACATCTACAGACTGGGCTATTATGGCGGCGACGGTGCCCGCAAGGTCACAACGGTCGATGTAAATCTTGCAACCGCACAAATCCAGCCCCACCCAATCGTCGATATGGCGCGCGGCTTGATCGACGCAGGCAATTGGGCCGTCTCGGCAAGTTGGGCGATCCCGCAGGACATGGTATCGGGCCTCTATATCGCTAAGCTCGTCCGTGAGGACGGCACGGAAGGCGCCAGCCAAATCCCCTTCATCGTCCGCGACGACAGCTCGACCAGCGACATCGTTTTCCAGACGTCGGACACCACTTGGCAAGCTTACAATGAATGGGGTGGGGGCAGCCTCTATTTCGGCGACGTGCCGGTCGATCCCGCCGATATGATCGGTTACCTGCCGCCCAATTGCGGTTGCGGGGTAAACTCTATCGGCCGGTCCACCGCGGTGAGCTACAATCGGCCGTTCGTGACCAACACGAGCGTTAAGGGCGGCACGCACGACTTCATTTTCGGGGTAGAGCATTCGGCGATCCGATGGCTCGAGCAAAACGGCTACGACGTTTCCTACATTTCAGGTCTCGACTCGACTCGAAGCGGTAGCCTGCTCCTGAACCACGATGCTTTTCTTTCGGTCGGCCATGACGAATACTGGTCGGCTGAGCAGCGAACCAATGTCGAGGCGGCGCGTGACGCAGGCGTCAATCTTGCCTTTTGGAGCGGCAACGAAGTCTATTGGAAGGTGCGATGGGAAACCAGTATCGACGGTAGCGGCACGCCCTATCGGACCATGGTCACCTACAAGGAAACCTGGGGTGGGACCCCCGATCCGAGCTCAACCGGTACCGGCACCTGGCGGGATCCTCGGTTTGCCGATCCTGGACAGGAGCCCGAAAACTCGCTGACCGGCACCATGTTTACGGTGGACAGCTATCGGCTGGACACGATCACCATACCCTACGACTATTCCAACTTGCGGTTTTGGCGCAACACCGACGTTGCCGAGCTGCAGCCAGGGCAGACTTACTCTTTGGTCCAGAATCTGCTCGGCTACGAGTGGGACTCCGACGTCGAAAACGGCTTCCGGCCCGCCGGGCTGATCAACATGTCGTTGTCGACGGTATCAGTCGAAACTTATCTGCGCGATTACGGCACGTCGATCGGCCCCGCCGATGTGACGCACAGCCTGACGATGTATCGGGCGGAGAGTGGCGCGCTTGTTTTCGGAGCGGGTACTGTTTTCTGGTCCTGGGGACTTGATGCCAACCACGAGGGTGCAACCACGCCAACAGATCCGAATGTGCAGCAGGCGATGGTCAACATGTTTGCCGACATGGGGATTCAGCCCGGGACGCTCGATGCAAGCCTGATCATGGCGTCGCAATCAACCGATACGATCAAGCCGACCTCGACCATTACCTCTCCGATTTTCGGCGCGAGCTTCGTTGAGGGACAGAAAGTCACGGTCACCGGTAGCGCTCAGGATCTTGGCGGCGGCATTGTCGCAGGTGTGGAGGTGTCTCTTGACGGAGGCCAGAGCTGGTGGAAAGCCACGGGCCGTGAGGCCTGGAGCTACAGCTGGGTCGTGCAGGCATCCGGGTCCTACAGCATCATGTCGCGGGCGGTGGACGACAGCCTCAACCTTGGCAATCCGTCGGCAAGCACTCAGGTGACTGTCAACCTGCCTTCAACATCGAGCATTTGGACCCTTGCCAGCAAACCACAAGTCGAAACCAATCTTGACCGGGATGGTGTCGAACTTGGCGTCCGCTTTAAGGCGGCGACGGACGGTGTCATAAACGGCATACGTTTCTATAAGGGGTTCTACAATGTCGGTCAGCACGTGGTTAATCTGTGGACGTCCACCGGTACCCTCATCGCCACCGGCACGTCCTCCATCGAACCCATAAGCGGCTGGCAGACGGTGTCGTTCGCCAATCCGGTGCGGATCACTCCCGGAACGACATATGTCGCGTCCTATCACACAGGCGGATACTATTCGTCGAATGACAACTATTTCGCGTCAAGCTACACGAACAACCTGCTCACGGTGGAGGCGGGTGGCGGTGTCTATGCCTATACCAGCAACAGCAACGGATTGTTTCCAGGAAACAGTTCCAATGCAAACTATTGGGTCGATGTTGTTTTCGCGCCGGATCCAAACCTTGCTCCGACGGCGGCGAATGATTCGGGGTTCTCGGTCGGGAAGAACGGTACACTGCCAATCTCCTTCACCGCGCTGGTAGCCAACGATAGCGATCCGAATAACGACCCGCTCACTGTCAGTGCAGTCGGCAACGCCACCCACGGGACCGTGGCGCTCGACACCCAGACAGGCAATGTCATCTACACGCCGAATGCCGACTATAGCGGTCCGGCAAGCTTTTCCTACACCGCTTCGGACGGACGTGGCGGCACGGCGACCGCTAACGTCTCTCTGACAATTGGACCCGACCCCGCCGGGGCGTCGCTGTTCCAATGGACCGAAGGGCCAACGGGGCCGGCGGTCAGTGACACCCAGCCGCTGGAGCTTGGGATGAAGTTCACTGCCTCCGTGGTTGGAACGATCACTGGCATACGCTTCTACAAGCCGGCAAGCGCCACCGGAATTCACACCGGTTCGTTATGGTCATCGACGGGGACACTGCTGGCAACCGTTAACTTCACCAACGAATCGACCAGCGGCTGGCAGGCCGCGACATTTTCCAATCCTGTAGCGATTACGGCGGGCACGACCTATGTCGCCTCCTACCACACCTCAGGGGTCTATGCGGCCACTGCAAATTATTTCACAACCGCAAAGGCCAATGGGTCGCTGACTGCCCCCTCATCGGCGACAAGCGGTGGCAACGGCCTCTATGTTTCCTCCTCGGGCACAGCGTTTCCGACGGCGAGCTACCAGTCCACTAACTATTGGGTGGACGTTGTCTACAACCGCTCGACCGTCAACACGGTGCCGATTGCGGGCAATGACAATGGCTTTACGGTGTCCAACAGCAACTCGATTTCGATTGCCGCCGCTACTCTGCTTGCCAACGACAGCGACCCTGACGGGGATCCGCTGACGATCACCGCTGTGGGCGGCGCCACAAATGGCACTGTGGCCTTCAACAGCCAGACCAACACGGCGACGTTTACCCCGACATCGGGCTATATCGGCCCGGCAAGCTTTTCCTACACCATATCGGATGGCCGGGGTGGAACGGCGTCTTCCGTCGTAAGCCTGACCGTGGGCCAATCGGCAACAACGCTCAACCTGTTTTCTTCCTCCAACGCACCGAGCACGGCTTCCAACGATCCCGGCTCCGTGGAGCTGGGTGTGAAATTTACCGCCTCCTCTGCCGGTTTGATAACCGGACTGCGTTACTACAAGAGCGCCTTGGACACGGGCACGCATACTGGCTCGTTGTGGACAAACGGTGGAAGCCTGCTTGCCTCTGCGACCTTTAGCAATGAGAGTGCCAGCGGCTGGCAGACTGTAACCTTTACTCAGCCAGTCGCGGTTTCTTCAGGGGCGACCTACATCGCCAGCTATCATTCAAACGGCTATTATGGCGTGACGCCCAACTTTTTCGCAACCAGCTATACGAACGGTCCGTTGACTGCACCATCCAGCGGGGGGAGCGGCGGAAATGGTGTCTTTGCCTATGGTACAAACAGCCTTTTCCCGACAGCCACCTACAATGCAACAAACTACTGGGTTGATGTCCTCTACGAGCAGGCGACGGGGAACCTGAGTCCTGTGGCCCTCGACGATTCAGGGTTCTCCACACCATTTAACACCGCGTTTTCCGTACAGGCGAGCACACTGCTCGCCAATGACAGCGACCCTAATGGCGATCCGATGGTCATTACCGGGGCCGGAAATGCGGTGAACGGCACCGTTGCCTTCGACACACAGTCGAGTGCCGTCACCTTCACGCCGACGAGCGGCTACTCCGGCCCTGCAAGCTTTACATACTCGATTTCCGACGGGCAGGGCGGATCCGACACCGGCCAAGTATCGCTCGCCGTCGTTCCCCAAGGCGAGCAGACCCTGTTTTCATCGGCCAGCACGCCGGCGACTACGACCGTCAATGACCCCGGCGATGTCAATCTCGGCATGAAGTTCCAGGCGGATGTGGCCGGCTGGATCACCGGAATCCGCTTCTACAAGGGTGCGAGCAACACGGGTCCACATACCGGCTATCTCTGGACATCAACGGGCAACCTTCTCGCAAGCGCGACCTTTTCCAACGAGAGCACGAGCGGCTGGCAGTCGACCAATCTGGCTCAGCAGGTCGAGATTCAAGCCAACACAACCTATGTCGTCTCCTACAGTACCAATGGTTTTTATTCGGCGACGAGCAACTTCTTTGGTTCCGAGGTCTCAAACAACAATCTGCACGCGCTGTCGTCGGCGCTCAGCGGCGGCAACGGGGTGTATGACTATGGGGCGGCTGGGGTGTTTCCGACCAGCAGCTTCAACAGCACAAACTATTATGTGGATGTGGCCTTCAAACCGCAACTGGCAGCATAGCGGCAGGCCCCAATAGGACAGGCGACCGAGGTTGATGGAGCATTCTGTCAACCACGAACCTTATGTCGGGAGGTATGATCAAATCATCCTTCCGACGTTAAGATCAAGCGGATGCGCCTCGCGGTCGACGGCCTGAACCTGGGCCGATATCATGCCAGGGGACCATACGCTGATCCAAGCCTTGCCTTAATTAGTTAATCAGACGTCCGCGTGTGGCTGTATCACCGCACAACGGTCAGCAACCGGCATCGGATCCGACGCATAAGCAAGTCATCGCAGACATTGAGCGAAGTTGAGCTTGCCCATTCGTCTTGAGGTGCTTTAGCTCCCAATGCCATTGCCGAACACAATGACGTCGGCGGCGATGGGTCAGCATTGTGATCGCTCCATCGTTCTTGCGGCCGACGTTCTCCTCGCGCAGGGCTTTATCATCCGCGCAGTTGTCGCAGGAATGCTCGCCAAAAATCCGTTTAGCTGATGTCCTGCAATACATCACCGATACTCGGATCGTCCGGACCGGGTTCCGGCAGATCATCGGGAAGCCGACCCGGGTCAGGCTCTGGATCCAGACCCGGGTTAACCGGCGGCAGGTCCGGTACATCGACTGGCTGGACCGGTGGAGTTGGACCAGGGAGGTCGGGACCGGGATTTACAGGAAGTGTCATAGTCAAATCCTCTGCCTGCTCAATTTGCGCGAAGCTCTTGGTCCATCGTTGCTGCGACGAATGCTTGACGAGCCTGTTCCGGCGTCATCTTGCGTTCGAGCGCCAAACGACAGCAACGGGCAGCATTCGCAGTAATGTTGCTGTGGGGACCGACAATATGCCTGTTCAATATTTCGAAGCCTTGCAGCGGACCGCAGACTTTTCTTTCGATGCCGCCACGGAGCCTGATGGTCACCGGCTGCCACTGAATTTCGGTTGGGTTACAGATTTCATTCGGGTGCATATCAGTCCTCCCAAAGACGTTAATGGCACAAAACTAATATTCACGAATTTTTGTTCCATCGGAGTGCGGTCAATAGTCGATCAACTTTCAAACAATCAACTCGGGTGTTCTAACCAGTGGCGTTTACACGCCGAAATTGGTCCGAAATGCCGCATCATGCGGAATTGAATTAGAGTTTGCCTTGATGACCGCTCGCTTCCCTAATCTTCGTCGAGGGGAAACGGTTCACGGTCATCTCCGCCTCTCCGGGCGTGCACTATGATGAGAACCTCTCCAACCATTGATCATATCTATTTATCTGATACAAATCAGGTTCGCAGTTGGGGAGGGTATATGACCACGCGATTTCTGATGATCGGTCCAGAGGACGGGAAGGAAGTGCTCAAATGTCTGGCGGCACCAGCGCGGCTCTCCATGCTGGAACTTCTGCATGCCCGGGGACCGCTTAACGTCAACGAAATTGCCGAGGCACTCGATCTGCCGCAATCGACCACATCGACCCACCTGAACCTTTTGGAGGAGGCAGGTCTCATACGCACCGAGGTTTCCAAAGCGCGCAAGGGCAGTCAGAAGGTCTGTCATGCCGTCCACGAGGAAATCGTTCTTTCCTTTGCAAGCCCGGCCAAGACCGGTCAGGAGGTGATCGAGGTCGCCATGCCGGTTGGCCTCTACAGCGGCTACGAGGTCGCGGCCCCCTGCGGCATGTGCTCGCGTGAGGGAATTATCGGTTATCTCGACAGCCCTGACACGTTCCTTGCCCCCGATCGGATGAAGGCAGGGCTTCTATGGTTTACAAGAGGGTATGTCGAATACCAGTTCCCAAACAATGCTCGCATCAAGGGCGCCGAGGTCAAGGAACTGGAGGTCGTGCTGGAGCTTTCATCAGAGGTGCCCGGTACCTCCGACAACTGGCCGTCCGACATTACGCTCTCCATCAACGGCACCGGCATCGGCGCCTGGACCTCACCCGGTGACTTCGGCGACAGGCGCGGGAAATACACGCCGGACTGGTGGAAGCTGAGAGGCAGCCAGTACGGCGTTCTCAAGTATTTTCGCGTGACCGACAACGGTACCTTCGTCGACGGCATCCGGATTTCCGATGCAAGCCTGGCTGACCTCAACCTGCTCGAGCACCGCTCGATCCGGCTGCGCATCGAGGTGCCAGAGACTGCAGAGCATCCCGGCGGCATCAATATCTTCGGCCGGGGTTTTGGCAATTACGACCAGGATATTGTCCTGCGCCTTAAAACCTGACGCATCCGACTTTCCCCTCGATCCACTGCAGGCGGGTTGACGCCTGGGCAATCACGTGTATTGTATCAGACAAAAGGATATATATCTGATATTCAGATATAAAGGGAGGACTACATGCGCGCAGCCGGCACCGTTCACAGCGGTTACGTCATCGGTACGATTGACCCACGTCTCTACGGCTCCTTCGTTGAGCATCTGGGCCGGGCCGTCTATTCGGGTATTTATGAACCGGATCATCCGACCGCTGACAAGAACGGCATGCGTCAAGACGTTATCGACCTTGTGCGGGAAGCCGATGTTCCGATCGTCCGCTATCCCGGCGGTAATTTCGTTTCGGCCTATGATTGGGAAGATGGCATCGGACCGCGCGAGGAGCGTCCTGTGCGCCTTGATCTCGCCTGGCACAGCTCGGAGAGCAACCAGGTCGGCATCCACGAATTCGCCGATTGGGCGGAAGCTGCCAATACCGACATGATGCTGGCAGTCAACCTCGGTTCGCGCGGTCTGGATTCGGCTCGTGCCTTCCTCGAATACGTTAATCATCCGGGCGGCAGCTACTGGTCTGACCTTCGCCGCAAGAATGGCCGCGAACAGCCCTGGAACGTCAAGATGTGGTGCCTTGGCAACGAGATGGACGGCCCTTGGCAGATCGGCCAGAAAACCGCTGAGGAATATGGCCGCATCGCATTCGAGACCGCCAAGGCAATGCGCGCCTTTGACAAGTCTATCGAGCTTGTTGTCTGTGGTTCGTCGTCGCCGAAAATGACGACTTATCCGGCCTGGGAAGCAACAGTTCTCGATTATACCTACGATTCTATCGATTATATCAGCCTGCACATGTATTTCGACAACCATGCCGGCAACACCGCAGACTACTTGGCGCAGAACGCCCGCCTTGATGATTACATCGCCACGATCGCTGGCGTGATTACCTATACCAAGGCCAAGAAGCGCTCGAAGAAGGATGTCTATATCAGCTTCGACGAGTGGAACGTGTGGTACCATTCCCGCGAAGCCGACCGGAAGGTTCTTGAGGGCAATGAGGGTTGGCCGCATGCGCCGGCGCTTCTCGAAGACATCTATAATTTCGAGGATGTGCTGCAGGTTGGCTGCATCCTGAATACATTCATCCGCCGCTCGGACGTAGTGAAGGTCGGCTGCCTTGCCCAGCTCGTAAACGTCATTGCGCCGATCATGACTGTTCCCGGCGGGCCGGCCTGGCGCCAGACGACGTTCTTTCCCTACGCCTACGCCTCGCGCTACGGCCGCGGCAAGGCGCTGCAGCTCTCGCTGGATTGCCCAAGCTATTCCACGGACTTCGCCGACAAGGTCGCATATCTCGACATTTCCGCTGTCGAGACGGAGACCGATAGCGCGCTCACCTTTTTCATCGTAAACCGCCATCAGACGGAAATGATCGAACTTGATCTTTCGCTGGAGGGCTTTGGCGACCGCAAGGTAATCATGGACAAAGTCATGGAGGGGCACGACCTTCGCGCCGTCAACGGTCCGGGAGATGAAGCTATCGAGCCACGCGAGGGCTCGGGCACATCCGCCACCGGCCGCCGTCTCGTCGCCGCCATCGCGCCGTTGAGCTACCGGATGATCCGGCTCGGCGCGTAAGACGGCATCACGACGGGAGGAGGAACCATGTCGGCATCGATCGAAATTACCAACGTTTCCAAACGCTACGGCGCGCTAAGCGTGCTCGACGACATTTCGCTTTCCATCGAGGCGGGCGAATTCGTCGTCTTCCTCGGTCCCTCGGGCTGCGGAAAATCCACGCTTCTGCGGATGATCGCAGGGCTTGAGGATGTAACGGATGGGACGATTTCGGTCGGCGACCAACGGGTCGATACGTTGCCGCCGGGCAAGCGCGGCGTCGCCATGGTCTTCCAGTCCTACGCGCTCTATCCGCATATGACGGTTGCGCAGAACATGTCCTTTGGCCTCGAAAACATCGGCCTGCCAAAGGACGAGATCGAGCGGCGCGTCCAGCAGGCCGCAGCGACGCTCGAAATCGCGCACCTTCTCGAGCGCAGGCCGGCAAAGCTGTCGGGCGGCCAGCGCCAGCGGGTGGCGATCGGCCGCGCCATCGTCAAGGAACCGAAAGCCTTCCTGTTCGACGAACCTCTGTCGAACCTCGATGCGGCCCTGCGTGGCCGCACCCGGCTGGAACTCGCCCAGCTCCACGCCCGGCTTGGAAGCACGATGATCTTCGTCACGCATGACCAGGTGGAAGCCATGACCTTGGCTGATCGCATCGTCATCATGCACAACCGCAAGATCGAGCAGATCGGCACGCCGATGGAAATCTATCGCCATCCGGCAAGCCGCTTCGTCGCAGGGTTCGTCGGCTCGCCGGCGATGAATTTCGTGCCTTTGAAAAGCGTGATCGACAATGGCGTTAGCTTGACGATCGCCACCAGCGGCCTTGGCAATGTCAATGCAGCCTTCCGGTTGCCCGCAGGTTTTTCGCCGGATGGTGCAAGCCTCGGCATTCGCGCCGAGGACGTTACTGTTCTGACTGCAGGGCAGACCGGCATCGCGCTCACAGCCGAGGTCATCGAACGGCTGGGTGATCGCACGCTCATCTATGGCCATTTGGCCGATGGCACAAAACTGACCGCAGAAGCAGATGGCCGCAGCGAAGCGCGCGGTGGCGATACGCTGCAGATAGCGCTTGATACAACGGCCATTCATCTTTTCGACGCGGCTGGCATCGCTCATCACTCGGGGGGCGAATGAATGGCCGAGAGTTATCGCCGCAGCCAGTGGAGCAATGGTCTCTTCATCCTTCCCTATCTGTCCGTCTTTGCGGTTCTGCTGATCTTTCCGCTCTTCTGGGGCGCGTGGCTGAGCCTGCACAAAGTTGATCTCTTCGGCCCGGGCCGTTTCGTCGGTTTTGGAAACTATGCGCGCGTGCTGGCCGACCCCGTCTTCATGCAGGCCCTGCGCAATAGCATCATCTTCGTGCTGGTGAGCGTTCCCACGCTGGTGGCGCTCGGCCTGTTTCTGGCCCTTGCGCTCAACAAGACAACGCGGACAACCTCGTTCCTGCGCGGCCTGTTCTTCTCCTCGTCCGTACTGTCGGTGACGATTGTAACGTTGATCTGGCGTTTCGTTTTCATTCCGGGCGACGGTCTTCTGGCGGTCGTCTCCGAGCAATTCGGGATCGAGCCGGTCAATTTTCTGTCGACGAGCGGCTGGTCGCTATTTTCCGTCGGCGTCGCCACCGTCTGGTGGTGCCTCGGTCTTCCGATGATGCTGTTTCTCGCTGCCCTGCAGCAGATTCCCAACGACCTCTATGAAGCAGCAGCTCTCGACAATGCCAGCCCCTGGCGAGTGCTCATTCGCGTCACCTTGCCGTCGATCGCCCGCACCATCATGCTGGTGACGATCATCCAGATCGTCATGCAGTTCCAGCTGTTCGGACAGGCGCAAATCATGACCAATGGCGGCCCGAACGGGACATCCCGCCCGCTTGTCATGTACATCTATGAGGTCGGCTTCGTGCGCTGGGATGTCGGCAAGGCGGCAGCGGCTTCCGAATTTCTGTTCCTGATCATCCTCGTGGCAGCGATGGCGCAGTACGTCGTCTCCACCCGCAAGTCGGAGGCCTCCGAATGAGCGCGGATCCATCAACCTATCGTCCCGAAGCCTTGACCGGCAATCGAACCCTGCTGGCAATCGCTATTGCACTCTCCGTTGCCATGATGGCGCCCGTTGCCTGGCTCGTCGGTCTCTCGATCAAGGACAATAAGGAACTGATGCTCGGAACGGAATCCGTTTTCGAGTTGCCCTACACGGTCGTCAACTACATCAATATCATCCACTCATCGCAAGCTTTCGGGTGGTTCTTCAACAGCCTCGTGGTGGCGATCGGACAAACGGCTGGCGTACTCGTCCTGGCATCGCTTGCCGGATACGCCTTTGCCCGCCTCGAATTTCCGTTCCGGCGGACGATCTTCGTCATCGTGCTCTTTGGCCTTGCCGTGCCGGAGCAGGCCGTCATCATCGCCCGCCACCAGATGTTCAACTGGTTTGGCCTGCATAACTCCTATATCGGGCTGATGCTGCCGGGGATGTCGTCGGCCTTCGGGGTGTTTTTGATGACCCAGTTCTTCAAGGCGATCCCCAAGGAGATCGACGAGGCGGCCCTTCTCGACAATGCCTCCCCCTTGCGGATCTTCTGGAAAGTGCTCTTGCCGCTGACACTGCCGGCCCAGGCGACACTCGGCATCTTCACCTTCCTGCATGCCTGGAACGACTACTGGTGGCCGCTGATCTCTGCGACGCGCAAAGAGATGTTCACGCTTACCATCGGCATCGCTTCGTCCCAGACCAATTTCGCCCAGAGTGAAGGGCTTGGTTTCCTCAGCGCCCAGGCGGTCTTTGCCAGCCTGCCAGTGCTGATCGTCTACGTGATTTTCCAGCGCCATATCGTCACCGCGGTTTCGGGCGGCGCTGTGAAGTGACTGTTGCTGCGGCCGGGAGGGAATGGCCGCAGTGGTTTCAACGGGGCAGGGAGCCCCTCACAAAGGGAGAGATAGACCATGAGACGTTTTCTATTGAGCACCGCTGCAGTGATCGCGCTGACATGCGGCACGTCTGCACAGGCCCAGACAAAAATCGAGCTCCAACGGTTCTTCGGTGCCTGCGACGCCGACTATGGCAAGGTCACCGAGGTGTCGAAGGCGGTCGGCGAATGCGGCATCATCACATCGTTGATCAACAAATTCGAAGCAGATAACCCGGATGTCGATGTCAACGTCACTACCGTCGAATGGCCCGGCTACGATCAGCTCAATGCACAGCTCGCGTCAGGTGCTGCTCCTGATGTTGTGTCGATGCACTACTCGGCAATCTCCGACTACCAGTCGCGTGGCTTGATCGACCCGGTCGATGAAGTCCTGTCGGCGCAGGGGATCTCGCCCGACAGCTTTACCGATGCGGCGCGCGGCGGCGTCACCAAGGAAGGCCAGATGTTCGGCCTCCCCTTCGATAACTGGACGATGCTGTTCCACGTCAACCTGAACCTGATGAAACAGGCTGGCCTCGTCAACGCGGACGGAACGCCGATCCTGCCGACCTCCGTTGACGAACTGATCGCACAAGGCAAGCAGTTCAAGGAAAAGACCGGCAAGCCCTATCTTGTGCAGATCCTCGCCAATGAGACGGCAGCTTACGCCCGTGTTCTCTACACGTTGCTGCAACAGCAGAACGCCGACTTCTTCGCCGACCCGACAAAGATCACGCTGAACACGCCGGAAGCAAAGTCCGTCGTCGAGCTGATGAAGAAGATCAAGGACGAGGGACTGACGACAACAGGCCTCGACTATGCGGCTGCAGTCACCTCTTTTACCAATGGCGACGGGGGCATCGCGGTCAACGGCACCTGGCTGATCGGCGATTTCGTCGCCCAGTCGGAAAAGGAAGGAACGGCGCTTGAAGGTGGCTACACCGTTTATCCGGTTCCTCAACTCTACCCGGGTCGTGACAGCACCTATGCTGACGGCCACAGCTGGGTCCTGCCGCACAAGGATCGCACGCCAGAACAGACTGAAGCGATCGGCAAACTCTTCAAGTTTTTGGCCGAGAACGACTTCCAGTGGGCCCGCACGGGTCACCTACCGGCGGTCAAGGCAGTCTTCGACATGCAGGACTTCAAGTCGCTGCCGCATCGTGAAAACATTGCCAAGATCGCCGAGACCGGCCGTTCCTTGCCGGGCGCCGTGCAGCGCCAGTTCGCCATCCAGGATATTATCGGCGAAGAAGTCGGCGCTGCCGTTAACGGCGACAAGACCATCGATGAAGCCCTTGGCAGTGCTGAGAGCCGCATCAACGATCTGCTTGCCAACATCTGATTGTTGCGATCCGAAAGCACCATTGGGACGCGGGAACTGGTTTCCTGCGTCCCTGGCCTCTGCCGAACGATTTTATCCGCCGGTCAAATCGTTTGTAGAATTATACGGATCACGGCTAATTTCTTCGCCTCTCGAAAAACCGTCGCACACTTTTCGTCGGTCGAAAAACAAACACGTTCACAACAGGAGGCGTTTCCCAGCGCTATACCCGGAACGCCTCGTGCAGGTCGCTCCCCCTGGTCGCACGCATGTCGAGGTCGGCTTCGATGTGATCGATGTGATGGACCATCAAGTGGCAGCCACGGTCGAGATCGCCGCGTTCGATGGCAGTGACAATGTCCTGGTGTTCCTGGTGGCCACAACTTGAAATGGCCGATTGACCATAGAGCGCGATGACCAGCGAAGAGCGGGCGACAAGTTCATCCATGAAGCGTTGCATGACGGCGTTGCCGGTCATCGAGGCGAGCAACAGGTGGAAATCGCCTGACGCCTTGATCTCGGCGCGACGCGCCGTCTGGCCGCGCTCGTTCATCAAGCGGCCTTCTTCCATCAGCAATTGGCGAAGGTGCTGGAAATGCGTGGGCCCCATATGTTTTGCGGCTTCCCGCAGAATACCCGGTTCAATCATCCGGCGGGTAGCAAATATCTGGCGGGCTTCCTCGGGCGATGGGTAGGCGACGAAGGCGCCGCGGTTTTTTTCGACATTGACGAGCCCTTCGTAGGAAAGGGCCTGAAGAGCGCCACGTACCAGCGTGCGGCTGACATTGAACAGGGCGCCGACATCAGCTTCCGAAAGCTTCGTGCCGGGCGCAAGCCTGCGGTCAACGATCGCATCGCGGATGGTATCGCGGATATGATGTGTGCTGATATCGATCTGCTCTTCGGCAGGCGCTGCTACGATCTTCATGAAATGTGGTTTCCGGGTTGAGGCGCTGATCCTAGCGTTCTTTCTGAGCAAAGTTAACCGGAATCTGTCTGCATGTGACTGGTGAAATTGTATACGATCTCTTGCTGATATTGCCAACGAACGTCTAAATTTTAGGCGTTCCTTATGTTGATTAAATTTGCAGCAAGAACCAAGGACCACGATTAACGCTGGCTTTTCAGTTGGTTGTCCCCGGACACCGAGTCTGGCACGCTTGATGCATTGCTCTTCCCGTCACAGGGGAAGCATGATGTCCAAAGCGGCTGAAATCGATATCATATCCGTTTCCAAGATTTATGGCAGCACCACTGCCGTCCATTCCATCAGCTTGAAAATACCCTCCGGCAGCTATTGCTGCTTCCTTGGCCCGTCCGGCTGCGGCAAGACCTCGACGCTCAGGATGATTGCCGGGCACGAGAGCATTTCGTCGGGCGATATCCGGCTCGGCAATATTGTCGTCACCGATTTCCCCCCTGCCAAACGCGGCACGGCGATGATGTTCCAGTCCTATGCGCTGTTTCCCCATCTTGACCTTGTGGACAACGTTGCCTTCAGCCTGAAGATGAAGGGCGTCGAGAGGCAGGAGCGCCGGGCAAAAGCTCTGGACATGCTCAGGCTCATGCAGATGGAGCCCTATGCCAACCGGCGCCCGGCCCAGCTTTCCGGCGGCCAGCAGCAGCGCGTGGCGCTGGCACGGGCGCTGATCACCGATCCGGAAGCGCTGCTGCTCGACGAGCCGCTGTCGGCGCTCGATCCATTCCTGAAAATCCGTATGCGGGCTGAGTTGAAGAAACTGCAGAAGAGCCTCGGCATCACCTTCGTGCATGTGACCCATAGCCAGGAAGAGGCGATGGCGCTTGCCGATATCATCGTCATCATGAACGATGGCCGCATCGAGCAGGCGGCGCACCCGCGCGAAGTCTTCGAGCGTCCGGCCACGGCCTTTGTCGCACGGTTCATGGGCGATCACAATGTTCTGACCGGCCGTGTCGTCGATAGCGGCGAGGGGAAGGTGACGCTGGAAGTCTCCGAAGGCCAGACATTCACTGTCGCGGGACCGGCACAAGAGCCGGGCGCACCCATCGATATCGGCGTGCGCACCGACCGTGTGCGGCTTGCGACGCCTTCGGAAAAGACGCTCGGATTTCATGGCATCGTATCCAATGTCGAATACCGCGGCGCCTCCGTGAAGATCACCGTCATCGGTGCCGGCAGCGACGATTTCACCGTCATCGCCACCGATGCCGATTATTTCGAGAAACCCGTGTCGGTTGGCGATGCCGTACCGCTCAGCTGGGGCCTTGAGGATGCCGTCCTATTGGGCCGCATTGCCGCCTAGTCCAACTCACAATCAAAAAAGAGGGAAATGATATGACCACTGAAACAAAGACTCCCAAGGGCATTTCAAGGCGTGGCCTGCTGAAGACCGGTGCTGCGGCAACCGGCGCGGTGATCGGTTCCGGCCTTATTACCGGCTTCCCGACCATCTGGGCACAGAACCCGATCACGCTTCGCCAGTTTGGCACCGGCGTGTCGAACATCAATGCCATCGCCGAGAAGTGCAAGGCCGATCTCGGCATCACACTCGAGATGACGGCAACCGACAGTGATGCCGCTGCCCAGCGCGCCGTAACCCAGCCGGATAGCTACGACATCGCCGATATCGAATACTGGATCCTGAAGAAGGTCTTTCCGGCCGGCGTCATCCAGCCGATGGATATCAAGAAGCTGAAATACTACGACAAGATCGTGCCGCTGTTCAAAACCGGAAAGCTGAAGCCGGACAGCGTTATTGCGCAGGGCACCGCACCGCATACCGTTGGTTATGTGGAAGCCATCGGCGACAAGACGTTTGCCAAGGGCGAAACCCAGTTCTTCACCATGGTCCCGACCATCTACAACGCCGATACGCTCGGCATCCGCCCGGACCTCGTCGGCCGCGACATCACGTCCTGGGCCGATATCATGGACCCGGCCTTCAAGGGTAAGACGTCCATCCTGAACATACCGTCGATCGGCATCATGGACGCGGCTATGATCATGGAGGCGCTCGGCAATATCAAATATGCCGACAAAGGCAACATGACCAAGGAAGAAATCGACGCAACGATCGACTTCCTGATCAAGGCCAAGCAGGACGGCCAGTTCCGCGCCTTCTGGAAGTCCTTCGATGAATCGGTCAACCTGATGGCTTCGGGCGAAGTCGTCATCCAGTCCATGTGGTCGCCGGCCGTTGCCGCCGTCCGCTCGAAAGGCATTGCCTGCAAGTATCAGCCGCTCAAGGAAGGCTACCGCTCATGGGGCGGCGGTCTCGGCCTTGCCTCGCATCTGGAAGGCGCTCAGCTCGACGCGGCCTATGAATATATCAACTGGTATACATCCGGCTGGGTCGGCGGCTACCTCAACCGCCAGGGCTACTATTCCGCCGCCATGGACACCGCCAAGGAATTCATGACCGCCGACGAATGGGGTTACTGGATCGAAGGCAAGGCTGCGACAGGCGACATCATGTCCCCTGAAGGCAAAGTCATGGAGAAGGCCGGCGCCGTGCGCGACGGCGGCTCCTTCGAGGAACGCATGGGTAAGGTCGCCTGCTGGAACTCGGTGATGGACGAGGACCGCTACATGGTCAAGCGCTGGAACGAGTTCATCGCTGCTTGATGATCTCCACCCTCCCCTTGAGGGAGAGGGTTGGCACGCAGTGCCGGGGCGGGGTGACTGTCTTGACATCCGATGGTTAACCCCCACCCGCAGCTTCTCTGCGACCTCCCCCCCTCGAGGGGGAGGTACAGAAGACAAACCGGAGACCCAGGACGTGACAGCAGTCATCACGCAAGACGAGACGCAAATTGAAACGGCGGGAAAGACTGGGCTGGCTGCGCGCATCGGCAGGACCTCAGCTCATCTCGCCTCCTATCTGCAGGCGGTGCCGCTGGCGCTGATCCTTGGGTTTTTCTTCCTGCTGCCGATCCTGATGATCGCCGTCGTCAGTTTCTGGGATTATGATTTCGCCGGTCTCTATCCTGACTTCTTGGCCATGAATTACACCGACACGCTTGGCTCGTGGGTGACCTGGAAAACCTATCTGAACACGCTGAAATACACGGCGATGGTCTGGGCCCTGACCTTGCTGATCGGCTTCTGGGTCGCCTATTTCCTCGCCTTCCATATCCGCACGACTACCATGCAGATGGTGCTGTTTCTCGTCTGCACTGTGCCCTTCCTGACCTCCAACATCATCCGGATGATCTCGTGGATCCCGGTGCTCGGGCGCAATGGCCTCGTCAACACGACGCTGATCGAAATGGGCGTCATTCCCAAGCCGATCGAATGGCTGCTCTATTCCGATTTCGCTGTTGTGCTGGCCATGGTCCATTTGAACACTCTGTTCATGGTGACGCCGATCTTCAACACATTGATGCGCATTGACCGCTCGCTGATCGAAGCGGCCCGCGATGCCGGTGCCAATGGCTGGCAGATCCTCTGGAACGTCATCATTCCGCTGGCAAAACCGGGCATAGCTATCGGCTCCATCTTCGTTGTCACGCTGGTCATGGCGGATTTTTCCACCGTTCAGGTCATGTCCGGTGGGCAGAGCGCCTCGGTAGCGCTGATGATGAAGAACCAGATGTCGCTGCTGCAATATCCTGCCGCAGCCGCCAATGCGGTCGTGCTTCTGATCGTCGTGCTGTCTATGGTCGCTGCCATCCTGCGCGTCGTCGATATCCGCAAGGAGCTTTGAGATGAGCCACGAGAGACGCACCTTCGAATTCTACGTGCTCGCCGCGTTCTTCACGCTCTTTGTGCTGTTTCTCTACGGACCCCTATCGGCCGTGTTTATCCTGTCCTTCCAGGGGCCGGATGGCGGTCTGACCTTTCCGCTCAATGGTGTCTCGGTGCACTGGTTCTTCAACCTGTTCGAGCAGCAAGCTGTCGGTGATTTCGGAGCGTCGTTCAAGCGGTCCTTCACCCTCGGGCTGATGGTGATGGTCGTCAATGTGGCGGTATCGCTTCTGGCGGGTTTGGCTTTCCGCCGCAAGTTCCGTGGCTCGACGGTGCTGTTCTATCTGACGGTCGCCAGCCTTGTCGTGCCATCGATCATCATATCCCTCGGCATCGGCGTCGTCTTCCAGCAATTCGGCCTGAAACCCGCCTGGTACTCCTCCGGCTTTGGAGCGCACCTGACGTGGACGCTACCGTTCGGCGTGCTGATCATGTTTGCGGTCTTCAACCGCTTTTCGCCGGCCTATGAGGAGGCGGCGCGCGATCTCGGGGCGACATCCTGGCAGACCTTTGCCCATGTCGTCCTGCCGATGATTGCGCCAAGCCTGATCGGCGTCGGCCTGTTCGGCTTTACGCTCTCCTATGACGAATTCGCCCGTACTCTGATGACATCCGGAACTTACAACACGCTGCCCCTGGAGATCTACGGCATGACGACCAACGTCACGACGCCGGTGCTCTATGCGCTGGGCACCGTCACCACGCTGTTTTCCTTCTCCATCATCCTTTTGGCGCTCGCGATCATTCTCGCTCTGCGCCGACGGCAGGCGAAAGTGATCTGATCCGCATGCGCATCCTCGTCGTCAATCCCAACACCACCCGATCCATGACGGACAAGGCGGCCGAAGCGGCCCGTGCCGTCGCCGGCAGCGGTACGGAAATCATCACGGCCACCGCAAAGATGGGACCAGCTTCAATCGAAGGCCATTATGACGGCGCTCTCGCATTGCCGGGCTTGCTCAAAGAGATTGCCGCAGCGGAGAAAATTGATGCTGCCGTCATCGCGTGCTTCGACGATACGGGACTGGATGCGGCCCGCTCGCTCGCCGGGTTTCCGGTGCTGGGCCTGTGCGAATCAGCGCTTGTGACGGCAGGCTTCCTGGCCCAGCGCTTCACCGTCGTAACGACGTTGGAGCGCTCGCGCGCCCTGTTGGAAAACCTCGTGCGCCACTACGGTTTTGGCGCGCGGGTACGGGTTAGGGCGGCAGATATTCCCGTACTTGAACTGGAAGATCCCGTTTCCGGAGCGCTTGGCAAGTTGCGAAGGCAGATTGAGCGAGCACTTGCTGAGGATGGCGCCGAAGCGATCGTTCTCGGCTGTGCCGGCATGGCCGATCTCGCTTATGCGCTGCAAGGGGAATATGGCGTGCCCGTCGTCGATGGCGTTTCGGCAGCGGTCAAGCAGGCGGAAGCACTGGTCGCCCAGCGCCTGACCACCAGCAAGCGCGGCTCTTACGTCACGCCATTCGCCAAGCACTATGCGGGTGCGATGGCGGATTTCTCGCCGGTTGGTGTTTGAAGTGCGACGGGCCTTTAAGACACTGTTGATTGTTCTGCCATGATGGGCCTGCACAGCGAGCACCCGAACCATCCTTCCCGCCGTCGGATGTTGAAATAGCCGCTGCGGTCGGGATGGCGGCGCAGTGTCCTGTCCCGAGGCCAAAACACTCTTTTTTGGAACTACGAAGGCATTCAACCTATGCCTTCCCAGCGGCGGCGCTCCTATATGGTAACGTGTTCGCCAATCTCCACCACCCTATTCGTCGGCAGATAGAAATAGTCGGACGGGTCGATAGCCGTCTCGGCCATCGCGATATACAGCCGGTCCTGCCAGCCAGGCAGTCCGGAATTGGGGTCGCTGACCAGCTTGCGCCGACCTAGATAGAACGATGTCGACATAATCTCGAACTTGAAGCCGGCTTTACGGCAAAGGCCCAGCGCTTTCGAGACATTCTGCGTCTCCATGAACCCGAATGTGAGCTCCAGCTTGCTGAAGCGCTCGGAAAGTTTGGTAATGACGAAGCGCTGTTCGTCGGGAACAACGGGAATGCCGGCCGTCTTGATTGTCAAAATGACATTTTGCGCGTGAAGCACGTGGTTGTGCTTGATGTTGTGAAGTAGCACGCCTGGCACCTTGTCGGGAACGCTCGTCAGGAAAACGGCCGTGCCGGGCACTGCTATGGGGGCGTGCTCCGACTTGCGTTCGATGGACGCGATGAACCTGTCGAGAGGAACATGGTTGCGTGCGGATTTGTCGCGCAACAGCAAAGAGCCCTTTCGCCATGTCCACATCATTACCATGATCGTGGCCGCAATCATCACCGGAACATAGCCGCCGTCGTGAATCTTGAGGAGGTTTGCTCCCAGGAATATGCACTCGAGCAGGAGAAGCGGAAGCAGAATCACCACTGACGTCAGTGCAGACCAGCCCCACAGTACTCGAACAAACTGGAAGGCCAGCAGCGTCGTGACCACCATGGCGCCCGTTACCGAAATGCCATAGGCGGTCGCGAGAGATTCAGAATCGCCGAAAACGAAGATGAGAAGGAGGACACCGGAAAGCAGAAGCGTATTCACGGCCGGGACGTAAATTTGACCCGTATTTGTTTCAGACGTGAAGCAAATTTCCAGGCGCGGCAGGAACCCTAGGTGAATTGCCTGACGGGCGAGCGAAAAGGCGCCAGTGATCACTGCCTGACTGGCGATGATTGTCGCAGCAGTCGCCAAAATCACCACGGGCAGCAACGCCCATTCCGGGAACATGAGATAGAACGGATTGCTTGCCGTGGATGGGTTAGAAAGCACCAAGGCCCCCTGGCCGAGATAGTTTAGTGCAAGAGCCGGAAAAACGATGATGAACCATGCCCATTGGATCGGCCGTCTGCCAAAATGGCCAAGGTCGGCGTAAAGTGCCTCAGCGCCGGTGACGGTCAGAAAGACCGCGCCAAGCACAACCAATCCGACGAAGCCTGCCTTCCACACGAACCAAAAGGCGTAGATGGGATTTAGCGCGTTTAGTATTGTGAGGTCGTCAGCAATATGCGCAATGCCACCGGCAGCCATGACCAGGAACCACAGCACCGTGATTGGACCGAAAAAATTGGAAACTGCCGCCGTTCCCCGGGATTGAACGGCGAACAACACGATCATGATCGTGGCAGAGATTGGCAATACGTAGTCGGCAAGTGTAGGCGTTACAAGCTTCAGACCCTCGACCGCAGATAATACCGAGAGGGCGGGGGTTATCATCGCATCACCGATAAAAAGCGCTGCGCCGATGATCCCCGCGAAAAACAGTATCGTCGTGTAACGGCTGGTCTTTTTCATGAGAAGGGCCAGCAGCGACAATGTGCCGCCTTCGCCATCATTGTCTGCTCTCAGCAAAAACAGGACATATTTGAACGTCACGATGATCGTCAGCGTCCAGATCATCAACGAGATGACGCCAATAACCTCGTCATGCGTCACGCCGTCGTGAGCAAACGGCCGCAGAGCTTCTCGGAACGCGTAAAGCGGGCTGGTGCCGATGTCGCCATAGACAACGCCCACCGATCCGAGAAAAAGGACAAGAAACTTTCGCGTGTCTGTTATGAGGCCAGGCGCCTGGCCGGCGGACGAGATCATGTTGTCTCCAGGTCATTCAGAGCCATTTTGTGCGGCGCAATGCAGGCACATATGAAGCGTTCTGACTGGAACCGCAATAACTCCCTTGAAGTGGCTCCCGCTTGGTCGAAGAGGCGATGAAAGAAAGGGTCTCCAGGCGCCTCACTCCACTTTGATTTAACAAGCGTGATCCTTAAACATATCTTTTCACCGATATTGATACTTTTACGCATCATAGTCCCGATTAACGATTGTAAAAGATATCTCTACGTATCATACTTCAGTAAATGAACCGTTTGGGGATCTTTTTGTGAAATCCGAGTCAGAAGCTTTGCTCGAGATCGGGCGCCTGTTGAGGAGAACGCGCATCGCAGCGGCAATGACCCAGGAACAGGTCGCCGACATGGCCGGAATATCGCGCCCTCGATACCGCGACATAGAAACAGGGTCCGCGGCAGCGCGCACGACAACTCTGATCAATATCGCGCGCGCGCTCGGACTGGAGATGATGCTGATCCCCAAGGTAATGGTCCCAGCCGTCGAGGCGTTGATGCGCCCATATGACGATGACGATTTGCCCGCGTTTGTTTCCACAGCCGAAGATAACGATCATGGCTGAGATGTTTCAGGCTCCTAAAACCATATCATCGCTGGACGTGCTGCTCAATAATCGGAAGGTTGGCACGATAGTGAGGACACCTGGGGATTTCAACGCGTTCAGCTTTGACGAAACGTACCGCAAGACAGGCGGCTTCCCCGTTCTCAGCCTGTCCTTTCGGGCAGCAACAGGAGACTTACGCAAGAATCCCAAGCCTGTTGCTGGAGCCCTGCCGGCATTTTTTGCCAACCTTCTTCCCGAGGACAAATTGCGCGAGGCGATGGAGAAACATCATGCAGGCAATGTACGCACCGGAAATGATTTCGATCTGTTGGCTGCACTCGGGTCCGATCTGCCCGGTGCTGTCCGTGCCGTGCCGAGCGAGGGCACCATAACTTCTTTGAGAGAAGCCTCCAGCCCAAAGCCGAAAGCCCGGTTCTCGCTCGCAGGTGTTCAGATGAAGCTCTCTGTGATCAAAAATACCGGCAAGGGCGGTGGCTTGACCCTGCCAATGGGCGATGGGGAGGGAGCGTACATCGCCAAATTCCCATCGACCTCGTTTCCTGGGGTCTCCGAGAACGAATATGCCAATCTCGCTCTGGCCGAAGCGATCGGAATGGAAGTGCCGGAGCGTGAACTTGTTGCGCAGACCGAGTTTGAGGGGATCCCGGAAGAATTCCGAACGCTGTCGGACGGCAAGGTACTTCTCGTCAGACGCTTTGACCGTGCTATCACGGGCGAGCGCATCCACATCGAGGATTTCGCTCAGGTATTCGGCATCTATCCCTCGCGCAAATATGACGGTGCCGCCTATCATGATATCGCCTCGGCACTTGGCATTGCCGTCTCTTCTGCCGCGTCGCTTGAATTCGTGCGCCGACTGGCTCTCGCGGTCATTACCGGTAATGGCGACATGCACCTAAAGAATTGGTCCCTGATCTACCGCGGCATCGGCAACAAGCCGGCGCTCGCGCCGGTGTATGATGTGCTCTCGACGATCCCCTATATTCCGGCCGATGCCATGGCACTGTCGCTGGCAGCTGAGCGCTCATTTAAGGCACTGACCGCGCAACGGTGGAAGGCTTTTGCCAATCGTGCGCGATTACCGGAGCCGGCCGTTCTCAACGCGGTGGTCGACGTTACCGAACGCGTGAACCAGCATTGGTGGACCCTGCCCGAGCGCACAGTCATTCCCGAGCAGGTGCTTGAGCGAATCGACGCCCATGTGAGCTTGATGACACCGATACTGGGAACCTGTGCCGGTTAGCATCAACGACGCGTTCAGCAGAGATCAGAGATGAATGCCGGCCTGAGGTCGCAAGGTCAAACCAGATGGGAGCAGAGGTCCCGTCCGCGCTATCCTGCCTATTGTCTTTGGATATGCAGATTTTGAGTCACGGTGAAGCCGGCATTGCAAGACGTTCATGCCGCGGCGAAATATCGAACAAAGGTTAAGAGTGGTCGCGATGTTCCAGCTCCGAGAGAATTGCATACTCTTCCGCAAGGAAATTCAGCAACCTGCGCACCGAAGGTAACAGGCCGCGGCGGGAAATGTAGCATGGGTGGTGCGCTGGATAAGCCTGACGCCGAGATTGTCTTCCAGGTGCGTTATCCCGCAGCTCAGTCGCGAACGCGGCATGTCCAGCTTCTGGCGGCAGCAGAGAAACCATGCTGCTCGACGATTTCGACGAACAAGCTGAGATCGTTCAAGTCTGCCATGTCGTATCTAGCATACTGCCGATCTACGGCCGGCCTACACCAGATTTACGGTCCTTTCACAAAACCAACAACAGGACTTACGCGGGCCGTTGCCAAGGACGAATTGCAACGGGCGTCCAAGAGAGCGTGTTGAGAGCAGTTGTCGGCACATATAGCAGCGCACCGACCCAATGGGTTGGTGACGGCTTTCCGGTTGTGATGACCGGTGGCGCGCAGCACCGGGTGGATGATGGTTCCCAACCGAACCGAGTGCCACGCGGCGTTGCAGGCCCAAGGGGCCGCAAGTTTCGTGGGAGCGGTTCAAAAACCATGCTCAGGAATTTCCGTCGCCTGAGCCAGAGCCTGCCGCCTGGAAGCGAGCCTCGAATTCGCGACGCAAGTTGCGCCTCACCTGCGCGGCCTGCTCACGGCGTTTTCCGACTGCACTGTCCGGTTGATGCAGGGGGACAGTGGTCGGGCGCCCTTCGGCGTCGACGGCGACCATGGTGAAATAACAGGAATTGGTATGCCGGCGCTCGCCAGTCCGAATGTTTTCGGCTTCGACCCTGATGCCGACTTCCATGGACGTGCGACCGGCATAATTGATCGAGGCCCGAAACGTGACAAGTTCGCCGACATGGATGGGTTGACGGAAAACCACCTGATCGACCGACAGGGTCACGGCATATTCCTGCGAAAACCGCGACGCACAGGAAAAAGCCACCCGATCAAGCAGATTGAGGAGGGCACCGCCATGGACCTTGCCGCTAAAATTCGCCATGTCCGGCGTCATCAGGACAACCATCTCGAGCTGCGTCGTGTCGTGATCTGTTTCCAAAATCGCCTCCTGGTTGTGTTTGCCTTGTGATCGGATGCCACCGACGATGGCCCCGTAATTTCTGCGTTCATCGATCGAACGGGACTGTCATCCGTAAACGATGGGTCCTGGCTGACGGCATCCCCTGCTTCTGGAACGGCTGTCGGACGGCCGTTGTAGTCCAGCGCCACCATAACGAAAATGGCGTCGGTTACTTTGTCGATTCGGTCGGAGAGATATTGGCGAGCCCAGGCTTCCACCTTCAAATTCATCGAGGCGCGACCGACGGCAATGACCTCGGTGTAGATCCACAGCGTATCACCGATCTTGACCGGTAGCGCGAAGGCCATCTCCTGGACGGCGGCCGAGACCGCGACCCCGGGCACGCTCCGCCGCCCTTATGCCTCAGGAAACGTCCATCTGGGCCATGACCCATCCCCCGAAAATGTCGCCTGCGGCATTGGCGTCCGCCGGCATGGCCAATGTTCGCAGGCTCAGTTCGCCGTCTGGGTGTCTGGAAGGTGGCAGTCGTTCGAACTCCGGTCGTCACAATAAGGGAAAATTACAGGCAGCTGCGATACGTGCGCTACGCGCTGTACTTCCAATGCCGCAGGGAAGGGGCCGGCTGTGACCGCGCGCAATGACAGACCCGGGCTGCGTTCGAAACCGAATCCTCACGCATTGCGCAGCTTGCCTTCCATGAGGTCGAGCACGGCGCGGCCAGCCTCCATGACATTGGTGCCGGGACCGAAGACGGCAGCGACGCCATTGTCGAGCAGGAACTGGTAATCCTGGCGCGGCACGACCCCGCCGACGACGACGATCACATCGCCTCCGCCCTTGGCTTTCAGCGCCTCGATCAGTTGCGGTGCCAGCGTCTTGTGACCGGCGGCCAGCGACGACATGCCGATGACGTGTACCTTGGCATCGACCGCCATGCCGGCTGCTTCCTCCGGCGTCTGGAACAGCGGACCGGCCAAGACGTCGAAGCCGATATCGCCAAAGGCCGAGGCGATGATCTTGGCGCCGCGGTCATGGCCGTCCTGACCAAGCTTGGCGACCATGATCTTCGGCTTGCGGCCGGTGGTGCGGGAAAAGTCGGAGAGCCGGGCAGACAGCGTCGCCAGTTCTGGCTCGTCCTTATAGGCTTCGCCATAGATATCGCTGACGACTTCCGGCACGGCAGTGTGATCGCCAAAGACGATGCGCATCGCATCGGAAATTTCGCCGACGGTGGCGCGGGCGCGGGCCGCTCTCACGGCCGTTTCGAGGATATTTCCGTCGCCGGTACGGGCGACCTTGGTCAACGCTTCCAGTGCTGCCGTCACCTCGGCGGTGTCGCGGCGCTTGCGGGTCTCCTCGATGCGGCTGATCTGGGCGACGCGAACGGCGGCATTGTCGATATCGAGAATGTCGAGATCGTCCTCGGTCTCCAGCCGGTATTTGTTGACGCCGACGATGACCTCCTCGCCCTTGTCGACGGCAGCCTGGCGGCGGGTGGCGGCCTGCTCGATCAGCCGCTTCGGCAGGCCGTCGGCCACCGCCTTGGTCATGCCCCCCAGCGCTTCGACCTCTTCCATCAGCGCCCAGGCCTTGTTGGCAAGCTCCGCCGTCAGGCTCTCGACATAATAGGAACCGGCCAAGGGATCGACCACCCTGGTGACGCCGGTCTCGTGCCGCAGGATCAGCTGGGTGTTGCGGGCGATGCGCGAGGAGAATTCCGTCGGCAGCGCGATCGCCTCGTCGAAAGAATTGGTATGCAGCGACTGGGTGCCGCCGAGCACCGCCGACATCGCCTCGAAAGCGGTGCGGATGATGTTGTTGTAGGGGTCTTGTTCCTGCAAAGAGACGCCGGATGTCTGGCAATGCGTTCTGAGCATCAGCGAGGATTGCTTCTTCGGGTGGAAGCCTTCCATGATCCGCGTCCACAACAGCCGTGCGGCGCGCAGTTTGGCGGCCTCCATGAAGAAGTTCATGCCGATGGCAAAGAAGAACGACAGGCGGCCGGCGAATTCGTCGACGCTCAAGCCCTTGGCGATGGCGGCACGAACATATTCACGGCCGTCGGCGAGCGTGAAGGCCAGCTCCTGGACCAGTGTCGCGCCGGCCTCCTGCATGTGATAGCCGGAGATCGAGATCGAGTTGAATTTCGGCATTTCGCGGGCGGTGTAGTCGATGATGTCGGCAACGATCCGCATCGAGGGTTCCGGCGGATAGATATAGGTGTTACGGACCATGAATTCCTTGAGGATGTCGTTCTGGATCGTGCCGGAAAGCTGCGCGCGCGGCACGCCCTGCTCCTCGCCCGCGATGATGAACGCGGCGAGGATCGGGATGACGGCGCCGTTCATGGTCATCGATACCGAAATCTCTTCGAGCGGAATGCCGTCGAAAAGAATCTTCATGTCCTCGACCGAATCGATCGCCACGCCGGCCTTGCCGACATCGCCGACGACGCGCGGATGATCCGAATCGTAACCGCGATGGGTGGCGAGATCGAAGGCGACCGAAACACCCTGCTGGCCGCTGGCCAGCGCCTTGCGGTAGAAGGCATTCGAGGCTTCGGCAGTGGAAAAGCCGGAATATTGCCGGATGGTCCAGGGGCGGCCTGCATACATGGTGGCGCGCGGACCGCGGGTGAACGGCGTGAGGCCGGGTAGCGAGCCGAGATGACCGGCGGCTTTGAGATCGGCCTCGGTATAGAGCGGCTTGACGGCAATGCCCTCCGGCGTCTGCCAGGTGAGACTGTCGGGCGAGGATTTGAGCTCGCGTTCGGCAAGCGCTGCCCAGTCGGCGAGGGTTTTTTTATCGGACATTGGAAAGTCTCCTTGCATCGATCGGACGTACACCCTCCCCTTGAGGGGGAGGGTCGGCGCGCAGTGCCGGGGTGGGGTGACGTTTGAAACGTCCCTGACCGTCACCCCCACCCGCCGCTTTGCGGCGACCTCCCCCCTCAAGGGGGAGGTAGAAACATGCCTCAACCGGCTTTGACCACGTGCGAAGCACTCGCCGTGGGTTTGCTGGAACGATACTCGGACGGGGCGCTGGAGGCTGCCGCGAGTGAGTAGAATAGATGGCACCCTTTAGCGCCCCGTTCAGCGGTTTTTGCCTGCGACCTGGGTCGCTATGAGGTGGCTCGCCAGAATGGCGTTCGTCTGACCTGATGGAGCCCGGCCGAACCAATTTATCGGCAACACTCCACACGGCCGCCGCCGGTGTCTCCGATCTCCCCGTCGCCGGGGTAGATCCGAGGATCAACCCGAGACGCAGCTGAGGAATCGGACGGACGTTCGGCACGTCCGGCGAAACCATTCCGTCTGCCACCCTGTGTGCCGCACAGGCACGCCCGGCGCGCTCTTTCGGGCATCCGAAGCGCAAAGGCCGATCCGCAGCCTGTCCGCTTCTCCCCTGTCGCCGGAGGGAGACCATTTTCAGCAGACCCCCGATGTCAGGGTTTACGTCATCCCCTTGCACCAAGCGCCAGTCCCGCCTCACTGCCACGCCTGGCAGCGTATCCGATGACGGGGAACGAGTATGGCACGGGTGCTTTGGACGGGGAAAAAAAGCCATTCGGTTTTCTCTAAGATATCCGTTTTTCGAGAACGGGTAGAACTCCCTCCTACCCCTCACCAACAAACTCTAAGACTTAGCTAAAGCTAAGATCTTGATTTTGTATCCTCTCCCGCAAGGGGAGAGGTAGAACGCAAAGCTTCCTGCATCGTACCTCTCCGTCTGCAGGTGAGGGGTATTTATTGCCCCTATTCGAACTCCAGGATCAGCTCGTCCACGGCTAGGCTGGCGCCGACGGCGGCGGCCACCCGTTTGACCACGCCCCGCCGTTCGGCGCGCAAGATATTTTCCATCTTCATCGCTTCCACCGTCGCCAGTGCCTGGCCAGCTTCCACGGTCTCGCCCTGAACAACCGTGATGGTGGTGATGACGCCCGGCATCGGGCAGAGCAGCATTTTCGAGGTGTCCGGCGGCAGCTTCTTCGGCATCAGCCGGGCAAGCTCGGCAATGCGCGGGCTGCGCACATGGGCGGCGATATCGATGCCGCGCCAGCGCAGGCGGATGGCGGTGCCCGAAAGGTCGATCTTGACGCCCATGGCCGTGCCGTCGACATCGAACGTGGCGTGGCTGCGGCCGGGCGTCCAGTCGCCCGCAGCAGTAAAGACGCTGCCATCGGCCAGCCGGACAGTGGCGCCGCCGGGGGATGTGTCGAGCGTCACGGCATGCTCCTGTCCGGCGAATGTGACGACCCAGTCCTTGCCGATTACCCGGCGATGATTGCCGATGGTGCCGGAAATCTGCACGGCGCGGTCCTGCAGCACCTGATGCACCAGCGTCGCGACGGCCGCCAGTTTCCGCGCCGATGCCGGATCAGGCTCGACACCGTGGAAACCATCCGGGAACTCCTCGGCGATGAAGGCCGTGGTGATGTTGCCGGAGCGGAACCGCTCGTGCTGCATCACGGCGGACAGGAAAGGAAGGTTATGGCCGATGCCCTCGACCTCGAAATCGTCGAGTGCCGCCGACATGGCGTCGATGGCCGTGAGCCGGGCGGGTGACCCGTCGTTTTCCGGTGCCCACGTGCAGAGCTTTGCCACCATCGGGTCGTAATACATCGAGATTTCGCCGCCCTCGAAGACGCCGGTATCGTTGCGCACGATGGTGCCATCGGCGGTCTTGCCTTCGACCGGCGGCCGGTAGCGTGTGAGACGCCCGATCGAGGGCAGGAAGCTGCGATAGGGATCCTCGGCATAGAGCCGGCTTTCGATCGCCCAGCCATTCAGCTTGATCTCGTCCTGGCCGAAGGCCAGCTTTTCGCCGGAAGCGACGCGGATCATCTGCTCGACCAGATCGACGCCGGTGATCAGCTCGGTGACGGGATGCTCGACCTGCAGGCGGGTGTTCATCTCGAGGAAGTAGAAATTGCGCTCGCCATCGACGATGAATTCGACGGTACCGGCAGAATGATAGCCGACCGCCTTGGATAGCGCCACGGCCTGTTCGCCCATGGCGCGACGGGTGGCCTCGTCGAGGAATGGTGACGGGGCTTCCTCGATGACCTTCTGGTTGCGCCGCTGGATCGAGCACTCACGCTCACCGAGATAGAGCACGGTGCCGTGTTTGTCGCCCAGCACCTGGATTTCGATATGGCGCGGCTGGGTGACGAACTTTTCGATGAAGATGCGGTCGTCGCCGAACGAAGCCTTGGCCTCGTTCTTCGAGGACTGGAAACCCTCGCGGGCCTCAGCATCGTTCCAGGCGATGCGCATGCCCTTGCCGCCACCACCCGCAGACGCCTTGATCATCACGGGATAGCCGATGGAGGCCGAAATCGTCACTGCCTCCTCGGCATCGGCAATCAGGCCCATATGGCCGGGCACGGTGGAGACGCCGGCCTCTGCTGCCAGCTTTTTGGAGGTGATCTTGTCGCCCATCGCCTGGATGGCGCCGACCGGCGGGCCGATGAAGGCGACCCCTGCCTTTTCCAACGCCTGCGCAAACATGGCATTTTCCGACAGGAAGCCATAGCCCGGATGCACCGCATCGGCGCCGGTCTTTTTGATCGCCTCGAGGATTTTGTCGATGACGATATAGGACTGGCTCGACGGCGACGGCCCGATATGCACGGCCTCGTCGGCCATCTTCACATGCAGCGCATCGGCATCCGCATCGGAATAGACGGCAACGGTGGCGATGCCCATCTTCCGGGCCGTCTTGATCACCCGGCAGGCGATCTCGCCCCGATTGGCGATTAGGATTTTCTGGATCATTTGCTTCTCGATCTGTTCGATCTTGCTCTTGTTTCCGTCATCCCCCGGTCAAGCCCGAATACGGTTGGCCCGAGGATGACGATTGTGGGGTCAAACGCCTGCGAAGGCTATAGCGGTATCGTGTCGTGCTTGCGCCACAGTTGCTCTTTCCGTTTGCCGCGCAACGAGGCAAAGGCGCGGGAAAGGCGGCGGCGGGAAGAGTGCGGCATGATCACTTCGTCGATGAAGCCGCGTTCGGCGGCGACAAACGGGTTGGCGAAGCGCTCCTCGTATTCCTTCGTCCGGGCGGCGATCTTGTCTGCGTCGCCGAGTTCGGAGCGGTAGAGGATTTCGGTCGCCCCCTTGGCGCCCATCACGGCGATTTCGGCGGTCGGCCAGGCATAGTTGACGTCGGCGCCGATATGCTTGGAGGCCATCACGTCATAGGCGCCGCCATAGGCTTTTCGCGTGATCAGCGTCACCATCGGCACCGTCGCCTGGCTATAGGCGAACAGAAGCTTGGCGCCGTGCTTGATGACGCCGCCATATTCCTGCGCCACGCCGGGCAGGAAGCCGGGCACGTCGACCAGCGTCAGGATCGGGATCGAGAAGGCATCGCAAAAGCGCACGAAGCGGGCAGCCTTTCGCGATGAGTCGATATCCAGGCAGCCGGCCAGCACCATCGGCTGGTTGGCGACGACGCCGACCGACTGGCCCTCGAGCCGGATGAAGCCGGTGATGATGTTACGGGCAAAGGCTTCCTGCAGCTCGAAGAAATCGCCTTCGTCGGCGATCGCATGAATGAGCTCCTTCATGTCGTAGGGTTTTGCCGAGCTGTCCGGGATCAGCGTGTCGAGCCGGTTTTCAAGGCGGGCCGGATCGTCGTGGAACGGGCGGACCGGCGGCTTTTCGCGGTTGTTGAGCGGCAGAAAATCAAACAGCAGGCGGACCTGTTCCAAGGTCTCGATGTCGTTTTCATAGGCCGCGTCGGCGACCGAGGATTTCTTCGTATGGGTACCGGCGCCGCCAAGTTCCTCGGCCGTGACGATCTCGTTGGTGACGGTCTTCACCACATCCGGGCCGGTGACGAACATGTAGGAACTGTCGCGCACCATGAAGATGAAGTCGGTCATCGCCGGCGAATAGACCGCACCGCCGGCACAAGGTCCCATGATCACGGAGATCTGCGGGATGACACCGGACGCCTCGGCATTGCGGCGGAACACTTCGGCATAGCCGGCAAGCGAGGCGACGCCTTCCTGGATGCGGGCACCGCCGGAATCGTTCAGTCCGATCACCGGCGCACCGTTGCGCACCGCCATGTCCATGATCTTGCAGATCTTTTGCGCATGGGTTTCAGACAGCGAGCCGCCGAGCACGGTGAAATCCTGGGAAAAGACATAGACCTGGCGGCCGTTGATCGTGCCCCAGCCGGTAACGACGCCGTCGCCGGCCACCTTCTGTTCGGCCATGCCGAAATCGACGGCGCGGTGGGTGACGTACATGTCGTATTCTTCGAACGAGCCTTCGTCGAGCAGCACCTCGATGCGCTCGCGCGCCGTCAGCTTGCCCTTGGCATGCTGGGCATCGATGCGCTTCTGCCCGCCGCCAAGACGCGCTTCAGTGCGGCGCACACCGAGTTGGTCAAGTATTGAACGCATTCTCACTCCATCCAGCTGCTTCAACGTCACCGTTCATACGGCCTTGTCATGCTCTAGAAAACGGTTGATCGTGTGGCATTGCTTAATTTAGGTTGTTGCAAACTCTCTTTTGCGAAAGTGCAACATGGCGATGCGGAAGCTCTTTATCGGCCGAAAAATCCGGTCCCTGCGTGAAGCCCACAAGGCCACCCAGAGCCAATTTGCGGACCGGATCGGCATTTCAACAAGCTATCTCAATCAGATCGAAAACAACCAAAGGCCGGTTTCGGCCTCCGTTCTGCTGGCCTTGGTCGACAAGTTTCAGATCGATCTGGGCGAGCTTTCGGCGGGCGAGGGCGATCGGCTGCTGTCGGCGCTCTCGGAAGCACTGACCGATCCCTTGTTCGAATCGTACAACCCCAATCTGCAGGAGCTCAAGCTCATTACCCAGAACGCCCCGTCTCTGGCGCATGCGCTGGTGCGGGCCCACCAAGCCTACAGGCGAAACAGCGAGCAGCTTGCGAGCCTCAATGACAGCATGGGACGATCGACACAGGCTGCGGAAGCGACGCCATACGAAGAAGTCCGGGACTTCTTTCATTTCGTCGACAACTATATTCACGACCTGGATGTGCAGGCCGAAGAGCTTTCGATCGAGCTGGGGCTGGCACACGACGATCGCCATGCCGCGCTCACCAGCTACCTTCAAAGGGTGCACAACGTCAAAATTGCCCGGGCAGAACCCGGACGGGACATTCTGCGCCATTTCGATCCGGCGACGCGGGTCCTGTCTCTCAACGCCTATATTCCAGCGACCAGCCGGGATTTCCAGTTGGCATTGCAGATCGCTCAATTGCAGGCCGCCGATACGGTCGATCGGGTGGTCAAGACGGGGAACTTCCGGACCAAGGAAGCCGCAGACATCTGTCGCATCGGCCTGCACAATTATTTTGCCGGCGCCCTGCTCTTTCCCTACCGGGCGTTCCAGGCTGCGGCGACGTTGCTGCGCCACGATCTCGAACTGCTTGCCTCGCGCTTCGGCGCCAGTTTGGAGCAGGTCTGCCACCGGCTCAGCACATTGCAGAGGCCAGGAGAGAAGGGTATCCCGGTGTTCTTTGCACGGGTCGACAGGGCGGGGAACATCACCAAGCGGCACAGCGCGACAAAACTGCAATTTGCCAGATTTGGAGCAGCCTGTCCGTTGTGGAATGTCCATCAGGCATTCGAAGCCCCCGGGCGGATCATCAGGCAACTGGCGGAAACACCGGACGGTGCGCGCTTTCTGTGCCTGGCGACCCAGATCACCAAGGGTGGCGGCGGCTTCAAGAGTTCCCAGCCTCAATACGCGATCGCATTTGGCTGCGAAATTTCCTATGCCCCGGCTTTCATCTATGCCGACGATCTGGATCTTTCGCAGCGTTCGAGCTTCGACCCGATCGGAATTTCCTGCCGTATCTGCGAGCGGACGCAATGTTTCCAACGGGCCGTCCCACCGCTCATGAGAAAACTCCATGTCGATCACGATATGCGCACGGTTCTCCCCTATCGCATCGAGGACAGTTGAAGCTGTCCGGACCGCGCCGCATCAGACAAGCCGATCCGTGATATGCAGGACCATAGTCTTTTTACCTATATTTTCGGCAGAGCGGGCAGCTCTCCCATCGCGGCCTGAACCACGCGCCAGCAAGGGCAGCTGTCACCACCAGGCTCGCCATGGCCGCTTTTCCGATCAGGCGACGGCACGCCAGACGGGTCTTAGGCCCCGCCAAGGCGAATTGGCAATTTTTCGCCGAGGACTACGATTCCCACACCACCGACTGCTCGTGCCGCTTGATCAGATGCTTGAGGTTATCGAAGCTGGTGCGGATATGACGGGCGAAATGATCGACTGCGGGTGCGCGGGCGGCGTCGGCCCGCTTGAGCAGGCCAAGGGCGCGTTCCGGATGCGGGATTGAGACGGGGAGGGCTGTAATCGACTTTTCGTTGCGCAAGCCAAACACGACACTGTGCGGCATGATCGTCAGCGCGTCGGCGGCCCTCATATAGTTGACGACGCTCATCAGAGAACCGCCGGAATAACGGATCTTGATTTCGGTTGCGCCGAATGAGAGCAGCATGCTGCGTAGGTCGGCGAGCAGCGGGCTGCCCGGGGGCGGCGCGACCCAGGGGAAATCGAGCAGGTGCGCCGGCTGCGGCTTGCGCTTCATGAGCAGGGGATGGGTGACGCGGCAGGCGATCACATTGCGGCCCGGGAGGATCTGCTGGAATTCAAGCCCGGAGCCTTCGTCGAGAATATCGGTCGGGCAGATGGCCAAATCGATCTGGTCGGCGTTGAGTGCTGCCCGCAGGTCCGGGAAATAGCCATAGGTCTGGTCGATACGCACGTCTGGATGCAGATTCTGGAACTCGGCGATCATGCCGGCAATCAACGCATCCATAAAGAACGGCGTGCCTCCAACCCGCACGACGCCGCTTTTGCCGACCCGAAAGCTTTCGACGACATCGGAAGCCTTGCGCGATGCAGACAGCATGGTCTGGCCGTGATCGGCCAAGGCTCTTCCCAGCGACGTCGGCTGCAGTGGTCTTCGGCCCTTGACGAACAGCGCCTCGCCGATCCGGGCTTCCAGCATGGATAGCGTCCGCGAGACAGCCGGTTGCGACAGGCCAAGCAGAGCCGCCCCCTCGGTGACGCCACCGGTTTTGACCACGGCAGCAAGCTGGACAAGATGGCGTTCATCTATCTTCATAGCGATATGGTATACTAATTTCGAATAAAATCATCAAAGACATATCGCATCCGGGTTAGATTGATCTTACCAGCTACGCCTTGGAGGAGACGCACGATGTTGGGTCCGACGGCGCTGAATTTCAGCGAGAGAACCTCGCACGACATTTTCGCGCAACGACTTTCGCAATCGAAAGATGACAGCCTGCCGAAAGTCTTGGCGGTGGCCGTGTCGCATCTGCATGCCTTGATCCGCGAATTGCGCCCAACCCCTTCGGACTGGCGCAAGGTGATCGCGTTTCTCACCGAGGTCGGCCACGCCAGCGACGATCGGCGCCAGGAATGGGTGCTACTGTCGGATCTGCTTGGTGCTTCGGCCCTGGTCGAGGAAATTAACTCGCGCCGGCCAAAAGCGGCGACGCCCAACACCGTGCGCGGCCCTTTTTTTCGCGCCGATATTCCGCAACTGGCCCTTGGCAGCACCATCTCGCTCGATGGTATCGGCGAAAGGCTGGACGTGTCCGGAGGCGTACGGGATCTCGATGGCAATCCCATTGCAGACGCGGAGATCATCACCTGGCAGGCCAACGCTCAAGGCCTGTACGAGAACCAGCAACCGGACCTGCAGCCGGAATTCAACCTGCGCGGACTGTTCCGCACGGATACGGAGGGACGTTTCCACTATCGAACCATCAAACCCTGCGGCTACGGCGTGCCGGACGATGGGCCTGTCGGCGAGCTTTTGCGGCAGGCGGGCTATCCGCTGCACCGCCCAGCGCACCTTCACTTCATGATCAAGGCACCGGGCTTCGAAACGATCGTCACGCATATCTATGACGGCAGCGATCCGCACCTGGCCGAGGATGCGATCTTCGGTGTCAAACCCGAGCTGGTGCACAGTTTCGAGCGACAGGGCAAGGGCGCACCGGCATGGAAGCTGGACCTGACCTTCGTGATGGTTCGCGCCAGACAGGGGACCGAAACATGAGCCGGGATTTCACCTATGGCGGCAGTCCAGCCCATATCGTCTTTGGCCAAGGCAAGAGCGCCACCGCCGCTGATTGGGTAAACAAACTTGGATGCAGCCGGGCGCTGGTCCTGTCGACGCCGCAACAGAAGGGGGATGCGGAAGCACTCGCCGCAAAGCTCGGACCGCTGGCTGCCGGCGTCTTTGCCGGTGCCGTCATGCATACGCCGGTCGATGTGACCGAAACGGCAATGAAGGTCGTGGCCGAGACCAGGGCGGATTGCGTCGTGGCGCTCGGCGGCGGATCGACCACCGGGCTCGGCAAGGCGATCGCCTACCGGACAGACATGCCGCAGATCGTCATTCCGACAACCTATGCCGGATCGGAAGTGACGGCGATCCTGGGTCAAACCGAAGGCGGGCGCAAAACCACCGTGCGGCATGAAAGCATCCTGCCGGAAGTGGTGATCTATGACCCGGCGCTGACGCTGGGCCTGCCGGTCGGCATGAGCGTCACGTCGGGCCTGAACGCCATGGCCCATGCGGTCGAGGGGCTCTATGCCCAGGATCGAAACCCGATTTCGACGCTGATGGCGGTCGAGGGGCTGCGCGCCTTCAAGACCAGCCTGCCGGGGATCATCGCGACGCCAGCGGCGCCGGATCTGCGCGGCGATGCGCTCTATGGTGCATGGCTTTGCGGCACGGTGCTCGGCACAGTCGGCATGGCGCTGCACCACAAGATCTGCCACACGCTCGGCGGCACGTTCGATACGCCGCATGCCGATACGCACGCGATCATGCTGGCGCACACGGCCGCCTACAACGCCGTTTCGGTGTCCGATCTGCTGGCGCCTGTCGCCGGGATCTTCGGCGGTTCGGTGGGCGGCGGACTGTGGGACTTTGCCAGGGAGATCGGCGCGCCGCTGGGCTTGCGGGATCTGGGGCTCACCGAGGCCGACCTCGACCGGGCGGCTGAGATCGCCACGGAAAATCCCTATTGGAATCCACGGCCGATCGACCGGAAATCCATTCGTGCCCTGCTGCAGGATGCCTGGGAGGGCAGGCGGCCGGAATAGACTGAACGCAGACACGTCAATCTCTGGGAGGAGAGGACAATGGGAGGAGGAAACATGTTTACGAGACGCGATTTTCTGAAGACGACGGCTGCAACCGGTGCACTGGCAGCGACATCCGGGCTTGCCGCCCCTGCGATCGCTCAAGGCGCGGCCATCAAGCTCGGCTATGTCAGTCCGCAGACTGGACCGCTTGCAGCGTTCGGCGAGGCCGACAAGTTCGTCATCGACAGCTTCCTGGCAGCCACCAAGTCGAAGGGCCTCAAATACGAGGTCGTCGTCAAGGACAGCCAGTCCAATCCGAACCGGGCGGCGGAGGTCGCCAAAGAACTGATCGTCGATGACGAGGTAAACCTCGTTCTGGTCGCCTCGACGCCGGAAACAACCAATCCGGTAGCGACCACCTGCGAGGCTGAGGAAATGCCGTGCATTTCTACGGTCGCCCCCTGGCAGCCATGGTTCATAGGCCAGCAGGGCAATCCGGGCGACCCGGCCTCGTGGAAACCATTCAACTACGCCTATCACTTTTTCTGGGGCCTGGAGGACGTCATCGCCGTCTTCACCAATATGTGGGCGCAGATCGAGACCAACAAAAAGGTCGGCGGGCTGTTCCCCAACGACGGCGACGGCAATGCCTGGGGCGACAAGACCGTTGGTTTCCCGCCTGTCCTGGAAAAGATGGGTTACGGCCTGGTAGATCCTGGGCGCTACCAGAACATGACCGACGATTTTTCCGCGCAGATCAACGCCTTCAAGTCCGGCCAGTGCGAGATCATCACCGGCGTCGTCATCCCGCCGGATTTCACCACCTTCTGGAACCAGGCCAAGCAGCAGGGCTTTGCGCCAAAAATCGCCTCGATCGGCAAGGCACTGCTCTTCCCGCAGACGGTGGAAGCGCTGGGCAATGCCGGACATAATCTCTCGTCGGAAGTCTGGTGGACCCCGAGCCATCCCTTCAAGTCGTCGCTGACGGGGGAGAGCGCTGCGCAGGTGGCGGCAGCCTTCACCAAGGCGACAAGCCGGCCCTGGACGCAGCCGATCGGCTTTGCCCATGCCCTCTTCGAACTGGCGGTGGACGTGATGAAGCGCGCTGGCGATCCGACCGACGGTGATGTCGTTGCGCAGGCGATCGCCGCCACCAAGCTCGATACGCTGGTCGGACCGATTGCGTGGGACGGCAAGGGTCTGCCGCCGTTTGCTGCCAAAAACATCGCCAAGACCCCGCTTGTCGGCGGCCAATGGCGGCTGAAGGACGGCGGCGGGTATGATCTTGTGATCACCGACAACAAGACGGCGCCGAACATTCCGGTCGGCGGAAAGATGGAAGCGATCGGGTGAGCGCATAGCCCTCATCCGGCTCTCCTTCGAACAAGAGGGCAGCCATCTTCTCCCCGCTTGCGGGGAGAAGCGACGAAGCGGCGCCTCCCCACTCCCATTTGATCTCCTGAGAAAAGCGGGAAGTGAGAGGCAATGCGGCAAACGGACTGGAACGGAACCATGGCTATTCTTGAACTTGAAGGGATCTCGAAGAAGTTCGGCGCGCTGACAGTCGCCGAGCAGATCTGCTTTGCCGTCAACGAAGGCGAGGCGTTGGGCATCATCGGGCCAAACGGCGCCGGCAAATCGACGCTGTTCAACTTGATCACCGGCAATATTTCCGCCGACAGCGGCAGCATCCGGTTTCTCGGCAGCGATGTGACGCGCACGCCGCCGATGGCGCGCTGTCTGTCCGGCATGGGCCGGACATTCCAGATCCCGCAGCCGTTCGAGAAACTGACGGTGTTTGAAAACCTGCTGGTGGCAGGGGCTTTCGGCTCGCGACAGACTGAGGCCGCCGTTTCGGACCGATGCGCCGAAATTCTCGTGGATACGGGGCTGATCGACAAGGCGAATGTGCTGGCCGGCGGCTTATCGCTTCTGCAGCGCAAGCGGCTGGAATTGGCCCGCGCGCTGGCGACTGAGCCGAAGCTGCTGCTGCTCGATGAAATTGCCGGCGGACTGACCGAGGGCGAATGCCGCTCGCTGGTCGCTACCATCCGCGCCATTCACGCCCGCGGCGTCGCCGTCATCTGGATCGAGCATGTGCTGCACGCATTGAATTCAGTCGTCGAACGTCTGCTGGTGCTGCATTTCGGCAAGGTCATCGGCATCGGCAAGCCCGACGATATCATGGCATCGCGCGATGTCCGCGAAATCTACCTGGGGATCGAGATCTGATGGCACTGATCGAGACTAAAGGGCTGACTGCCTCCTACGGCGATTTCCAGGCGCTGTTCGGCGTCGATATCATGGTCGGCGCCGGCGAAACCATCGCCATCATCGGTGCAAACGGCGCGGGCAAGACGACGCTGATGCGCTCGATCTCGGGCGTGCTTGCCAATGCACCGGCGTCGATCCTTTTTCGCGACGAGCCGATCGGAGCGCTGGCGGCGCCGGATATCCTCGCGTGCGGCATCGCGATGGTGCCGGAAGGGCGAAAACTCTTTCCGTCTCTCAGCGTCGAGGAAAACCTGCTGATCGGAAGGTATGGCCGAAGGATCGACGGGCCGTGGACGCTTGACAGTGTCTTCGCGCTCTTTCCGATCCTGAAGGAACGGCGCAACAACCCCTCCACGGCGCTCTCCGGCGGGCAGCAGCAAATGGTGGCGATCGGCCGCGCGCTTATGTCCAATCCGCAAGTGCTGCTCTGCGACGAGATCAGCCTCGGGCTGGCACCGGTTGTGGTGCGCGATATCTACGCGGCCTTTCCGCGCATCCGAGACACCGGCGCCTCGATCGTCATCGTCGAGCAGGATATTGCACAGGCACTGAGGGTGGCCGACCGTGTCTATTGCATGATGGAGGGGCGGGTGACGCTCTCCGGCCGTGCTGCCGATCTCAGCCGCGACGACATCCACAGGGCCTATTTTGGGACGGACCATCATGAATTGGCTTGATACCATTCTCCAGGGCGTACTGCTCGGCGGGCTTTATGCCCTGTTCGCGGCAGGCTTGAGCCTCGTCTTCGGCATCATGCGGCTGGTCAATCTCGCACATGGCGACCTGATCGTCCTTGCCGCCTTCCTCGTTTTGGTGCTGGTGACGACACTCGGGCTCAACCCGTTCATCGCCGCACTCGTCGCTATGCCGCTGATGTTCGCCATTGGCTGGGGCCTGCAGTATTTCCTGCTTAATCGCACCCTGGGCAAGGACATCCTGCCGCCACTTCTCGTTACCTTCGGCCTGTCGATCGTCATCCAGAATGGCTTGCTCGAGAGTTTTTCCGCCGATAGCCGCCGCATCTTCGCTGGCAGTCTGGAGAGCGCCTCGGTCAATCTCGGCCCCGTCACCGCTGGCATCATGCCTCTAATGACCTTCTTTTCGGCCGTTGCCGTCATCGTCTGTCTCAACCAGCTGATCTACCGTACCTCCGTTGGCCGGGCGTTCCGGGCGACGTCGGACGATCCGGTCACGGCCGGGCTGATGGGCATCCGGCCGCAGCGCATTTTCGCGATGGCAACAGGGCTTGCCATGGTCGTGGTGACGATAGCCGCACTCTATCTCGGCACGCGCGCCAACTTCGATCCGACCTCCGGACCCTCGCGGCTGATCTATGCCTTCGAGGCGGTGATCATCGGCGGGCTCGGCTCTCTTTGGGGCACGCTGGCCGGTGGCATCATCCTCGGCGTGGCGCAGACGGTGGGGGCGGCGATCAATCCCGAATGGCAGATCCTTGCCGGACATCTGGCATTCCTTGCCGTTCTTCTGTTCAAGCCGCGCGGCCTTTTCCCGCGCGCGGTCGATTGAGGTGCGACGATGACCATGGCCATTCCCTCCTTCACCGTCGAGACGCGAACTCGGACATCCGCATATTCGGCTATAGCTGTCGCCGCTCTCCTGGTGCTAGCCTTTGCCGCGCCCTTCATTGTGTCACGCGGCGTCATTCAGGACCTGTTCTTCATCCTCACCATGCTGGTGCTGGCGCAGAACTGGAACCTGCTCGCCGGTTATGCCGGGCTGATCTCGGTCGGTCAGCAGGTTTTCGTCGGTTTTGGCGCCTATACGATGTTCGGCGCCGTCATCCTCTTTGGCGCCGATCCGGTCGTGGCCATTCTGATCGCCGGGCTGTTTTCCGTCGCGCTTGCCATCCCGACCGCGTTCTTCACTTTCCGGCTTTATGGCCCCTATTTCGCCATCGGCACCTGGGTGGTGGCCGAAGTGGTGCGCTTGCTGCTGGCGCAATGGAAGGCGCTTGGCGGCGGCACAGGCACATCGCTGCCGCGCGATGCGACCCGCGACATGATGGGTGTCGCATGGATGCGTGATCTCTTCGGCATGAAGGCGTCACAGGCAGGCGACGCCCTGACCTATTGGCTGGCGCTGATCCTCGTCATTGCCACCATCGGCTTCATCTATGGACTGCTGCGCAGCAAGCAGGGTCTCGGGCTTGCCGCCGTCCGTGACAACGAACAGGCGGCCCGGGCCGTCGGTGTCGATGCGCGGCGGATGAAGACACTTGTCTATCTCGCAACCGCCTTCATCACAGGTGTCGCCGGGGCGCTGATCTACGTGCAGAAGGCGCGCATCTCTCCGGACGCCGCCTTCTCGGTTACCGACTGGACAGCCTATGTCATCTTCATCGTCGTGATCGGCGGCATTGGCACCATTGAAGGCCCGATCCTCGGCGTCATCATCTTCTTTCTCTTGCAGAATCTGCTCGCCGACTATGGCTCCTGGTATCTGCTGGTGCTGGGTCTGCTCGGCATCGCCATCATGCTTTTTGCACCGCGCGGCCTCTGGGGATTGTTCTCCACTCGCACCGGCATCCAGCTTTTCCCGGTTCGCCGCGTTCTCAAGGGCGGACCGCTCAATCTCACGCATAAGGGAGGGCCTCATGGCTGACATTACCACCGACATCCTCATCATCGGCACCGGCCCGGCGGGCTCTGCCACCGCCGCCCTGCTTTCCTCCTATGGGATCGAAAACCTGGTGATCAACCGCTACCGCTGGCTCGCCAGCACCCCGCGTGCCCACATCACCAACCAGCGTACCATGGAAGTGTTGCGCGATCTCGGACGCGACGTGGAGGACGAAGCCTATATGTTCGCCGCCGAACAGGATCTGATGGGCGAGAACGTCTTCTGCACCTCGCTCACCGGCGAGGAAATCGGCCGGATGAAGAGCTGGGGCAAACACCCGCTATCGCGCGCTGAGCACCAGCTGTCGTCACCGACCCATATGAACGACCTGCCGCAGACCTTCATGGAACCACTCCTGTTCAAGACGGCTTGCTCGCGCGGCAGCCAGCCGCGCATGTCGACGGAATATCTGAGCCATGTGCAGGATGAAGTGGGCGTGACGACGACCTGCCTCGACCGGTTGACCGGCAAGGCGTTCACCGTCCGCTCAAAATATCTTGTCGGCGCCGATGGCGGCAATTCCAAGGTAGCGGAACATGCGGGCCTGTCGTTCGAGGGCAAGATGGGTGTCGCCGGTTCGATGAACATCCTGTTCAAGGCGGACCTTTCGCGCCTCGTCGCCCACCGGCCGTCGGTGCTCTATTGGGTGTTGCAGCCTGGCGCCGATGTCGGCGGCATCGGCATGGGGCTGGTGCGCATGGTGCGGCCATGGGACGAGTGGCTGATCGTCTGGGGCTATGACATCAACCAGCCGGCCCCTGCAGTCGATGAAGCCCATGCGAAAAAGGTGGTGCGCGATCTCGTCGGCGACCCGGATCTCGAAATGACCATCAAGTCGGTCTCGACCTGGACCGTCAACAACATGTACGCAACCACGCTGTCCAACGGCCGCGTCTTCTGCATGGGCGATGCCATCCACCGCCATCCGCCGTCGAACGGGCTCGGTTCCAACACCTCGATCCAAGATGCCTTCAACCTCGCCTGGAAGCTGGCTTTCGTCCTCAAGGGGACCGCTGGCCCCAAACTGCTCGACAGCTATCAGGCCGAACGCGCCCCGGTCGCCAAGCAGATCGTTACCCGCGCCAACAAGTCGATCGAGGAGTTCGGCCCGATCTTCAAGGCACTCGGTCTCTTGGATTCCATCGACCCGGTGAAGATGCAGCAGAACATGGATGCCCGTTGCAATAACACGGTCGCCTCCGAAGAGCAGCGTGCGGCAATCCGCAAGGCCATTGCCGACAAGGTCTACGAGTTCGATTGTCACGGCGTCGAGATGAACCAGCGCTACCGCTCTGCTGCGGCGATCACCGACGGGCAGGAGGAGCCGGCCTTCACCAAGGATCCGGAGCTGCATTGCCAGCAGACGAGCTGGCCGGGCGCGCGGCTACCGCATGCCTGGGTGTTCTCTGTCACCGGCGAGAAGGTCTCGACGCTCGATCTCGCCGGCCATGGCAAATTCACGGTGCTGACCGGCATCGGCGGCCGGGGCTGGATCGATGCGGCCCGCAGCCTTGGCAAGGAGTTCGGGATCGATATCGCCGCCCATCTCATCGGGCCGCGCCAGCAGTGGCAGGATTTTACCGGTGACTGGGCCAATATCCGTGAAATCCGCGACGGTGGATTGCTGCTGGTCCGCCCGGATCATCACGTTGCCTGGCGCAGCGTGGCGATGGTCGATGATCCGGCCGCCGAACTGCGCCGCGTGCTGACCGCTGTTCTGGGGAAGTAGGACGATGATCGACGCACACGAAAACGGTTTCTTCACCGAACAGAACTCCGTCGAGGTCGTCACCGGCCGCAACAAGAACGCCCAGGATGCACGGCTGAAGCAGATCATGGAAGTGGTGACGCGCAAGCTGCATGAGGCGGTCAAGGAGATCGAGCCGACCCAGGACGAATGGATGCAGGCGATCCTGTTCCTGACACGCACCGGACAGATGTGCAACGAGTGGCGGCAGGAGTTCATCCTGCTGTCGGATTCGTTGGGTGTCTCGATGCTGGTGGACGCCATCAACAACCGCAAGCCATCGGGAGCATCCGAAAGCACGGTGCTTGGGCCATTCCATGTCGACGGCGCGCCGGAGCTGGAGATGGGCGCCAATATCTGCCTCGATGCCAAAGGCGAAGACATGGTGATCGGCGGCCGCATTCTCGACACGGCGGGGCAACCGATCAAGGACGCCGTGATCGACGTCTGGCAGGCCAATGACGAGGGCTTCTACGATGTGCAGCAGCAAGGCATCCAGCCCAACTTCAACCTGCGCGGCGTCTTCCGCACCGGCACCGACGGCCATTACTGGTTCCGTGCCGTGAAACCGAAATACTATCCAATCCCTAACGACGGCCCGGTCGGCCAGATGCTCGATCATCTTGGCCGCCACCCGAACCGGCCCGCCCACCTGCACTACATCATCAAGGCCGATGGCTTCGAAACGCTGATCACCCACATCTTCGATCCTGACGATCCCTATATCAATTCGGACGCGGTGTTCGGCGTCAAGGAAAGCCTGCTGGCCGACTTCAAGCGCACGCACGATCCGGATCGCGCCATTGCTTACCAATTCGGCGGGGACTTCTGGGAGGTCGAGCACGATTTTGTTCTCGCCCGTGTCGGCGAGAAGCGGAGCTAGAACGCGAAAGCCTGCCCCTTTCCCGAGGGCCGCCCAGGCAATCAATTGAGGCGGCACGGCAGCCGTCGGACCTGCTGCCTATCCCACTTTACACGTTACCGAATGGGCGGTCCGCTGGCCAATCCACCTTCCTCATCGCCCTGCCGATCACCTTGCTGGCGCTGATCGGGGCGGTCGCCTTCAGCTTTGTTTCGGTCTGGAACGGCTTCCTGATTGCGCTGATGCTGACCGCGTCCGAGACGCTTCCGATCGTGGCTTCGAAGCTCACCCAACTGGGGCGCAACGTGCCATGGGGCATTCTCAATGCCCCGGTCGTGCTATTGTCGATACCGCCTCTGTTCATCGGCGGTCTCAGCGGCATGCTCAACAGTATCTTCAAGCGCAAGACATCCTGAAAATTCAAAGGAATATACAATGAAAGCGTTGGTTCTCGAGCAAAAAGGCGTGCTCAAACTGCGGGAGATCGATCTTCCACTGGATGTAGGTGCCGATGACGTCAAGATCGCCATTCACACCGTCGGCGTCTGCGGCAGCGACGTGCACTACTATACGCATGGTGCCATCGGTCCCTATGTGCTGCGCCAACCCATGGTGCTTGGCCATGAGGCGGCCGGAACGATCGTCGAGATCGGCAGCAATGTCCGCGATCTGGCCGTCGGGGACCGCGTTTGCATGGAACCCGGCGTGCCGGATCTGTCCTCACGGGCGTCAAAGCTCGGCCTCTACAATGTCGATCCGGATGTCCGCTTCTGGGCGACGCCCCCGATCCACGGCATCCTAACGCCCTATGCCGTGCATCCGGCTGCCTTCACCTACAGGCTGCCGGACAATGTCTCCTTTGCGGAAGGTGCGATGGTCGAGCCTTTTGCCATCGGCATGCAGGCGGCGGCGCGGGCACGTATTGCGCCGGGGGATGTTGCCGCCGTCATCGGCTGCGGGCCGATCGGCATCATGGTGGCGCTGGCGGCTCTGGCCGGCGGCTGCAGCCGGGTGTTGATAGCGGATTTCAGTGCCGAAAAGCTTGCCATCGCTGGCCGATATCCAGGCATCGCGCCGGTCAATATCGCGGATCAATCCTTCGCGGACGTCGTGCAGCGGGAAACCGCAGGCTGGGGTGCGGATCTGGTGTTCGAGGCAAGCGGCAGCCCCAAGGCGTTCAACGGCATCTTCGATCTCGTCCGGCCCGGTGGCGCGGTCGTTCTGGTCGGATTGCCGGTCGAACCGGTCGCATTCGACGTGCCCGGTGCGATCTCCAAGGAGGTCCGGATCGAAACGGTATTCCGCTATGCCAACATCTTCGATCGGGCTTTGGCCCTGATCGCATCGGGAAAAGTGGACCTAAAGCCGCTGATTACCGGCACATTCGATTTCAAGGACAGTATCAAGGCGTTCGATCGCGCGGTGGCGGCCATTCCCTCCGACGTGAAACTGCAGATTCTGATGAATGATGGGGAGATTTGACGCCGCGCTTGAAGATAGTTCCGGTGGCGATGTGATTATCGGTGGCAAGACCGTCAACGACCTGCCGCATCTGTTTGACGCGCAGACTAGGCTCACGCTTTTGCAGAGATGAGGACACAGATGCGGCAATGTCTGGGGGACGGTTCGGCCCGCACTGCATCCTCAAGTGGCGTAGTGGGAGACCCGCATGACGCGGTTGAGGAGAGCCACGAGTTCGCCCTGGCGCGAAGTGGCTGTCTTCAGAAAGATATTGCGCAAGTGGGTGCGGGCGGTTTCATACGATACCCGGTGCTCAGACGCGTAATGTTGCAGGGAATGTCCCGACACGAGGACCGCTCCAAGTTCGGCTTCCTTTTGCGTCAGTTCGAACAACCCACGCAGGTGCTGCGAGAAGCCTGGTGCCACGCTTGGAGAAAGGTCTTGGACGAGGATAAGGGCCGCTCGCGCAACCGGCAGATCCGACGACATTTCCGAAACAAAGGGAACGATCGTCAAAGCCAGGCGCGGTAGTCCCGTGGCCAGGCATCGGATCAGGATGTCGCCACTCGTGCGCTGGTTTTGTCCACCGGCTCCACAAACAAGAGAGATCTCTTTTCGCAAGGCTTCCCCGCTCGCAGAGCCGGCGGCCGAAAGACGCCCGTGTGCCAGTACCAGATCATTCCCGGGTCGGGCAAGAAGTGTCTCGGCGCTGGCGTTCATGGTCAACACCCTGCCCAAGCCATCGACCACGATTTGACCCACCGCGCCGCCGCCGAGTGTCTCGTTCTTGTTCGCTATGTGGCCGAACCGGACATGAAATTCGGCTGCCCGGGCCATGACGGGGGCCAGTGCCCGAAAAAGGGATATGTCCCGGTCGTCAAAGTCCGGCTGTGATCCACCTCGCTGAACGGCTAGGACACCAAGGTTGCCGGCAACGGAGACCTTGCAGACGATGCTGCTATGGTCGCCTTGAGGCAGGTACCATTCGTTGAACAGCGCCGTCTTGCGGAATTCATGTTTTGGCATCACCGACTGGTCGGTGAATACAGTCAGTGAACCAACCTCGGTCAGATATGGCAGAAAGGGATTTTTGAGCTGCGGTTCAAGGAACGTCGCCTGGTAGTAAGGATCGCAGTCCCTGTGAAAGTGTTGCCAATCACCGTTGGAGCGTACGCGCGCAAAATGAACCTTCGAGCCGTTGGCGATCTTTCTCAGCCTCGCCATGGCCGGTTTCCATCTCCCGCCATCCAAAGCGGCCTGGTAGAAATCTTCAGCAAGCCGTGAAAGTTCGGCCTCTTTTGTATTCGGCATCCTAAAAACCTTCCCCTGTTTTTGCTTTCGCTAAATTTCCAGGCTGTCAGATACCATCATGACGCAACTTGATGAATTTTGGAAATCAGAGATGTCACGGCCCTGTCACGCCTCCGATGCCGGATCTCCGCTTGTGCGGTTACGACATCGTCCTCCAACGGTTACCCTAAGCGCGGTTTGTAATTCTGGCAGCCCGAGGCCTCCCCTTGGCGGCCTCGGAGCGCAATGCACTTGGATGTTTCCTTGATTCAATTCTCCGAGATACATTAGAAATGGTAGTATCTGCGGACCGCGCGCCGTAGCATTGCACAGCTCTTTATCGGGCTTGGAGTAAACCCATGAGCGACCCCTATCACCTCTTACGCTTCATCGAGGCACAGGCATCTGCCTATGACACAGCCCTTTGCGAATTGGAGAAGGGCCGCAAACAAAGCCACTGGATGTGGTTCATCTTCCCGCAGCTCGCTGGTCTGGGCCATTCTCCAACCGCGATCCGGTTTGCCATATCCGGGCTGGACGAGGCCCATGCATATCTCGCCCACCCGTTGCTCGGCGACCGTCTTGTCCACTGCACCCGCACGATTAACGCTGTGCGAAATCGGACTGCCCATGAGATATTCGGTTCTCCCGACGATGTGAAACTGCACTCGTCAATGACGCTGTTTCGGGAGACGGCCAACGATCCCGAGCCGTTCCGGACGGCGATCGAACTTTATTTTGGCGGCGAGGCCGATGCGCGGACGCTGGAACTCCTGGTAAAAGACAAAGCGCCTCCCTGAGTCGCTATATCGCAGCCGACATTGAGGGCGGGCGGGCCTACTTTCTAGCCCTACCGGATGGAAACCTCGTCGAACCAGAGAACAGGATGTCATCAGTCCGATATCACATAGCCTCTGTTACGGGCTGACGAATGTTCACCAAAGGCCGTGAAATCGGGGTGATGCGATCACATCTACGGGCCATCACCCGTTTCGATGGCTTGCCGCAGTGACTTCGTCGCGCGCCATGCTATCCGGTCTGCGAAGGGTGCTCTCCAGAAAAGGATCGAGCGCCCTTCGTGTTTGGTCCCCGAAATGCTGAGCGGGCGACCCGGTACTTGCGGCCAACCGCAGCAGACAACGCTAACTTGCGCCGGCCATATCATCCGTCACTCTTGAAACGATTAAGATGACAATGTCCCAAACAGCATCGGTTAGAACGCAACGTCCCGCTGGCGAACGCCGCGATGCGGACGATGAACGTTTGAACGACATAGTCGGAATCACTACTTTTTGACGAGGAATGCGGAGCAATACCTGAACTCCAGCTGGGATTCGAAATTTCGGACCCCATTTTCGCCAACGTGACACGCGGAAATTTCGGCGAGCGCTACGAGGCGATAAGGAGCCGTGCCGCGGCAGCAATCACTTTTGAGGCGGAGCATGGAAGGTGGAGCCTCCTTAGGCGTGAACATCCTTTCATGGAGATGCTAAATCGCTCCGGAGTTGTCGACCTGCGGTGCCCCGCTCCCTCAAAAGAGCTAACGGATGATTTTGCAAAGTTGACCACGAAAGTCTGAGGTTTTCCGAAAAAAACTCGGGTGACAAATCGTGTAAGTGTCTGTTTTCCATAAAGCCTGCTGGGAACGGTAGTCTGACGGGCGTCAGTTGCAGTCCAGCCGGGCATCCTTGGCCGCATCGAGAATGACCAGCATGTCGTCTTCACGCAGGGCGTGGAAACGGAACGCCGTCTCAAGCGGTGTCGATCGGACGCCGAGACCGACCTCCGCCTTGAAGAACTGCCGGGTCGTATCGAGAACATCGTAAGCGTGACGCGCTGCGGATCTGTCGGCCTCGATCGAATTGACGTTGGCGTGAGGAACACGTTCTCATATAGGGCGCGGGACCTAGATTTACCCCGCTTCGGAGGTGCGGGTCTGCAGCATCCCCGGAATGCGATTGAAGCCGGGCCTGAGAGCCTGCCGGCCTATGCGCGATCATCGGCGGCAAGCGACGGCAAGGCGCCAGCGAGCCCGTCAGACCCGATCGTAGGTGAACGAGGTCAAGAGCGTCGTCACGAAATTGCTCGCCTTTTCCTTGACCAGAACTTCGGTCCATTCGTCCGTGCCGCGCAGCATCAGCCCAGTGTAGATGCTATCGACTGCTGCCTCTTCGATGCGTTTGATATGCGCACTGAAAGACGCCTCGTCTCCAGACTTGTACAGGTCCCGGACGACCATCCTCAGGATTTCCTGAATGGCGATCTGCCATGCGGTATTGATTGCTTGAAGCTCGTTGGCTTGGTCCGTCATCGAATCCTCCTGTCACAGCCGGCTGTATCGCCAGCCAGCGCGTACCGCACGGCGGTCAGGCACAAAAAAAGGCCAGGCAATCTGCCTGACCTCGCTTGGTCGTTTGCTTTCAACAGTGCCAGTACATCCGTGGTCAAAGGAAAGCAGTAACCGATTATACGGCCTGCAGGTTGCAAGCAGACATCTTGCCCGACTTGTTGTCGCGCTCGAGGTCGAAGCCGATCTTCTGGCCTTCTACGATTTCGCGCATTCCAGCGCGCTCGACGGCAGAAATGTGAACGAAGGCATCAGCGCCGCCGTTGTCAGGCTGAATGAAGCCGAAGCCTTTGGTGGAATTGAACCATTTAACTGTGCCAGTGGTCATGATGAACCCTTTCATAGCAATATAAGTGACCGCGGCGCGAAAACGCTGCGGATGATGATAGCGATTGTTTTAAAGGGAGGGTTCGTTCAGGGCGCGGTGCTAATCGCGCAATAACCAAAGCTCAGCAAGAAAATATCGACGAACACAGACATACGCTGTTTATCGGAGCCCGTCAACTTTTAGTTTTCGCACAGGCCAAACTCCACGAACGGATGTGGCTCAAATGCTAGCGCTTCTCCCGTCTTCATAGTGGTTGCGGTGCATATTGCCGCACGCCAAGGCAATGCACCGGCATGTACTATTCTGCGTGACAACATCCTTCATTGAGCGCGGTGGTCCGGTTTCATCGAAACATCGCCGGACCGCCGGATCATTTTAAGGTCCCGCGCGTTACCCGTGTTCGTCCAGCTTATTAAAAAAAGACATACTGCGGCACAAAAGGGCATGGGATGGTGAGGGATGGCTTATAATGGGATCACGGTGCTTGTTGTCGAAGATGAGTTGCTCATCCGAATGGATATTGCCGCATTCTTGGAGGACGAGGGCTTCAAGGTGCACGAAGCATCGAATGCGGACGAAGCTATAGCTCTGCTGAATTCCAGCCCGGACATCAAGCTCATGTTTACCGACATTGACATGCCGGGCACAATGGATGGGTTAAAACTGGCAGCGGCGGTGCGCGATCGGTGGCCACCGGTGCAGATTATCGTAACATCAGGCCACCGGCAGTTGAGCGACGAACTGCTGCCAGTTCATGGCCGGTTCTTCAGCAAGCCGTACGATCACGCCCGCGTTATTAATGCCATCAGGGAGATGGTGGCGGCGGGTTAGAAGAAGCAACGGCATAATAGACGCTCCCCTTCGAGAGCGCTGGACCAGCAGTCCAAGCCTCAGGCGGCCTCTCTCGCTTAGATCTGGAGTGAAGTCGCGAAAATGGCCGTTGTCGCACTCGTCTGAACACAGTCGATCTCGCTTTGAAATCGACGAGAAAGGATAGTCTTTTGGCTCCTGGGATAGTAAGTGAAACAAATATTCTTGGAGACGCCGCGATGCCATTCAGCGACCCACACCATCCTCTTTGGAAACCAGAGAACCTGCGTCGCGCCATCCATGCGGCGGGGGTGGCGCTTTGGTCATGGGACGTCACCAACGATCGTTTTGCAATGGACGAGCAGGCCTTCAAGCTGTGGGGTCTTGTCAAAAGCGGTGAAGTGAAATTCGAAGACCTCTCGGCCCACATTCATCCTTCCGACCGGGATCGCGTACGGGCTGCATTTACAGCGACGCGCGGGATCGTTGGCGCCTACGAGATCGATTTCCGCATTCTGGTGGCAGACGAAATTCGGTGGATTTCCGCACGCGGTCTGGGCGACGACGCCGCGCTCCACAACGGCCAGATGTTCGGGGTGTTCTTGGATGTCACCGGACGCAAGCAAGCTGAAGAGGGCAACGAACTGCTCGCCGGCGAGATGAGCCATCGGGTCAAGAACCTTTTGGCCATCGCCATGGGTCTCACCAATATCACCTCGCAATCGACCACCACCGCCAAGGAAATGGCGAAGGAGCTTACCGGACGACTGGCTGCCCTTGGCCGGGCGCATGATCTCGTACGCCCAATTCCGGGCGGGCAGGGGCACGCCACCTTGCTGGGCGACCTGTTGTCCGTCCTGCTGTCGCCCTATGAGGATCTGGGGGCGTTCAAAGGACGTATCAGGGTCGCCGTGCCCCGCATGGGCGTGGGCGAAGCCGCTGCAACCGCATTGGCACTGGTTTTCCACGAACTCGCGACCAATTCCATGAAGTATGGTGCGCTTTCCGTCGACACGGGGACGTTGGATCTTTCGGGCTCGACCGAGGACGACGAAGTGATGTTGACCTGGACGGAACGCGGCGGGCCTGCCGTTGAAGATCCAGACGGCGCGCAGGGCTATGGAAGCAGGCTGCTCAACCGAAGTGTCTCCGGACAGTTGGGAGGATCGATTGCATACGACTGGTCGCCCAAGGGTGTCGTGGTCGTTTTGAAGTTGAGTGGCGAGAGACTGGCCAAGTGAACGGACTACGGATTTTAACAAGGCATTCAATGGCCTGACCTTGTCGTCAGCAATTGGCGCTCCTATCTCATTTGCACCACACTGATGGAGCGGCGAGATGGCGGAACTTGTAGCTGATTTTGTGTTCGACGCGGCAGTCGAGATCATTCCTCCGAAACATTCTGGCGACCGGGCTCATACGCGTACTTGTATATGCTGCCAGCGCCCGAGCGAATTGATAGACGACGATGGTTGCGGCATCTGCGATGAGTGTCTGGCACCTGCCTCGTCGTGCACGCCGCTGCGCGCTGGCCGCTACGAAGGGTAAGCAGCCTTCAATAGATCGCCGCGGGGGCAACAGTTTGCACTGACCTGAGCTTGGCAGAGAAAACGCTGCAGGACCCACCTGTGCCAGTGCACGGCCCGGGTGAAAGCCGCCGGCGGTCGCATCATGCCGCTGAACGATCGAATTATCTCGGAACATTAGTCCGGCTGAAACGGTTGACGCAGAGCTGAAAAAATATTCGGCCGTCCCGCCAGCATAAAGCCGGCAAAACGTGGAGACCAAAATGAACCTTCCCGAGAACACCGTTATCGCCGTGGCAGACGGAGAAAAGTTTAGCCTGTTTCAAAACGAGGGCGACGCTTCCAATATCAAGCTCAGGGCAATGGCGGAGCCTGATATCGACAGCTCGAAAATATCCTCCGGTGGTCGCCATTCCAGCAGCGCGGCCAACCCGGATGACAGCCAGCAGGAGGAAGATGGCTTCGGCAGGGGCATTGCTGAAATGCTGAACAAGCAGGTTCTGGACGGCAAGATCAAAAACCTTGTCATCATCGCAGCGCCGCGGACACTCGGCGAACTTCGCAAGGGCTACCACAAATCCCTGTCCGAAATCCTTGTCGGCGAGATCGACAAGGACCTGACCGGCCATTCCATACAGGATATCGAAAAGGCACTGGCAGCTGCCTAGTCGATTTGCAGACAGGATTTGCCGGGTCGTTCCTGAGGTAAACTCTGCAATTCTCCCCCAGGCCTACTACGGCCTGGGGGAGAATCTCGATTCGCGAAGTGAGAAGCTTGAACTGGCAGGAACGGTGCAACCGCTCCGGAGCGACAGCAAGTTTACTACAGATGTCAGCGCGTTGCCGTCCGGGCAGTTCTGGGAAATAGCCGCAGTGCCGGATATCCGTGTCAGGCACGAAAAGTACCGCTGTCGAGATTGGCGCAGCTACTGGGTGCGGGAATCGCCGAGCGTTACCATAAACAAGTACTGCAGCCACGCTCAGATCACGTATTCCGGCTCCGGCAGGGCCTGATCCATGGTCACGCCCGGCAGAACGGAATGGCGCTGGCCGATTGGGCGGGCCGGGACGCCGACCACGGAGGTATAGGGCAGCACGTGCGATACCACGACGCTGCCGGCTCCGACCTTGGCGCCGGTCCCGATCTCGATATTGCCGAGAATATTGGCACCCGCGCCGATCAACGCGCCGCGCCGGATCTTCGGATGACGGTCTCCGGTGTCCTTGCCGGTACCGCCGAGCGTGACGTTCTGGAGAATGGACACATCATCCTCGACTACGGCCGTTTCGCCGATCACCAGGCCGTTCCCGTGGTCAAGCATGATGCCCTTGCCCATCTTGGCGGCGGGATGAATGTCGATACCGAAGACTTCGGAGATACGGCTCTGCATATGGCGGGCCAGATGAGGCCGATCGCCAAGCCAAAGCCCATGCGCCACGCGATGCGCCTGCAGGGCCAGAAATCCCTTGAAATAAAGAAATGGCGTCAGAATTTCAGTATTGCTCGGATCGCGATCTTTTACAGCCTCCAGATCAGCCGCCGCCGCGTGGAGCAGCTCCGGATCGGTCAGGAACGCCTGATGGATCAAAGACAGGAGCTCTTCCTGGTCCATATCGTGATTGGCGAGTTTCAATGCCAGCCGGTGGGCAAGCGCATAGGCGAAGCTGGAATGATAGAGCACGGCGGAGTTCATCGGCCGCACCAGCGCCGCGTCCTTTTTTGCCGCCGCCGTCGCCTCTTCGCATAGAGCTTCCCACAGCCGGTGCACGGCCGGCCAAGTGTCGGTCTTCAGCACCGTTAGGGTGGTTGGCTTGGTTGCCATGGTGAAGATCCTTTCCTGGGGGCATTCTTGATGGTGCGACAGGGTGGTTGGCAGGCCCTCAGCCCGGAGCCTGTGCGGCGCCTCTCTTATCGAAGAAACGGTTGGCCGGCCGGGGCAGTCCGAGATGTTCGCGCAGCGTCGTACCTTCATATTCGCGTCTGAACAGGCCGCGCCGTTGCAGTTCGGGTACCAACTTTTCGGCAACGTCGGTCAGCCCCTGTGGGAGATACGGGAATACCACGTTGAACCCGTCGCAACCGTTTTCGAAAAGCCAAGTCTCCATCTCGTCGGCGATGCTGGCTGGCGTTCCGACAAAGGAAAGGCCCGAATAGCCGCCGTAGCGCTGCGCGAGTTGCCGCACGGTCAGGCCCTCCCGCTCCGCCAGCTGCAGAACATGCGCGCGCCCGGTCTTGCTGGCGTTGGTATCGGGAATGTCGCGCGGCAATGGTGCGTCGGGATCGAAGCTTGAAGCATCGTGTCCAAGCGCGATGGACAGCGAGGCAATGGCGCTCTCGTAGTGCACCAGGCTGTCTAGATGGGCGCGTTTGGCCTTTGCCTCGTGAATGGTATCGCCGACGACCACGAAGGCACCCGGCAGCACTTTCAGATGATCGCGGTTGCGTCCGATCTTCTCCATGCGGCCTTTGACATCGGCATAGAAGCTCTTGCCCACCTCCAGATCCGGCGAAGAACCGAAGATCACCTCTGCCGTTTCGGCTGCAAGCTGGCGGCCCGGCTCGGATGCTCCGGCCTGGACGATCACCGGCCAACCCTGCGGCGGCCGGGCGATATTGAGCGGACCGCGCACTGAAAGGTAGTCGCCCTTGTGGTCGAGGACATGCAGTTTTTCCGGGTCGAAATAGAGCCCGGAAGCCGCATTGCGGATAAAAGCATCGTCGGCAAAACTGTCCCATAAACCGGTGACGACATCGTAGAATTCGCGGGCACGACGATAACGTTCCGCGTGCTCGACATGATCCTCAAGCCCGAAATTGAGGGCAGCATCCGGGTTCGATGTCGTGACGATGTTCCAGCCGGCGCGCCCCTCGCTGATATGGTCGAGTGAAGCGAAGCGGCGCGCGATATGATACGGCTCATCGAACGTCGTCGATGCCGTCGCCACGAGCCCAATCCGGCTGGTGGCTGTCGCCAATGCCGATAGCAGGGTGAAAGGTTCGAAAGATGTGACCGTATGGCTGCGCCGTAACGCATCGATCGGCATGTTGAGAACGGCGAGGTGATCAGCCATGAAGAAGGCGTCGAATTTCGCGCGTTCCAGCGTTTCCGCAAAAACCTTCAGATGACGGAAATTGAAGTTGGCATCCGGATACGCGCCGGGATAGCGCCAAGCGGCTGTGTGAAGGCTGACCGGCCGCATGAAGGCGCCGAGGTGAAGCTGGCGGGTTGGCATCGACTTTGTCTTTCGAATGAACGGTTATGCGTGGTGATGTGACGACGGCTTCCCGGAAGCAGGGCACCGGAGCACCCGCGGTCGCTTGGAGCCGTTCGTCAGACTGTCGCTGCCTTCACTTCAGTAATCCGTTCTGCCGCGCGCGCAGCCGACCATCCCTGTCCGGCCAAGGAGAGCGGTCCGGCGCCATGCTCCTGTGAAGGTGGGAGTAAAGTTATCGGATGCGCGCCATCAGTTTGATATGGTCCACATCAATTGTAGAGTAATTCTGTTTCTTAGATGGGGTCTTCGGGAAACAAATTTACCTTTTGCGACATGGTAGCGGAGCCTGATGGACCCGCCTCGCACGGATTGTCTTTTCGTCCGGCCATCGCCGCAGACCCCCTTGTCAACCCTTGGTCCGGCGTTGCGAGATGACCATACCGCTCATGATGAGGACGACCCCAAGGCTTGCCAGCCAGAATGCCGATGTCGCCGACTGCAGCAGGTTTATCGCCACCCCACCAGACATTTGACCTCCGATGATCATGAGAGCGGTATTCGTGGCGCCGATGCGCGTGATCAACCAGCTGCCGGAGGCAACGAAGACAACGCCGACAGGGCCGCCAAGATAGGCATACCACGGGGCCTCAAAGGCGCCGCCGGGTATGAGCCCGCCGATGGAAAGCCCGATAATCGTCAGAAACCCGAAGCCGACGGCGTGGTTCCAGAAGGATGCAATGAGGGGTGACGTGGACAAGCTGAGCCGCCCATTGAGTTGCCGGCTGAGACCGATGAGGATGCCGGCCATACAGGCGTAGAAAACGAACAGGGTCATATCGAACTCGAAAAAATGATGAGCGTGCTGCCTGAAAGAACAAGGGCGAGCGCGACGAAATCCCGCCCTGCCAACGGCCGTTTCGGCAAGCCGAACAGACCCCATTTGTCTGCGGAAAAGCTGAAGGCCAGCTGACCGGCAAGGCCAAGGGCCAGGGTGCCCGGAAGTCCGACCGGCGAATTGACGGTAAGAGAAGACAGGATGACGGTCGCAGCGCCCGATATGCCTCCAAGATAAGCCCAGAAGGGCGCAGGGGGGTTCATCCCGCTTTTTCTCGCAATCCGGTAAAACACGGCAAGAAGCACAAGCGCTGCAACCGTTCCGGTCCCATGAGCAACCCAGGATGAAAAAAGCGGATTGCCGAATTGGGCGAGCTCGCCATTCAAATGCACCATCAAGCTCAGCAACCCACCCGTACCAAGCGCGATTGCGAAAACAAGCGGATTGGCCTGGATGGGCCGGCTCTCTAGGGTCTTCATGGTGCGTTCCGGGTTCGATCGTATCGGTGCCGGTAATGCAATGTTCCCGGATTGCTTTCAAGCCTTCGTCATCAGGTCTCCATCTGGAACACCCGAACTGGCAGATGGATCAGCCATCCGCGCGATTGAACAATGGTGGCACAACGTGGTCCTGGGTATCCAGCCGCGCCTCAAAGGGGCTGAATGAAGGACTTCACCAATGCCCGATATGGCATTGACACACGCCCGGAAAAGGAATTGCCTGACGGTTGGCAGCATCGGAGGATGCTTTTGAACATCCAGTGGCAGAGACACGTTTCGCTTTTCGCATTTCGGACACGATGTCAGCACCTGGATTTATCACGGGGGGAGCCTGGGGAACCGGATCGCCGTCCGAAAACGCAGCGTCGATCGAGGGCCATTGCGGCTTGATCGGCTGGAGCAGAATAGGAGCATTTGAGATGACCGGACGGTATCGACTGCTAATCGCCACGGGACTGTGCCTGTCTCTGGCCGGAATACCGATTGAACGCTTCGGATGGCCGTCGGCCTTCGCCCAGGATACCGCTGCAGCCGTTTCGGACGCCACGCAGGATGACACCCCGGCTCCGCTGACCGAGGACGAACTCGAGATCCTCGTCGCGCGGATCGCGCTTTATCCAGACGAACTTGTTGCACTGATTTCATCAGCCTCGCTCTATCCCTTGCAGATCGTTGAGGCGGCCCGCTTTCAAGGCCAGCTTAAAAAGAACGCCAAGCTAAAGCCGAAGTCGACATGGGATGGCAGTATCGTCTCGCTTTTGAACTATCCGCAGATCGTCACTATGATGAGCGATGATCTGGACTGGACGCAGTCGCTCGGAGATGCGCTGTCCTACCAGCAAAAGGACGTGCTGATCGCGATCCAGCAATTGCGCGACAAGGCTGTCGCCGATGGCATCATCAAGACCGATGACAAGATCAAGGTCAGCCAGGAAAACGACAACGTCGTTATCGTGGCGGCGAACCCGGAGAAGATCTACGTCCCGCAATATGAGCCCGAGATGCTCTACCAGCCGGGCTACGTCGCAGCGCCGATCGCCTATTATCCGGAACCCTATCCGAACTACTACTACCCGACCGCAACCTTTTTCGCGGGGGTAGTGACAGGAGCGGTTTGGGTCGCAGCCGTTGACTGGAACCGCTGGGGCGTCGCGGGGGGGCGCTGGAACGGCAATGTCGATATCGATTGCAACAACTGCTTCAACAACATCAACGGCAAGGTGAACATCAACGATCTTGATTGGAAGAACGTCGATCGCAGCAAGATCAAGTTCGACAAGAACCAGTTCAACAACATCGATCGAACGGCCTTCCGTAACAACATCCAGGCCGACGGCAACCGCAACAAGGGCAACATCATCGGCAATGACCGCCTGACGAACACCCGTAACAAGCCGGGCAACATCAGCGTCAACGACGTCCGCAAGAGCAAAATCGACGCCGACCGGATCAACCGGAACCGGCCGGAGAAGAAAGCGGCTCAAGCAGCTCAAAACCGCAGGCCGGAAGCCAAGGTCAACAAGGCCTCCGGAAAAATCAAGCCGCAGCCAAACGCCAAGCGCCCGGTGGCTAAGGCCAAGCCCGCAGCCCGGGTAGACAACCGAGCAAGGAGACCCCCCGCCCTTGGAAATGTGGACAGCGGCAGGCGCGCGCAGATCCAGTCCAACCGCGGCAGGCAGGCCATGAGTGGCGGCAACCGCGGCGGCGGCAATCGCCAGGTCCACCGAGGCGGTGGCCGTCGCCGCTGACCGCACAAACAAGGAAGACAGCCATGACAATGTCCTTCAGAAACGTGGTCCTGGGTCCGATATTTTCGGTGATCCTGCTCGGGCCGGCAGCCGTTTCGGCAGCGGCCGAACCATCGGACGCAGCATCCATTTCATCCTTTGCCTCTCCGACCGATCCACCCGTGTTCGATACACCTGAACAAGCTGTCGATGCATTGAAGGCCGCGCTCACGGCCGACGATTTCGACAGGTTCGCGGCGCTGCTCGGCCTTAACCCAGCCAAGTTGAAGGCGGGTGAGGGCGTTCTGGACACCTATGCGGAGATACGCGACGGCGCGAAGATCAAGTCAATCATCCAAGAGATCGATGGCCGGAAGATCGTCGAGATCGGCGAGAAGCTTTGGCCGCTGCCGTTCCCGGTCGTCAAGGGCAAGGACGGCAAGTGGTCGTTCGACACCTATGCCGGCTTCGAGGAGATAATCAACCGCCGCGTCGGCGAGAACGAACTGCAGACGATCGAAACGATGCGGGCCTATGTTGACGCACAGAAGGAATATGCCGCCGCCGACCACGACGGGGACGGCGTGCTGGAATACGCGCGAAAACTAATCAGCAGCCCGGGCAAGACCGACGGGTTATTCTGGTCGCCAGACCTCGGTGAGGGCGAAAGTCCGGCCGGCAATGCGCTCGACGGCAATGCCGCGCTCGATAAAGCCAAGGCCGGGGAAGGCTATTACGGCTACCGCTACAGGATCATCGAGAGCCAGGGACCGAACATCGCCGGTGGCAAGTTCGACTACGTGATCAACGGCAATATGATCGCCGGATTTGCCCTGATCGCCTGGCCGATCCGGTACGGCGAGACCGGCGTGCACACTTTCACGGTGAATGCGAACGGGACGGTGTACCAGGCCAACCTTGGTGAGAAAACGGAATCGATGGCGGCCGGCATTAAAACGTTCAATCCAGACGATCATTGGGAGGTCACCGCAGACTAAGATCCGTGCCATCAGGCCGGCGATCCGAGCACGGGGCCTTTTCGCAACGCGCATTCTTGCGTCCGCTCGGACCCCTCCAGGATGTTCACCAAGGGAGGTCCTTCCAACGATAAGGCACCGCTTTTTATGGCGGCGGCGGATCAGGCGTCGATGTCACGGATGGAATCGAGCGGCCCCTTGAGGGCCGTGCGGGGATGGACAAGTTCGGGCTGGATCAGGTGGATCTTCACGGCAGGACGAACTTCTTCGATGAGTTCGAAGGCTTTGGCCAGCATGCTTTCGCTGTCCTGTCGGATCATGATGACCGGGAAGGGCAGGAAAGAGCCGAAGGGATCGTAGTCATAGCAGCCGACGACGATGTCGGCGAAGGTCTCGTGCGGGTGCTGCGCCATGAAGCGCAGCAGGCCTTCGAAGTTAATTGAAGAGTTGATGAACAGTCCGCGCGGCAGTTTTCCTTCGCGCTCGTAGAAAGCCTCGAAAGCCTTCTGCGTCATGTTCGGCGAATAGCCGGTCGGCTGGATACAGGCGTCGCTGTCATGGCCGAGCAGTTCGGTCTTGATATCGCGAAAACCCTTGATGCGCTCGCGGCTGGCATGGTCGTTGCGCCCGCCGAACAGGAAAAGCTCCTCCGGCTCCAGCGGCATGGCAGCATCGTCGAACCGCTTGATGATTGCCTGCGTCAGCATTCGCGCGCCCTGGTAGTTGTCGCTGATCACCGACGGCGCCTTGGTCCCGGGAAGGTCGATATTGATGTGGCGAATGCCGGCGGCATCGCAGAGGTCATGAACGCTGTCGGGATCGGTGGCGCCGGCGATGAACAGTTCGTCGATCGAATAGGATATCAGCGTTGCGACTGTTGCCAGTTCTTCCTGCGGATCGCGCGAGGCGCTAACGACGACCGGGCATTTGCCGTGGCTGCGCACCTGCGCCTCGAAGGTCTGCGCCATCGAGGAGAAATAGCGGTTGTCGTGTACGGGTAGAAGCAGGCCGACTAGGCCGGAGCGGGAACTGCGCAGGCCTCTTGCCTGCAGGTTGGCGGTATACTGGTGCTGTTCGGCAAGGTCCTGGATCAGTTCTGCCGTGCTTTCCTTGATCCGCCGCTTGCGCCATGTGCCGTTGAGAACGGCGCTGACGGTCGAGGCAGAACAGCCGGACAGGACCGAAAGATCGTAGATCGTCGCCTTCTTTTTGCCCTGGTGCTTCATCCAATCCTCCGTTCATCTGCTTAGTGCCAATTTCCCCTTGACGAAAGTTTAAAACCAAAACATATTATTTGCACCATCGATTGTGCAAAAAGAAATATCGATTGTGCAGCGAGGTCCGCTTGAGGAGGCGGCAACGTGGAGGATGCGATTTCCAGCGCCGACCTGAGGTGAAACTGCGACCGCCATTTCACGGCCTGGTCCTGTTGCCTGCGCGGAAAACGTTTGGAGGAGGAAGAGCATGAAAAAGTTTATGATTGCAGCGCTTGCTGCATCGCTGTCGCTTGGCGTGTCGTTTGCGGCGCTGGCCGCCGACAAGGTGGGCGTCGTCGTCAAGATCGGTGGTATTCCTTGGTTCAACGCCATGGATGCAGGCATCAAGGAGCAGGGTGCCAAGCTCGGTCTCGATGCCTTCATGGTCGGTCCGACCAGCGCCGACCCGGCGCTGCAGGTGCGTGCCATCGAGGATCTGATCGCGCAAGGCGTCAAGGTCATCGGCGTCGTGCCGAACGATGCCAAGGTGCTTGAGCCGGTTCTTGCCAAGGCAAAAGCAGCCGGCATTTTCGTCATTACCCATGAATCGCCGAGCCAGAAAGGTGCGGACTGGAATTTCGAACTGGCCTCTTCGACCGGTTTCGGCGAAGCGCATGCCAAGCTTCTGGCCGAAAAGACGGGCGGCAAGGGCGAATATGCCGTCTTCGTCGGCTCACTGACCGTTCCCCTGCACAATGCCTGGGCCGATGCAGCAGTGGCCTATCTCAAGGCCAACTATCCCGACATGAAGCTCGTCGGCGAACGCTACGGCGTCGCCGAGGATGTCGACAAGAGCCGATCGACGGCGCTCGACCTGATCTCCGCTCATCCGGATCTGAAAGGCTTCCTTGCCTTCGGCAGCCAAGGTCCGATCGGGGCCGGCCGTGCCGTCGAAGAGCGCCGCAAGACCGGTGAAATCTTCGTGCTCGGTCCATTCTCGCCCGGCCAGGGCCAGAAATTGATCAAGTCCGGAGCAATCTCCGGCGGGTTCATGTGGAATCCAAAACAGGCCGGTGAAGTCTTCGTCACCATGGCCGATCGCCTGATCAAGGGCGAAAGCGTCAAGGAAGGCGACGACATTCCTGGTCTCGGCGTGATCAAGCCGGCCGGAAACGACATCATCGTCGATCAGCTTTTGCCGATCAACAAGGATACCGTGGACGAGCTTGCAGGCATGGGCCTGTAATTTTTCCAAAAAGGTTCTCCCGGGCTGCTGGGCTGACTTCGGTCGGCTCGGCGGTGCCCGGAAGTTCTAAAAGATCCGCATTTTCACAGGTTGATCCGATGACTGGACGCGAGAGCGCTAAGAGTGGCCAAAAGCCGCTTCTGTCCCTGCGCAACATCAACATGACGTTCGGTGGCGTCAGAGCCTTGAAGGATGTCAGCTTCGATGTTCTGCCGGGCGAGGTGCATTGCCTGGCCGGTGAAAACGGCTCGGGCAAGAGCACGCTGATCAAGATCATCACCGGCGTTTACCGCCCGCAGGATGGCGCGGTGATCGAGTTCGACGGGCAGACCTATTCGCATATGTCGCCGGTGACGGCGCAGAATTCCGGAATCCAGGTAATCTGGCAGGACCTGGCGCTGTTTCCGGAAATGACGGTTGCCGAAAACATTGCATTCCAGACGCTGCTCGGCCGCTGGCCGCGTTTCGTCAATTATAGCAGCATGCGAGAGAAGGCGATCAAGGCTCTGGCGCGGCTCGGCGTGACGCTCGACGTCGATCGGCCCCTCAAAGATTATGCCATCGCCCAGCGCCAGATCGTGGCGATCGCCCGCGCCCTGGTCGGCGAGGCAAAGCTCGTCTTCATGGATGAGCCGACGGCATCGCTGACCCAGTCGGAGACCGACCATCTTCTTGAAATCGTTCGCACGCTCTCTGCCTCCGGCGTCGCCGTCGTTTTCGTCAGCCACCGGCTGGCCGAGGTGCTGGAGATTTCCAGCCGGCTGACGGTGCTGCGCGACGGTGCGCTGGTCGGGGCTTATTCGACCGAAGGCATGACCCAGTCGCGCATTACCGAATTGATGACCGGCAAGACTTTCGACCAGACGGTGCGCGCCCGTAATGTCAGCGCCAATCCGGTGGTGCTGGAGGTCGAGGGGCTGTCCCGGCCCGGCCAGTTCGAGGACATTTCCTTTACCGTGCGGCGGGGCGAGACACTCGGGATTACCGGATTGCTCGGGGCCGGGCGCACCGAACTGGCCCTGTCTCTGTTCGGCATGCTGAAACCGCGGTCCGGTACCGTCAAACTCGAAGGCAAGCCGGTTCATTTTTCGTCCAACCGCGACGCCATCGAGGCGGGGATCGCTTATCTCTCCGAGGACCGGCTGTCGCTTGGGCTGATCCAGCCGCAATCGATCGCCGACAATCTGGTCATTGCCTCGCTCGACAAGATCACCTCCGGTGGGCTGTTGTCCGACAGCCGCAAGCGCGATCTTGTCGCCCGTTGGATCGCCGATCTCGGTGTCAAGATCGGCAAGCAAGGCGATGCGATCTCTACTTTGTCTGGTGGTAACCAGCAGCGCATTGCCATCGCCAAATGGCTGGCGACCGATCCGAAGCTGCTCATCCTTGATGCGCCGACCGTCGGCGTCGATGTCGGCGCGCGGGCGGGCATTTTCGATATTGTCGCCAAGCTCGCCGAGACCGGTCTCGCGATCGTCTTGATCTCCGACGAGGTGCCGGAAGTCTATTTCAATGCCGACCGCGTGCTGCACATGGCAAAAGGGCGGGTCGTCAACCAGTTCATGCCAGCGGACTGCTTGCTCGCGGATATAGAGGCAGCTGTCTATGCGTAAGGCCGTTCAATCCCATGCGACGGAATTCGCGCTGCTCGCCGTCATCGCGATCATCAGCATCATTCTGTCCGTCATCACCGACCGGTTTTTCTCGCTCGGCAACGCGTTCGATCTGCTCAATACCAGTTCGGTCAACATCATTTTCGCCGTCGGCCTACTGGTTGTGCTGATTGCCGGCGGCATCGACATTTCATTTGCGGTGGCCGCCTCCGTTGTCCAGTATATCGCAGCCCTCGCGCTCGGCTGGATGGACGGAGGAGGTTGGATCAGCGGACTTTTGATCGCCGGAGCACTCGGCGTGCTGCTAGGCGCCATCAACGCCTTCCTGATCCATAAATTCCGGATCATCTCGATCGTCGCGACCATCGCCACCTTCAATATCTATTTCGGCCTGTTGATGTTTTTCACCCGCGGGGTGTCGATCTACAATCTGCCGGACTGGCTGACGTCGCGCGTCGTGCTGTTCGAGCACGAAATGGCCGATGGCAGCTGGATCGAGATCACCCTGCCGGTGCTGGTCATGCTGATCTGCGTGGTCGCCACCTGGGTGTTCATCACCCGCACCACGACCGGGCGCCAGCTCTATGCCTTCGGTGACAATCCGGAGGGCGCGCGCCGTTTCGGCATCAACATCGGCGCGATGCAGTTCATTGCCTTTGGGTGGCTTGGCCTGATGGCCGGGATCGGCGGGCTGATCCAGGCGCATTATGCGCAGGAAGTGGTTCCGAATGCGCTTTACGGCCGCGAACTGGATGTGTTGGCGGCGGTAGTTCTGGGCGGTGCCCGGCTCGGCGGCGGCAAGGGATCGGTGCTCGGCTGCGTGCTCGGCGTGCTTTTGATCTCGATCACCCAGAACGGGCTCAATCTGGCGGGTGTTTCCCCCTATGCGTTCAAGATGATCGTCGGCGCCATCATCCTCGTCGCCATCACCCTGTCCAATACCAGCATCGAAAAACTGCTGCCGTTCATGCGCCAGGAGGAGGGCCGCAAATGACCGCAATCCTTAATCGCATCAGGACGGCGCTGGGGCCGGACATGGCCGGGCCGGGATTTGCGCTGATCGCCGTGCTGGTGGTTTTCAGTCTTGCCTCGCCGCAATTCTTCAGCTGGGCAACCTTCGGCTCCGTCGCTTTCCAGCTGCCGGAACTCGGTCTTTTGACCCTTGCGATGCTTTTGCCGGTGCTGACCGGTGGCCTCAACCTTGCCATCACCTTCACCGCCAATATTGCCGGACTGACGGTTGCCTGGGTGCTGCAGCAGAATGGCGGTGCCGATGCCGGCCCGTTCGCCTTCTTCCTCGGCTCCGTCCTTGGGATCGGCGTCGGGGCGTTGAGTGGCCTGGTCATGGGGCTGGTGATCGCCTATACCCGCGCCCACCCGATCCTTGTCTCTCTGTCGATGATGATCTTTCTGCGCGGGCTCGGCGAATTCTTGACGCGGGGCGGCGACGTCTCCGGGTTTCCAGCATTTCTGCAGCCGCTTGGCCATGGCAGCATTTTCGGCTTTCCAATCCCGCTCCTTGTCTTCTTCAGCTGCGTCTTGATCTGGCATCTTCTGCTGACGCGGATGAAGCTCGGTTTCAACACCTATATGATCGGCTCGAATATCGAGGCGGCGCGCTATTCCGGTGTCAATACCCGCAAGGTGCTGGTGCTTGTCTATGCGCTTTCAGGCGCGATGTGCGCGATTGCCGGCATCATTATGCTTGCCCGCTTCAACTCGGTGCGCGTCGGCCACGGCGAATCCTATCTGCTGATCACGGTGCTTGCCTGCTTCCTTGGCGGTGTCAATCCGTTCGGCGGTTTTGGCCGGGTCATTCCGGTGGCCGTGGCGCTGCTGGTCCTGCAGCTCCTGTCCTCCGGCCTCAACATTCTCGGTGCCAACCAGCACCTGGCGACAGCCGTCTGGGGCATCCTGCTCATCACGGTGATGATCCTGCGTTTTGCCGCAGGCCACTTCAAATCTCTCAAGCGAAAAAAAGGATAAAACCATGGAAGGTTTTGGCGTTCATACCAGCATGTGGACCATGACATGGGACCACGCAGGGGCGGAAAAGGCGATTGCCGCCGCCGTCAAATACGAGATGGATTTCATCGAGATCGCGCTTCTCGATGCGCCGGCCGTCGATGCCGGGCATAGCCGCAAGCTCTTGGAGAAACATAAGCTGCGTTCTGTCTGCTCGCTTGGCTTGCCGGAACATGCCTGGGCCTCGGTGCATCCCGAAAAGGCCGTCGAATATCTCAAGGTCGCGATCGACAAGACGGCGGACATGGGTGCCGAAGCCTTGTCCGGCGTCATCTTCGGCGGCATCGGCGAGCGCACCGGCGTTCCGCCGACCGAAAAGGAATATGACAACATCGCCCGCGCCCTGCAGGCGGCGGCGAAACATGCCAAGACCCGCGGCATTGAACTCGGCGTCGAGGCGGTCAACCGCTACGAGAACCACCTGATCAACACGGCCAAGCAGGCCGTCGACATGATCGAGCGCGTCGGCGCCGACAATGTCTTTGTGCATCTCGATACCTATCACATGAATATCGAGGAGAAGGGTGCCGCCAACGGCATTCTCGATGCCCGCGACCACATCAGATATATCCACCTCTCAGAAAGCGACCGGGGGACGCCCGGCTACGGCAACGTGCCGTGGGACGAAATCTATGCAGCGCTCGCCGCTATCGGCTTCAAGGGCGGTCTTGCCATGGAAAGCTTCATCAACATGCCGCCGCAGGTGGCCTATGGCCTCGCCGTCTGGCGGCCGGTCGCCAAGGACGAAGCCGAAGTGATGGGCAACGGCCTGCCGTTCCTGCGCAATAAGGCGCGGCAATACGGTTTGATATGACGATCGAGGCTGTTCGCGCAATCGCGAGGACAGCCGCACGGGTATGCGGGCGCGGGATACGGACATGGCGGACGGGCTACGGAACGATCGAAGGGATGGCTTGCAGCCGGCGACTGTCGCTGTCCTCGATGTTGGCAAGACCAATGTGAAGCTTAATGCCGTCACGGCATCCGGCACGATCCTTGAGACTTTGTCCATTCCCAATCCCGTGCTCCCGGACGGGCCGTGGCGTCATCATGATCTGGATGCGCTCGGTGACTGGGTGTTCGACAATCTCGCAGGTCTTGCCAAACGCCATCCGCTGACGACCTTCGTCTCATCGGGCCATGGCTCCGGGGGAGTTCTCGTGGGACCGGATCCCGATGCGGGCGATGGCACCGCCTTGCCGATGATCGACTACGAGCAGCCGCTTCCGGACGATATCCGCATGCGTTACTCGGCGTTGTCCGGTTCGTTTTTTGACAAGGGCAGTGCGATGATGCACGGCGCCACCCACCATGCCCGCCAGATGTTCTGGATGCAGCAGGCGGAGCCGCAAGGCTTTTCCCGGGCGCGCTGGTTTCTCGGCGTGCCGCAATACTGGGCCTGGCGTCTGTCGGGCGTGGCGGTGTCGGAGGCGACTGTGCTTGGCGCGCAGTCGCATCTGTGGAATGTGGTCGAACGGCGCTGGTCGCCGATTGTTCACTCGCAGCGGTGGAGAGACCTGCTGCCGCCGTTTGCCAAGGCGTGGGCAACGGTCGGGACGATCCGGCCGGTCCTGTCCGATCGCTATGGGTTGCCGGCCGGTATCAAGGTTCTTGCAGGCATTCATGACAGCAGCGCCAATTTCTATCGCTACCAGGCGGCCGGGTTCGATGAGGCGACCGTGGTTTCCACCGGCACCTGGATCGTTGCGCTCAGCGGAAAGACGCCGCTTGACCGGCTGAATGAACACCGGGGCATGACCTGCAACAGCGACGTCAACGGCAACCCTATCGGCGGCATCTTGACGATGGGTGGACGCGAATTCACCCATGTCGCCGGTGACGACGATCATCTCAACGCCGATGCCGCACTGGTCAGCCTGATGATCACGCAGGGCACCATGGCGCTGCCATCCTTTGGCGATGACGACGGCCTGTTTCCCGGCAGGGCCGGCGAGGGGCATATTGCCGGTCCGCCGCCTGCCGATGCGGCCGGGCGCAAGGCGTTGGCGGTTCTCTACACCGCGCTTTTGACGGTCGAATGCCTCGATGCGCTGGGAAGCGGCGGACGCGTCATCCTAGACGGCAGTTTCCTGCGCGATCCGCTCTATGCGGGGCTGGTGGCAGCCTTGCGGCCGCAGGGCGACACGGTTTCCAATCTCGACACCTATGGCGTTGCCTCCGGCACCGCGCTTCTTGCCAGCCACGGAACCCGGTCAGCGCGTGCGGCGATCGCACTCGAAAAGCCGCCGGTTTTCCAGCATCCATCCGCCGATCTGGCGGCTTATACCCGTCATTGGCGGGACAAGGCCAGTCAGGCCACTTATTTCAGCACGATATATGAAAGGTCCTCCCAATGAGCTCTCACCATACGGATATCGCGGCGCTACGCGGCGATATGGTCGAAACCTGCCGCAGGATGAATTCCAGCGGCATCAACCAGGGAACGGCAGGAAACCTGTCGGTGCGCACACAAAATGGTTTCCTCGTCACGCCGTCCTCGCTGGCCTATGACACGATGACCCCGGACGATCTGGTGGAGATGGATTTCGACGGCAGCTATACCGGCCGCCGTCCGTCGTCGGAATGGCGCTTCCATCGCGACATCCTGAAGAACCGGCCGGATATCAATGTCGTGCTGCATTGCCATTCGATCTATGCCACGACATTGGCCTGCCATCACAAGACGATACCGAGCTTTCACTACATGACAGGTGTTGCCGGCGGCACGACGGTACGCTGCGCTGAATACGCCACGTTCGGCACGCAGGCGCTGTCGGATCATGCGCTGGTGGCGTTGAAAGACCGGCTGGCCTGCCTCTTGGGCCAGCATGGTCAGATATCGCTTGGCAAGACATTGGAATCCGCACTTTGGCTGGCTATCGAGATCGAGACCCTGTCGCGCATGTATGTGCAGGTCCTGACGCTCGGTGAGCCGCCGGTGCTGCCCGACGATGAAATGGCGCGGGTGATCGAACAGATGCGCAAGATGAGCTACGGCCATGCGCCGGATGCGGAAGGGGTCAGCGATGTTGCTCGGCAGCGAGCCGTATCCTGACCGGCATTGAAGCGTAGCCCTCGTTTTCGGGGCTTTGCTTGCCATAACGATCGGTCTTGGAGGTGGCACGACAGCCGTTTGCTCTGGCTCACTCCCAGGCAAGGCGGAATATAAAGTGTGGCGGGCAAACACTTCCAAAAGCGCCCACCAGATATCAGAGGCTCATCGCCCAAAGTCAGTGAGAATTGTTGCCGATGGGGATAGCGATCGGTCCCGTTGCCAATTGCCGTTCGTCGCTCCAGCCGAGCTGAAACATTTCCAGCAATTCTCCGGCGGCGGTATGAGCCGCAGCGCCGTCGGGGCTTATTCCGAGATATTTGCAGCGATGAATGAGTGCGCGTTTGAGCATATCGATATCACTATCCGACAGAATACGATGGTCCATGCCGCCCCCTACCAAATGTTACAACAGTGTGTCGGCCCTTTAGAAAGGCTGCAATATGTTGAATCTAGCCTATAGCCAGACATCGTGTGTTTTCCACAGCAATCGCGTTGAAGAGCTCCTCCGAGCGGACGATGGACGGTGAGCCGGCCCAGGCTTGGAGATTCCTGCGGACAATCCCTTAAGCACCATTATTTTGGCCGGGAGCGATCCTCGCGTCATGTCCCTGAGGGCCGGCGTCGGTCCGGCTTTCCTGCCAAGGTCGTACCTAATTATTACGCTTATGGCCCATACGGGTGACGACATCAGCAAAGACGTCGACGATGGTGGAGTTCTTCTTGAAGGATCCCGATCGCCGACGAGGGAAAATCAAGAGGCCTGCGAAGCGATTGCTTGGCCCATAGAGAAATTTAAATGCCGGGACAAACGAGCCTAGCTATTATTTTGGCAATAGTGCCGCAGGCGGAGGATGCCATGAACGCAACAAAGCCATCAAAGCTCAAGCTCGACGTCAGCTTCGTCAATGGAGTTTGGGAGGTTGTGATCTTCGCCGGCAATCACACTGAGCACAAATCGTTTCGCACAGAAGATGAAGCCAGGGAATATGGCGCTACCAGACTTGAGCGCCTTCGGTTGGCTAAGCCGAAATCAGAGGCGAATGGTTCCAAGGCCTCCTTATCGAGATGAGCGCTTCGCATTGTCGTCGCCATCCCATCCAGCTTCATCTGATGGCCGTCTCCACGGCTATCAGGTTTTCCTGACCGCACGTCGGGTCAAGGCTGGTAGCATGAGGGCGCCAATGTTGAATGGCAGCTTAAATCATGATCTCCCCGCCCGTGACTGGAATGACGGCACCGGTCATGTAGCTTCCTTCTTTTGACGCCAACAGGACGTAGGCTCCGGCAAGTTCGGCAGGTTGTCCAGCGCGGCCGATCAACGTTTTTTCACCGAACGATGCGGATTTCTCCGGCGGCATCGTCGAAGGGATCAATGGTGTCCAAATCGGCCCGGGCGCAACTGCGTTCACACGTATGCCCTTCTCCGCGACCATTTCGGCAAGGCCAGCCGTGAAATTCGACACAGCACCCTTGGTGGCCGCATAGGCGAGCAGATGCGAGGAAGGTTGACGGGATTGGATTGATGTTGTGTTGATGATGGATGCACCGGCTTTCATGTGGGGGATTGCGGCTTTGCAAAGAAAGAAGGGCGCATAGATGTTGGTGCGGAATGTTTCGTCCCATTCATCCGCCGTGATTTCTGTAATGGAGGAATAGGTCCGCTGGAAGGCGGCATTGTTGACCAGAATGTCAATCCCGCCCAGCTCCCGCAAGGTTTGCTCGACGATTGCGTTGCAATGGCTCTCCGACGTGATGTCGCCAGGAACGACAATGGCTTTACTGCCCGCTTCTTCCACCCATTTTGCCGTTTCTTCGGCGTCTTCATCCTCGCTCAAATAGGAAATGACGATATCGGCGCCTTCGCGAGCAAAGGCGATGGCCACAGCGCGTCCAATGCCGGAATCCGCGCCGGTAATCAGCGCAACCTTTCCTTCAAGCTTGCCATTGCCTTTATAGCTTTTCTCGCCGTGATCGGGAACCGGTCTCATGAGCGAGGTCAGGCCGGGTGGAGATTGCTCTTGCTCGGGCTGAGGGGGCAGGGGGCGTTTCGGATCCGACATCTAAATCTCCTTTTGCTGATCGGAGAACGATGCAGATTACCCTTGGTTCCCTTTTACACACCACCGGATCTGTTTCCGTCACCGATGTTTCATCCGGTTCGCCGAAGCATTCCTCACCTGAAGAGGAACATTGCTCGAACTTTCTGGTTCTCCAGGAAGAGGAGAAACGCGATGATGGACCGCTTTGACCAGGAACACTGGTATAAAGCGGAAAAGCAAAAGTGAAGCGCATGGGAATTACCCCGGCGGACCAACCGGCGCTGGGAAACGTACCGACAGGCCCAGGTGAGATCCTGCTGCCTGAAAATAGTGAAACAGACGCAAGGGCCGTGACTTAAACATGACCAAAATCAATCACGACCAAACGATCATAATGCCACGCATCGTGCGTCTCGCCGCTATTGCCAGGGTGATGGATACGGCTATACAAATTCCAGGCACCGGTATCCGGGTCGGCGCGGATTCCATCCTCGGGTTGCTGCCGGGGATCGGCGACGCCGCCGGTGCGCTGATTGGCCTTTACATCGTCAACGAGGCCCGGGATCTCGGACTACCGAGGACGACGCTGGCCAGAATGGTGTATAATCTCGGCATCGACACGGTCTTTGGAGCCGTGCCTGTCGTTGGCGACGTCTTCGATGTCTATTTCAAATCCCACAAGCGAAATGTCCAACTCATCCTGGACCACTTTCAGGTCAAGGACGCAGATATCGCCAAGCATCGGGAAATCAGGCGCCGGCAATCTGAGCAAGGCCTGCCCATCTGATTTTTGAGCAGGTTCAAGTGGCTTATAGGTCGACTGCGCAAGGTTAACTGCGTCCCGACGTGCTCTTAAGATACAGGCAGCAAGTCCCCGGAATCCTCCCTGTCTGGGTTCGCCCTGTTATTCCGTCCAGAAGCTCACCACGCAGGTGGCGTCGATCGGAATAACATCCGGGCGTTAGCGCATCAGTCCAGCCGAGCGCAGCGCACGTTCTATAACTGACGTGATAGCGTCAGTCCTTGCCGGTGGAGACGTTTGCGCAACATCGGCAGAACCCTCGTTACGGCCGTCGTTGGTGCTTGTTTCCATACGATCGAAGGATGCTATCAGCCCCCAGGATCGCGCGATGTGCAAGGTCGATGAGAAGCCCACGTCGAGCATGAACGGAGCGGAGGTGCCGTAGCCCGTTTTTCCATCGATCGGGGTGCCGTGCGCCATTCCTGTAATCTGATAGAGTGTGATTGCATCCTCGCCACCGTGATCGCGCCACGTTGTGCACTTATGACCGCCGATCGACTCGGATGCAGCCGGTTTTGCGGCCGCGCCATGAACGCCGCGCCATTGTTCAACGGTCGCTGTCGCATTCGCCATCGCAACGGTCTGATCGCTGGAGCCATGCCAGATCGAAACGGTTGGCCAGGGCCCCTGGTGCGTCGATGCACTCTTCAGTCGCTCCTGCAAAACGGCAGTCCCTGGAAGACCATGCCCTCTCATCCGGTCGAATGCCTCCGGAACCGTTTCGGCGATGGCATACGGCAGACCTGCAATGATGGCCCCGCCTGCGAACAGATCCGGATAGCAGGCAAGCAGGACGTTGGCCATTGCGCCGCCCGCCGACAAGCCGGTGACGTAGACCCGTCTCTGGTCAATCGCGTGAGCCGCTATCATAGCAGCGATCATCTGCCGTATCGAAAGCGCCTCGCCGCTGTCTCTTGCGATATCGTCCCGATTGAACCAATTGAAACAAAGATTGGCATTGTTGGCGCGAGTTTGCTCCGGAAACAGCACCGCAAAACCGAAATCGTCGGCCAGCTTCGACCAACCGGACCCCGTGTCATAGCCAGCGGCGGTCTGTGTGCAACCATGGAGCACGACGACGAGTGCTGGCGCTTTCGGTAATTGAGACGGCACATGGCACCACCCGGAGAGCGCTCCGGGATTTGACCCAAATCCATCAAGTCGCTTCAGGCGCGAAGCGGGAGTTGGCCCAGCTTGCTTTCCCCGAAGCCGCGCAAGGCGCTCCAGCGTATCGGCCATCGATCTCATAAAATTCGCTCCGGCTTCCGACGTCTTATTGACGTATAATAAGGTAACGCGCGGACACAGAACTTGTTGCTGCGGTGCACAAATTTATTGTCGGCGCGACAGCTCCTCGATATCGGCGCGGCGGATGACCTTTTTTAACCCGCCGGACAACTTCCTTTTTCCCAAATACGATTTGCCCGGGCAACAGGTAAGCCTTTCGGCGGAGGGCACTTGAAATGTCGCGCATGAATTAGAAGGCGTGGACCTATGCTGTCCCTTTGCACAATATGGCAGGGTCGAAAACACGCTCCAGTGGATTCGAAGGCGGACACATGGCACGACCGCACTAACAGTCCAAGATCTTCGGCGTGCTTGCAACCATTGCAAGGAGGAGAAAATGGCATTTCTCGAACCGACGGAAACTCAAGTTGCGCAGTGGGCAGCGACTATTGTCCAAGGTACTGACAATCTGACCACGCTTGATTGGCTTGCGCGGACAGCACCCGTCAACGCTGTGATGATCGGCAGCAGCCGCAACGAGATTTTCAGTGCTGCGACCGAGGGGACATTGATCTTCGCGTTTGATGGTAACGATCGCTTGAACAGCACCTTCAACCGGACGGCGCTGATTGCCGGCGGCGGCAATGATACCCTGGTCACGGATGTGCTCGTGCCGATAAACGGTGACAACGAAGTCGAAGGTCTTTCAGTCCAGTTCGGTGGTGCCGGTAAAGACAATATGAGCGCTATCGTGACGCTGCAAGGCGGGGTCACGACTGTGCTGGACCGGCAATTGCGCGCCGAGGTTCTGGCCGATGGCGGCGCCGGCAACGATACGATCAACGCAGTTGCCAAAGTGGCGCAACCGGTCTTTGCCAACGTGGCAGCCATAACCCATGTTCTTGGCGGCAGTGGTGACGACACGATCAAAGTCATCGCCAGCACACGAAACACCCTGGACGACAACTACGCCAAGAACGAGGTCGATGGGGGAGATGGAAACGACCACATCACCGCTCTCGCCGAAACCGAGTTTAACGGATCGACGGCCACTGCCATCAATATTCTAAGTGGTGGCGCCGGAAACGATATTCTTGAAGCCACGGCGAGAGGTGTCTCCAACTCCACGGAACTGGTGTCGAATTGGCTCAATGGTGGCGGCGGTGACGATGTGCTGCGTGCCTTTAGTTTCACAGATTCCAATTCCCGCTCCCCGGTCGGGATCAACAGCCTGTGGGGCGATGCGGGCAACGATACCTTGGAGGCGACGCAGACGACCGATGGTGAAAATGTGGTCACCAACGTCGTCAACCGGCTGGACGGCGGCACCGAAGACGATCATTTAAAGGCGGATGCCACGGCCCTTGGCGGCTTTGTCTCTGCCCTGAACGACTTGACTGGCGGCGACGGAAAAGATGTCCTGACGGCGCGCATAGTGGCCGATGCCCATGGCGGCCCCAGTTCTCTTGGCCTCAGCCTGTATAATGTGGTCAATCTACTCAGCGGCGGTATCGGCAACGACACGCTCGACGCCTTCCTGTCGATCATATCCGCGCCGTTCACCGCAGATGGTTCCCTCGCCGAGAACCGTTTGGATGGCGGTGCTGGCGATGATGTGCTGGTGGCAACGGTCGCCCCCGGCTCGTTTGGATCAAGCGTCCTCGCCGGCGGCGCTGGCAATGACCAACTCACCGTTTTCGGCGGTTCAGGCAATACCTTGAGCGGCGGAAATGGCAACGACAAACTGACCGGTGGGATCGGCAGCGACGATCTCAACGGTGGCGCTGGCAATGACATTATCAAGGGCCTAGCCGGCAACGATATCCTGACCGGCGGCGTCGGCAGTGACACATTTTTGTTCAACACGGTGGTGGATGCTGCAACCAACACTGATGTAATCACCGACTATAATGTGATCAACGATACGATTCAGCTGGAAAATGCAGTCTTCACCGCGCTAACCAGCACCGGTGTGCTTCAAGCCTCAGCGTTTGCGGCGAATGCAACCGGACTGGCCGGTGACACCTCCGACCGCGTCGTCTACGAAACCTGTACAGGCAAACTTTATTATGACGGGGACGGAAACGGCGGGTCCTATAGCGGGGTACATTTCGCGACGCTTACCGCGGGCCTGGCACTGACCGCGAATGATTTCGTCGTCATCTGAATGGGTCTTCAGCGATCCGCCACTGCGCCAGCCGCCGGCAAGAAAGACTATGGAGTGCGAAAAACGGAACTGCTTGCCTCAGCGGAGGTCAGGGTCGGTCTCAAGATCGAGCAATAAACCCGTGTTTAAAACCGATTTCAGCTGAAGGAACCGAGAATGCTTAACCCATTCGCAACGCCTGGTAGCCAACCCGGCCAGCGCGTCGGCTGGCCGGGGTTTCGAATGTCTATTTGGCACTTTTCGGGAAAATCGGCAGCTTGGCGATATCGCGTGCATCGTGTTGAACGATGAGGGTGGCGTTGAGTGCCTTGGCAATGCCTGTCAGCCGCTCCATCGAAGCGAGTGTTTCCGCACGGTCGTGGTTGAAGGTTGGAACGCCCCGGCTCTCAAACTGCTCCTCGAAGTGCGCGACATCACCAGAGAGCACAACGGCACCGGTCTTTGCCAGGCGAACGAGAAGGCTCGTCTCGCCGGGTGTGTGACCAGGGGTGGACAGAATGGTGACGGTCCCGTCGCCGAAGACGTCACGATCGCCGGAGATGGCATCGATCTTCGAGGCGCCGTCGAGCCAGGGTTTGATGAATGCAGGATCGACAGCAAACGGAAGGGGATCAGCTTTGAACTGAGCGAGGTCCGCGGCGCCCATCAGCAAGGTCGCCTGTGGAAACGCCGCCGCCTGGCCGACATGGTCGAAATGGTTGTGGCTGATGCCGACCCGGCCGATCTGTCCGGCGTTCACACCGATCTCGGCGAGTTGGGCGGGAATATCCCGGGCAAGCGTTGGCGCCAGGACCGCGGTCGGATCCAGCTTCGCTCCCAGGAGGGCTGCCGGCAGTCCGGCGTCCCAAAGCATGTAGTCCTGATCATGTCGGATCAGGTAGCAGCTGTCGGTTAGAGTCCGCTTCTCCCCGGCATGATTGAAGGTATCGGAAAATAGCGAGAGGTCGCGGACCTCGATCTCGCCGCAATCAAGCCGCCAAAGTTCGACATCAGCGGAATGGGCGGTTGAGGCCATGGCGGCAAAGGCGCCGAATAGGATCGTGGCAGTTGTGTTCATGTCAGACTCCATTAACTGTACAGATAGGTTGTGACGTATCCTGCCGACGGCGGAGGCTCCGGTTCGATCGATTGTGAGCCCGAAACGCTCGAGGATGCGGTTTTTTTCCGATTGGTCCTGCGGTATCGTTCCGGTCATGAACGTTCATGACAAACATGCTGATGACACCTATCTGCGTTCCATGCTGGTAGAGCGTTTGAGACCAATGATGGCTCCGAACGGAATCGCGGGGCGATACGCGCACGGCCGGCAGCTCTTTTCGTATTGCACGCTGGACCGGGAACGGCTGAAGGCGATTGAACTGCCTTGCCCTATCATTGGTATCCTGTTGCGCGGCCTGAAGGAGGTCTGGCTCGGCAATACGACCCATGTGTTCGAACCAGGCACCGTCTTCGTTTTGCCCGGACGGGTGCCGATGGATGTCGTCAATATACCGGCGGGACGGAGCGCGCCATATGAGTCCTTGCTGCTCGAAGTGCCGGCACTACCAGCGGGCATGGCACCACTTTTGGGAGACGAGAAGAAAAGCATGCGCAATGGCGACAGGCAGTTCCGCATCTCATTAGACCAGGATCTTGTAGATACGCTGGCTCACGCGGCCACGGCGATCGCCAGCGAAACACTGGGAGAAGCGGTCAAGGCAGTGCGGCTTACGGAAGTGCTGACAATCCTGCGGCCAATGCCCGCTGCCCGGCCTCTGTTTGAAGCGAGCGTGCCAGACGAGGTGGCCTGGTTGATCGGCAGCGCTCCATCAGAAGCTTGGACAGTGGAGCGCGTCGCCGCCCATCTTGGGCTTGGGGCCTCAACCCTTCGCCGAAGGCTTGCAGCCGAAGGCACGTCCTTCCGCACGATTGTGCTAAACGAGCGGCTTCGGGCAGGCCAAAGCGCCCTTGCCTCGGGAGCGTCCAGCTTTGCCGCCGCCGAGGCAGCCGGCTACTCTTCGCGTTCGCATTTTGCCCGTAGGTACAAAGAGAGCTTTGGCCAGCTACCAGGCGATCATCGCATCAAATGACAGCACACTTATCGCGTAGCTCCGTAGACAAAAGCAAGAAAGCCAATGATGATAGCCGATGTGAGCGGCTGCGCCCTGACGCGTTCGCGAACGTCTTCCATCGCCAAACGTCCCGCTCCAGATGCGGTTTCCCGCGCCGCCTCTTTCAAGCGTGCCACCTCCACCCGCAACGCTGTAAACTCTTCGTGGTCATCGGCCGTGCGGCCGGTTGCTGCGAGCGCTTCGTCTACGAGCGGCGCTGGCTCTACGTTCGGATCAGGTGTGAATTTATCGTCCATGCTGAAGACCTTCTACTGTGTTTTTTCGGTGCCCGCCGGGGCAGTGGATTGCGATTCGCCACCTGAACCGGATTCCGGCGTGGGATCCCTATCAGTCGGCGCAGGCTGCATTTTCTCTCCGGCAGGCGGCGTGTTATCGATGACAGTTTGATCCTTTGGCGTCACGACCGCGTTGATATCGCCCGTCGTGGTCTGCTTGCTGTCGGTGGCGGCGTCGTTGTCGATCGCCTCGCCGTAGCTGCCTGCCACCGCCCACGCTATCACCGCCAAAAGAAGGCCGCCGATCAACACCATCAATACCGGCCTTCCAAGCAGCCCCTGACGCGCCTGCACGGGAGTTGCCTGTACGACCTTTTCCGTTTGCGCACTTGAAACGGTATCGCCGCGTTCGTCCTTGTAAGTTGCCATCGTCATTCCTTTCTAAATACTGTGGCGCAACCGTTGACGGCGGCTAAATGTTCCGCACCCGGCCACGCACGAAGGCTGCTATTTCGCCGTAAAGAAGGTGAGCAGCACCTTGCCTTTTTCACCGACGAGGCAGACGAAACGATCGGCCTTCCCGGCGACACCCTTCCGCTCGATATAGGCCTCTCCGAGGATGACGGTCTTGATGGCAACGTCCTCGACATTTGTATCTGCTGCGCTTATGGCGAGACTTTCAGCATCGAAGACCAGCCCTGTGATCTCTGATGATTGGGCTTGTAGAGCGACCAGCCCGGTAGATCGACATGCCGTCACCGCCGGGTCCTCGGCCGTTTGTGCAAGTGCGGGTCCTACCATGAGCATGGACAACGCAGCTGCTGTCAGAAAGTTCTTCCTGGTCATTTTTTGTCCCTGCGGCGCTGAGGAAATTGGCGGGCCGCGCCGCCATCCTCAACGTTCCACGGGGCGGTCGGTTCCGTTCTCAATTTCGGTGTGCGAGAGCCTTAGGCGCGGGCGGGCGGAGACCGTGGAACAATTTGTTCGAGCGCCGGTTTCATGAGGCAAGACCTGCGCCCCGCGCGGCCAATGATGTGACGGTGAAGACGAGATCTTTCTTGGTGTTGAGTGTCCAACCGGTAAGCTTGCGCCCTTATCCAAGTTTCGAAAGGCGATATGATGATCGATCCTCCGAGCCAGCAGACGGGTCACCCAGAGCGGAAGGTAGAACTCGATCAAACCGTGGATTACGCAGTGCAGCTTCTCGTCGAAGAAGCACACCTTGTCGGCTGGACGCGCGTAGAGTTCCTCACTGCGATCGTCGAGGCCGCCACCAGCCGGATGGCCGCCATCGACGAGGAGCGCGAGCTTGATCAAACTGGATCGATCGGCTCTAAAGCCGATGAAATTCCCAGGCTGTGACCATCGCCAATTGCCCCGACGTCAAGTCGCCAGTTGCAAGCTTGCCAGCATTGCGATCCTCGGCTCCGGTCGTAGTGAAATTTACAAATCGCTGGCTGCCGATCGACGCGGTCGCGCTGGGTCGAAAGAGCGACAAGCGGGAGGTCCGAACCTTATCATGACGCACAGTACGAAACTCAGACGGCTTGTCGTCATCAGCGATTTTCAGGCAGGGGACACGTTTTCTGCAAGCGTGCCAACAATCGAAGAATTTTGCCATCAATGGGGGAGCGGTGCCCGCGGCCAGCCTGTCGATACTGTGAATGAGCGCCATGGTTTCGCAGTGGAGGGCGGATATATCGAGCGCCTGCCTCTGGCTTGCCTGAAAGCAGGCATCGTGGATGCGGTCGAGGTATGGACGCATTGGCGCGGAGATCACGCTCCACAGGCGGATCTGCGCGCCGCGCCGCGCCTCATCCGGCGCTCGTTTCAGATGAATGGCCCGGAAGAACCGATTTCTTCCAACGACATGATGGCTCACATCCTGACATTCGGGCCACCGGATATCCTTTGCGTCTGGGGACTTGGTGTTTCGCAAGACCTCCTCACGGCCTGCAAAAACAGTTTCAAAATCTATAACTCCATCGATGCGCCGGCATTGCGAATTCCGCCTGAGGTCAGTCGACATTTCGATCTGGTGCTCACCGGTGCCGCGTGGCAGTCAGACGAGGTAAGTAGCCGGCACCCGGGGATGAAGACCGCTATTCTGCCGATCGGACCGGAATTCGCATCTGACACTATGTTCTTCCCGATTGATGGTCCAAAGCCCTACGACATCATTTATGTGGCGGCGGCGCAAAACTACAAGCGCCACGACATCCTCTTTCACGCCTTGGCAAGGCTGCCGCGTTCCGTTCGCGCGCTGTGCGTCTTTGGCTATGGGGAAATGGCCAGTGATTTGCGGGCGCGCGCGAGCGACATGCAGATTAACGTCGACTTTATCGGTCCACCCGGAGTGCCATTCGTTGAAGTCAACCGCTTGATGAACCAGGCTAAGATCGGCGTCGTCTGCGGTATCGACGATGGGGCGCCCGCGATCTTGACCGAGTATATGCTCGCCGGCTTGCCAGTCCTTGCAAACAGCGCGCTCAGTTGTGGACTGCAATATATTACGCCACAGACCGGGCGAGCGGCCTCGTCTGATGAATTTCACGAGAGTATTTCGGAAATGCTGGCGACACTCTCCGTGTTTTCGCCAAGACAGATGGTCATCGACAACTGGACCTGGCCGCATTCGGTGCGAAAGTTGCAGGCGCTGATCGGTTTTGAAGCACATTAGAAATGTTTTAAGAAAAACGCGGAACAAAGCTCCGGAAATACAGTTTGTCTCCGTCTCTCAACAGCGGATGTGCAATGAATCTCTCCAGTTCGTTTTTTCAAGCGTCGCACGCAGAATCTGACCGCAACGCGCCGCTGATTTGTTTCTCTCATTTACGCTGGGACTTCGTGTTGCAGCGTCCGCAACATCTGATGGGTCGCTTTGCCAGCGATCGCCAGGTCTTCTTCTTTGAAGAGTTCATTCCGACAGACCATCATCTTGCCTATCTGGAAATCCACCCTTTCGAAGGTACGACTGTCAAGGCCGTTCGTCCGCGTATTCCGCATGGGTGGAACGAATCCGACCGTGAAAAGGCGCTGAGTAAACTCCTTGATGACCTGCTGACGCTGAACAACGCGACACGTCCGATCCTGTGGTTCTATACGCCGATGATGTACAATTTTGCCCGTCATGTGGATGCGGCGGCGGTCGTGTACGACTGCATGGACGAATTGGCAAACTTCAAATTCGCACCGCTCCGCCTGAAGGAAACAGAAGCGGCCTTGATTGCCCGCGCCGATGTGGTTTTCACCGGAGGACACAGTCTGTACGAGGCCAAGCGCCATCTGCACGACAACATTCACCCTTTTCCGTCGAGCGTCGATGTCAACCATTTTCAAGCGGCCAGACGTGACCGCAAGGAGCCATCCGATCAAGGATCCGTCACAGGCCCGAAGCTTGGCTACTATGGTGTCATCGACGAGCGCCTCGATCTTGCCCTGATCGGTGCCGTGGCGAAATCCAGACCTAACATGTCGTTCATCCTCATCGGCCCCGTCGCCAAGATTGCTTCCGAGGACCTGCCCAAGGCTTCGAACATTCATTATCTCGGCCAAAAGAGGTATGATGAATTGCCGGCCTATCTTTCGGGATGGGATGCCGCCCTGATGCCGTTTGCCATGAACGAAGCGACAAAGTTCATCAGCCCGACCAAGACTCCTGAATATCTTGCTGCCGGACGTCCGGTCGTCAGTACCCCGATTAGGGACGTCGTGCGCCATTACGCAAGTTGTGAAGGCGTGTTCATTGCTGAAGATGCGGATAGCTTTGCAGCTGCGTGCGATGAGGCGCTTGCTCTGAAGACGTCCGGTACCGATTGGCTTGCATCGGTCGATACCATGCTGACAGGTTCATCCTGGGACCAAATGTTTTTGGCAATGAATGCGTTGATTGACGAGGCCGTGACGCGGCGCCTCGTACCGGAGCAACCTGCAAAACGGAACTATCGCGATCGATCCGGGACCAAGCCTGCAGCCAATTACGATTACATGATTGTCGGGGCAGGGTTTGCCGGTTCGGTCCTGGCCGAGAGGCTTGCGTCCGCCGACAACAAGCGGGTGCTTGTCTGCGACCGGCGCCCGCACATCGCCGGTAATGCCTATGATTTCCACAATGACGACGGCATTCTCATTCACCAATATGGTCCGCATATCTTCCACACCAACAGCGAAGAGATTTTCAATTACCTATCGCGCTTCACTGCCTGGAGACCCTACGAGCACCGGGTGCTCGCCGATGTTGGCGGTCGTCAACTGCCTGTGCCTATCAACAGAACGACGCTGAATGAGCTTTACGGCGTCGATCTCCGCGACGAGGAGCAGGCAGCACAGTTTCTAGCCGGCCGGGCCGAGCCCTGCAATCCGATCGTGACGTCGAAGGATGTGGTGGTGTCGCAGGTTGGCAGCGATCTCTACCGGACGTTCTTCGAGGGTTACACCCGCAAGCAATGGGGGCTAGATCCCTCGCAGCTCGACAAAGCCGTGACGGCGCGGGTGCCGACACGGACCAGTACGGATGACCGCTATTTTCTCGATACTTATCAGGCTATGCCGCTTCATGGTTATACCCACATGTTCGAAAAAATGCTCGACCACGAGAACATTACGGTCATGACCGGCACGGAATATGTGGACATCCGCAGAGAAAATCTGGCGGCACATACGATCTTTACCGGACCGATCGACGAGTATTTCGGTTATCGTTTCGGCCGATTGCCTTATCGCAGCCTGAAGTTCCAGCACGAAACACGCGACACCCGGCGCATACTGCCGGTCGGCGTCGTCAACTATCCCTCCGAGTCCGTACCCTACACCCGGATAACCGAGTATAAGCACCTGACAGGGCAGGTTCATCCGAAGACCAGTATTTGCTATGAATTCGCCTGTGCTGACGGAGATCCCTACTACCCGATCCCCAGGCCGGAAAACCAGGCACTCTACAAGCAATACGAGGCGTTGGCTCGTGAGCGCAGTGACGTCACTTTTGTCGGCCGGCTGGGAACTTATAAATATTACAATATGGATCAGGTTGTGGGCCAGGCGCTGGCGACGTATCGCCGGATGACGAAGGCCGTGTCAAGCGATGCCGTGGCTGCCAACGTCCAATGATCAGCACACGTCCCCGGATTGTTCTTGCGACGGATAGCCTCGATCCATCCGGCATGGGCGAGCACATGCTGTTGCTTGGGCGGGCGCTTCAACTGCAATTCGACGTAACGCTGGCGGGCGTTGACGCCGAATTGCTCAGCCGAGCCGCTCGTTGCGGGCTTACGATCAAAGCTATCGACGACAATGACACCTTCACGGCTTGGCTGCGCTCCCATGGCGCATCTTTGCTCCACGTCCACGCCGGCATTGGTTGGGAAGGCCACGAGGTCGCCAGAGCTGGGGCTGCGGGCGGTATCCCTGTCATCCGCACGGACCATCTTCCCTATCTTCTGACCGATAGCGACCAGAAGGCAGACTACGAGCGCGAAAGCCAGATTCTCTCGCACCATATCGTCGTTTCAGACGCATCGCGTTCAAGTTTCACAAATAATGGTACCGACCCTCGTCGCATGACCGTCGTTCGGAACGGGATTTTCGCATTGGAAGCAGACGGCAGGCCAGAAAAGGCCGCGCCGGAGCTCGCTGGAAAAACGGTGCTTCTTACGGTCGCGCGTTTTTCCAAGCAGAAGGATCACGCTACTCTGATCAGGGCAATGCCAACGGTTCTTGCAAGATGCCCTTCAGCCGTCCTGCTTCTTGTCGGGAGGGGCGAGGAAATGGAGATTGTTCAGGCGCTCGTCGAGGATTTGGGACTCGATCCGCATGTCCGGTTTCTGGGGCATCGCACCGATATCGCCGAGCTGATGGCCAGTGCTGATCTCTTTGTCCTCCCATCGCAATTTGAGGGACTACCGTTGGCGCTGCTCGAAGCGATGTCGCTCGCACTGCCTGTCGTTGCAACCCGGATTGGCGGTACTGTCGAGGCACTGGGACCGGATTATCCGTTCTTTGCGGACAGCGGAAATCCCGCTTCTTTGGCTGGTGCGATCATTAAGGCTCTAGATCACCCCGATCAGGCGAAGACAGCAGCGCAAGACGCCCGGCAGCGTTTCCAGACCGAATTTTCAGCGCAGCGGATGGCGGATCAGACCGCCACTGTCTACCGGCGCTTTCTGTCAGACCAAGAAGACGAAACACAAGGACATGCTTCCATGAACAAGATACGCATCGGCTTCATTGGCGTCGGTGGCATTGCCCAGCGGCACCTCGATATTCTGGCCGGTTTCGAGGATGTGTCACTGGTGGCCTTTGCCGACCCGGACTTCGGGCGTGCCGCACAAGCCGCATCTCGATTTGGCGCGAAGGCATTCGAAAGCCATGGCACGATGCTGGAACAAGAGGTTCTCGACGCGGTCTATATCTGCATTCCGCCCTTCGCCCATGGCGAAGCCGAACGGGATTTGATTGCCCGCAGTATCCCGTTCTTTGTCGAAAAACCGATCACGCTCGATATCGGCCTGGCAGAAGAATTGTCGGCCGCGATCCAAAAGGCAACGCTGATCACAGCTGTGGGATACCACTGGCGATACCTCGATACCGTCGAAGAGGCGCGCACGCTTTTGGCCGACAACCCTGCCCAGCTTCTTTCTGGCTATTGGCTGGACCAGACCCCCCCGCCGCAATGGTGGTGGAAGTCCGATCGGTCCGGCGGCCAGATGGTCGAGCAGACGACGCATATCGTCGATCTTGCGCGCTATCTGATCGGAGAAGTGACGGAGGTTTATGGTCGCGTAGGGTTCAAGGACCGCCCTGAATTCCCCGGCCTCAATGTACCAGCCGTCACTACGGCAAGCCTCACCTTTCAGTCCGGGGTTATTGCCAACATATCCTCGACATGCCTCCTCGGCTGGAGCCACAAGGTTGGCTTGAATATCTTTGCCGACCGGCTGGCAATAGAACTGACCGACCATGATATCATGGTCGATGTGGGTTCCGGCAGGCCCGTGAGGCATGCCGAAGGCGATCCGGTCTGGCGCGAAGATCGCGATTTCATCGATGCCGTGCGCGGTGGAGAAAATCACATTCGCTGCACCTACGAAGATGCGCTGGCAACACACCGGCTGGCGCTCGCAGTTGAAACTTCAGCACGCAGCGGCGAGCCGATCAGGCTCGACGCACCTGTCGTGGGCCGCAACTCGACCGCGCCGCTTCAGCACCAGGTACAAACGCAGGCTCCTCGAGGGCTGCCGCCCGGCCATCGTCATATTCGCTCGCTGGGGATCCAAAGCCCGGGAAGGGCATTCTTTACAGAGTACGAAGAGGGGCCACCCGCCGACGGCCAGGTCCGGCTGGATACGCTCTACACCGGTTTTTCCGCTGGAACCGAATTGACCTTCATGAAGAATACCAACCCATATTTCCACTCCCGTTTCGACGGCGGCCGTGGCGTATTCATCGAAAACCAGCCTGATCTGCATTATCCCGTTCCATTCCTTGGCTATATGGAAGTGGCCCGGGTATCGGAATCGAAAGCCACCGGTTTTGAAAACGGTGGCGTTCTTGCCACGACCTATGCGCACAAGAGCGGCCACACGGCCGATCCGTTCCATGACATGCTCGTGCCGCTGCCGGCCGACGTCGATCCCATTCTCGGCGTTTTCGTCGCGCAGATGGGGCCGATTGCGGCCAATGGCATTCTGCATGCCGATGCGGATGTGCTCGGGAGCAACGTTCACAGTCTCGGAGCCGGTATTGCGGGCCGTCAGGTGGTGGTCCTCGGTGCCGGCACGGTCGGTTTGATGACGGCGCTGTTCGCACAGAAACTGGGCGCGTCAGGTGTCATCATCGCCGACCCTTCGGAGTTTCGACGCGGCAAAGCCAAGGCTATGGGCCTGATGGCCATGAGTGAGGAGGACGTCTGGCAGCACGCGAAAGCAAGCTGGCACAACGGTGGCAGTGACCGAGGCGCCGATGTCGTCTTCCAGACGCGCGCCCATTCCCGCAGCCTGCATGTGGCGCTGAAAGCGTTGCGTCCCCAGGGTACCGTAATCGATCTTGCCTTCTATCAGGATGGGGCCGATGCGCTGCGGCTGGGCGAGGAATTTCATCACAACGGCCTTAACATTCGCTGCGCCCAGATCAATCGCGTGCCGCGTGGTCTGGCGCCGCTTTGGGACAGACGCCGGCTCTCAGGAGAAACCGTGCAACTTATGAGGAGCCACGGTAGCCTGATCCGTGAACATATGATTACCCATATCGTGCCATTCGACGACGGTCCAAGATTCCTCGCCGATCTTGTAGAAAACCGGCCCGAATTTTTGCAGATCGTTTTCAAGGTCCAGGAATGAGTCCGATCGATCCGCCCATTCGTATCCTGTTCGTCTTCGCATGGTTGGTGGTCGGCGGCGAGGAAACCGAGGTCCGCCTCCTCGCCCGCAACCTCGACCGTGCCCGCTACAAGCTCGATGTTGTGGCGTGTTTCCGCAAACCAAACATGCCGGAACAAACACATGCACAACTGCAGGCACTCGGTGTTGACGTGGACACGACGCCCTACGAACTGTCGTTCCAGGATACGGTGTCCTATCTTGCAAGCAAGATATCGGGATACGATGTTGTCGTTTCCTGTCAGAATGTTGCCGACATCTATCCGGCGCTCGAACGCATTCACCTGCGCCCGCCTTTGATAGAGCATGGCGGCCTTGTGTCGGAAGCCCTCGCAGGGCCGAAGCATTTTACCCATCGCTATGTCGGTGTATGCCGGTCCATCCGCGACGCCGCAGCCTCGGGGATGCGGGGGCGGGAGAACGACGCTATCGAAATCCCTTCGATGGTCGATCTGTCGGAGTTCGATCCTTTTCAACGGGCTGGCATGCGCGCGTCGCTGGGCATTGCGGAAAGCGACATCCTAATCGCATGGGTGGGCCGTCTCGACCCCAAGAAAAACGTTGAGGATTTCATCGAAGCTGCGGCGATCGTGCATGTCCAAGATGTAAATGCGCGATTCATGATCGTCGGCGGACCGGACGCATTCATGCCGGACTATGCCGTGAAATTGAAATCGCTCGCAGTCGCCCGTGGATTGGCCGGCGTGCTGACTTTCCTGGGGGACCGCAAGGACATTCCGGCCCTACTGTCGGCCGCTGATATTTTCACCTGGCTGTCGAGGGGCGAGGGCATGCCGCATGTGATCGCAGAGGCTGGTGCTGCATGCCTGCCAGTGATCGCAACGCCAGACAATGGCGCCTTGCAACAGATTGACGACGGCGTATCCGGTTTGTTTGTACCCTATGGAGATCCGGACTCCGTGGCTGCGGCTATGAAAAAGTTGATTTCGTCGGCCGCGTTGCGCAGCAGGCTTGGCCAGACTTTACGTTCCAAAGTGGAAACCTATTACAGTGCTGGCGCCGTCGTACCACAGTGGGAGAGGCTCATTGAGCAGGTTGCGTCAGAGCGAAAACAGGGTGGGCCAACCGGGCTTTTCAAGTCCTTTTTGCAAGGCGGATTCGAGTGTTCCACGCACCGGCTGCGTGCACGTGAGGGCGAGACGGTCGGAAAGCGGCTGGATGTGATCGCGGCAACCGGCCATGACGTCTACGCCGCAAGCGACTATTCGCAGCTTGCCCGGCACTCAATCCGCACCGTTCGAGACGGGCTGCGCTGGCATCTGATCGAAACGAGCGCTGGAGAATACGACTGGTCGAGCTTCCTGCCCATGCTTAAGGCGGCAAACGAGACCGGAACCCAGGTGATCTGGGATCTGCTGCATTACGGCTGGCCTGACGACGTCGATGTCTGGTCACCGAATTTCATCGCGCGTTTTGCGCATTTTGCCGGGGCTGCAGCAAGGGTCGTTCGCGACAATAGCGATGCGGTGCCGTTTTACTCTCCCGTCAACGAAATCTCATTTTTCTCCTGGGGCGGCGGGGATGCCGGTTACCTCAATCCATTTGCCAATGGACGCGGTTTCGAATTGAAGGTTCAACTGGCGCGCGGTTCGGTTGCTGCTATGGAGGCTGTTCTTGCGGTCGATCCGAGAGCCCGGTTCGTTCACTGCGACCCGGTCATCAACGTCGTCACCGATCCGGCCCGTCAATGGGAGCGGCGCGTTGCCGAAGGTCACCGTCAATCCCAATATCAAGGTTGGGACCTGATCGCCGGCCGGATGTGGCCGCAGATCGGGGGTGCGGAAAAATATCTCGATATCGTTGGGGTCAACTACTACCACAACAACCAATGGATTCATGGCGGGCCGCCTATCGACATGGATCACCCGCTTTACAAGCCGCTGCGGACGATCTTGATCGAAACCTACGCCCGGTATGGCAAGCCGGTCTTTATCGCGGAGACAGGGATCGAGGCGGAGCGGCGTGCAAGCTGGATTACCTACGTCTACGCCGAGGTCCGTGCGGCGATGAAGGCCGGGGTCCCAATCGAAGGCATATGTCTTTACCCCATTATCAGTCATCTTGGATGGGACGACGAGCGGCCTTGCGATAACGGCCTGTTGTCGGCGCAGTTCGAAAAATCAGGGCGACAGGAGTATGAGCCGCTGGCTCGTGCGTTGCGCGCGGCGCGGCAGCAATAAGATGCTGAATGGGGGAGGCTTGAAAGAACGGCAACGCGGCGCGTGGGACCCCTCAACGGTGAAAAGCCCCCCTCCACGCCTGGAGCTGAGGTCGATAACTGCAAAGCGCCCTGCGGGTGCTTTGCAGACTGTTCTTGCCTGGCATGCTCGGGGCACGGCGCGATTGACGCCGCAGAAATGCGGTATGTTAAAATTTCGCTATCCAGCTGTGTCCCAGGCCGCGAGGGAGCGCTTTGTCTGCAGCGACGGAATCTAGCTGAAAAAGTAAATGCGACTGGACGGCGCCTTTTGGAAAGCTGCCATTTTCAGGAATTTTTCAGCGTTTCAGCGCGCCGGTGGACAGTGTAGTCGGCGGCCGTCAGGCCGCCTTCCTTGCTGCATCAAACGGAATTTCGACATCGACAACGAGCGTCGAGACCTGGATGCCGCGCTCCAATTTGACGCTGACTTTGTCGCTGTCGACCTGCATATGCTTGGAGATCGCACGAAGGATCTCGTCGCGCAACTTGGTGACGAGGTCTGAATCTCCGGTTGAGGCACGGTCATGGGCAAGAAGCACTTGGAGCCGCTCGCGAGCGGCAGGTGCAGATTGCGATCGGGAAAACAATCCGAAAAGGTTCATGCCGCTTTCCTTCCGAAGATCTTGCCGAAGAAACCTCGCTTCTCTCCCGGAATGGTGACCGGCAGTGTTTCACCTTTCAGCCGCCGGGCGGCCTCGAAATAGGCCATCGCCGGGGCGCTACGCCCATCCGCCAGAGTAACAGGAGCGCCCACGTTGGAGGCGCGCAGGACATCCATGCTCTCTGGGATGATACCGAGGAGCGGGATCGACAAAATCTCAAGCACGTCATCCACCTTGAGCATGTCGCCACGATCTGCGCGCGCCGAGTCGTAGCGGGTCAGCAGCAGGTGTTTCTCCATCGGCTCGCCATTCTCGGCTTTCAACGTCTTGGAATCGAGCAGACCAATGATACGGTCTGAATCGCGGACCGAAGAAACTTCGGGGTTGGTTACGACGATCGCCACGTCAGCATGACGCATGGCAAGGGTTGCGCCACGCTCGATGCCGGCAGGGCTGTCACAGATAACCCAGTCGAAAGCACTTCTGAGTGAGGAGATAACCTTCTCGACGCCTTCAGCAGTGAGATTCTCCTTGTCACGGGTTTGCGACGCCGGCAGCAGATAGAGTGTTTCCACCCGCTTGTCCCGGATCAGCGCTTGCGTCAGCTTGGCTTCGCCCTGGATGACGTTGACGAGGTCATAAACCACGCGTCTTTCCGCCCCCATCACCAGGTCAAGATTGCGTAGCCCGACGTCGAAATCGACCACCACGACCTTGTCGCCACTCTGTGCCAGTGCTGCGCCCAATGCAGCAGTCGATGTCGTCTTGCCGACGCCACCCTTGCCCGACGTCACCACGATTACCTTGCCCATTTACCTCTCCAATTCAGTAGGAATACGTCTTTGATTAGCTGAGAGCTTCAGCTTTGATCGTTTCGCCTTCGAGCCAGATGTGGACTGCTTTTCCGCGCAGCCCTGGCTCCATGTCCTCGGCAGTTAGATAAAAACCGTCGATTGCAATCAGCTCAGCTTCAAGTTTCCGGCAAAAGATGCGCGCAGAAGAATTGCCCATGGTCCCCGCCATCGCACGTCCACGCAGTGCGCCGTAAATATGGATTGATCCGCCCGCGACCACTTCTGCGCCCGAGGCGACCGAACCAACGATGGTCACGTCCCCTTCAGGGTAGTGGCGCGATTGTCCCGAGCGCACCGGTTGACTGACAACAATCGACGGCATCGCTTTGGGCAATATCGGGGCACAGGTGAGCGGGTTTTCGGGAGGATCTTCCTTTTCAGCGTTTTCGCTGGCAGGTACTTCGACGTCTGAAGCCGGGCGCCCGTCCGTCATCGCGGGCGGTAGGTCCGGGCCGAGTAATGAGGATCGAGCGCCTTCGATCCCCATGATTCGGACATTCCGCATACCAAGCTGATTGACGAGATCTCGTAGCTCGGCGCGCTCGATCTCCAGTCCTTGCACGTCGAGTACAATCGGCCGGCGCAAGAAGAATCCGGCGGAACGGGCGGCTAGGTGGTCGAGCTGGACCAGCCAGGCGTCAAGCGGCAGTTCGGGTGTCAGCGCAAGCGCGAGGAAGGAACGTCCCTTGAGACGGATCGGTCGGGGTTCTGTTAACACATCATTCAACTTGGTAAATTTTCTGTTGCTCCGGTGTAGTGAGAAAGTGGTTAACGGAAGGTTAACGAGATATTGCGCGGTCTCTTTCGACGCTGTCATCAGAGCCATCGCTTACGGCCCTTTTGCTGCAAAATCGGCCTTGGCAGGCGTTCAAAAAAATCTCGTCATTCCGGGCTTTCTTTCCGGCGGAACGGATACGAGCGCCGACCCCGGGAACTGAAGCTGGCATGGGGTATCAACTAGCCCGCAGTTCCTCGAATCGACGCGTGTTCGAACGCTGCCTTTCCGGCGGCGATTTGACGTGTGCCAAAGCCGGGTTTCTCGCCTGGGCTGGTTTGCCATCGTTGTTAAGCTGGCAACCCTCATCACATCGGGGGATACCTACACGGTAGAGACTACTCCCGATTGGTGCGGTTCGCGAACGCGAGAAAGTTGGCAAGATAGGCGAAGTAAATCAGTCTCACACGGACCAGGGGGCGGTTCCACATGTTGAGAAGCCACGTGAAGAGTGACAAGCGTCTGAGTATGTCGGTAATGCCGGGACAGCTTTTTCACCTCCTGAACCACAACCGTCAATCCGGGCGGGCTTTCGTCATCTCTCGGCGGCAATCGTGTGTCCGCCTATGGAGCAGCCGGCCTGTTCAAGGCGGGCAAATATTGCAAATCGGACCCACGTTTATGCCACCTTCCGACCGAAGCGGGCGGCGAAACGAGAGAGGAACGGGCTCGGATGAACGGTGATAACCGGCTGCCTGTGACCGTCCTTGCAGGCTTTCTTGGCGCAGGAAAGACCACCATCCTCAATCATGTCTTGCGCAATCGCGATGGCCTGCGTGTGGCGGTTCTGGTCAACGACATGAGCGAGATCAATATCGATGCAGACCTTGTTCGCGACGGCGGTGCTGAACTTTCGCGAACGGATGAGACATTGGTCGAGCTTACGAACGGCTGCATTTGCTGCACTCTACGCGATGACCTGCTGAGTGAAGTCCGCCGGCTCGCGGTGGAGGGCCGGTTCGACTACCTGTTAATCGAGGCAACGGGCATTGCGGAACCCTTGCCGATCGCGGCTACCTTCTCCTTCCGAGATGAAACGGGTGCGGCACTTAGCGATATCGCCCGCCTCGACACGATGGTCTCGGTCGTCGATGCGGTCAATCTGATGACAGACTATTCCAGCGCCGACCTCCTCAGCGATCGCGGCGAAACGCGCGCTGATGACGACAAGCGAACGCTGGTCGATCTTCTGGTCGAACAGATCGAATTCGCGGATGTCGTCATTATAAACAAGATTTCCGAGGTGACCCAAGAGACGCGAAACGCTCTTCGCCGCGTCGTTGCGGCGCTCAATCCCGATGCGCGCGTGATCGAAACGGACTTCGGCCATCTGCCGCTGTCGGTGATTCTCGATACTGGCCTTTTCAGCGAGGCCAAATCGGCCCGCCATCCGCTGTGGCACAAGGAGCTTTACGGGTGGGGAGACCACGTGCCCGAAACTGAAGAATATGGCATATCGAGCTTTGTCTACAGGGCCCGCCGGCCTTTCGATCCGTCCAAACTCAAGGATTTCCTCGGCCGGGAATGGCCTGGCCTCATCCGGGCTAAGGGACACTTCTGGCTCGCCACCCGGCCCGACTGGATCGGCCTGTTGTCGATCGCAGGCGTGCAACATCGGATCGAATCGAAGGGGCTATGGTGGGCGACAGTTCCGAAGGGGCACTGGCCTCGTCATCCGCAATTTCTTGCGTTGCTGGACAAGAACTGGAGCGCCCTTTGGGGTGACCGCCGGCAGGAGCTTGTCTTCATAGGAGCGGGTCTTTGCGAAAGTGCCATCCGCGCTGCGCTCGATGACTGCCTGATCGGATCAGAGAATGGATTTGATCCGCAGGCCGCGCACGATCTCCACGACCCGTTCCCGCCTTGGGAGCACGCTCACGCCGCCTGAAGGACCTAACCCTCAACCTGGGAGACGACAATGAACAACGAACTATATGCCGATGGCATCGGTGAAATCACCGTTACCGGAACGATTGTGCGGATCGACCTGATGTCGCTTTCACCGACCGAACGCGATGCCAACAACAATCCCAAACCCGTCTTTCGCCAGCGGATCATCATGCCGGTAGACGCTTTCGCCAATGCCGTCGACCTCATGCAGAAAGCATTGGGCGGTCTGGTCGAGGCGGGTGCGGTTCGCAGGGTTGCAGACATCGCGCAAATTCCGCAGAGCGATGCCGCGCAACAACCGCCGCTGTCGGCAAACGCGTCCCCTAATTTCAACTGACCGGTAACAGAGCCATCGCTCAAGTGAGGCCATGAGTACACTCGCGCACACAAATCTCCAGTGCTTGGCACTGGTTGGCCGCCATCATGGGGTCGATCTTTCACCCGAAAGGTTGTTGCACGACTACGCCGTCGGCGAACAGGCGGTGCCCATGCGGCAACTCCTGCGGATGGCGAAAGATGCCGGGCTGAAAGCAAAAAACCTCAAAATGACCTGGCGGTCGCTGTTTCAACTCGGCGACGCCTTTCCGGTGCTTGCCGAGCTAGAAAACGGCAATTGGGTCGTTATCGCCGGCGCGACGGGCAGCGGCGAGGACGAGATGGTCCGTGTTCTCGACCCGTTGGCACAACGTCCGGAATTCCTCTTGCTGAACCAGGAGCAATTTCTCAAACACTGGCGCGGCTCAGCAATTCTGGTCAAACGCAACTATCGTCTGTCCGACACCGATCAGCCATTTGGCTTTCGCTGGTTTGTTCCGGAAATCGTGCGTCAGCGCAGCCTGCTTCGCGATGTTGCGCTGGCCGCGTTCGTCCTTTACGGGCTCGGTCTTGCAACACCGATCTTTTTTCAACTCGTCATCGACAAGGTTCTCGTCCATCAGAGCTACGCGACGCTTGCAGTTCTGACCATCGGCATCGCCATTGCTCTCGTCTTCGACGCAGCCTTCACTTTCCTGCGCCGCTATCTGCTGCTTTATGCCACCAACAAGATCGACATCAGGATCGCGACACGCACCTTCGGCCACCTCCTCAATCTTCCGATCGCGCTGTTCGAGCACGCCTCGGCCGGGGTACTGGTGAAGCATATGCAACAGACGGGACGTATCCGTGAATTTCTCACGGGCCGCCTGTTTCTAACGCTTCTCGACGCGCTTTCGCTTTTGGTCTTCATACCGATCCTGGTTCTCTACAGCGTCAAGCTGACCTTTGTCGTGCTGGGTTTCGCTGCGCTTGTCGGCCTTGTGGTCATGTTGCTTGTCGGACCGTTTCAGCGGCGTCTCCAGGCTCTCTACCAGGCCGAAGGCGAGCGGCAGGCGCTGTTGGTCGAAACCGTCCACGGAATGCGCACCGTCAAGTCTCTGGCGCTTGAACCGCGTCAGCGCCAGGTGTGGGATGACCGTTCCGCCCAGGCGATCTCCGTGCGCTTTCGCGTCGATAAGATTTCGACCGTCGCACAGGCACTGACGGGGCTTCTGGAGAAATTGATGAGCGTCGCCATCATCGGCCTTGGCGCGCTTGACGTGTTCAGCGGCACCATGACGATCGGCGCGCTGGTCGCCTTCAACATGCTTGCCGGACGGGTTTCCGGTCCGCTCGTCCAGATCGTCACGATGGTGCACGAGTATCAGGAAGTGGCACTCTCAGTGCGCATGCTCGGTGAAATCATGAATCAGCGCCCCGAACAGTTCGGGCGAGGCCGGGGGATCAGGCCCCAACTGAAGGGCCGCATCGAGTTTGACAAGGTGACGTTCCGCTACGGGCCGGATGGCGCGCCGGCGCTTGACGACGTGTCTTTCACGGTTCCCGCCGGCTCGGTCTTCGGCATCGTTGGAAGAAGCGGATCCGGAAAAACGACCGTCACCCGCTTAATCCAGGGCCTGTATCAGAACCAGCAGGGGTTGGTCCGGATCGACGGCTATGACAGCCGGGAAATCGATCTGGTCCATCTGCGCTCCAGCATCGGCGTAGTGCTACAGGACAATTTCCTTTTCCGTGGATCTGTTCGCGAAAACATCGCCGCCGCCAAGCCCGATGCAAGCATCGAAGAGATCATCGAGGTCGCGCGCATTGCCGGCGCCGAAGAATTCATCGAACGGCTGCCGCGAGGCTTTGAATCCATGTTGGAGGAAAATGCCTCGAACCTTTCCGGTGGTCAAAAGCAGCGCTTGGCCATCGCCCGCGCACTGATTACCAATCCAAAACTGCTGATCCTGGACGAGGCGACCAGCGCGCTAGACCCAGACAGCGAAGCGATATTGCGGCAGAATTTGAGCAAGATCGCCGAGGGTCGTACCGTGATCATCGTCTCGCATCGCCTATCGACGCTCGTCGATGCCGATGCGATTCTGGTGGTCGATCGCGGGAAGATCGCCGATATCGGCCGCCACGATCAACTCGTTTCTCGCTGCATAACCTATCGCCACCTTTGGTCGCAGCAAACAAGGCAATCCGCATGAACGCGCGCCCGGAAAAGCTCCATGAGAATCTCCCTGTTCCGGTCCCAAAGCCGGGCAGGGAAATCGTCAACAAACAGCCACTGCCGCCCGCTTTCGCTGAGTTCCAGTCCGACGCGGTCGAACTGGAGGAGCGCGTCCCTCCGAAAATTGCTCGAATGACGCTCTATGGCATCACAGCGCTGATCTGCACTGCCGTCACCTGGGCATCCGTCTCCAAGATCGACGAGGTGGTGATCGCGCCCGGTAAGTTGATTACCACCCGTCCGACCATCATCGTTCAACCGCTCGAAACCTCGATCATCCGCACGATCGATGTCACCACCGGCGAGATCGTCAAGGCGGGTCAGACGCTGGCAACGCTGGACGCAACGTTCAGCCAATCCGACGTCGATCAGCGGCGTGCCCAATATGCGGCCCTTGATGCCCAGGTCAAGCGGATCACCGCCGAGATCGGCCATGCGGACTACGCGAAATTGGCTGGAGGCTCCCCTGACGAACAGCTGCAGGTCCAGCTTTTTGCCCAGCGCCACGCCTTCTACACCGCCCAATTGCAGAATTTCGATCAGCAAATCGCTGGGCAGGCTGCCGCGATTGAAGCCGGTAAGAACCAAGAGACGGTCCTTACGAGCCGCCGCGAAAACCTGATCCTGATCGAAAACGCCCGCGAGACGCTCTACAAAAACGACACAGGGTCCCTCGTGGCGTTCCTCGTATCGCGCGATGCCCGGCTTGATGTCGATACGGATATCTCCGCGCTGCACGGCAAGGCTGCGGAGGCGGGGCATTCTCTGGCCAAGCTGACAGCCGATCGGCAAGCGTTCATTGAAGACTTCCGGCGCGCATCGATGGACAAGCTCGTTGAATTGCGCAACCAGCGCGATACGGTGGGCGAAGAACTAAAGAAGATGGAACTGCGCCGCAACATGGTCACGTTAACGGCGCCTGAAGACGCCGTCGTCCTGGACCTTGCGCAACGATCGGTCGGTTCCGTAGTGCGCGAAGCCGAACCGATCGTAACGCTCGTTCCACTGAACGTTCCACTCGAGGCGGAGGTCTCTATCAGTTCGCAGGATATCGGCCGGGTCGCCGTCGACAAGGAGGCGCGGGTCAAGCTGGATGCCTATCCATTCCAGAAATACGGTACCGTCACAGGCACGGTCAGGACCATCAGCCGCGATGCTTTCCCTCCGCCTGAAAAAGCAGCTGGCGCCGACCAGCCTGCAGGTACATTTTTCAAAGCGCGGGTCTTGCTTTCCAGCACGCTTCTGCAGGCCCCCGGCGAACCTGTCCGGCTTTTGCCAGGCATGACCGTCACGGCCGAGCTCAAGGTCGGGAGCCGTACGGTTATTTCCTATTTCCTGTATCCCCTGCTGCGCGGGCTGGACACCGCCATTCGCGAGCCTTGAAGCTTGCCATCCTCTTATCGTTTATGCGGCACGACAGCACTGATGCGCCGGCGGCTCGGCCTCCTGAGCTTGCCGCTTTGAATGAGGTCAGGGTGAACTGGAAATCGATTTCACTTATTAGAGCATAAAAAACATAGAGTGTCTGTATTGATGGACGTTTGTGGCTATTTTGTCCGGTTGTGGCTGCATTCGAATGCTGCCTTTGGAAACCGGAGATATCCATGGCCCGTCAAATCCGCTTCAACGCCTTCGACATGAATTGCGTTGGCCACCAATCGCCGGGATTGTGGTCGCATCCGCGCGACAAGTCGTGGAAATACAAGGATCTCGACTATTGGCAGGATCTGGCCCGCACGCTTGAGCGCGGCATCTTTGATGGTGTCTTCATTGCCGACGTCATCGGCTACTACGATGTCTACAAGGGCTCGAACTATCACGCGATCCACCAGGCGGCCCAGATTCCGGTGAACGATCCGCTGCAGCTCGCTGCACCGATCGCGCTCGCCACCGAGCACCTCGGTATCGGCATCACGGCATCGACATCGTTCGAACACCCCTACACCTTCGCCCGCCGGTTGGCGACGGCCGACCACCACACCAAGGGCCGGGTCGGCTGGAACATCGTGACGTCCTACCTGGAGAGCGGCGCCAAGAATATCGGCCAAGGCGGGCTGCGTGGCCATGACAATCGCTACGAGGTCGCCAACGAATATGTTGAGGTGCTCTACAAGCTGTTCGAAGGCAGTTGGGAGGAAGGCGCGGTTCTGCGCGACCGGGACAAGCGGATATTCACAGACCCGACCAAGGTTCACGAGATCGGCCACAAGGGCAAGTATTTTGATGTGCCCGGGTATCACCTCAGCGAGCCTTCACCGCAGCGGACACCGGTTCTCTATCAAGCCGGAGCGTCGGGACCGGGCAAGACTTTCGCCGCTGGCCATGCCGAATGCATCTTCGTCGCGGCCCCGACGAAATCGGTGCTCAAGGGCTATGTCGCCGACATTCGCGAACGCATCGCTCAGGCGGGCCGCGATCCGAACAAAGTGTTCATCTACACGCTAATTACCATCATTACCGACGACACCGAAGAGAAGGCGCAGAGAAAGTTCGAGGAATACAAGAGCTACGTCTCCTATGATGGCTCGCTGACCTTCATGTCTGGCTGGAGCGGCATCGATTTTGGCCAGTATGCGCCGACGGATGTAGTGGAGAAGATCGAGACAAACGCGATTCATTCCTTCGTCGAGCACATTGCCGGCGGTGACAAATCGTGGACGATCGATGAACTCGCGCAGTTCGGCGGTATCGGCGGCATGGGCCCCGTCTTTGTCGGCTCGCCTGAGCGGATTGCCGATATTTTGCAGGAATGGGTCGAGGATACCGGCGTAGATGGCTTCAACATCGCCTATGCTGTGACACCGGACAGCTTCGAGGATGTCGTCGGCCATATCGTGCCGGAACTGCAAAAGCGCGGTGCATACCCGACAGTCTATAAGCCGGGAACACTGAGAGAAAAGCTCTTCGGGGAGGGCCCCTATCTGCCTAAGACCCATCCGGCCGACGGCTACCGCGACATCGAGGCGGTCAAGCGGCGCGAGCTGCAGGCCGAGCACAAGCTTAAGACGGTGGGTGCGTGAGGGGCGACGCGCTTCTCGAATGGTGCGCAAAACTGGGCGATTTTGTGCAACACCACCCGGAAACAAGCGCAGGGACTGCAATGAGCCAGCCAGTCTGGTGCGGGACGCAGAGCCATTAACGCAAGGACCGAACTGGAGATGCGAAGTTTGAGGTTTTCGGAGCGCATTTGGACAAAGGCGAATTCGGCCGGCAATCAGGGGCAGGCGTCGCCGGCAGTAACAATCGGCTCAACGGTGAGCGGCACGGCAATCTCAGAGGTTCTCCTTCAGCAAGACTTCGATCCTGATTTTTTCCTGGGCGGCAATCGGGTCGCGCAGGTCGGCGCGGGCGCGCATGATACGGACAGCGCTGCGCACGGCATGGCCGGGGTCCTGCGCAATGATGGCGTCGATGCGGCCTGTGCGCAGGGCTTCCTCGCTGAAAGGTGTGCGTTCGTGAACGACGACAGTGACTTTTTGCAGGTCGGCGTGTTGCGAGATGGCCGAGACCGGAATCCGGCTTTCCGGACTGAGCACATAGGCAGCCCTGATGTCGTGATGGCGTTCGACGACATTTTGAATGATTGCCGCAGCCCGGCCCTGGTCACCATAGGTCTCAAGCGATGGCAAGGCGCGCAGGTGCGGGAACTGCTCGTTAATGATGCTGTCGAAACCGCGACGGCGTTCGATGCTGTCTCGTGCCACCATGGTTTCGGCGACAATCATGATCTTTCCGGGCTCGTTGCCGAGGAAGCGTCCGATGATCCGGCCGGCCGTCGCCCCGGCAGCGAAATTGTCGACGCCGACAAAATCGGCCGTCTTCAACTTTTCCTGGCCGGACAGAAACTGCACAAGATGAATTCCCCGCGTCATCAGACGGCTCAAAGCGTCGCGCACCTGCGGTGATTCCGGCGCCATGACGGCGACGCCATCCACTTCATCGGTTTCTATCGCCGCCAGATGCCGCGACAGCTGGTAGGGATCGTCGGTTGGAATCTGATCAACGGTAATTTCCGTCAGATCGGACTTGAGCGTCCGGCGGGCTTCGCTGACACGGTGCAGCAATTCCTGCAGATACTGATCTCCCTTGCTCGGTAAGACGAAGCGAAACCGGTAGATTTTATTGCGGGCAAGAGCCACCGCAGCAAGATTGCGGACAAAGCCAATTTTTTCAATGGCCTCATGCACCCTGCGCGCGGCCTTGGCACTGACATTCGGCCTGTCGTTCAATACCCGGTCGACAGTTGCCAGGCTGACACCGGCGGCTTCTGCCAGATCCTTCGCGGTGGGTCGTATCATCTGATGCCTTCCGTTCCTACGCTTTGACCGTTCTCGTTTTCCAACAGTCCGCGCAAAAAAGCAAGAAATTGAAGTGCGCACCTCAAAATCGACTTGCGTTGAGGTGCGCACCTCAGTTATACCATGACAACGACGGCGGCAAAGAGGGCCGACTGGCCGCAAAGCTGGTGTTGGAGGGAAGGTTTGGTCGCAGGGCCGGCCTTTGCATCGTGCTCGTCAAGAGCGCTCAGGCACGTGCCGATGGAGGTCGGAGTGTCACTAGGGAGGAGATTTCATGCCACGTTCATTTCTGAAATCGGCATTTGCGGCAGGCGTCGTGACCGGGCTTGTGTCACTGGGAGCCACAACTTCGGCGCAGTCGGAAGATTTGACTTTGTGCTGGGCAGCTTGGGATCCGGCCAATGCCCTGGTTTCGCTCAGCAAGGATTTTGAGGCCAAGTCCGGCCACAAAATGAGTTTCGAATTCGTGCCCTGGCCAAACTTCGCAGACCGCATGCTCAACGAGCTGAACTCCGGCGGCAAGCTGTGCGATCTGATGATCGGTGACAGCCAGTGGATCGGCGGCGCCGCCGAAAACGGTCAATATGTAAAGCTCAATGACTTCTTTGACAAAGAAGGCATCAAGATGAGCGATTTCATTCCGGCGACGGTTACCGGCTATTCCGAATGGCCCAAGGGAACACCGAACTATTGGGCGCTTCCCGCCTTCGGTGATGTCGTCGGCTGGAGCTACCGCAAGGACTGGTTCTCGCGGCCCGAGCTACAGGCGGAGTTCAAGCAGAAATATGGCCACGAGCTCGCCGTCCCGAAAACCTTCGAAGAGCTGAAGCATATTGCGGAATTCTTCCAAGGTCGTGTGATTGACGGCAAGACGGTCTATGGCGCCGCGATCTATACCGAGCGCGGCTCCGAAGGCATCACCATGGGCGCGATGGACGTGCTCTACAGCTATGGTTTCGAATACCAGAACCCCGACAAGCCTTACGAACTCGAAGGATACGTCAATTCCGACAAGTCGGTAAAGGGCCTGGAATTCTACAAGGAGCTCTACAATTGCTGCGCTCCTCCCGGCTCGTCCGACGCCTATATGTCAGAAAACATCGACGCCTATAAATCCGGTCAGGTAGCGTTGCAGATGAACTTTGCTTTTACCTGGCCTGGCATCAATGCCGACCCCAATGTCGGCGGCGACAAGTCCGGCTATTTCCCCAATCCCGCAGGCCCGGATGGCAAGCAGTTTGCCCAACTCGGCGGCCAGGGCATTTCGGTGGTCGCCGTTTCCGAAAAGCAGGATGCAGCCCTTGAATACATCAAGTGGTTTGCCCAGCCTGACGTCCAGGCCAAATGGTGGCAGTTGGGTGGTTATTCGGCTTTGCGTGCGGTGGTCGAGGATCCAGGCTTTGCCAAAAGTCAGCCTTACGCCCAGACCTTCCTCGATTCCATGGCAATCGTAAAGGACTTCTGGGCCGAGCCGTCCTATGCCTCGCTGCTGCAGGCATCGCAAAAACGCTTCCACAACTACGTAGTCGCCGGGCAAGACACGGCCAAGGACGCGCTTGACGGGCTTGCCGCCGACTGGAAGACGATCTTCGAAGACGAAGGCAAATACTAGACACTGACCGCGTGACCTCCCTGCGGGGTGTCTGTGCAGGACCGGCCGATAGCAGCCGGTCCTGCGAACTATGCTTCTTCTGACTTAGGGGAATAAGATGCTCGATTCACCGGCTGATCGGGCCGTGGGCGAAAAGTCGCCTGTCGTGTCCAAGCGCAGTCAAGGGCTTTCGGACAGAGCGATCGCCTGGCTGTTCGTAGCGCCATCGATCTTTCTGCTGCTCGCCGTCAACATCTTCCCTTTGATCTGGACAGTACGGCTGAGCTTTACCAATTTCCGCGTCAATCGCCCCAATGCCGAGGTCCAGTTCGTCGGGTTGAAAAATTACATCAGCGTCCTCACCGACGGGGATATCTGGCAGACGATGCAGGCGACGGCCCATTTCCTGATCTGGACGATCGTCCTCCAGGTCCTGATCGGCTTCGCACTCGCCTACCTCATCAACAAGAAATTCCGCGGCAACGACATGTGGACGACGATTATCGTCCTGCCGATGATGTTGAGCCCGGCAGTCGTCGGAAACTTCTGGACATTCCTCTACCAACCGCAAATCGGCCTGTTCAACTACGCGGTCGGCTACCTCACCGGAACGGATCCTTCCGCCTTCTCGATGATCGGCGACGTCTCCCTCGCGCCCTGGGCGATCATCATCGTCGATACGTGGATGTGGACACCGTTCGTCATGCTGATCTGCCTGGCGGGCCTGCGTTCCATTCCCAGCAGTATCTATGAAGCGGCCGAGTGCGACCGCGCCAGCAAATGGCGGCAGTTTTGGACAATTACCATCCCGATGGTGTTGCCGTTCCTGATGCTGGCGGTGCTTTTCCGCGGCATCGAAAACTTCAAGATGTTCGACCTCGTGGTTCAGCTGACCGGGGGAGGGCCGGGGTCGATCACTGAACTGACGTCGATCAATCTCAAGCGAGAAGCCTTTGAGAAGTGGCGCACGGGATATGCGTCGGCCTACGCGGTCATCCTTTTCGTAACAGTCTTCGGCCTCGCTTCGATCTATGTCAAAGCCCTGAACAAGGTGAAACAAAGATGAGCAGCTATTCCGCTACAGAACCTTCGGCTCGTCAGAAATGGGCTGCCGGAACGCTTGTCGTCCTCTATGCCCTGATCACGATCCTGCCGCTACTGTGGATCATCGCGACGAGCTTCAAGTCGCCGTCGGACGCCATTGCCTATCCGCCCAAGACCCTCTTCGAGCCGACCCTGGAAGGCTATGTCAACCTGTTCACCACCCGCACCCGGGCGACAGAGCAGGACTTGAAGGAACTCGGCGAGCCGAACACCTGGTATGACCGGATCGTGCGCAAGGATGGTTTCATCATAGCCGGACCGTCGCGCTTCCTGGAACGGTTCTCCAATTCCATGATCATCGGTTTCGGCTCGACCATTCTTTGCATCGTGCTTGGCACGGCGGCAGCCTATGCCTTCTCCCGTTTCAAAGTCCCGCTCAAGGACGACCTGCTTTTCTTCATCCTGTCGACGCGCATGATGCCGCCGATTGCCGTTGCCATCCCGATCTTCTTGATGTTCCGGTCTCTCGGGCTCAACGACACCCATGCCGGCATGATCCTGCTCTATACGGCCGTCAACCTTTCACTGGCGGTCTGGCTCCTCAAGGGGTTCATCGACGAGATCCCAATCGAGTACGAAGAGGCGGCGCTGATCGACGGCTACACGCGCTTCCAGGCGTTTTACAAGGTCGTGCTGCCGCAGGCGATGACCGGCATCGCATCGACAGCGATCTTCTGCCTGATCTTTGCCTGGAATGAATATGCCTTTGCGGTTCTTTTGACCTCAGGCACCGCCCAGACCGCGCCGCCTTTCATTCCCACCATCATCGGTGTCGGCGGCCAGGATTGGCCGGCCGTTGCCGCAGGCGCGACGCTGTTTCTCGTTCCCGTGATGATTTTTACAATTGTCCTTCGCAAGCATCTGCTGCGTGGCATAACTTTTGGAGCAGTCCGCAAATGACGGAATTCGTAAACGGACTGCGTGGTTTCCGTCGCGGCGCCTGGGAGATGGTCGCATCGATTCTCATCGCGCTCGGCGTTTTCATGCTGATGCAGCCGTTCTCCCTGTCACTGTACTCCGCATCCTTCATCGTCACCCTGGTGGGCACAGTGATGTTCATCATCGTCAGTCATTTTCCGGAGTAACCATGGCACAGATCAGAATTCAGAATGTGCGTAAGGAGTTCGGAGCATTCACCGCCGTCCAGTCCTCATCTTTCACCGTGGAGGACGGCGAGTTCTTCATGCTGCTTGGACCGTCCGGTTGCGGCAAGACGACGACGTTGCGCATGATGGCGGGCCTCGAACTACCGACCAGCGGTGAAATCTATATCGATGGAGAGGAAGTCGGCATGAAGCCGGCGAGCCAGCGCGATATCGCCTTCGTCTTCCAGATGTTCGCCCTCTACCCGCATATGAACGTGCGCAAGAATATTTCCTATCCACTGCTCAGCCAAGGGATGCCTCGCGCCGAGGCGAGGGTACGGGTGGAAGAGGTGGCGCGCATCCTCAAGATCGAGGGTATCCTCGACCGCCCGGTTGGGGGATTGTCGGGCGGTGACCGGCAGCGCGTCGCGCTCGGCCGTGCCATCGTGCGCCGTCCGAAAGCCTTCTTCATGGACGAGCCTTTGGGTGCGCTTGACGCGGAGTTTCGCGAGCATACGGCCGAGGAACTGCGCGCACTCCACGATCGCATTGGTGCGACAACGGTTTATGTCACCCATGACCAGCTGGAAGCCATGCAGATGGGCGACAAAATCGTCGTCATGAACCATGGCGTCGTTGAACAGTTTGGAAAGCCACAGGACATCTATGATTGGCCGGCGACCAAATTCGTCGCCAAATTCATCGGTTCCCCGGCAATGAATTTCTTCGATTTTGACGGCATGATCGGTATCGGAAGCGATGCTATCGAGCTTTCCGGACACCGGGTTGCTGTTCCTGTGTCGCGGCAGGGTGCCAGCGGCAAGCTGACAATGGGTGTCAGGCCCGAGCATATCCGCTTCTCCGATGCGTCGACCTATCGCGGACGGGTGCTCGCCACGGAATATCTCGGCACGACGCAGATCGTCACAATTGCAACGCCCAACGGCGAGATCAAGGCACGCACTTCCGCCAAGCAATCGGTGAACACTGGCGAAACCATCGGGCTTGAATTCGATACGCAGACGCTGACCATCTTCGATGGCGTGAAGGGGCAGGCGATGCTGTCTGAGGCCAATGAGGGAATCCTGCGCCATGGTTGACGTCATCCTCGAAAACGTGACGAAGACCTTCGCCGGCCGTGCTGCGCTCGACAACCTGTCGCTGACGATCCCGAGCGGTTCCTTCGTCGTACTCTTGGGGCCGACCGGCGCGGGAAAGACGACGACGCTGCGCATGGTGTCGGGACTGGATAAGCCGGATAGTGGCGACATCTATTTCGCCGGCCGCTCTGTCAGGGATCTTGCGCCTGCCGAGCGAAATGTTGCGTTGGTGTTTCAGCAATACTCCCTGTATCCGCATTTGACCGTGCGCCAGAATCTCGAATTCCCGCTGAAGTCACCACTGCTGCGGACGCCGAAGGCGGATATCGACCGCAAGGTGACGTCGGTCGCGGAGATGCTCCAGATTTCCCACAAGCTCGACAATAAGGCCACCAATCTTTCGGGCGGCGAGATGCAGCGTGTCTCGATCGGCAGGGCCTTGGTGCGCAATCCGCAGATTTACCTCATGGACGAGCCGCTCAGCTCGCTCGACGCCAAGCTGCGGGCCGACCTGCGCATCGAATTGAAGAGTATTCAGGCCAATTCCGGCGCCACCCTCTTGTACGTCACCCATGACCAGATCGAGGCGATGACGATGGCGACACATATCGGCGTCCTTCATGAGGGCAGGCTGGTGCAGTTCGGATCGCCGCGCGAAATCTATGAGCGGCCGGTGAGCCTCTATACCGCGACAAGGCTTGGTCAGCCTCGGATCAATGTTCTCGCCGCCGATACCTTTCCCGGCTCGCCGCCCAAGGCGGTGAACATTGGGATGCGCCCCGAACATATCACCCAAGGCGAGGGGCAGGAGGCACTGGTCAAACGTGTCGAGCATCTCGGTGATCAGACGCGTCTTCATTTGGAATTCAAGAAAAACGACATCGTCACCGTAACCGACGCCCATACCAGGCTGAAGGGCGGAGACATCGTCAAAATCCAGCCCGACAAGCCGCTCTATTTTGACGCGGACGGCATGCGCTTAGGTTAAGGGAGCAGAAATGGCACAGTTCATCAACAAGCGGGAAAACGTGGTCACCGAAGCGATCGATGGCCTGCTGGCCATCAGCGGCGGTTCTTTGGTGCGTCTTGACGGCTACCCGCATATTCGCGTGGTATTGCGTAGCGATTGGGACAAGTCGCAGGTGGCGCTGGTTTCCGGCGGCGGCTCCGGCCATGAGCCGGCTCACGCCGGTTTCGTCGGTAAGGGAATGCTGACTGCAGCGGTGTGCGGCGACGTCTTTGCCTCTCCGAGTGTCGATGCGGTTCTCGCCGGTATCCTGGCCGTTACAGGTCCGGCCGGATGCCTTTTGATCGTCAAGAACTATACCGGCGACCGGTTGAACTTCGGCCTGGCGGCAGAGCGCGCGCGTGCCTTTGGCCTCAATGTTAACATGGTCATCGTTGGCGATGACGTTGCTCTGCCAGAGCTGCCGCAAGCGCGTGGCGTGGCGGGAACGCTCTTCGTCCACAAGATCGCGGGCGCGCTTGCGCAGGCTGGCGCCGATCTTGAAACAGTAACGGCAGCCGCCAAGCGGGTGATTGCCGGGGCAAAGAGCATCGGCATGTCGCTCGATACCTGTACGGTTCCGGGATCGCCGAAGGAAGATCGTATTCCCGCCGGCATGGCCGAGCTTGGGCTCGGCATCCACGGCGAAGCCGGTGTTGATCAGATCGCGTTCTTCGACGCAAGAACGGCAATGGAGGCCGTGGTGAGCAAATTGGCCGCCGCCATCGAGGACCGGCCGCATGTTGCGCTAATCAACAATCTTGGCGGTACTTCGGCGCTTGAAATGTCGGTGCTTACGCACGAGCTGATAGCCTCGTCGATCGGAAACCGGATTTCCCATGTTGTCGGACCGGCGCCGATGATGACGTCGCTCGACATGCAGGGCTTTTCCATCTCCCTCTATCCGGCGGATGAAGCTGATATCCAGTCGTTGGGCTCCCCGGTCTCGATCGCGGCCTGGCCCGGATTGTCCGCCGTCAAGCCCATCGTGATTGACGTTCTACCGGACGGCTTGACGCCCATCACGCCGCAGCCGTCCAATCACCAGGAGACGCGGGACTTCCTCATCAATTGCTGCAAGGTATTGATCGCTGCGGAAGAGGACCTGAATGCACTGGATGCCAAATCGGGCGATGGCGATACTGGGTCAACGCTTGCAGGTGCCGCGCGTGCGCTCATCAATGCGATCGACCGGTTGCCGCTTTCAGACCATACCCAGCTTTATCGCGCCATCGGCCAGGAATTAAGCCAGACAATGGGCGGATCGTCCGGTGTCCTGCTTGCCATCTTCTTTGCAGCCGCAGGAGACGCAGCCTCAAGCGGTTTGCCGATGGCAGATTCCCTGAAGGCGGGGCTTGCCCGCATGCAGGAAATCGGCGGCGCCAACCTCGGCGACCGGACGATGGTGGATGCACTTTCACCGGCTCTCGATACGCTTGAAAAAGGCATTAAAACGGCGGCTGCGGCCGCACGCGCTGGTGCAAACCTTACGGCAACAATGGTCAAGGCTAAGGCCGGCCGTGCCGCTTACATCAATGCAAAGCAACTCAAGGGCCATATCGATCCGGGTGCGGAGGCGGTGGCGCGGCTGTTTGAACATCTGGCGGCGTAAAATCCGTAACGCCATTCGCGTGCACACCGCCAGGTTCTGCTTGTGCAGCCCATAATGCCTTCACCGGCGCGAGAAAATGTCCATCTAAAGCGGCTTGGTCGTGACATATCACCTTGGTAGAGATGACCATGGCACCGTGTTCCCGGCGCAGTTTGTGATGGACAGAACCTCAAGCTGAAGGCGGGATTGGAGGGCGGCGTCGGCATTGCATGCCGTTTGGAATTCCGACGTCGGTACCAAGGCAGGGTCGGTGGCGATTTCCCTTGTGAACCGGCTACTAAAGTCGGCAGCAAATACGGACGCCGCATCCATTTTTCCTCAGCATTCTGGCGGTTGGGGCGGAATGACGGGTTCGTCGAAGGTGCGCTGGAGTTTTCCCCAGCCGGGTTCGTGCATATGGGCGTGCAGCCCGGCACGCGCGGCCAGTGCCAGCGCCTCCTCCTGTCCAAAAGTGATCGCCGCCTCCACGTCGGTTGTCAGCACCTTGCCGTCTTTCATGAGGATTTTGCCGTCGACGATGACGGTATCAACATCGCTTCCCAACACCTGATGGACGAGCCGGTGGACCGGCATCCACATCGGCATCAGGTGCGGTTTGCGCATGTCGATAATGGCCATGTCTGCCTTCTTGCCGATTTCGAGGGATCCGATCTCATGCTCCATGCCGATGGCGCGGGCCGCATCGATGGTGATCATCTCGAAGATCTTACCTGGCGGCAGCAGGTAGCGGTCATGGTTGTGGAGGAGATGCTGGGTAAACTGCGCCAATCGTGCGGTCTGGAGCATGTCGAAATGCCGGTTGGGGGCTGCTCCATCGGTGGTGATTGCCACCCGGATTCCCTTGGACATCATTTCCATGATCGGCGTCGAGCGTCCGGGAGGCGCGTGAGAGACGTGAGTGCCGGTTTCGGCCAGGATGCCATTTCCTCGTGCGAGATGCCCCAGCAATGCTGGAGGTGAATGTCAGGTCCCAGCAGTGCATTTTCCTTGTCCTGAAAGGCCATGCGGATCTGTCCGGCAAAGGCATCGGAATGCAGGCGCACACCCCATTTGCGGGCGGTTTCACGCACGCGGCGCGCCTGGTACCGGTCATTTGCCGTCAGCTTTACCGCCTGATCCGGTGAGGATGCATTCGACGGCTCGACCGACGGAACGATGGTAAAAGGCGTCAGGAAAACACTGATGCGGCCATCGGAGCTGCCGTTCAACGCCTCGATGACGGCTTCGCTGCCCTCGATCATCTCTTCGAAAGCGATGTGGCGTCGTTCGGGCTTGCCGCTTTCCCAGCGTGTTACCGGATGTGGCCAGGGCAGACCCGAAGGGCCGACGCAGATGATCTCGCGCAGTCCGATTTCGCTATAGGCGCGGGCATGGTTGATGGCAAAGATCGGATCGTCGGCGCGCGGCATCGATGTGATGATGCTGGCACCGGTGGTCACGCCGGCACGAAGCCGTTCGAGGCCGGAGACAAGGCCGTCGGCATACCAGTAGTCGCGGGTAACATAGTGATAATAGGTCGGTGTGACCACGCGCATCCACATCGCATTGGTGTCGGCCGCAACGCTGCGGATGAGGGCATGCCCCGCGTGGCCATGGGCGTCGATCAGCCCTGGGATGATCAGCTTGCCGCGGCAGTCTATGACTGTCTTATCGGTGTGACGGGGCTCAAGCGCCTCTGCTGTGCCGATGTCGACAATTCTGTCACCTGCGAAGGCCAGCGCTCCGTCTTCAATAATGCGACGCTCCGGATCGACTGTGACAATCGTGCCGTGAAGCAGTAGAAAATTTCCCATCCCGTTTCCCCCTATTTTCATAACCGCCGCCCCTCTGACCGGAGGGGCGACTTTTGGCTACGATAATTGTCAACAATATCATTGACAATAGAAATAGGTGAAACAATACTCCCTTCTGCCTGGGTGCTTGGATATGCAGGCGCATCAACGATCAATAAGGGGGGAAACATGTCCCATGTGAAAAGCTTCATTCTTGCCGCGCTGACTGCGGCTGCCATTGCTGCGCCTGCCAGCGCAGAAACGCTTCGCTGGGGCGGGCGAGCCGATATCTTCTCGCTTGATCCTTATTCGGTTCCATCGACGTCGAACCTCGCCTTCCTCAACCATGTTTATGAGGGGCTGGTGCGCTACGATCCGGACTTCAAGATCGAGCCGGCGCTCGCCACCGAGTGGAAGCTCATCGATGACAAACACTGGCGCTTCACCCTGCGCAAGGGTGTGAAGTTCCATGACGGCGCCGATTTCACCGCCGACGACGTGGTGGCCTCCTTCAAGCGCGCATCGGATGCGACCTCGCCGCTGCGCGGCAATATCCCGCTGTTCGCCGGCGTCAGCAAAGTCGATGACCACACTGTCGATATCGAAGTGACTGCACCGACCTCGCTGTTTCTCAACGACATCACCAATATTTTCATATTCGATGCGACGTGGCTAAAGGACAACAACAGCGAAAAGCCCACTGATTTTGCATCAAAGGTTGAAGGCTACACCACGCAGCACACCAATGGCACAGGCCCCTTCAAGCTGGAAAGCCGCGTCCCGGACAGCAAGACCGTTCTCGTCGTCAATGATGGCTGGTGGGATGAAAAGAAGCACAATCTCGATCGCATCGAGTTCATGCCGATCTCGTCGGCTGCGACGCGTGTGGCTGCCGTTCTCTCCGGTGAGATCGACGTGATCGATTCCGCGCCGATCCAGGATCTGCCGCGTCTGGAATCCTCGCCGGGGATCACCGTCAAGAAGCGCACGGAACTGCGTACAGTGTTCGTCGCGTTCAACCGCCAGGAAAAGCTCGAAGACGGTCGTCCGAACCCGTTCAACGACCTGCGTGTGCGCCAAGCATTCGAAGCGTCGGTTGACCGTGATCTCATCAATAAAAAGGTGATGCGCGGTCTTGCGCGTCCTTCCGGTTCGCTCATCGCCCCGGAAATTTCCGGTTATGCCAAGTCGCTCGATACCTACAGCCCCGCCGATCCGGCGCGCGCCCAGCAGTTGCTGGTTGACGCCGGCATGAAGGATCTCGCCTTCACCTACATGTGCATGAACGACGAAAGCATCAACGAAGAAGATATCTGCTCGGGTATCGTCAACATGTTAAAGCGCGGCGGCTTCCAGCCGACCATGGATATCGCTCCGCGCGCCGTCCAGACGCCAAAACGCAGCAACGGTAAGGCCGACGTGTTCAATCTCAGCTGGGCAAACGAGCCGACGCTCGACGCTTACTCGCTGCTGTCGCAGGTCCTTTCGACCCGCAAGGGCGCGATGGGCGTCTCCAACTATGGCAGCTGGTCAAATCCGGAAATCGACAAGCTAGTCGATCAGGCAGCCCACGAGCCGGACAATACCAAGCGCCTGGCGCTGGAAGAAGCGGCCCTGAAGATCGCCAAGGATGAGACCATGCTTATTCCTCTGCATCAGCAGCCGATTGCCTGGGCCATGCTGAGCACGGTCAAGAGCGTCGATTTCCGCGCCGACAACAAGCCGCGTCATTGGCATACGATGATGGGCAAATAGTCGGCCAAAGACCAGTTTTAACAGGAAAGAGCGCTTCATGGACCCATGAAGCGCTCTTTTCATAACTACCAGCACAGCTGGTCTCCTACGCGGGCCGGCGCTCGGCCAACCGCCGTCAGGCCGTACCCATTTGACCGCGGGTCGGGTTCTCGCCTGGCGTAACGGTACGCCTCATCTCGTGCCACATGGCGCGATCGTCATGGAAGAGGGAGCCGTAATTTTGCCGGTCTCTCGCTTCTCCGCGAGTTTGTTCGCCGGATCAACTTCGGTGCCGCCCGGGCGGGGCCATATGCCGGTTAAGGCCCAGTTTACGCCAAGCTATCCGTTGCGGCCGGGTGGCGTCGGCAAAATGTAGAGGTGACGACGTTCGAAATCCACAAAATTGTCTACAATTACGTTGACAACTTTTGAAACCTTGTCTTAATGGGGGTGCGACGAGAACAGGGGAGGTTGTACGTGAGGAGCGTACGTCTCGTGGTGGTGCTGACTTGCGTCCCGGATACTGAAGGGCACGCCGATCAGCTTTGCATTTGCTGCCAAGCGGCCATCCCTGTCTGTAAGCGTCATTGATCGAATCATCCGGGCAGGGTCTGCCCGTGGCTGAAGCGAAGCGGAGAGGTCACCATGCTAGTCTTCATCATCAAACGTCTCGGGAATGCCGTTCTGGTGATGCTGTCCGTCGCCTTGCTCGCCTTTCTGATCTTCCGGCTTGCCGGCGACCCCGTCGAGTTGATGGTGGGGGAGCAGACGTCTCAGGCCGACCGCGCGGCTCTTCGCGAACGTCTCGGCCTGAACGACAGCCTGCCGACGCAATATATCCGTTTCGTCACCAACGCGGTGCAGGGTGATTTCGGTGTGTCCTACCGCAATGGCCAAAAAGTACTGCCCGTGATTGCCGAGCGGTTTCCGGCGACGCTGGAACTGGTTCTGGTCGCGACGGTCCTCTCCTTGCTGTTCGGTCTTCCGCTGGGCATCCTGACCGCGATCAAGCGCGGCAAGTGGTACACGGAAAGTCTGCAATTCCTGTCCATTGTCGGGGTATCCCTGCCGAGCTTCGTTGTCGGCATCCTATTGATCCTTGTCTTTTCGGTGATCCTGGGTTGGGCGCCCGCCTTTGGGCGCGGCGAAGTGGTGCAGATCGGATGGTGGTCCACCGGCTTCCTGACCTCCTCTGGTCTGGCGGCGCTGATCCTGCCCTCGATCGCCTTGTCGCTCTATCAGATCACGCTGGTGATGCGGCTGGTGCGGGCGGAAATGCTCGAAGTGCTACGCTCCGACTATGTCAAGTTTGCCCGGGCACGCGGTATCCCGCGCTGGCGCATCTACTTCCGTCATGCCTTGCGTAACTGTCTCATGCCGGTTGTCACGATGACAGCCATGAATGTCGGGGCGCTGATTGCCTTCGCGCTGATCACCGAGACAGTCTTTCAGTGGCCTGGCATGGGCATGCTCTTCATCCAGGCTGTGACCTTTCTCGATATCCCGGTCATGGCAGCGTATCTCTGCATTATTTCCTTCATCTTTGTTGTCCTCAACATGCTGGTTGATATCGCCTACGCGGTGATTGATCCCCGCCTGCGCAACGCACACTGAGAAACGGGGCCTGTTCGATGACCACTGAAGTTTCGCAAGCGGCCAAGGCCGTCCGTCCGTCTCTGTTCAAACGTATCCGCAACAGCGATCTCTGTTGGTCTTTCAGTCAGAGCAGATCAGCGCAGATCAGCGCCATTCTGTTGGCGGTACTCATCCTGACGGCAATTTTTGCGCCGTTGATCGCGCCGCAGAACCCGTATGACGGGGCACTCCTCGATATGTGGAAAGCTGAGCTGCCGCCGATCTGGCAGGACGGCGGCGAGTGGCCCTATTTGCTGGGAACCGACACGCAGGGCCGCGACATGCTCTCGGCCATTCTCTACGGCACGCGCATTTCGATCGTCATCGGCATCGCCTCCGTGGCACTGTCCCTGGTCATCGGTTTGACCGCCGGTCTGATTGCCGGATATTTCGGCGGGTTCATCGACAATCTATTGATGCGCATCGGCGACATTATGCTCTCTATTCCAACGATCCTCGTTGCGATCCTCGTTTCGACCGTCGTGCGCCAGATGCTGCCAGAAAGCCTGCGCGAGATCGGCGCATCGGCCGTGCTCGTCCTCGCCATCGCTCTTTCGGCATGGGTGCAATATGCCCGAACGGTGCGCGCCCAGGCGATTGTTGAGAGCGGCAAGGACTACGTGCAGGCGGCCAAACTCATTGGCGTACCGTCCCGGCGCATCATGGCTCACCATATTTTGCCCAATACGCTGACACCGATCATGGTCGCTGCCACGCTGAATTTCGGCATGGCTATCCTGACGGAGGCGACGCTGTCGTTTCTGGGTATAGGCATGCCGCCAAGTCAACCTTCGCTTGGAACGCTGATCCGCATCGGCAATCAATTCCTGTTTTCTGGTTCCTGGTGGATCGTCCTGTTCCCCGTCGCTCAACTCTGCCTGCTGGTCGTCACCGTCAATGTGCTCGGCGATTGGCTGCGCGATGCGCTCAATCCGAAACTGAGGTAAGTTCCATGCACGATCTCTTGCTCCGCAATGTCAGGCCGAAGGCCGGTGAAAGCTGCGATGTCCTGATCAAGGCCGGGAAGATTGCAGGTTTTGGAACGTTTGAGCCCGAGCCCGGCATGTCCGTCGAGGACGGCGGCAACGCCATCGCAGTTCCCGGTTTGATCGATGCCCATACCCATCTCGACAAGACCACCTGGGGCATGCCCTGGCATGTAAACAACCGCGCCGCAGTCCTGCGCGAGCGGATCGATTTCGAACGGGAAAACCGGCTTGAAATCGGCATGGATCCGCATCGCCAGTCCATGCGCCACGCGATCGGGCTCGCCGCTAACGGCGGCACGCATATCCGTAGCCATGTCGATATTGATCCAACCCACGGCCTTTCGCTTGTCGAAGGTGTCTGGGAAACCCGCGAAAAGCTGAAGGGTGTCATCGATATCGAAATCGTTGCCTTCCCACAGTCCGGCGTGATGGTCATGGCCGGTACGGTGGAGCTTCTGGACGAAGCCCTGCGCCAGGGTTGCGAAGTGCTGGGTGGCATCGACCCGTGCGGCATCGACCGCGATCCGAAGGGCCAGCTCGACATCCTCTTTGCCCTTGCCGTCAAGCATGGCGTTCCGATCGACATTCACCTGCATGAAGCAGCCGATCTCGGCGCCTTCACCATGGAGCTGATTTTCGAGCGCATCCGTGCCCATGGCATGGAAGGCAAAGTTGCGATCAGCCACGCCTTCGCACTCGGCATGAATGACTATCTGCGCGTCGGCAAGCTGATCGACGAGATCGCCCGGCTCGATGTCGCGATTCTGACGACCGGAGCGCCCTCGGCCAACGTGCCTTCCATCATGCGGTTGAAGGAGGCCGGTGTGCGCGTTGGCGGCGGCTGTGACGGTATCCGCGACACCTGGGGTCCGTGGGGTCAGCCGGATATGCTGGACCGCGCCAAGGTCATAGGCATGAAAAACGGGCTGCGTTCCGACATCGAGCTTGCTCATGTTCTGCATGTCGTCTCCCAAGGGGGAGCCGACGTGATGCGGCTGGAAAACTACGGCCTGCAGATTGGATGCAATGCCGATTTGACCCTCTTGACCGGCGAGACGCTCGCCCATGCTGTGGTTGATATCGCGCCTCGGCCATTGGTCCTGAAGGCAGGCAAGGTCACTGCCCGTCAAGGCGAAGCCTTGGTGGAGATGCCGTGATGAGGAAAGACCTTGCATCCCTCGCGCTTGGCAGCCGTCCGGAACGCCGCACGCTTATTACCGCAAGCTGGGTGGTTGGCTATAAGGATGGCAATCACCGGCTTCTGCAGAACGGTGAAGTTGTTTTCGAAAATGGCGAGATCCTTTTCGTTGGTCACCGTTTTGCCGGAGAGGTAGCCCGCCGCATCGATTTCGGCAACGCGCTGATCAGCCCCGGTCTGATCGATCTCGATGCGTTGTCCGACCTCGACACGACCATTCTGGGCATCGACAATCATCCCGGCTGGACCAAAGGCCGCGTCTGGCCGCGCTCCTATGTCGAGGCAGGCCCTTATGAAATGTACAGCCAGGACGAGTTGGCCTTCCAGAAGCGTTTTGCTTTCGGCCAACTGCTCCTTAACGGCATCACGACAGCGGCACCCATCGCCTCGCTGTTCTATCGCGAATGGGGCGAAACTGCCGCTGAATTTGACGCAGCAGCAGATGCCGCCGGCGAGCTCGGCTTGCGTGTCTATCTGAGCCCGGCCTATCGCTCGGGCGGCATGGTTCTGGAAAAGCCCGGCAAGATAGTTCCGGTGTTCGACGAGGAGCGAGGCTTCCACGGGCTGAACGGCGCCATCGCCTATATCGAACGGCAGCACGGAAGCCATGGGGATCTCGTGCGCGGAATGCTGGCGCCGGATCGGGTCGAGACATCGACGCTAAACCTTCTGCAACGGACAGACGCCGCCGCACGCGATCTGGGCGTCAAGTTTCGCCTGCACATGGCGCAGGGCGCCATGGAGGTGGATACAGTCCGCATGCTGCACGGTTCGACCGCACCGGTATGGCTCGCCAAGGCTGGCCTCCTCAGCGACCGGCTGATCGCCCCGCATGCCACGAACGCCACCGAGGAAGACCTGGAGCTTTATGCGCAAAATGGTGTTTCAATCGTGCACTGTCCGCTGGTTTCCAGCCGTGGCGGCAGCACGCTGAATTCCTTCTCTGCCTGCCGCAAGCGTGGCATCAACATTGCCATGGGCACGGATACGGCACCTGCGGACATGCTGATGAACCTGCTCGTCGGGCTTATCACCTGCCGCATCAACGACGGTACACCAGATCATGTGAGGTCGGCCGACCTCTACAACGCTGCAACGCTTGGCGGTGCCCGTGCGCTCGGGCGTCCGGATCTAGGCCATCTTTCGCCGGGTGCCCGCGCCGACATTGCGGTCTTCGATCTCGACGATACCATTATGGCGCCGTCCATCGACCCCATCACGACGCTGGTAACCGGCGGCTCCGGCAAGGTCACCCGCGCCGTCTTCGTCGATGGCCGTGTCTCGATGCTGAACCGCAAGCTTGCAGGCATCGACATGGAGCAAGCCCGCGTCGAGGCGCAGACGCAGTATGAGGGGCTGATCGCCAAATATCCGGAACGGAGCTGGAACAATCCGCCAGTTTCCGAAATCTTCTCGCCGAGCTATCCGATCGAGGTTGATACCCATGGGTGAAGTAGAAAAATCGGTCATTGACGTCCGCAATCTTCAGGTGGAGTTTCCAGGCCGCCGTGGCGCCGTGACACCGCTGTCGGATATCAGCCTGTCCATCCGTGCAGGCGAGATCCTCGGCGTCGTCGGTGAATCCGGCGCCGGTAAATCGATGACGGGTCTGGCGATTCAGGGCTTGCTCGAGCGACCTGGCCGGATTAGCGGCGGTGAAATCTGGCTCGGCGACCGCCGGATCGACACGCTCGACGATCGCGCCATGGAGCAGATCAGAGGCCGGGAGATCGGGGCGATCTTTCAGGATCCGCTGACGTCGCTCAATCCGTTGTTCACTGTCGGCTCGCAACTTACGGAAACGATCCGCCTGCATCTTTCAATGGGTAAGGTCGAGGCGCGCGCCCGAGCCGTGCAGCTTTTGCGCGATGTCGGCATTCCGGCGCCTGAGCTGCGGGTTGACCATTATCCGCACCAGTTTTCAGGCGGTATGCGACAGCGCGTGGTTATCGCGCTCGCCCTCGCGGCGTCGCCCAAGCTCATTATTGCCGACGAGCCGACCACCGCGCTCGACGTCTCGATCCAGGCGCAGATCATTTCGCTGCTTCGCAGGCTCTGCAAGGAGAAGCGGACGGCAGTCATGCTGGTGACCCATGACATGGGAGTCATTGCCGAAGCCGCAGACCGCGTCGCTGTCATGTATGCTGGCCGCCTCATCGAAATTGGGCCGGTCGAACAAGTGCTGCATGCACCGCGTCATCCCTATACGCAAGGGCTGATGGCATCGATCCCATCGCTTGGCGCACGCGTTGAAAAGCTCAATCAGATCGACGGCTCGATGCCGCGCCTGGACGCCATTCCCGCAGGTTGCGCCTTCAATCCGCGTTGCGTTTCCGTCGGCTCGCGGTGTCTGCGCCAGAGACCCGAACTCATAGCCATTGGCGATGGCGCCAGCGCCTGCTGGCTTAACGCGGGAGGAACAACATGACCGTATCTGCTCAGAAAAAGCCGGCCTTGACCGTCAACGGTCTGGTCAAGACTTTCGACGTTTCCGCCCCTTGGCTCAACCGGGTGATTGAGCGTAAGCCGCGCCAGTTCGTGCAGGCGGTCAACGATATCGATTTTACCGTGCCCGCCGGCGGCTGCCTCAGCATCGTCGGAGAGAGCGGCTGCGGCAAATCAACAGTTGCCCGGTTGGTCACGGGATTGCACAAGGCAAGCGCCGGAGAGATCAGGTTTGCGCCTGGCCGGACAGGGGCACCACTCTCCGCCCAGATGATTTTCCAGGATCCCTACGCTTCGCTCAATCCGCGCTGGCGGGTAAAGAACATCATCGCCGAGCCCTTGCGCGAACTGAAGCTGCGCGACACTGCTGCCGAAGTCACCGAGCGCGTCGAGGAGCTTCTCCTGACTGTCGGGCTTTCTGCGTCCGACGGAGATAAATTTCCGCACGAGTTTTCCGGTGGTCAGCGCCAGCGTATATCGATTGCCCGCGCTCTGGCAGGCGAGCCGGAATTTCTCGTGTGCGACGAACCGACCTCGGCGCTCGACGTCTCGGTTCAGGCTCAAGTTCTCAACCTCATGCGGCGTCTTCAGGATGAATTGGGCCTCACCTACCTCTTCATCAGCCACGACATGAGCGTGGTGCGACACATGTCGGATCGCATCGCGGTCATGTATCTGGGCCGCATCGTCGAAGAGGGCGATACCGAGGAGCTTTTTGCTCGCCCTCGTCATCCCTACACGCAGCTTCTGCTGCAGACCATTCCCAACATCGACGCGCCGCAGCGCGACCGGGAACTGGCAACCGGCGAAGTGCCAAGCCCGCTCAAACCGCCCTCCGGATGCACCTTCCACCCACGCTGCCCGATCGCAACGGCGCGCTGTTCGGCGGAAGTGCCGGCCGTTCGGGCACTTGCCAACGGTACGCGCGTCGCCTGCCATCTTGCGACCGATGCAACGGCGAGCGCCTGACCGGTGGCTCAGCTCAACGCTGCGCGCAGGTCGTGGGAAAGGTCGCGGATTTCGCTGAGATCGAGTTCGGATTCCACGTGGTCCAGATGATGGGCCATCAGATGGGTTGCCTTTTCAACATCATTGCTGGCGATCGCCTCGACGATCTCGGCATGTTCGTCCGGTCCGCAGTTGAAGCGGTTGGTATTGCGGTAGACGGCTGTAATCAGCGACGATCTGGAGATCAGGTCCCGCATGGTCGTAAATAGGAAGTCGGAGCCGACGGTCTCGGCGAGTAGCAGGTGAAAACCGCCCGAGAGTTTGATAATGTCGGTAGTGACATCCTGGGCGTTGGCGATGCGCTCCTTGGCGACATGCTCGCGCAGACGCTTCAGATTGGGCTTGGAGACCGATACGCACAACCGCTCGATGACGCAGCGTTCTACCGTTCTTCGCACGAAGAACACATCCCGGGCCTCTTCGACAGAGGGTTTGCAAATGAAGGCGCCCCGATTTGGAATAATCGTAACGAGCCCGTCTCGTTCAAGAACCGAAAGAGCCTGGCGAATTCTGGCGCGGCTGACATTGAAAATTGTAGCCAGTTGCTCTTCCTTGAGCTGGACACCTGGCCGCAGCCTCCGCTCGGCAATGGAGAGCCAGACTTTCTCGACAATCTGCTGCGTAGAAGGGCCGCTTTGTTCGGTCATCAAATTCACTCCCCATTGGGGTTAGACAAGCGTGAAACGGCAGAAAAAGTCAACCGTAACAGCAGAATTTTGATTGCAGGATTGTCAACAATATGAAATGATATTGTTGATTATTCATTTGGAACGGCGCGATGGAATTTGACTTCACCCACCTTGATCCGCAAAGCCGCTACCGCTTGCTGACGAACTTCATCGGACCGCGGCCGATCGCGTTGGTGACGACACGCTCTCGGGCCGGACATAACAATGCAGCGCCGATGAGCTTTTTCAACGTATTCTCCCATGATCCGGCTATCGTTGTTCTCGGCATCCAGCCGCGCCTTACGGGCGAGGAAAAGGATACGACGGCAAATATCCGCCGCAGTAAGGAATTCGCCATCAACATGGTGGACATGGCTCTCTCGCAGCAGATGCTGGTCTGCGGCCTTGGCTTTGACAGCGAGGTGGATGAGCTGTCCATGGCCGGTCTCACCGCGGCCCCATGCACCAGTATCGACGCAGCCTATGCGGCGCAATCGCCCTGCGTTTTTGAATGCAGGGTCGAGCGCTTTATCGACTACCCGCGCCGCACCCTGGTTCTGGGCGAAGTCGTTCATATGCACGTCCGGCGCGAATGCCTGGATCGCGAGGGACATTATGTCGACCCGGAACAGTACCAGCCGATCGCCCGGCTGCATGCCGACAACTACATCACCTCGGACCGCCAGTTCGTTCTGAAGGCTCCGTCAATTGCCGATTTCATCAAGCCGCAGGGCGATTGAGGGGCGCTGAAAGGTTCCATTCCATGCATATCCGTCTTATCAATCCCAACTCAACCGCATCCATGACCGCTCAGGCACTGGCGAGCGCGCTGCGCGTCAAGCATGGGGATACGGATGTTTCCGCCGTCAATCCGCTTGGCACGCCTGTTAGCATCGAAGGCGGCGCCGACGAGGCCATAGCGGTGCCGGGCATGCTGGACGAAATCCGAAGGGGTGAACGCCTGGGCATCGATGCCTATGTGGTGGCCTGTTTCGATGATCCAGGTTTGCATGCTGCGCGCGAAGTGGCGCGCGGACCGGTCATTGGTATTTGCCAGGCAGCCGTTCAGGTCGCCATGACCATCAGCCGCCGGTTTTCAATCGTCACCACGCTACCACGCTCGATCCCTATCATCGAGGATCTGGTGAGCAACTATGGGGCGGAGCGCCATTGCCGCAACGTGCGCGCCATCAACCTCCCAGTACTTGGGCTGGAGGAGGATCCTGTCGAGGCGGAGCGTCTGCTGACAATCGAGATCGAAGCGGCCAAACGCGTGGACCGGGCGGAGGCCATCATCCTCGGCTGCGCCGGTATGTCGACCCTGTGCGACCGGCTGAGACACGCGACAGGCATACCGGTCATTGACGGCGTGACGGCGGCCATAAAACTTGCGGAGGCACTGGTTGGTGCCGGCTATACGACCTCGAAAGTAAACGCCTATGATTATCCCCGCATCAAGGAAGCCAAGGTCTCAGCCTGCGCCTGAAATCGGTCGTTCAAGAGGATAGCCGACCATGGGGTCAACGGGAATTCCAGCTCAGGCTACCGAATGCGCGAACCGATGCAGATTAGGAACGCTGACAATCAACTATGCAGCACGTCCTTGAGGCTAATGCTGAAGAGGGTAGAGCCTTGATCGTCGCAGACTTCGACTATTCCGCCGTTCGCAGGTAAGCGCATCGCAGCCGACTGGTTCAGCACGTGCCGAGCAGCAATTATGGCGGATTTCCGAGCTGATTCCATGTCCGGTGAATGTACGCCTACTGTGCCTTCCGCGAGGTAATCGCCGGAGCGTAGGTTCTAGTAGAACATTGGCATGGGTCACTCCTTACCGTGTTCGCCATGAACTGTTCTACGGTCGGGAATGTTCCGTGGATTGCCCAGCCTGATCGGCACGGGCCGCCTCAGCGATGCACGATGTCGCGGAATGCCAACTTGAAGTGCATAAAGCCTTCCTCGTCGGTCACCTCGAATGACCGATCACCAACGGGCAAGCCGGTGGCAATTTCTTCGATGATCAATTCGTGCAGTGCCAGCCTTCCCTGGCGACGTGCCTCATTGGAGTTCGGCAAATCGACACCTACGGTATCTTCGTCAAAACTCTCGCCATCTCTCAGATGGAAAAAAAACTTTTGCGCCATAACTGCACCCCCTCCGGTTGAGGCGCAAACGCCGAAAAGTGCGGATTGTTCCATTTTATTTTAGAAAATGTTAATATATATTGCCGTGTCTTTCCCATGAGTACAATTCTAATGATCAGGGTAAGTCCGACTTCAGTGTTTAGCCGCTACTCCATTGCGTTATGGCGCCTTTACCAGCGTTCGCTGGCTGCAGGACAGGACAGATCCCTTGCAGTTACTCGGATTGAAATTCTCACCCGATCCACGTGTTAATTAGGTGTGTCTAAAATATTTTTTTGGTAGTTCAGCCTTGTTTCAACGGATGTCTCAAATGATTGTAGATGTGAATAACCCCAAGCTGATCAAGTCGCAATTGACACTGCTGTCGAACGATCCACTGCGCGGTTTGCTGGTCATGGATACCGACAAAGGGCAGGCGCGTGTCGAAATTGACGAGGACAGTGCAAACGATCTTCTGGACGAGATTCTTTCACTCTTTGGCGTGCCGCGCCCACCATCGGCGGGTTTGAAGACCAGCGCAGGTCTATGACGCCAGTTCCCGTCGCGCAGCAGAGCCGCTCCAGGAGGAGTATTGTATTACGGCTGCTTACGCGGATTGGACGGATCTTGCATCCGAAGGCCTCCCGGGATGCCTCCGCACGTTTCATGCTAAGGTCATATTGTGTCACTGGTTTGGCGCGGGTAAGTCCGGTCTAGTAGCAAATCAAAAACAGCGTGACCCGGGCAAGGCTTTCGAAGAGTGCGATTGAACGCCTTGAATGGCATTGGCCAATCTGGCCAAATCTCCCATCGACAATGCCGGACCAATGTGACCGCGCTGCGAATTAATTTTCGAAGAGACGACAAGAACAATACCAGTTTACCTGTAGAAAAAAAATTTGCATAAGAGTGCTCTCTTTTAAGTGAGTATTCCAATGGGTGACCAGACAACATTTGATCTTCTCAAACAGGCGCTCGCGATCGAAAGCAATGAGCCGCTTTACCGCAAGCTGGAAGACGGCATCAAGGCGGCCATCGGGGCGGCACAGATTAGGCACGGCGCCGTTATCCCGAGCGAACGCATGTTATGTGAGGCGTTGAATATCTCGCGTGTCACGGTACGCAAAGCAATAGATGGCCTGGTCTCCGACGGCTTTCTCGATCGCCGCCAAGGCGCCAAGACGGTGGTTTCTTCGCGCCTCGAAAAGTCCCTGGCTACGATGACGAGCTTTTCAGAAGACATGCGCTCGCGCGGCCTCGAGCCCGGATGCAGGTGGATTTCGCGCGATATTTCACGCCCATCGCCGGCCGAAATGATGGCGCTGGGTATTTCCGGCAGCGAAAAGATCGTTCGTCTCCGGCGCCTGCGTACAGCGGACAACGTCCCTATCGCCATCGAGACAGCGACCTTGCCGGCTCGCTTTGTGCCGGATCCGCATTCGATCCAGGACTCGCTTTATGAATACCTGGAAGCCAATAGCGCGCTCCCCGTTCGCGCCCTGCAGCGCATGCAGGCAAAGCCCGCAAGCGAAGAGGAGCGCCGTCTGCTCGGTACGCCCGAAGATGCGAGTTTGTTGATCATGGAGCGCCGTTGCTTCCTTGCCGATGGCCAGATTGTCGAATTCACGCAAACCAAATATCGCGGTGATGTCTACGACTTCGTCATCGAGCTAATGCGATAATACCAGTTAAAGTCCTGTTGCAATCTGGTCTTGTCCTGTTACCGTGATGGCACAACAGGAGAGCCGGACGTGGCGCTTGACATTCAGGCCTTGAAAAATGGACTTATCGTATCGTGCCAGCCGGTGAAGGGCGGCGCGATGGACAACGCCGCAATGGTCGTCGGATTCGGGCTGGCGGCGCTGGATGGTGGCGCTGCGGGGCTGCGTATCGAATCGGCAGATTATGTCCGGGCTGTCCGTGCGGCCACCGACAAGCCGATTATCGGCTTGGTCAAGCGCGACCTTGAAGACACGCCGGTGCGCATCACACCCTGGCTTGAGGATGTCGATGCTTTGGCAGCAGCCGGCGCCGATATCATTGCCTACGACGCGACGCAACGCATCCGTCCGATCGATACCAAGACACTGGTCGACCGAATTCATGCACACGGCCGCATCGCCATGGCAGATTGCTCGGTTCTGCCGGACGCTGAACAGGCGATCGCCGAGGGCGCCGAGATCGTCGGCACCACGCTTGCCGGCTATACTGGGCCGGTTGAACCCACGGAACCGGATTTCTCGCTGATCGCTGAAGCTTCAAAGCTTACGCCTCACGTCATCGCCGAAGGCAATGTTCGCACGCCCGAGCAGGCGTCCAAGGCGCTTGCGAGCGGCGCTTTCATGGTTGTTGTCGGCTCGGCCATCACCCGGCCGGAATACGTGACCTCATGGTTCCGAGCCGCCCTCGACGAAACCCTCACTACCATCAAGGCATGACCGGTATGGCGTCCCCTGACACTGTTCTCGCACTCGATATAGGCGGCACCAAGATGCTCGCTGCACTGGTACGCGGCAGCACGGTGTTGGACGCCCACACGCTACCCACACCGCGTAGTGGCGATCCCGCACTGTGGCTTGAGGCGCTTTTTGCAGCGATCATATCCTGGCAGGGTCGATACGCCACTATCGGTGCCGCCGTCACTGGTATCATCGATGACGGCCATTGGTCGGCGCTCAACCGAAACACGCTCGACATACCCGATCGGTTTCCGCTGAGAGAGACAATCATGCAGCTTTCAGGCGGAATGCCGGTACTTACGGCCAACGATGCTCAGGCCGCAGCCTGGGGCGAGTACCGTTTCGGTGCTGGCCGAAACGAAGACATGGTCTTCCTGACAATCTCGACAGGAATCGGCGGTGGACTCGTCGTCAATGGCAAACCCATGTTTGGGCTCGCCGGTCATTTCGGACAGTTCCGCGTCGCCGACAATGTTGCCGGCACACTGGAAGATCAGGTTTCCGGCCGCTGGATTGCCAGCCAAGCGGCAGATCATCAGCCGGATGCCACTGCACGCGAGGTATTCGAAGCTGCAGCCGCTGGTAAAGAATGGGCAAAAAATATTATCAATGCGTCTGCACGCCAAACAGCCCAGCTTTGCCGCAATGTCCACCTTGCACTCGACCCCGTGCGCATCGTCATCGGCGGCGGCATCGGGCTTGCACCTAACTATCTCGACACCGTCCGGCACGCACTTGAAGGCCTGCCGCCGCGGCTTACACCGAAACTCCACGCCGCCGCACTTGGGGAAAGCGCTGGCGTCGTGGGCATCGCCGATCTTGCAAAAAACCAACAGAAAAATCACCATAGAGGAGAACTAAAATGATATTTTCGAGGATCAGAAAGGGCGGCCTTCTCGCAGTCGCCATCGCCGGGCTTCTTGCAGGCCCCGCATTCGCCAAGGTGACAGTACTCGGCTGGCCCGGCGGCCCCGAAGAAACAGCATTGCGCGCCGCCGCAGATGTCTACAACGCCAAACCCGGAGTCTCCGAAAATGACAAGGTCGAGCTGTTGTTCTTCAACCGCGATGGCTTCTGGGACAAACTTCAGGCAGACCTTGCCGCCGGCTCCAAGGCCTTCGACGTCAATCTGCTCGCAACCTATTCCATTGGCCGCTACGCGCCGTTCATGGAGCCGGTCGCGTTGTCAGAGGAGGCTGCGTCCGTTTATGGCGATGCCGTGCTCAAGACGATGCAATACGAAAGCAAGCAGTTCGGCGTCCCGACCGACCTCTCGCTGCACTTCATGTATTATCGCAAGGACCTGATTGACGGCCTTATGAAGGACGACGCGGGCAAGGCCAAGTACGCAGAGATTTCTGAAAAGCACCTGGGCAAGAAGCTTGAGCCGAAAACCCCGGACGAATGGACCTGGGACGACTATGCAGCGACCGCGCTGTATTTTAGCCAGTCCGTCAATCCGGATAGCCCAACGCGCTACGGCACGGTCCTGCAGCTCAAAAACCTGCTGTTCAACATGATGGTATTCCAGTCCATACCACGCGCTTATGGCGGCAACTGGATGGACGATGCCGGCAAGATCACGGTCAATTCCGATGCCTATCGCAAAGGCCTTGAAACATACAAGCTTCTCTATGATGCCGGCGCCACGCCACGCGATTCACTGTCCTATGAGTTTGCCGAAGCCAACGCCGCCTATACGTCGGGCCAGGTTGCCGCGATGATGCAATGGAACGCCGCGGCCTCTGATCTGACAAACAAGGAAAAGTCACCTGCCGTTGCCGATGTGACCGACACTGTCGCCCCACCGGCCGGCCCCGAAGGCCGCTTCACGCACATTCACGGCCTGGGCTTCGGCCTGAACAAAAACGCCGAAAACAAGGCTGGCGCGCAGGCCTTCATCAAGTGGCTCTCCTCGAAGGAAGCAGCTCTGACCTACGCGAGGCATAACGGCGCCCCAGCACTAACGCCGGAAGTCGTTACCCAAGTCGCAAAGGAGCGCCCTGACCTCGTCAAGCTCGGCGAATTCGCCTCAAAATACGGCTATGTCATGAATGGTGGCACCTCAGCCAAGGCGCTCTCCGTCTACGAACTGCAGGCCAAGGAGTTCACCGGTTACTGGTCCGGCCAACAATCTCTGGATGAGGCCCTTGCTCACACTGAACAGGGCATGGCCGGTTTGCTCAAATAGCCAAAACGGATAGCGGCGGTATCGCCGCTATCCCCCCGGCCGGACGCCGGCGTAGCGGCGTTGGGCGAGCAGGCAATCTCTTACCGAATGGAAAAGTCCAGATGATCGCTTATCCAGTTGCCATCAGATGCAGACCGGTTTGATGACCACACAACGCGCCAATATTTCCGAGTTTAGACTGCTGGCCACTCCGTTGGTGCTGTTCTTGCTGCTATTTCTCGGCTTTCCGGCGATCGTCAACTTGATCTATTCGATCTCTGACGTGTCGTTTGAAACGCTACGGCAGCCCAAGATCACCGGCCTGTCCAACTTCGCCGCTGTTTGGAACGACAGCGCGTTTTGGCAGGCAAGCTGGTTTTCGCTGCGCTTCGGCGCGCTGACAGCTCTGCTCGAATGCACGCTCGGGCTGTTTCTAGCCATCTTTCTCTCCCCGCTGATCGAAAAGCGGAGCTGGTTAATGGCGATCCTGATGATGCCGTTAATGGTGGCACCAGCACTCATCGGCCTGATGTACCGCCTTGTGCTGCACGAATTCGCTGGCCCGGTGCCCTACTATCTCTGGGCGTGGTTCGGCGCCAGTGTTTCCTTCCTCGGCCCAACCTCGGCATTCTGGACCCTCATCATCGTGGAAACCTTGCAGTGGACGCCGTTTGCCCTGTTGCTGTTCTACATGGCCTATAGAGCGATCCCGACCGAGGTCGTCGAAGCCTCTGCAATGGACGGAGCCCGCCGCTTCCATTTGCTGTGGTATATCGAACTGCCGCTGATGGCGCCGACGATCGTCGTTGCCCTCCTCATCCGTTTCATCGATGGTTTCCGTGTTTTCGACAACGTCTATGTTTTGACCGGCAGCGGTCCCGGCGGCTCCACAGCTTCACTTTCAATCTATATTTATGAAGCTTTCTTCAAGCAGGGCGCCATCGGCAAAGCAGTGGCCGCCTCGGTCATCCTGTTTGCGGTCTCCTTCACAGTACTTTACGGCCTGAATATTATTGCCAGCCGACGTAAGGGAGCGCTCAAATGATCAATGCTCTTCGCTGGCTCGTCTTCGCCGTTGCTGCTTTTGCGATGAACTTTCCGATCCTGGTTACGGTTGTCACGTCCTTCAAAAGCACGCGCGAACTATCGGCCAATTCGGGCCTGTGGGTGGAGGCACCGACACTGGACAATTATCTCGCAGTCTTTCAGGTGTCCGACAGGTTGAATATCTTCCTCTACCTGTTTAATAGCATCACGGTTGCCTTCATTGGCACTACGCTAGCGGTTTTTCTCGCTCTCCCGGCAGCATATGCGATTGCCCGTGGCAGGATCGGCGAACGAACGCTTTTGCCCTTCATCGTCAATTTGCGCGCCATGCCGCTCATCATCTTTGCCATTCCGCTCTACATGATGTTCCAGTGGCTGGCGCTGCTGGATACCCGCCTTGGCCTTGGACTGATCCTTACGATCGTCAATCTGCCACTGGCACTTGTTATCCTGGTCAACGCCATTCGCGACCTGCCCGGCGAACTCGACGAAGCAGCCCTGATGGACGGGGCCAGCCGGACGCAGATTCTTCTACACGTAATCGCGCCCGTTTGCCGCCCAGCCATCGTCACCAGCTTGATCTTCGGTTTCATCACCGCGTGGAACGAATTTTTGTTCGGCCTGATGCTTACCACCTCCAAGGCTGTGCCAATTACCGTTGGGGCCTCGTTCTTCTTCGCCGCCAGTGGCGGCGGCGTGCAATGGGGTGTTGCGTCTGCAGTCATGATCGTCGGCGCACTGCCCCCGGTCCTTTTGGGCCTCATCATGTATCGCCAGATCAGCGGGTCGATGACGGCCGGAGCGGTCAAGGGCTGACTTGTTTCTTTAGGAGATAACCATGGGTACGATTTCGCTGCGCAAGGCTGGCAAGCAATACGGCACCGTTGAGATCATCAGGGATCTCGATTTGGAGATTGCCAATGGTGAGTTTGTCGTGATCGTCGGCCCATCCGGCTGCGGAAAATCCACCCTTCTGCGGATGATTGCGGGGTTGGAGCAGACGACGTCCGGCCAGATCCTCATCGACGGCGACGACGTCACCGCAGCCTCACCGGTCGAGCGCAAGCTCGCCATGGTGTTCCAGTCCTACGCCCTTTACCCGCACATGACCGTTCGTCAGAACATGGGATTTGGATTGAAACTCGCCAAGCTTCCGGCCGGCACTGTCAAGGCGAAAGTGGATGCGGCAGCCGATACGCTAAAGTTGACTCCGCTGCTAGACCGTTATCCGAAAGAGCTTTCCGGCGGCCAGCGCCAGCGCGTTGCCATCGGGCGGGCGATCGTGCGCGAACCGGTCGGCTTTCTGTTCGACGAACCGTTGTCCAATCTTGATGCGGCCCTTCGCGTCGATATGCGGCTTGAGATCGCCAAGCTTCACCGGACGCTTGGTGCGACCATGATCTACGTCACCCACGACCAAGTCGAGGCGATGACATTGGCAGACCGTATCGTCGTACTGAAAGACGGCAGTGTCATGCAGCAGGGAACTCCAAACGAGCTGTATCAAAAGCCGGCCAATCTGTTTGTCGCTCAATTCATCGGTAGCCCCAAGATGAACGTTCTGCCCTGCCGTCGAAACGGCCATGGCCAGATTGATCTGTCTGGCGAAGGTCTGATGGAGGTGCCTCTGACAAGCAATGCGGCTCCGGTGCAACTCGGGGCGCGACCCGAACATTTGTCGCTGGTTGCCCCAGAAAGCGGCCACTGCCGTGGAACAGTCGAGGCAAGCGAATATCTTGGCGGCACGACTTCCGTGTTCGTGCGTAATCCCAAGCTTGGCTTGATCAATGTCAGCGCGCCAGCTGATAACGTCTACGGCATTGGCGAGACAGTGGGAATTCGTATCGACGATCTCCGCTTGTCGCTTTTTGATGAGGTCGGAGCGGCTATCAAAGCTGCCTGTTAGTGGTCTGGTCTCTCCAGCCTACAATGTTGGCGGCAGTTTTCGACTTCGGGCATGTCGCGACTTTAGGTCAGATCCATCACGAAATCTAAGCTGGACGGACATTGCGGCGACGTTAACAACGATCGCGACCCGACTGATAAATGTCGCGCAGCCATACGATCCATCCCACCGCCGAAAGCAGCCTGATTAGCCTGGGTCATGGCTTATGCACTAAGACTCATTCCACCCGCTCGGAGTTCTCAGAAAGGTTCTCCGATGCGGGCCGCTACGGACTGTCGCGATCATAGCCGGCTCGATGGCGGGAGGAATATCGAAGCGGCCTTCTCTGCGGCCGCTGGCAGCAATTTTTTGTTCCTTTGGCGATCTCCCCGTCAACGCGCGTGAGGTTCTCCCATCCAGCGCATTTCCGCTTGGTGTCGTCCCGAACGTGTGCCCTATGATCTCCGACTACGCCTAAGGTGCTCGGGAAAGCTGGTGTGATTTGATGTCCGATCCATCATCACAGCGGTAAGCGTTAAGGCGTTGGTATGTTGAGCCATTCGAACTTTTTGACAAACTTTGCCAAAATCGATAATGGTGTCTTCAAATGGAGGTTATCGATGGCCACGATGAACGTATCTCTTCCAGAACCGATGAAGGACTGGGTAGAGGCCCAAGCCAGGACCGGGCGATATTCCAACGCTAGCGACTACGTGCGCGACCTGATCCGACGCGACCAGACACGAAACGACAAGATTGCCGCCATGCAAAGTTTCGTGGAGGCCGGGTTCCAAAGCGGCGTTGGCATTCGATCAAAGGATGAACTCTTTGCTGAGGCGATGGCTCGTGCCAGCAAGTCATGAGTTTTAAGCTTTCTGTCGAGGCGGAAGAGGACATTATTGCGATCACCGAGCAAGGTGCCCGCATGTTCGGAGTAGACCAGGCAAAGCGCTATCACGATGAACTTTTCGCATTATTTGATCTGATATCTGTCAATCCAAGCATCGCGCGCGAACGGGATGAGATTGATCCGCCCGTCAGAATTCATCCCTTCAAAGCGCATCTAATCATTTATCGGATCGATGACGATGAGACAATTTTTGTAGTACGAATTCGCCACGGGCATGAAGATTGGGCAAGTAATTCAGTTTAGTGCACCTTGATGGAGCTGTGGGATTTGGTGTGTCTGCGGTTCATATACTTTCAGGGCGAGCAGTCGTTCTTTCGCCTCAGAACCGCAACTGGGATCGTCCCGATCAGCGGTCCGCGGCTTAGGCTCACATAAATTCAACCGGAACGTCTTTTGTCAGCAATTTGGCAAGCTCTTCCGCATCCCAATTGGTCAAACGAACACATCCGTGCGAGCCTGTCTTGTCGATACGGCTCGGCTCCGGTGTACCGTGAATTCCGAAGGTTGGCTCAGACAAGTCGATCCACACGGTTCCAACCGGGCCATTGGGACCAGGAGGAAGGGTCAGGACAGTGTCGTTGTTTCCCTGTTGAAAGTTGATTTTGGGATTGTACGTATAGTCAGGGTTCACGACGACTGTCTTAACCGTATGCGTTCCGGATGGCGAAGGGTTGGTTTCGCTGCCGATTGTCGCGGGATATGCAACCAGCAACGATCCGTCAGCCGCGTAGGCTCTAACCTGGCCTCGGGCTTTGTCGACTTCAAGCCTGACCGCCTTGCCCGTTTTGTTTCCCCCAAGATCAGCAACGAATATCGTTTCGCCTTCGACAAATCGAGCGCTTGAATTGAGTGCCGTCAGAAGATCTTCTCCCATGTGAAACCGTTCGGCCAGCCCCTCGGTCACGGTTGCATAGCCGAGATATTTCATCTTTGCCATTTGCGCATAGTCCTTGGGGATCGGACCGACAACCGCAGAAATATCCTTGCTTGTAATGACATAGCTGCCGATCACCTGGTTGGGGTCATCGATGGCAGCAATTACCTGCGACCCGATTTTGCCATCTGCAGAAAGACCGTGCATGGCTTCGAATGCTGAAAGCGCACTCCGCAAGTTCCCCCCATCCAGCCCATCGATGATGCCCGGAGACGCTCCGGCGCGGTCAAGCAGGACCTGAAGACGCGCGACAGACGCGGATGGCGTGTTCGTGTCGAACGGTAGTGCAACTGCATCCGCATCGACAGATACCGGCGTTATGCCGGCCGTAACCACCGGATCGATCTCTTTTGACATTGGCGTGTAGATCGCGGGAAAAACATCCAATGGTGCAGTATTGATCGCTTCTGGCGTCAGAGAACTCGCTGCCGCAGGGAATACAGCGCCCATAGACACCCACAGCATTGCACCTCTAAAAATCAGCGAGCCGAACGATGGCGACATGGTCGTATTCCTCTGGAGCAGGCGAAAACCGCCCAACGAATACAGTCATTGGAAATGGTTAATGGTTCGATAACCCCAAAGCTCAAGGCCCATTCTACAAGGGTTGATAAGAGGACTACCAGCGCCGCTTTAATCCGCCCGCAATGATATCTTGGTCAATAACTCTTGCTTAGCTTCCGGATTTCTGACGTCCGTCTCCGGACAACTCCAGTTGACCGAACTGCTCAGGAGCGCAGTTTCAGCCTTTCGATCGACGGCGTTGGAGCATCGGTACCCTTGCCAAGAACAACCCATTCCAAGCAACTGTTCGGCCCGATGCCCTCCGCGACGCAGATGCCAAGATTGTTTACTAAGTATCAGAAAACTCACCACTTCCACTTCAGGTCGTTGAAGACGTCCGCAAGTCCTCCTGCCTCACGCAATTTCTGCCAGCGCGCTTAGCTTTATAAAGGGCCCTGTCCGCGCGGGCCAATGCCGTATCTATCGTCAGATCTTCAATTCTGATTTCAGCGACGCCAAAGCTAGCAGTGACGGAAACTACCCCGCCGTCAATCTCGATAACGTTTTCCTCTACCGATTTGCGGAGTTTCTCTGCGAGGACGGCAGCGTCCATCACACCGGTCTCGGGCAGCAGGATGATAAACTCCTCCCCTCCGAACCGAGCCATGACATCACTCTGCCGCAGACGTTCAAAGCAGCCACGGCTGATAGATTTCAGGACCTCATCCCCAGCCGGATGGCCGTGGGTATCATTGACCGTTTTAAAATGATCGACATCGATCATAACAAGCGAGGCCTTTGTGTAAAACATGTGCACTTTCTCGAGCTGGATGTTGGCCCTGTCCAGAAAATAGCGTCGATTGGGAAGCCCGGTCAAAGGATCCGTGTCCGCGAGCTTGGCGAGTTCGATTTCCAGAACCCGGCGACTGGTGATGTTCTCATGCGAAATGACCGCGCCCCCGTCTGGCAAGTTCAGCGGGGTCACGCGACCCAAAAACCATCTGAAGGCTGTCGGCGAATGACACGGATACTCCAACTGAAAAAGCGGAGTTCTACGGTCAAGGACCGCTCGCACGCCAACTGCAAAGTCGTCTGCCTCTATAGCGCCTGGCCCAGATGAGTTTCGACAAATCTGCAGGTAATCCTGCCCGATATCGGAAAATTCGACCCCATGCGCGTTTTCCGCGCCAAACTTTCGCCAGGCCCGATTGACTGCCATGATCACCCCTTGGCGATCCAAGACGCAAATGTGCGCCGAAAGGGCATCGATCACAGCGACCGCAAAGCCCGTTCTGTTTAGCGCTGAGGCCGTCATTCTGAAGCCTCGGTATCAACCTGCGGTCGCCCTGATGCTTGTACAGCGAGCAACGCCTCGATTGCCTTTGCGTCTACCGGCTTGCTGAAATGGTAACCCTGGATTTCGTCGCATTGGTTTTCGCGCAGGAACGCCAACTGTTCATCCGTCTCGACCCCCTCGGCAATGACTTTCAAATTGAGCTTCTGCCCAAGCGAGATGACCGCAGCGGCGATCGTCCTGTCGTCTTCGTCCTCGACCAGATTGCGTACGAACGACTGATCGATCTTAAGCCGGGAGACTGGTAAGTTCTTCAACGCACTTAAGCTGGAATAACCCGTCCCAAAGTCATCGATGGCGAAAGCAATTCCGGCGACCTGAAGATCTTTCATGGTTGCTATCGCCCGTTCAACGTCACGCATGACAAGGCTCTCCGTCAGCTCCAGCTCAAGGTATTTTGGATCCAGTCCGGTCTCGGACAAGGTGCGCAGTACACGATCTGTCCAGTTCTCGTCCTGAAACTGGCGCGCCGACACGTTGACACAGACCGTGATGGGCGCATGACCCTCATCCTGCCATTGTTTGTTCTGCCGACATGCTTCATGCAGCACCCAATTCCCTAGCGGCACGATTAGCCCCGTCTCCTCGGCAAGGGGAATAAACTGGATTGGAGATATGATGCCGAGGGTGGGATGGTGCCAACGGACGAGAGCTTCCACCGCGAACATCTTTCCAGATTTCAAGTCTACCTGGGGCTGATAGACCAAATGGAATTCGGAGCGCGCAATGCCTTGGCGGATACCGTCCTGTAGTGCCAAACGCTCATGTACCCGCGTGTTCATTTCGGCGGTAAAGAACTCGAAGTTGTCGCGGCCGGCATCCTTGGCCTTATACATCGCGGCGTCTGCGTTCGCGATCAACATTTCCGCCTCGGTTCCGTCATGTGGAAAGGTTGCAACGCCCATGCTGCAGGTGACATGTAAGACTTGGTCGTTGATGCTGATCGGTTCTGCTATCGCCATCTTGATCTGATGCAGGCTCGCAGAAATTGCGTCCGTGTTGGCGGGCATGTCAGTCAGCAAGATAATGAACTCGTCACCGCCGAGGCGGACCACGGCATCTGTTGAACGGACACAATCCAACATGCGTTGGGCAACTGTTTTCAGGACTTTATCACCGACGTTGTGACCAAGGCTATCGTTCACGAGTTTGAAATTGTCGAGATCGACAAAGACGACCGAAACCCACGGATTATGGCGCTCGGTCTGCAGCATGGCTTGAGTGAGACGATCCGTGAGCAAACTGCGGTTGGGAAGTCCGGTGAGCATATCGTGATGTGCCATGAAGCTGATCCGATCTTCCGCATGCTGCCGTTCGATAGCAATGGCGGCAATCCGCGTTGTCATTTGGAGAAGATTTTTCTCTGTTGTTCCGGGATGACGGGCAACATCGGAGTACATCGCTAAGGTACCCAGCACCGCTCCATGATGCGACAGGATGGGGCTCGACCAGCAGGATCGCAGATTAGGCCGTAGGGCCAGGTTCCGAAGATCCGTCCAGAGTGGATCGTCGGCAATGTCCGATGTAACCACGCTTTCGCGGTGAGGTGCGAACGTTGCGCCGATGCCCGAGCCGATTTCGTTGCCATCAAACGCTCGGCAGTACGCCATTGGCAGCGTTGGTGCTGCCCCGTGCCTTAGATATTTGCCCGATTCGTCCACCAACGAAATCGCGCCGAGAATACCTTCTAGCTGGCTTTCCATCAAAAGAACGAGCCGGTCTAAAATTGCCTCCAGCGGCAAGTTCAAGGCGATCATTTCGAGGACCGCCGCTTGCTCGTCCCTTAAAAAATCGTCCTTCTTGCGGGCGGTGATATCGCGGGAAATACCAACGAGGCCAACGACAACATTGTTCTCGTTGCGCATGGGCACTTTCGTTGTCGAAAGCCACTTTTTTGCGCCGGTGTTGGCATCGACGACAAGCTCTTCCATGTCGATCATCGCGTGGGTCGAGTGAATGACGTTTTGCTCTATGTCGAAAAATATCGCGGCACTTCCGGCATCATGCAGATCGAAGTCATTTTTGCCGATCAACTGCTCAGGCGTGTCGAAGCCGTGGATATGAACGACGGCTTGGTTCACCATGACAAAGCGGCCATCTAGGTCCTTGACGAAAAGGTAATCAGGCACCTGGTCGATCATGGCCCTGAGCAACTGGCGCTCGGCAAGCCAACCATCTTTTACAGGCTGGTGTGCCTCGGATTTCGACATCGTCATATGATCCCTTCTCGGTAAGTGCTGCCAAGCTGCCCAGGCAATCTGTGGCAGCGCACAAAGGAGTTTTGCGGCAGCACCTGCGCGTTATTCAAACCCAGCGGGAATCTTGCGGTTGCTTCTCAACCGCTTGAAAAATCCACGCGCTGCACGAATGTCTCGGCTTCTGTAGACCACCAAAGGTACAGAATCCCAACAGGTACAACGCAGGGTGACGGAAAATGATCCTCGGGAACAAAATAAACTTCCGTTCCCGCCGTTGTGGTTTGCGGAGGTCGCCGCTTTCCCGACGCTTGAGGCGGTACCGACCGAAATGGTCGGCAACGTCCGTAATGATATCTACCTAATAGGTGAAGCTCTCAAGCTCCTCACGGCCGCACCTCGCTCGATCTCGTGTTGGCGCGCTGATTGACCGCTCCCTCTGCTCCGGGCAAAGCCGGTGTGGTAGGCGCCGACTGCGTCAGCCCCGAAGCTGAACCTTTGCAGAACAACGCCTTGGACGAATATTAGACTGGCCATAGACCGAGATTGAGCTGAAGTCGTGCGGAACGTGCGTAGTCGCGATTATCTTACAAATTGTAGCAAGATGTTCAATCCACAGGACGGTGAACAGATGAGCGGGAGACGCACACCGGAACTGAGTTCACAGCGACTTTTAAGCGTTCTTTGGTGACTCCAAGCCTCCGGCCTTAGCTACCTTGCGGCGTTGTTGTCGCATCACACCAGGCTGACATCAGGCATTCACATAAATTAGTAATATTGAATGTGGCCTAGGGCGGACCTTTGTAAGCGTGGCCTTTTCAGCACGAAAACCTTCAGCCCTTCTCGCCCTCTCCGAGAAGGGCTATTCGGACTTTAACAGCTATCCAAAAAAAGACCTCGCAAACGCGAGGTCCAAATGAATGGCACAATGAAGGGGATGTGCTCCCCTTGAATTTACCGCGTATTTGCGACCGCTCAATGACGGGTGACTGTCACTTCCAGAACCTCTTGGCGTCGAGCACGTCGTCGAGCGCGTCTTGAGCCTTATGAATGAGTGCTGACTTATCAGCATGAGAGACAAGCCGATCGGCCTCTGGGTGATCGCGCAATCCATACTTGTCCAGAACGTCGGGTCCAGTGGCGAGATCGTTCAACGCGCCAAGTTGGTCCTGGAGCTTTTCCACAGCATCAATAAAACGCTTGTATCGACGAGCTGCCCGCTTGCCGGCAAACAGGGAGCCGAAAAACTCGGCGGCGTAACGAAGTTTCTTTGCATTCTTTCGCGCCTCGTGCCGGTGTTCATCTTCCCCCCCTGCAAGATTGCGTCCACGTTTCTTCAGTTTCCTGCGTAGCCTGTCCATCGCCTCGCACGCAAAATCGGTCGCTGAGCTGCGCGGCGCCTCTAGCACAGCGGCGGAGGCTAGATACTCGCCGCATTGCAGCCATTCGTTGAAATCCACCATGAGTGCCCTAGCACGAAAGGAGGACAGAGCGTCTTCAACATCCGCATAGGCGGCTGTGCCGGCTTCAACAAGCCGATCCCGCAGCTCGTGTGCCTGCGCAGTCAGGACGTCGAGGTTGCGGGCTTCGCCAAGCACGCCAGCGAGCCAGCGGAATTCGTCCGACATCCGTTTTGCTGTGTCATCTGTAAAGATCGGCGTGAACAAAGAAATTGCCGAGCGCAAACGTCTGAGCGCCACGCGCGCTTGGTGAAGCGCCGCGGCATTCTTTCTTTCCAGCAATAGGGTCTCGTTTAAACGGAACTGTCTGAAACACGACGCGGCGATCGCTTGGAACGCTTCGGTCACTGATGAGCCGGGCTCCAGCTCGATTGGCTCGACTTTGTAAACGGACAGCTGCGCCTCCAGCAATCGATAGCCTCGCTCTGCTTTGGAAAGCACGGCGAATTTGAACGATGCGACCGCTTCTATTTTCCGTGCGAAAGTGAAGAGATCACGTGCGTTGCCATCCTTAAGCTCAAGCTTTAATTCGAGAATGGATGTCTGACGATCCCACGCATCGACGTGCCCCGTGTCGATAACAGCCTCGATATTAGACCCATCCTCAGTCAAGCTCCAGACGCGCCTGTGGATCGAGATTTCAAACTGCGGTGATAAATCCGCAGCGACCGGTCCGAATTCGTTAAGGAGTGGAGTGGAGTGATCAAAGACTGGCATGTCGCGTGTGATAGACGTCTCCCATTCACTGCGGGCAAACAGGGAGGCACCTGGCCCTGTCGCCTTCACCGTCTGCACGCTTTGGCCTCCCGAACGGCGAATACGAAGACTAAACCCAGCGGCGCGAAGACGGTAGTCACCCGTATCGAAGTAAGTTGAATCCTGCCTGATGCTGTCGGCTGGTTCGCCGAGCAGGTCGGATCCTAGCAATCTTTCAATGTCGGCCGGGAGGAATTCGAGTTTTAACTCTGTTTCGGTCATATTCGCACCTTCCTGTTATCGGCATTGGAACGCTCACGACCACTATAAGGTTCATGGTTCCGTACTTCGATGACAATGGCGGCACGATCGGCGGGCTTTTGGGCAATCTTTACGGCAGAGCGCCGGCCTCTACGGCCTCCGCTCCCGGGAACGCTGAGATTACCGTCCGCAGGCCGTCGAAATTAGCATGCGCGGGGCAAAGTGGCGGGTATTCAAACCACCGCAGACAATATTCACGCTTTCCTCACACCAAGGACAGCGGCGACCGCTCTTTCCACGCAGCGAGTCCAGACTGATGTTACCCGATCCCCAACTGCTTTTTACGATGATCGCTTGCTTGCTTTGGGGGCGCCGACCATGCCTGTATCCGGCTCCTCCATATCGTCCTTCGACCAGGGATCGAGACGGTGCTTGATGGCAAGCGCATAAACTGTGTGAAGTATCTTCGCGTCTTTCAAATAGGGTCACTTAACGCCAGCAGCGACGCCTTCACGATCTTCTTGCTTGTCGCCTTGGGACACTCTTCAACAACGTGTTGAAATAGGGCTTTGTCACTCCGCCCAGCCTGAGCGCCATCGACCAGCGCGTGATGGATTTAATTCGTGTTGTCCGACACTTTCACAATTTTTTTCATGCTTGTTCTGAGAAGAAAATGTCATTTAACTGTCACAATCAAATCTTGGCATTGTGTCTAGGGTTCGCAGATCAGCCTAAGCTGTTTTGGGTTAGTTCGACTTGGCCCAAAGAGGCGAACCCAGAGTGCCAGCGCGCCCACGCTGGTAGCCCTTGACCTGAACATCTTCATTGACGTCCTCGCCCGTATGGCTGCCGTCAAGCCACGTTGCAAAATCGGCCCGATACCACGTCAAACCGTTGGCTATCGCTGGTCTTCCGCCATGAGGCGGTTGATCTCGGTTTCCAGGTCGAAGGGCTGTTCAGGCTCCGCTCCGCTCGCCGTCTTTGTTTTTTGCAAGATCTCAGACAGGTGAGGAGCGGTGCCAGCACGACGGGCGGCCGATCGTTCGATGACTAAGGCACGGTACCGCATTGCAACTTCCGGCATCGTCATTCGTCCGGAAATCCATTCCTCGATCCACGTGTGGAACCTTTGATCCTGCTCAATAACATGGCCGGCCTGCTGCGCACGTTGAAACGCGTTCTCCGCAGCGCGTCGTCTGACTTCCGCTGACATCTATCCCTCACGTCGGTGTTCGCTTGGCAGACATAGGTGCTGCCGTTCGAATTTCACTATCCTCTACCAAACGGGGCTATTTGATGATGCGGGCAGTGGTTCGAGCAGATGGCGCCCACGCTTTATTGCGCATCGACGCAGCAACGCTTCTACTTGACTGATGCGCATCCAAATCGCGTTCATTGAGATGCGTTGGGAGTACCTGAGAAGCGACCAATAAGGCCGGCTCTGCGTTTTATCTGGCTGGCCCGATCTCCCCTGCAATCATGTTAAAGCACGGCGCTGACGAGGCGGCGTAGAGCAGTTTGTGCTGGTGGTTTCAACGGCGCTTTTCCACCAGGCCGACCTTGCACACCGTCGTCGCCGATGATCAGGCAGACCATTGCCTTGCAGAGCGTCCAACCCTGGGCGCGACGTCGCTTTGGAGGGCGCGCGTTGAAACCGCACGGACCAAGGAGCCGCCACGACGGAACAAGGGAACGCTGTGTGGAGAGTGCGTATCGTCGCCACCCGTTCCCATGCTATCGAAAAAGCGATCTTCGAGAGGAACCAGCATGAACGACGATAACATTGTAAAATTCCAGCGCCCGAAACCGAAAAAGCAGCCGAGAACAGTCTCTTCCGGACAGAAAAAGACGCTGATCTGGCTCGCTGCGATCGCGGTCGTGCTTATCGTATGGGCTTATTACCAGTATGTTGCAGTGTCGCCGGGTCAATGACCCGGCGCAGACTGTTGTTTTGCAAGCAATACCCGCTCGGTGGAGATTTCCGCGATGAGTTGCCTGGTCAAACCATTTGCGGCTTTATGGGAGGGACGGACGTCATCGCTGTCGGATTCAAATCGTCTACGTCGTCTGCCGGCAGTTGACCACCGGGCGTCATGTCGTCCACTGCCTTGGGCAGATCGCGGCTCAGGCGGCTGAGAATTTCGTCGCGCGACAACCCCGTCTTGGCCGCCAGGTCATCCAAGATCTCCGGCCCGAGGACTTCGGAAAGCTGGCTGTCGTCGATGTCTTTGTTTGGGCCGGGCTCGACCCACGACTTTGCCGTTTCGCCCTGACCTTTTTGTTCAAATTGCTTGAGGAGGTCGCCCAGTCCGCCGCTTAGCGATCCGCCACTCGCACCACCTCGGAAAAGGTCGCCCAGCCCACCCAAACTGCCTCCGGACAGACCGCCCAAAATATCCCCAAGCCCCCCCGATTGAGTTTGGCCGTCGGGGCCTAGTTGCGATGGATTACGAAGGCCGCGAAGTATTTCCGTGATCTTGTCCCGGTTTTGGTAGCCAGCGACGGCTAATACGCCGAGAAGTGCTTTCAAAGCATTGCTTGCCATTGTTTTCTCCCTTTCCTTTCGAATGGCCGGGCAAGTCGATGCCGGTGGCCATGGTGTTCAGCGTGAACTAGGGCTCGGAAGCGGTATGTCATCGGCTTTTCGAGATTCAGTCGGAGAAAGCGATAGAAATTCCTTCGGGTCATACGTGTTCGCCGTCACAAACACGGTCGCCTCAGCAATTGCCGCATTGCTCATATCGACCTACCTCGCCAAGAGCCCGGGCCTGCAAACAAGGAACAGTGACAGGCAAATGTGTTCCGTTGCCTGGAAACCGGTTAAGGTACCCACTTGGTAGGACATCCCAGGATTGAACATTTCTAATACTCAAGCCATAATGGACAGGTGGAAAACCAAAAGGGCGCCAGCTAGGCTCAGGGCGAAGACCTTTGGTGGGTGCACGGGAGACTTTTCGAGTAGTACTCCCAAAAACAAACCGCTTGCTGCAACAATTCCCATAAGTCCAGTAGATTCAGCATTGAATGCCATTCCTAATGAAGTTACGCAGATTGCACTCGCCAGCGTTGTCACCGGCGAGCGCAGCGTGGCTTCGCTGGTCGCGCGCGAGAAAATTGGACGAAAACCTCCCCAGCTCAACCCGATTGCCAAGCTCAGGGCGAAGGGGGCAACAGTGTCCAAGAGGATCATGCGCGCTCCCCCACGACTTTGTATTTTCCCGATCGCCGGTGCTTCGTTGACGCCTTGTGCGCGGATTCTAGCTGAGCGAATACATGCCCCACTCCGATCAGGATCGGATGGTCGACGCCCATGCCCACGACGGCTGAAGCCAGATCGTTCAATCGTCCACACCATCGGGCTTCATTGTTGCGGGTCACTGCACTGACGACTACAACGGGTGTGTCAGCATTCATCCCGGCTTCCAACAGCCGGATCCGGATCTGGCCTGCGGTACGACCGCCCATGTAGAAGATCGTCGTTGTCCGTGCATGAGCGAGATCGTGCCAGTTCATGTCGGCTGGCAAGGAGCCGAACCGCGAGTGGCCTGTGACGAAACGGACCGCCTGCGCATGGTCGCGGTGCGTCAGCGAGACGCCGAGCCTTGCTGCCATGGCGCTAGCCGAGGTGATGCCGGGTACGACATCGACGGGGATGCCCGCCTCTTCGAGACAGGCGATCTCCTCGCCAGCGCGGCCGAAGATCATTGGGTCGCCGGATTTCAGCCGCACGACGCGCTTGCCGGCCTTGGCAAGCGTGACCATCATGGCGTTAATGTCTTCCTGCTTGCAGCTCGTCCGGCCGCCGCGTTTTCCTACTAGCATTCGCTTTGCCTCGCGGCGGGCGAGTTCCAACACCTCATCGGAGACCAGATCATCAAACAAGATGACGTCGGCGGCCTGAAGGGCGCGCACAGCTTTCAGCGTCAAAAGTTCCGCATCGCCGGGACCGGCGCCGACGAGGGTCACGCGCCCGATGGGCGATTTCATGTTGTGGACACTGCGGCGAGCGTTGGAGATCAGATTGGCCTCCGTGCTTGCCTCTGGCGGCGCGCCGAAAGCGCGATCGACGAAGCTTTCCCAGAAGGCGCGTCTTGGCGCTCCGGGGCTTACCTTAGCATTAACCTTGTCGCGGATAGAATGCGCCAGCGCCGCCCATGATTTTAGCGACGGCGGCAACAATGTCTCGATCCTGCGGCGGATGGCTTGGGCGAGGATCGGGGCCGCGCCGTCGGTAGAGATGGCGACGACTACAGGGGAGCGGTTGACGATCGCGCCGAACTGGAACTGGCAGTATCTTGGTTTGTCGATGACGTTGACCGGGACGCCGGCCTTGCAGGCGGCATCGAAGAAGGCCGCGGCTGCCTCACCGTCTTCGCAGTCGGCGATGGCAATGGCTGTATCGTCGAACGCGGCAGCATTCCACTCATGGCCGTGATGAACGAAACGCCCGTTTTCGGATTCCGAACCCTGAGCGATGAGGGTCGAAAACGTCTCGCTCAGGTCTTCGGCATAGACATGGATTTCGGCGCCGCAGGCGGCCAGCAGCTCCGCCTTCCAGGCGGCGGCGTCCGATCCGCCGGCGACAAGGACGCGTTTTCCGTCGAGCGCCCAGAAGACCGGCAGCTTGGCAAGCGGCGCCATGCGGGACGGGGTGGCGTTGCGGTCACTCGGCAGCAGCTGCAAGACATCCATCGATGATCCCCCTGATTTCCGCGCGGCACGAGCCGCAATTGGTTCCGGCGTTCAATTCCTTGCCGACCGCCTCGACGCTGTGACAGCCGCTCCGCACAGCGGCGACGATCTGGTTGACGCCGACGCCGAAACACGAGCAGACGGTGGCGCCCGGGTCCACGCGTCCGGCGCCCGGACGTCCGGCAACGACGGCGAAGCGTTTGGCGAGTTCGGCATGTTGGACGGTGAGCTGTTCGATCGCCCAGTTGCGGGCGACGGCGACGGGGCGGCGGGCGAGGAAGAAGGCAGCGAGCAGCTGGTCGCCGTCAAAGAAGGCAAGGCGCAGGTCGCCGGATTGGGCGTCCGCATAACCGAGCGGCTCGATATGATCGGGAATGCCGAAATGGGCACGGCACCATTCGGTCCAGCTGCTTGGTGCAGCATTGAATGCAAGCTCCAGCCGCCAGCCGCCGACCGCCTTCGCCAGAGCCCAGTAAGCGGTGTCGAGGTTTTGCGGTTTGGCGAAGGAGACGGCAAAGCCGTAGCTTTCCACCTTCAGCGGCCGGGCAGCGATGGCGACGTTCTTGGAAGCCGGCTGGCCGGATATAGGGTCTGTCACTGGCGCGACGACCGCGTCGATACGGGCTTTCGCGGCAAACTGGTCGTTCCAGTGCATCGGCACGAACAGGCTGCCGCGCGCCTGCCGGTCGGTGACCAGGGCACGCACTACGGCCTTCCCGTAGGGGCTTTCGATCTCGACGAGCGACGCGCTGGAGACACCGATCTCCATTGCGTCGCGCGGGTGGATTTCGGCGAAGGGCTCGGCGATATGGGCGGAGAGGCGGGCGCTTTTGCCGGTCCGCGTCATCGTGTGCCACTGGTCGCGGATGCGGCCGGTATTGAGCGTCAGCGGGAAGTCGGCATTGGTTCGATCGGAAACGGGAGCGCTAACGGCAATGAAGCGCGCCTTACGATCGGCGTGGAAGAAGCCGCCATCACTGAAGAAACGCGTGATCCGCGCGTCTGTGTCTGCCTGCTGCGGCCATTGAAACGGTGCCAAGGCGTCGTAGGTAGCAGTATCGGTCCTCGCGTGAGCGCCGATATCGAAATCCCGGCTGCCGTCGTTTTCGAAAGCCGAGAGGGCAGCGTGCTCGGCAAAGACATCGGCTGCGGCGGGGAAGGAAAAGGGGTCGGCAAAGCCCATGCGACGTCCGACTTCGGCCATTTGCCACCAGTCGGGCTTGGCTTCGGCAAGCGCGGGAAGAAACGTACGTTGGCGGGAAATGCGACGTTCGGAATTGGTGACCGTGCCGTCCTTCTCGCCCCAGCCGAGAGAAGGCAAAAGGACATGGGCGTATTGCGTCGTGTCGGTTTCCTGAAGGACGTCCGAGACCACGACGAAGGGACAGGCAGCGATTGCAGCGGCCACCGCATCCGCGTCAGGCATCGAGACAACCGGGTTGGTGGCCATGATCCAGAGCGCCTTGATCCTGCCATCGGCCACGGCGCGGAACATCTCGACGGCCTTGAGGCCGGGTTTGCGGGCAATGTCTGGCGATTTCCAGAAGCGCTTGACGCGGTCGCAATCTTCAGGACTTTCGATCGCCATATGGGCGGCCAGCATGTTGGCCAGACCGCCGACCTCGCGACCGCCCATAGCGTTCGGCTGGCCGGTCAGCGAGAACGGGCCCATGCCTGGCTGGCCGATGCGTCCTGTCGCCAGGTGGCAATTGATGATGGCGTTGACCTTGTCGGTGCCCGATGCCGACTGGTTGACGCCCTGGCTATAGCAGGTGACGACTTTCTGCGTTTCTTGAAACATCCGGAAGAACTGGCGCAACTGCATGGAGGGCAGGCCTGTGCGCTCCATCAGGTCTGCGATGCCGAGGGCCGATGCAGCAGCAAAGGTTTCGGCAAAACCGTTGGTGTGCGTTCCGATATAGTTCTGATCGATCGCAGAAGTGCCGGCCAGATGGGCCAGCAGGCCCATGAACAGCGACACGTCGCCATCCGGTCGGATGGCCAGATGCAGGTCGGCGATATCGGCCGTCATCGTGCGGCGCGGGTCGATGACCACGACTTTCATCGATGGGCGGGCGGCCTTGGCGGCGGCGAGGCGCTGGTAGATCACCGGATGGCACCAGGCGAGGTTGGAGCCGGTTAGGATGACGAGATCTGCAAGCTCGATATCCTCGTAGGTGCCCGGCACGGTATCGGCGCCGAAAGCACGGCGATGGCCCGCGACGGAGGAGGACATGCAGAGCCGGGAATTTGTGTCGATATTGGCCGAGCCGATGAAGCCTTTCATCAGCTTGTTGGCGACATAATAATCTTCGGTCAGCAACTGGCCGGAGACGTAGAAGGCCACCGAATCCGGGCCATGTTCTGCGATGGTTTCCGAGAAGCGCGAGGCCACCAGATCCAGCGCCTTGTCCCAGCTTGCACGCTCTCCACTGATTTGCGGGTGAAGAACCCGTCCGTCAAGATCGACGGTTTCGGCCAGCGCCGAACCCTTGGAACAGAGCCTTCCGAAATTGGCTGGATGATCCGGGTCACCCTTGACGCTGACCGTGCCGTTGGCGTCGATTTTTGCGATGACGCCGCAACCGACGCCGCAATAGGGGCAAGTGGTCTTGGTCTCAGTGGACATGAGAGGTGCCCCGTATCCGCATTTCGACGTTGAGGTGCGTTACACCCCTCTGTCCCTCCGGGACATCTCCCCCACAAGGGGCGAGATTGACCGTACGCTTCTTGCGTCCCTCGCTTACTAGACCAAGAGGGAATAGAATGATCTCCCCCCTTGTGGGGCAGATGTCAGCGAAACTGATGGAGGAGGGGGCTGCCGCAAACTCTGACATAGGCCTATTCCGCCGCCATCATCAGGCTTTCGAGCGCGATGGAGAGAGCACCATTGTCGTTGCGCACCCGGATCGTTCGTACCTCGCCCTGATCGGCGCCTAGCGCCTTGCCGGTTTCGAGCGAGATGACCCAGTTGTGCAGCGGGCAGGTGACAGCCGTTCCGTGAACGATACCCTGGCTGAGCGGCCCGCCCTTGTGCGGGCAATGGTCCTCGATGGCAAACACTTCATTGTCGGCCGTACGGAATACGGCGATCTTGCCTTGCGGGGTCTTGACGCAGCGCGCGCCACGCAGCGGGATTTCGGTGATATCGCCGATACCAACCCAGTTCATGTCCATCTCCATCATTCCGCCGCCTCCGGATAGCCGACCGTCGCCATCGGCCGGAATTCATGCTTGTCCTTACCGGAGACGCGCTCCGACCAGGGATCGACCTGGGCGAACTTCTGGGAAAATACGAAGCGCTCGTAATAGGCCTGGCGCTTGTCGGCATCGCCCATGATCTGGCGGCGGATTTCGTCCAGCCCGATGCGTTTAGCCCATTTATAGATGCGCTCGAGATAGCGTCCTTGCTCGCGGTACATCTGCGTCAGCGCCACGATGTAGCGCAGCGCCTCGTCCTCGGTTTTGACGAGGCCAAGTACTTCCGTGCCCTTGATGTCGAGACCGGCGGCACCGGCGAAATGGATCTCGAAGCCTGAATCGACGCAGATGACGCCGATATCCTTGCAGGTCGCCTCGGCGCAGTTGCGCGGACAGCCAGAGACGGCCAGCTTCAGCTTCGCCGGTGTCCAGGAGCCCCACATGAACTTCTCGATGCGGATGCCGAGCCCGGTCGAATCCTGCGTGCCAAAGCGGCACCAGTCGGAGCCGACGCAGGTTTTTACCGTGCGCAGGCCCTTGGCATAGGCCTGGCCGGAGACGAAGCCGGCCTTGCCGAGATCAGCCCAGACGGCGGGCAGATCTTCCTTCTCGATGCCGAGCAGATCGATACGCTGGCCGCCGGTGACTTTCACCATCGGGATCTCGAACCTGTCGACGACATCGGCGATCGCCCGCAGTTCGCCCGCATTGGTCACGCCGCCCCACATGCGCGGCACGACGGAATAGGTGCCGTCCTTCTGGATATTGGCATGGACGCGCTCGTTGATGAAACGCGACTGATAGTCGTCGGCATACTCATTCGGCCAGTCGCAGACGAGGTAATAGTTGAGCGCCGGTCGGCATTTGGCGCAGCCGCAGGAGGTCTTCCACTCCAGTTCCTGCATGACCGCCGGAATGGTTTTCAGCCCCTTGGCCATGATCAGGCGGCGCACGTCGTCATGGCCGAGATCGGTGCAGCCGCACATGGGTTGCACGGCCTTCGGATTGTAGGCGTCGCCCAGCGTGATGCTCATCAGCTGTTCGACGAGGCCGGTGCAGGAACCGCAGGAGGCGGACGCCTTGGTGTGGGCGCGCACCTCGTCCAGCGATGTCAGGTCCTTGCCGGCGATTGTCGATGTGATCTTGCCCTTGCAGACGCCGTTGCAGCCGCAGATTTCCGCATCATCCGGCAAGGCTGCAACGGCCGCCGTAGGGTCCAGCGGGGACCCTCCCTGGTAGGCCTGGCCAAAAATGAGCGTTTCGCGCATTTCGGAGATATCAGTGGCTTTTTTCTTCAGGTCGTTGAACCAGGCGCCGTCGGCGGTTTCACCGTAGAGCACCGTGCCGATGATACGGTTGTCCCTCAGTACAAGCCTCTTGTAGACGCCGGCGGCGGCGTCGCGCAGCACAATCTCCTCACGGTCTTCGCCTTCGGAAAAGTCGCCAAGCGAGAAAAGGTTGATGCCGGTGACCTTGAGTTTCGTCGGCGTGTCCGAATGGACGAAGGCGGGCGTGCGGTCGCCGGCCAGATGCGATGCGGCAATACGCGCCATTTCGTAGAGGGGCGCGACGAGACCGTAGACCATGCCGCCGACTTCGGCGCACTCGCCAAGCGCCAGGATATCGCCATCCGAGGTCTGCATGCCGGAATCGACGACGATGCCGCGGTTGACCGCAAGGCCTGCTTCCTTGGCAATTGCCGCATTCGGGCGGATACCAACGGCCATGACAACGAGGCTTGCCGGCATGATCGTACCATCGTCCAGCTCGATGCCTTCGACCTTGCTGTTGCCGACGATCTGCTTGGTGTTGGCCTTGGTGACGACCTTGATGCCGCGTTCCTCGAAGGCGCGCTGCAACAGGTAACCGGCCGCCGGATCGAGCTGGCGGTCCATCAGCGTCGGCATGACATGCAGCACGGTGACGTCCATGCCGCGCGAATTGAGGCCTGCCGCCGCTTCGAGGCCGAGAAGGCCGCCGCCGATGACGATGGCCTTTTCGCGCGACTGGGCGGCCAGTAGCATGGCTTGCACGTCGTCGATGTCACGATAAGTGATGACACCCGGCAGATCCTTGCCGGGTACCGGAATGATGAAGGGCATGGAGCCGGTGGCGATCACCAGCTTGTCGTAGCTCTCGGTCACGCCGTGATCAGAGGTAACGGTCTTGGCGGCACGGTCGATCGCGATGATCTTGTGACCCTTGTAGAGGGTGATACCGTTTTCGATGTACCAGCCGTCACCATGGATGACGATTTGCTCGTAGGTCTTCTCGCCGGATAGGACAGGCGAGAGCATGATGCGGTCGTAGTTGACGCGGGGCTCGGCGTTGAAGATCGTGACGTCGTATTGGCCGGGTGCCTGTTCGAACAGGTGCTCCAACATCCGGCCGGGCGCCATGCCATTGCCGATGATGACGAGTTTCTGGGTCATGCCGGTCACTCCGCGGCTTCGACGAAGCGGTGGCGCTCGTAGAGGAATTTCAGCACCGCCTCGCGGCATTTGAGATAGGTCCGGTCGGAGGCAAGCTCGATACGGTTGCGCGGCCGGGCGATCGGCACATCGAGCACCTCGCCGATGCAGGCAGCAGGACCGTTGGTCATCATGACGATGCGGTCGGACAAGAGTACGGCCTCGTCGACGTCGTGGGTGATCATCAGCATGGTGTTGCCGAGACGGAGGTGGATCTCCATCACCGCATCCTGCAGATGTGCCCGCGTCAGGGCATCGAGCGCGCCGAAGGGCTCATCGAGCAGCAGGATCTTCGGCTCCATGGCAAGGGCGCGAGCGATGCCGACGCGCTGCTTCATGCCACCAGAGATCTCGGATGGCCGCTTGTCCTTGGCGTGCGCCATCTGGACCAGGTCCAGATTGGCAATCACCCAGTCATGGCGCTCGGTCTTGCTCTTGGTCCTGCCGAAAACCTTGGAGACGGCGAGATTGACGTTTTCATAGACAGTCAGCCAGGGCAGCAGGCTGTGGTTCTGGAACACGACAGCGCGTTCCGGACCGGGCGCATTGACCTCGCGGTTTTCCAGCAGCACGGCGCCGGACGAGACCGGCGTCAGGCCGGCGATAAGATTGAGCAGTGTCGATTTTCCGCAGCCGGAATGGCCGATGATCGACACGAACTCGCCTTTGGCGATCGTCAGGTTGATCCCCTTAAGCACTTCGGCGCGTTGGCCGCCCCGGTCGAAATGCTTTTCGATATGATCGAGTTTCAAATAGGCGTTCATGATCGGGTCCCTCAAGATGCGGATGCGCCGCGGGTTACGATGGTGCCGACGGCTGAGACCAGCTTGTCGAGGATGAAGCCGACGACGCCGATATAGGCCAGCGCGACGATGATGTCGGGCAGGCGCGACGAGTTCCACGCATCCCAGATGAAGAAGCCGATGCCGACGCCACCGGTGAGCATTTCTGCCGCGACGATGGCAAGCCATGACAGGCCGATGCCGATGCGAAGGCCGGTGAAGATGTAGGGGGCCGCCGACGGCAGCATGATCTTGAAGAAGAATTCGAACTGATTGAGGCAAAGCACCTTGGCGACGTTGCGATAATCCTGCGGGATGTTGCGGACGCCGACGGCGGTGTTGATGATCACCGGCCAGATAGATGTGATGAAGATGACGAAGATGGCCGAGGGGTTCGAGTCCTGGAAGGCCGCCAGAGATAGCGGCAGCCAGGCGAGCGGCGGAACGGTGCGCAGGATCTGGAAGATCGGGTCGAGACCGCGCATCGCCCAGATCGACTGGCCGATCAGGGCGCCGATCAGGATGCCGGCGACGGCTGCAAGCCCGAAGCCATAAGCGACGCGCTGCAGCGAGATCAGCACTCGCCATCCAAGCCCGATATCCTGCGACCCGTATTTGAAGAACGGATAGGCAATCAGGTCGTAGCTTTCCTGCCAGACCTGCGTTGGCGGCGGCAGTGTAGCGCCCGCTCCCGAACAGAGAACTTGCCAGATCACCAGAATGAAGGTGAGCACGGTCAGCGGCGGCAGGACGTTGCGGGCAGCGGCAAGCGCGACCTGTTTCGGCTTGAATTTTGAGGCCCGCCGGCCGGGCAGGGCGACGACGCTTGCACTTTTCTTTTGCGATACGGCAGGTGCGATTTTTTCCGTGCGGGCCAGTGCTGGCATGGAATGTCTCCTGAAGGTAAAGAGGAATCCGGCGCAAACGGTCATGTGCCGGGATTGTTTTGATCAGGACGTCGCCTTGATCGACAGGCTATCGAGATAGGCAGCCGGATTTTCCGGATCGAAGACCTTGCCGTCGAAAAAGGTTTCCTTGCCGCGGGAGGTCGTGGCCGGGATGTCGGCGGTGGCCACGCCCAGATCGGCGGCGGCGGCACGCCAGATGTCTTCGCGGTTCACCTGATTGACCAGCGCCTTGATGTCGGTATCGGGCGCCAGTTTGCCCCAACGGATGTTCTCGGCCATGAACCAGGTGTCGTGGCTCTTGAACGGGTAGGATGCACCGTTCGCCCAGAACTTCATGTAGAGGTCGGTGCCGTGCACCACCCGACCATTGCCGTAGTTGATGTCGCCCTTCAGCCGGCCGATGATGTCTTTCACCGGAACGTTGAACCATTGGCGCTTGCCGACGATCGCCGCCATCTCGTCCTTGTTGCCCATGCTTTCGCACCATTGCTGGGCTTCCATGACGGCCATCATCAACGCCTTGGCGGCGTTCGGGTTCTTCTCCACCCAGTCGGCGCGCATTCCGAGGGCCTTTTCCGGATGCCCCTTCCACAGCTCGCCCGTCGAAGCTGCTGTAAAGCCGATGCCCTGATTGACGAGCTGCTCGTTCCAGGGTTCGCCGACACAGAAGGCATCCATGTTGCCGACCTTCATGTTGGCGACCATCTGGGGTGGGGGTACGACAATGGTGGAGACATCTTTGTCTGGGTCGATGCCGCCGGCGGCCAGCCAATAGCGGATCCACAGATCGTGCGTGCCGCCTGGGAAGGTCATCGCGACCTTCACTTCGCCGCCATCGGCTTTCTTTTTTTCAAAGGCGGCCTTTAGCTTGGTTGCGTCGAGTTGGACGCCGGTGTCGGCATATTCCTTGGCGACGGAAATCGCCTGGCTGTCACAGTTCAGGCGTGCGAGGATCGCCATGGGAACCGGAACATTGTTCTGAGTCACCTTGCCGGTGTGCATCAAGTAGGGCATCGGCGAGAGAATATGGGCGCCATCGATGCCGTTGGCTGCGCCGCCGAGCACGAGGTTGTCGCGGGTCGCACCCCAGGATGCCTGCTTGGCAACTTCGACATCCGGCAGTCCGTGCTTTTCGAAAAAGCCCTTTTCCTTGGCGATGATCAGCGCCGCCGAATCTGTTAGCGCGATGTAGCCGAGTTTTACACCGGTCACTTCCGGGCCGGCCGTGGCGGCACAGGCGCCGGAAGGAAAAGCCGTCTTGACGGCGGTGAAGAGTGCTGCGGTCGTGGTCGTCTTGAGAAGGTTGCGACGGGTGATGCCGTTGCTCAAAGTCATCGTCATGAACAGGTTCCCTTAAACAGTGGCCGGTTGGAATTTTGGGCAATAAAAAACGCCGCTCGGAGATTTGCGTCTTCGGGAATTAAGAATCCCGGACTGCAAAACCCTTGCGACGTCGATGTCTTTGCGAGCGCCTGTCTTGGGCTCGGCTTACTGCGATCGCCATTGACCGCAGCGAATTATACTAAGCAAAGCCTGTGCCAGTTTCTAAGGAAAATGTTAGCCTTCTGAAATTGAACGTTTATTCATCGATCGCGGGGTCGCGCGTAAATTTTGATCATGTCCTGCATGTGCAAAAAATTTCAGCGTCTGCTTTGGCGCTCTCCCATCCCGGTGGGAAATTTTGTGCAATGCAAAATTCGCCGCCGTCAGTTTTCCTCGGCGCGCGACCCGCTGCGCATAACGCTTTTGACGGCAAATCCGGCGATATAGTCTGCGATCCGGGCCGGATCGAAAACGTGCCCGTCCATGAACCGGTCGCCATCGACGGCGCCTTCGACGCGAATATCGTCATCCAGCAGAGGTGCTGCGTCCGCTCCAAGCGCCAGGCGATAGATATCGGGCCGATAGGCGGCCGCCGCCGCCGCCATGCCGGTAGACGAAAGATTGGCCTGGCCCCAGCGGATCATCTGGCTGTAGATCCACAGCGCCTGGCTCGGACGCGGATAGTTGGCAAAGCCGTCATGAAACTTGAAATAGCCATCGATGATGCGTCGATTGCCTTGATCGTCGAGATTGAATTCGCCGGCCAGCACGCGACGAATGATATCGACGGGAGCCGCGAGGTAACGGGTATCCGCCAACGCCTCCGATAATGCATCATGATTTTCCGGGCGGTCGCACCAGCGGGCGGCTGCATCCAGCGCGACGATCAGTCGGGAGACGGTTTCCGGATGCGTTTCGGCCCATTCCGGCCGCATGCCGATCACCTTTTCCGGAGCGGATGGCCAGATATCCTGCTTGGCGGCGACGATGCGGCCGACGCCGCGTCCTGAGGCGACCATGTTCCACGGCGCGCCGACGCAGAAGCCGTCGATGGCGCCAGCAGCGAGCGCGTCGGCCGTCATCGGCGGCGGCACGACGACCAGCTTGACGTCGCGGTCCGGATCGATGCCGCCGGCTGCCAGCCAGAAGCGGAATTCGTAGTTGTGCGAGGAAAAGGGATATGTGACGCCAAGTGTCGGCAACGGCTCGCCGCGTGCTTTCATCCCGAGGATGACCTTTGCCAGTGCCTGCGCGTTTTCCAGCGCGCTCTCCGTTTCGGTCAAGGACGCCTCTTGCCGCATGCGGGCGTAGAGACGCGTCGACAGTGTGATGGCATTGCCGCCGCCGCCGAGAGAAAACGGCGTTATCGTCGGCGACGGATTGGAGCCCAGGCCCAGCATCGAGGCAACCGGCATGGGCGACAGCATGTGGGCAATGTCAAATTGGCGGAAAGCAAGCCGGTCGCGCACATTGGCCCAGGAGACATCCTTGACCAGATCGAGGACGATACCTTCCTTCCGCGCGAAGCCGAATTCGGCGGCTGCAATCAGCACGGACGCATCGACGAGCGGAATGAAGCCGGCACGCAGTGTTCGCGAGCCTTCGCCAGCCAATCCTGCGGGCGCGGCAAGTCGGCTGTCGCCGCCGCGCGGAGCATTGGCCGTACGCGTGGTTTTCGTGACCATATTCACTCCAATGCCTCCCACCGAAAAATGTCCGACTGGTGCCTGCTCATGACGTCAGCAACCCGGCCGCAGTGACGACACTCTGCGCGATGTCCGACATCTTCTTCTTTTCGTTCATGGCCGTCTGGCGCAGCAAGGCAAAGGCCTGCTCTTCTGAAATGCCGCGCATCTTCATTAGGATGCCCTTGGCGCGTTCGACAATTTTGCGCTCCTCCAGCGCCGACTTGGCGTCGGCCAGTTCCCGTTGTAGCCTCGAAAAGGCGTTAAACCGGCTGACGGCCATGTGGAGGATCGGTTTGACGCGCTCTTTCTTCAAGCCGTCGACGATATAGGCGGACACGCCGGCGTCGACCGCTGCCTCGATCGATGCTGTGTCCGATCGGTCAACGAACATGGCGATCGGCCGGCCGACCGTCCGCGTCAGCTGGAACAGGTGCTCCATCATGTCGCGATTGGGATTTTCGAGATCGATGAAGATCACATCCGGTTGCAGCGTCTCGATGATGCGGGCAATACCGTGCACTTCGTGAACGACAGTGACCTTCGCATGCCCGGCCTCTCGCAATCCTTCCTCAATGATCGAGGCGCGAATTGTGTTCTCGTCGATCACAAGAATGGTGAGATCCAGATAGGTCATCGCTCATTCATGCCGCAGTGCAGCAGATTGCGCAATATTGATTGGTCTAAAAAAGTGGCACAATGCAGATTGATTAATAAATAGGCTCGGCTGACGGCTGAAGAAATGCTTGCGCGTTCGCTTACATCGTCAAAGCGGAGTTTGGGTATACGGCCCGTGAGGCATGCGAGTCCCTGCCAGCGTATCCGCCGCCAAATTCTATGGTACGCTCTCGCCTTGCGCCGACTCCGTCGCAGCGTTGGAGAGGAGTTTTTCAAGATCCTCGAATGCCACGGGCTTCGTCAGATGATGGTTAAACCCCGCTTCGCCAGCTAATGCTTTGTCCCGGCTTTGACCCCAACCCGTCTGGGCGATGATCGACGTCGTCTTGAACAGCTCATCCTTGCGAAACGCGCGGCAAACCTCATAGCCGTCCATGCCGGGTAAGCCGATATCAAGTAGGATGACATCGGGTCTATATCGCTGTGCGGCTTGAAGGGCCATTGGCCCATCGTGTGCAATCTCGAAATCATGTCCCATTTCTTCAAGCATCAGGCCGAGCATGAAGGCGAGCTCTCTGTTATCATCGACGACCAGGACCTTGCGGGCACCTGATGATGAAGGGTTTAACGGAGCCTGTGAAGAAGTGGCTTCCGTTCCCGGGTTTACCGACAGTGGCAAGCGGATGCTGAAGACGCTGCCGCTGCTATTATCGCGGCCTCTTGCTTCAACGGTTCCGCCATGCAGGCTAACAAGTTGTTTGACCAGAGAAAGACCGATTCCCAGGCCACCCTGGGCTCGATCCAGGTGATCCTCGACCTGAGTAAACAGTTGGAAAACTTCCGATCGCATTTCGGCAGGTATTCCGATGCCGTTATCAGAAACTTCAATGACGACCTCCCCTCCAGTAGCTTGAACCGACACGCCAATCCGGCCGCCGGTTGGTGTGTATTTGGTGGCATTATTGAGAAGGTTAGCGACCACTTGTGAAAGACGCGTATGATCGGCGTCAAGCCACAACCGCTGTGGGGGGATAAAGACGGTAAGCGAATGCTGCGCCGCATCGATCAGGGGACGGCTGGCCTCGATGGCCGATCGCACGACATCCTCAACCGCGATCAGACCCTTGCGAAGTTCGATTTTTCCTTGACTGACACGCGAGACGTCCAACAAGTCGTCAATCAACCGCACGAGATGCAACATCTGGCGATCCATCATATCGCGAATATCGCCAGCGCCTTGCCCATTGGGATCTCTGCGCAGGAGATCCAATCCGTGGCGCAAAGGCGCGAGCGGATTTCGCAATTCGTGCGCTAGGGTTGCCAGGAACTCATCCTTGCGGCGGTCGGCCTGCTTCAACGCCTCCGCTTGAGCTTCCAACTCATCGCGTTGAGCTGAGATTTGCTGGCGCTGCCGGTAAAGCTCGAAAAACACATCGGCCTTACTCCGCAAAATGTCAGGCTCAATCGGCTTCTGGATAAAATCAACAGCACCGGCCTCATAGCCGCGAAACCGCCGCTGGCCATCGGTACTGCCAGCTGTAACGAAGATGATCGGAACACGTCGCGTTCGTTCGTTTCCGCGCATCAGTTCAGCGAGCTCGAAACCATTCAGCCCCGGCATTTGAACGTCGACAAGGGCCAGAGCTACATCGTTTTGAAGAAGCAACTCAAGCGCCTGATCTCCGGAACGTGCCTTTAGTAGAACAAGACCCTCGCGCCGTAACAGCGCTTCAAGCGACAGGAGATTTTCCTCAAGATCGTCGACTAGGAGAAAGGATACGGACTTCATCTTCGGGTTAAACCTCATGCAAAAATGATAGGATGGCATCAAGCGACATAATGTGGGCGGTGGGGCACATCTTTATCGCCGCCTCCGGCATCGCGGACGCAAACGCGCCCTTCGGCGTTTGAACAATTGCCGTTCCGCCTGCGTTAACGACGGCACGCAGGCCGGAAGCGCCGTCCTGGTTGGCACCCGTCAAAACAATGGCAATCAGGCCAGCCCCATAGGCATCTGCCGCACTTTCAAACATGACGTCGATAGAAGGGCGCGAAAAGAGAACGGCCTCGTCACTGGACAAAGAAAGGCTTCTGTTAGCTTCGACGAGCAAATGATAATTTGGCGGTGCGAAGTACGCAGTGCCACCACAGATCGGTTCCTTGTCGTCGGCCTCTAGAACAAGAATTTTGCATTTTGCCTGGAGGATTTCTGCCAGGACGCTGCGTTTATCGGGCGGAATATGCACAACCACGATGATTGGAAGATCGAAGCTCGCGGGCAGGCCGGGGAGGATCACGGACAAAGCCTCCAGCGCGCCTGCTGAGGCCCCAATTACAACGGCCTGGGCTCGCCCTTCGGTCATTCGCCCGCCCTCTGATAGATTTTTTCCTCACGGACGAAATCCTTGAAGGATCCTGAATGATCAGAAAATCGCAGGCTTTCCTTGGCACCCAAGCCCAGAAAACCCTTCCTTGCGAGCGAATGCTTGAACAGACCGATTGCACGATCTTGGAGTGGCCGGTCGAAATAGATCAATACGTTACGGCAGGACACAAGGTGCATTTCGCCAAAAACTGCGTCGGTCACCAGACTGTGGTCGGAGAACACCACATTCTGACGCAATGTCTTGTCAAACGACGCCCTCCCGTAAGCGGCACTGTAGTAGTCGGACAATGATGACTTACCACCGGATTTCCGATGGTTTTCCGTAAATAGTTGGATGCGGTCGAGTGAATAGACCCCCGCTTCGGCAGTGTGGAGCGCTTCCTGACTGATGTCTGTGGCATAAAAGATGGTACGGCTCTCAAGACCTTCCTCGCGGAACAGAATAACCATTGAGTAAACCTCCTCGCCACCACTGCATCCAGCAATCCAAATTTTTAACGAAGGATAAGTGCGCAGATGTGGGACCACCTGTTCCCGAATGGCTTGGAAATAGCTTGGATCCCGGAACATCTCGCTGACCTGTATTGTCAGGTACCCCAACAGCCGGGGGAGCATTTGCTCGTCATGCAACACTCTTTCCTGTAGCGCAGAAATGGTCGCGAATCCCAATTGTTCGCGGGCCTGCCTGAGGCGCCGCTTGATCGAAGCCATCGCATAATTGCGGAAGTCATAATGATAGCGGACATACAGCGCTTCCAGCAAAAGCCGGATTTCAATGTCCTCTATCTTTTCAGGAGTTGAGATCTCCTTCACCGGGGCATCCAGACACGAACAAGCGACAGGAGTTTTTCGACGTCCAGCGGTTTGGCCATGTAGTCGTTAGCGCCAGCATCGATGCATCTCTTCTGGTCGTCAGGCATGGCTTTGGCTGTCAGGGCAATAACAGGTAGCTTTTTCCAATCGGTATTCTTTCGAATCTCGCGTGTGGCGGTTAGTCCGTCCATGACCGGCATCATAACATCCATGAGGACGAGATCGATCGCGGAGCCTTGCTGCCTTGCGTTTGCGAGCGCGTCCAGTGCCTCTTGACCGTTCCTTGCGATCTCGATAATCGCGCCGCGAGGTTCAAGGATATTGGTAAGCGCGTAGACGTTTCTGACATCGTCCTCGACCACAAGAATGCGGCGCCCTTCGAGGAGGGAGTCTCTGTTTCTCGCCTTGCGGATCATCTTCTGCTGTTCGTCTGGTAGTTCGGCGACAACCTGATGGAGGAACAGGGTAACCTCGTCAAGAAGACGCTCCGGAGATTTCGCGCCCTTGATAATGATCGACTTGGAATAGCGCCGCAGCTTTTGTTCATCATCGGCCGAGAGTACGCGGCCCGTATAGACGATGACCGGCGGGAAAGCGTAAGCACTCTCTTTGCTCAACGTCTCCAGTAGCGAATAGCCCGACGCGTCCGGCAAGGAAAGATCCAGTACCATGCAGTCGAAAGTCTGCTCCTTGAGAAGCGTCAGGCATTCCGCAGCCGTGCCGGCGACAACTGTCTGGACGTCGTGGGAGCTCAAGAGCTTTGCCACAGCATCGCGTTGGATTTCGTTGTCCTCGACGACCAGAACCCGGTGAACGCGCTGCGACAGCTTCGCTTCGAGCTTTTGCAAAACCTCGGTCAGTTGCTCGCGCTTCACAGGCTTGAGCATATAGCCAACCGCGCCGAGAGAAAATGCTGTTTCGGCGTGATCGTCGGCGGAGACGATGTGTATGGGAATGTGGCGCGTGCGGACGTCACGTTTCAGCCTGTCGAGCACAGAAAGGCCGGACTGGTCCGGAAGCCCAACATCCAGAACGATCGCGCTCGGCATGAACTGCGTTGCGAGGTCAAGGGCCTCATGTGCTGTTCCCGCCACCAATGTTCTGAAACCCATTTCGCGGGACAGGTCGCGAAGGATTGCTGCAAACGTTTCATCGTCTTCGACAACAAGCAGGATGCGTTTTTCGTCAGAAGGCGCGGCACGGTCATCCTCAACCAAACTGCGCCGCTCGACCGATACAACGTGGTGTTCTGCCTGAGGCGGAACAGCCGGCAAAGCCAAAACGCTGCTTCCGCCATTGCGCGGCGCGACGGTGGCGGGGTTGTATGATTGCGGGATTGTGATCGTGAAGGTGCTACCTTGGCCCTGACGGCTGCTGAGGTGGATCGCGCCGCCAAGCAAGCGAACCAGTTCTCGCGAAATCGAGAGGCCAAGGCCAGTGCCGCCGTATTTGCGGCTGATCGTGCCGTCCGCCTGGTGGAATGCCTCAAAAATACTGCGCTGTTGTTCCTCGTGTATCCCTATGCCCGTGTCTGAAACAGCAAATGCGATTTGCCCGTCAGCAGCTCTCCGGATGGATAGCCCTACCGTCCCGGCCTCAGTAAACTTGAAGGCGTTCGACAGCAAGTTCTTCAAAACCTGTTCGAGCCGCTGCAGATCGGTCTCGATGATGGCAGGGCATTCCGCCGCTACGTCGATGTCAAACTTAAGTCGCTTGTTTTCAGCGACCGGAATGAAAAGCTGCCTGAGGTTATTGCACAACCGCTCAACAGAAATGGCTTCCGGCCGGATATCGACATGGCCCGCCTCAATCTTCGAAAGATCAAGAATGTCGTTGATCAAATTCAACAGGTCATTGCCCGACGACTGAATGGTTTGAGCATATTTGACCTGCTCCGCCGTCAAGTTGTCGTCGGGATTGTCCGCCAAAAGTTTGGCAAGGATGAGGGATGAGTTAAGCGGCGTCCTTAACTCATGGGACATATTGGCGAGGAAGTCCGACTTGTACTGGCTCGCCTGTTCGAGTTCTCTAGCCTTGAGTTGAACAGAAGCGTTCGCGCGCTCCAGGTTATCGCGTTGCCCTTCCAGCTGCTGGGTTTGCTCCTCAAGCTGCGAGTTTGTCTGCTCCAGTTCTACCTGTTGCTGCTCGAGACGCGCTTGAGACTCCTTCAATGCCCGGCTTTGTTCCTCCAGCTCTTCGTTCGAGACACGCAGCTCTTCGCTCTGGACCTGTAGCTCTTCGGATTGCCGCTGTGTTTCCTCGACCAGGTTCTGAAGCTCCACGCGATAGTTTGCGGAGCGTATCGCTGTCCCGATCGACGAAGAAACTTGGCCCAGGAGGGCGAGAACGCTTTCATCGACAGAACGCAAGAAGCCGAGTTCGATGACCGTATTGACGTTACCGTCCACACTGGCAGGAGAGATGATCAGGTGGCGCGGCTTGTCCTGTCCAAGTGCCGATCCAAACGTGATGTAACCATCGGGAACCTCGCTGACGACAACTTGCCGCGCCTCGACAGCAGATTGTCCAAGTAGGCCCTCTTGCAACTTGAATTGTGCCGGGACGGTCGAAATCTGCGAAACCCCATATGTCGACGCCCGGCGGTACACGCCTTGATCTTCAACGAAAACTGCACCGGCGATCGCCCCGGTGTATCGCGCCAAAAACTCAAGTATGCTGTCGCCAAGCTGGTCGGTTCGTTTATCGCCTATGATCGCCGAACCTAACCCGACATGCCCGGACTGGAGCCATTCCTCGCGCCGACGAGCGAGTGTTGTCCTTCGGATCAGAACTCCGATCGCGGCCGTCAGGAGAATGCCAAGGAGGCCAGAGAGAAAGCTGCTTGCGAATGCAGTGCTGTAGGCGCTGTCCATTTCTGCAAGACGTTGCGCGCGCAAATCGGCCTCTTCCTTGCCCATAGCGGCAAGTTGTGCGCGAATCGCATCCATTTCGCCCTTGCCGCGGTCTGAATTGACCACCGCGACCGCAGCCTCAATGCTCTGGGTCCGGCGAAGATTGATAGTCTCCTCGAGTTCCGCGAGCTTGGCCTGCACATGGGTTTGAAGCGTTCCCAGCCTCCGTTGTTGTGCGGTGTTGTCCCGCGTCAGCTCAATAATTTCATTGAGTTTTTGCGGGATCGCGACCAATGCAGAATTGTAGGGTTCGAGGTATCGCTCGTTGTTTGTCAGCAAAAATCCCCGTTGTCCCGTCTCGGCATCCTGAGTTTTCGATAGCAACTCATCCAACGCGACAATGACATCGTGGGAATGGACGACCTTCGCGTTGTTTTCCCGCAGGCTCTGGAGATTGAGGTAAGCAACTGCCCCGCTGATCAGGAAGAAGGCGATAGCACCCATCAGGCTGAACGCGACAATCGGATCCAGACCCAACTCTCGATTGGAAGCGTCGGGCGTTTTAGTCTGCTTCATGAATGGTCTCGGTCAGTATTGGAGGAACATGTTGATATTGGGCAGGTCGTCATACGAAAGCGCAACCCCGTCGATCGCAAACGCACGATTATTTTCATCACTACTATTGCCATCAGCAACTCGCCCCGCGCCATGTAGCGCGTGGAGAAATATGTTCAAGCGGGGGAGGGGCGCTGCAGAAAAACGCACGGCGGCAACGTTGTCCGGCGTGAGAACTGTCGCCATGTGATGCTGAACATCTTCAGAAACAGAACTATAACTGCCCGTCCTCTCTCCATCATGCCCCACCGAGCGCCAACGTCCGCAAGCGCCACGCGTAGTCATTGATGTTTTTAAAAACCCAAATATAACAGCGGGGCATTTATCATCGATGATGCGCGAATTCTCTCGGGAATACGCAAACGACTTTTTGGAAGATGAGACATGCCAAAACGGAAAATTCCCGCTGTCGCCAGCACCGGCATTACAGGACTGAATGAGATCCTGCGCGGCGGCCTGCCGGCATCCAATCTCTACATGTTGCAGGGAGCGCCGGGCTCAGGAAAAACGACCGCCGCGCTGCAGTTTCTTCGCGCAGGCGTGGACGCAGGCGAAAGCTGCATTTATGTGACGCTGTCGCAGACGAAAGCCGAGCTTGAAGCAATCGCTGTTTCGCATGGCTGGACGCTGGACGGTATTCGTGTCGAAGAGCTGGCGACATCCGGCACGGTCAGCGAGGCCGACGACCAGAGCATATTCCTCACGGCAGACCTTCGGCTCGACGAGACGCGTAAGGCGATCGAGGCCGCAATCGAAGAACACAAGCCGCGTCGCCTAGTCTACGACTCGCTTCTGGAGATCCGTTTGATCACTGGTGATTCTCCGCGGTTTCGCCGCGAGTTGATCGGCTTCAAGTCCTTCCTGGCAAAACGCAGCGTTGTTGCACTTTTGTTAGACACGCAAACACCTGCCTATGACCGTAGCGGCGAGGAGGTTGAAGGTTTGGCCCACGGCGTCATCCGCTTCGACAAAGCGTTGGAAGAGTATGGCGGCGTCCGCCGTCGTGTCGAGGTGTCCAAAATGCGTGGCATTCCCGTCGCCGACGGTTACCACGACATGGCCATCCGCGAAGGAGAAGGCATCGTCGTTTTCCCCCGAATCATGCCCAACATGGTATCGGAAACGATCAAGCCAGAATTGATCAAGTCCGGCGTCGCGGCACTGGACGACATGTTCGGTGGTGGCCAGGAGGCCGGAACCACGACGCTGGTGATCGGACAGTCGGGCACCGGAAAGTCTACAATGTCGTCGCTCTACGCGACCGCCGCACTCGAACGCGGCGAGAGTGTCGCGTTGTTTCTGTTTGAAGAGCGGCTGGAGACATTCTTCCGCCGCTCCGAGGGTTTGGGCATGCAACTCAGGCAATTCCACAAGGACGGAAAGCTCATTTTGCGTGACTTCAATCCGAATGAAATCTCGCCGGGTGAGTTTGGCCAGATCGTTCAGGACGCCGTCACGCAGAACAAGGTCCGCGTCGTTGTCATCGATAGTCTGACCGGATATCTGAACTCCTTGCCGCACCGCGAAAAAGCGGTGCGCGATATACAGTCGTTGCTCAAATTCCTCGCGCGTTCGGGCGTGCTGACAATGCTGATCGTTGCACAGCACGGTCTGATCGGCCAGAATGTCGGTATCGATGTCGATGTCAGCTTTCTTGGAGACACCGTTCTTCTGTTGCGGATCATGGAACACGAAGGCCGCTTGCGTCGGAACATTACCGTGGTCAAAAAACGCCATGGTCCGCACGACCTTAACATCCAAGAGCTCCTGATCGAAAGCGGAAAGGTCAGTGTCGTTTCTTACAACCCACTTCCCGATCCCAAATGAATGAGGCGCCAAGCGGAAACGCGCTGGATTGGGTGCTCGTCCTTGCTCCGTTTCGCAAGGATGCAGACTATATCGCGGCGTTCCTGCGTGAGCAAAAGGTGGCAGTCAATCATGTCAGGGCAGACGAGGATTTGGTTCCGCATCTGTCTTCCTCGCCAGGCCTCATCGTCATTACTCACGAGGCTCTGAGCCCGGGGGTCGTAGCGGCAATCGCTAAACATCTGGCAGCGCAGCCCGACTGGTCTGAAGTGCCGGTTCTGGTTTTGTTGGAGCGGGCGGCCCCTGTTGTTCGCATCCGTAGCCAGCTCGAACGCAAGTGGCCGGGCGCACGGCTCGTATTTCATATGCGCCCGATTGCGCAATTGGAGCTGGTCAACAGCATTCAATCGAACCTGCTTGTGCGGTTGCGACAGAAACAGGTTCGTGATGCCATCGATCGCGAGGTCGAACTGCGTCTGGAGCTCAATCATCGTATCAAGAATATTCTCGCCAGCGTGACGTCGATTTTTCAAATGACGCGCCGCGGTGCTTCCACCATTGACGATCTTTCAAAGGATTTTACCGGCCGGTTGCAAGCACTCGCCAGCGTCCACACGGCGGTCTTTGAAGCCGGCGGTGAAGAGGTCTCTCTGTCGTCTGTCACAGATCTGATTGTGTCACCATACAACAGCAACGGACTAATCCGTATTCATGTAAGCGGACCAGACGTCGCCGTCAGCCGAAACGCCGCGACGACGATTGCTCTTTGTATCCATGAACTGATCACGAATGCCATCAAGTACGGTGCGCTCCTTGAAAACGATGGCAGCGTCAATGTTGTCTGGACGATCTCAGAACATTCCCCGCCAATGTTCTCGCTGCATTGGACTGAAACTAACGGCCCCAAGGTTATCGAGCCGACCCGCCAAGGGTATGGCACAAGGTATGTTCGCTCGGCACTAGGCTCCTTGTTTGGTTCACCCCCTCAGATCGCTTTCGATCCGAGCGGGTTTAGATGCTGCGTTGCCGGACCCCTCGATAGGCTCCGCCAGAGCTGAACCCACTGAACAGGCCTCATAGACAATAGCGCTGCCCGTCAGCTGTTAAATGCCGGATAGTCGAATGGAGATTTGACGTCTTTGAAAAGCCGGCAGGGTTCAGCGGCCCGGTTTTGCCCGTACGCCCTGCGCTGCCGAGCAAGGCGCTCTGGACGTGTACTCGTCGCCGCAGCCACCCGGACTAGGCCGCGTCGCGTAGGTGGCGTCGAGGGCCGCATGGTCATCGATCATTCGGCGGGACTTGAAGCGGATGGACACCGCGGAGTGTGAGGCGGCCTGTTGTTCGGGCCGCCCCTTTGCGATCAGCACTACAGTGCCTTCGTCGCCGTTTCGATGACGTCGGCAACCTTCTCGGGCTGCGACGCGAACACGGCGTGGCTTGCCTTGATCTCGGTCACCACGCTGCCGGCCCGCTTCGCCATCTCGCGTTCCAGTTCGGGATTGATGGATCGGTCCTCGGAAGCGACAATTGACCAGCTCCGCTTTTTCTTCCAAGCGGGATCCCCGACCTTGGCGGAAAAGGCTTCCTTCGAGGCGAAGACCTGCGACCTTGCCAGAAACGACGCGTCGTCTTTCGGTAGGTCCGCGGCGAAGTCGTTGGCGAACGCGGCGGGGTCGAGATAGAGATATTTCCCGTCCTTCGTTTCGCGGATATTCATGCCGCCAGCTGGCCTGGAGCTAGCAAGGCTGAGCAGGCTTTCCCCCTTGTCCGGCTGGAAAGCTGCGACGTAGACGAGGCCCGCGACAACAGGGCTGTGGCCAGCTTCGGTGATCACCATGCCGCCATAGCTGTGACCGACGAGAAGCGTCGGGCCGTCCTGCAGGTCGAGCACGCGATTGGTGGCTGCGAGATCGTCGGCAAGCGACGTGATCGGCTCTTGTACGATCGTGACGTTGAAGCCGCGTTGGACGAGGATATCCGATGCCTTGCGCCAGCCCGAACCATCGGCAAGTGCGCCATGGACGATGACGATATTTTTGACTTCGGCGGCCTGTGCGGCGAAGGCAATCACGCTCGTGGCGAAGGCGAGAGCGAGGGTCGAGATGTAGTGACGGTTCATGGGTTTGACTCCTGTCGTTTGTGGGTGGTTGGGCAAGGGAGGGTTTCAGCCGAAGGTGAAGGCGTAGGCTTCGACACCGGGATCGAGGAAACGGATTTCGAACGTCCGTTCCTCCACGTCGCCGGACTGGCGGACGAGCTGGTAGAGTTTTGTTGAGGTCACCGTGCCGTAGCCGTCGGCATCGGTATCGGCGCCATGACTGGTTCCGGGAGCCCTACCGTCGATGGTCACCTGGAAGCGGATAGGTTTGCCGGCGGCGCTGGGTCCAAGGACCAGATGCAGGTCGCGGGCGCTGAAATGGTAGACAATGCTGCCATCCGCCTGGTCCAGCACGGCCTGTTCAGCGCCGACTGTCCATGTTCCGGAGAGGCCCCATTCGTTCAGGCCCGGTTCGTCGATGGAATACGCATTGGCGGCGTCAATACGCAGGCCTTCCGGGGAGACGAAGCTCGCGGCGCGTTTGTAGCCGAGATAGGTTTCGCCAGAACGGACGTTCTTGAGGTCGGGGCTTGCCTCGGCACCTTTGGCGTCCGGCGTCACTGGAGCAGTTGAGCCCATCTCGCTGCCGACTTCGCGCAAAAGGTCCTGGATTGCCTGCTCGGACTGGCGATAGTTGCCTTCGCCGAAATGATGGTAGCGGATCTGGCCCTTGGCATCGATCAGGTAGTGTGCCGGCCAATAGCTGTTTTCGAAGGCGCGCCAGATCTTGTAGTCGTTGTCGATCGCAACCGGATAGCCGATCTTGAAATCGTTGACCGCCTTTTTGACATTTTCGACTTTCTTTTCGAATGCGAATTCCGGGGCATGCACGCCGATCACAACCAGGCCCTGATCCTTGTACTTCTCAGCCCAGGCGCGGACGTAGGGCACGGTGCGGATGCAATTGATGCAGGAGTAGGTCCAGAAATCGACCAGGACGACCTTGCCGCGCAGCTGTTCCGTCGTCAGCGGCGGCGAGTTCAGCCATTCGACGGCGCCGTTCAAAGTCGGTGCACGGCCTTCGATCGGCAAATTGCTGCGAAACGGCTGTGTTGTATCGACCACAGCAGACACCATGCCATTGCTGGCGATCTCCGACGATGGTTCGATTGCAGGCTTCTCGTGCAGTCGATCAAGCACGGCCTGTTCGAGAGATGATGTACTGGTATAGGAAAGCCGAGCCAAAAGGCCGGTATCAAGGCCAAGTGCAATGACGGCAACCCCGGCCAGAACCGCGGCACCCAGCACCTGGCGAATACGCTCGCTGACGCCGAGCGACCGCTTCATGCCGGCAAAGATCTTGCCTCCGACAAGAAGGGCAAAGGCCAGCGATGTCGCGGCACCTACGGCATAGGCGACGAGCAGAAAAGTTGTCTGGAGACTGGCGCCATTTAGTGCCGCGCCAGTAAGCACGATGCCGAGGATCGGCCCTGCGCAGGGAGCCCAGAGCAGCCCGGTCGCCACGCCGAGTATGAAAGAGCTTGTTGAAGTCGATACGGACCCGGGTTTGCCCGACGCATTCAGCAACCTGTTGCCAAAGTCAACGACCGGCTGGGTGATGATGCTCGCAGCGCGTGGCGACAAGAGGCTGACCCCGAAGACGGCAAGCAGCAGGATAGCGGCGAGGCGGCCGTATTCATTGGCATGGATCACCCAGCTTCCGCCGACCGCTGCAAGCGTCGCGACCAGCGCGAAGGTCACACTCATGCCGATCAGCATGGGCAGCGTGCTTCGGATAAAGGGCTGTCCCGCCCGGGCAAAGACGAAGGGAAGAATGGGAAGGATGCACGGGCTGAATATGGTCAGCGCCCCTCCGAGATAGGCAATGATGAGAAGTGTCATCTACGTTTCCTTGAAACCGGTTGGTCGGGTTCTGGACGGCGATGGGCACGACCAGCAACGGAGCCAATCTGGTCGGCGCGACGTATCCCGGATGTGTCCGGCTTCAATGAGAAGTGTACCGCTGTGTAGCAAACTGCCGGGTCTATGGAAGTGTGACACAAATTGCCGGCAGCCCGGACCAGCGGGAGGGCCGATTGTATCAGACTGTATCGAGGGCGCCGGATGCTACATCCGCTTTCAATTCCGGGCTTGACGGAACATGTGGGGGATACATCCGGCCGGCTTTCTTGCAATCACGATCAATCGAGATGGAGAGAACGATGTCCCCTGAATTCAATCACCAGCGCCGCCGCTTCTTCGGTATCGCCGCGATGACTGTGGCTGCCGCCGAATTCGGCATGGCCTCGATAGCCAATGCCCAGTCGTCCGGCGCAACGTCGGGTTCCGCCAACGCGGTAGCGCACACTTCCTTCGCAGCGCTGAAGCAGATCAAGGCAGGTGTGCTGGATATCGGATACGCAGAAGCCGGCCCAGGGGATGGTCCCGTCGTCCTGCTGGTTCACGGCTGGCCATACGACATCTACAGCTATGTCGATGTCGCACCGATCCTGGCCGATGCAGGCTACCGCGTCATCATTCCCTACCTGCGCGGGTACGGTACGACGCGCTTCCTTGTCGACGAGACGCCGCGTAACGGCCAACAGGCGGCGCTGGCCGCTGATATGATCGCCTTCATGGATGCGCTCGGCATCGAAAAGGCGATCCTCGGCGGATATGACTGGGGCGCGCGCACCGTCAACATCATGGCAGCTCTCTGGCCCGAGCGCTGCAAGGCGATGGTTTCCGTCAGCGGCTATTTGATCGGCAGCCAGGACATCAACAAGAAGCCTTTAGCCCCGAAAGCAGAGCTCTCCTGGTGGTACCAGTTCTATTTCGCCACCGAGCGCGGCCGGCTCGGCTATGCCGCCAACACGCACGAGTTTGCAAAGCTGATCTGGCAGACGGCCTCGCCAACATGGAAGTTCGACGACGCAACGTTCGATCGTTCGGCTGCCGCATTCGATAATCCGGACCACGTGGACATCACCATTCATAATTATCGCTGGCGGCTTGGTCTCGCCGAAGGCGAAGCGAAATACGATGCCTACGAGAAACAGCTCGCGTTGGGGCCGATCATCACTGTTCCAACGATCACCATGGAAGCCGATGAAAACGCCGCGCCGCATCCGCAGCCATCGTCCTATGCGAAGAGGTTTTCGGGAAAATACGAGCATCGAAATGTAACGGGTGGTATCGGGCATAATTTGCCGCAGGAAGCGCCGCAGGCGTTCGCCCAAGCCATCCTTGATGTCGCAACATTCTGAACCGTCAGGCTGCCGCGAGAAACCCCTTTACTCGCGGCTTCCGACGCGCACAAATAACGGCTTCAAAATGGCCAGTAATATTGTTTGAAAGACAAAAGATGGAGCATATCGACCATATCCTTATCGTCGATGACGACCGGGAAATTCGCGAATTGGTATCGAGCTATCTGACGAAGAATGGTCTTCGGACGGCGGTTGCCGCCGACGGCCGCCAAATGCGCAGCTTTCTCGAAGGCAACACAGTCGATCTGATCGTGCTCGATGTGATGATGCCGGGCGATGACGGCCTCGTGTTGTGCCGGGAGCTTCGCGCTGGCAAGCATAAGGCGACACCGGTCATCATGCTGACAGCACGAGACGACGAGATGGACCGGATCATCGGGCTCGAAATGGGCGCGGACGACTATCTGCCTAAGCCCTTCGCGGCACGCGAGCTTCTCGCCCGCATCAAGGCGGTGCTGCGGCGCACCCGAATGCTGCCGCCAAACCTTCAGATCAGCGAGGCAGGGCAACTGCTGACGTTCGGCGATTGGCGGCTCGACACTGTGGGCCGGCATCTTCTTGACAGGGACGGGACGGAGATTGCGTTGAGTGGTGCTGAATACCGGCTGTTGCGGGTTTTCATCGATCATCCCCAACGTGTGCTGAACCGTGACCAGATCCTGAACCTCACACAAGGCCGCGATGCCGAACTGTTTGACCGCTCGATCGACCTCCTGGTGAGCCGTCTGCGCCAGCGGCTCGGCGACGACGCACGCGAGCCGACCTACATCAAGACGGTCAGGGCCGAAGGCTATGTGTTCTCCGTACCGGTCGAGATTTCGGTGCCCAGGACATGAATGAGGCCGGCAAGTTCAATTCGGGCTGGTGGCCAAGCACGCTGCGCTCGCGGCTGTTTGTCATCCTGTTTACCGGACTGGCGGTTGCCTATGGCCTGTCTTTCAGCATTCTTTTTGCAGAGCGCTACATGTCGGCCAAGGCAGTCATGCTCGGGACATTTGAAAGCGATCTGGCAACGTCGATCGCAGTTCTTGACCGGCTTCCCGCCAACGAGCGGGCCGAATGGCTGGATCGCCTGAGCCGTGGCAGCTACCGCCTTGTTCTGGGGCCGGGACTTCCCGGTGTGCCGGATTTGTCGGGCCGTGGTTCCGAGATTGCAGACCGGATCGAGGAGGCGGCAGGCTACAAGTTCCCGCTCCGCGTCGAAGCCATTCCAGGTGACGGAAAGCGGCTGCAGGGGCATCTGACGCTTTCGGACGGTTCACCACTCACGATCGACGTGACGCCGCGCGGAGTGATGCCCTTGGCCGAATGGCTGCCTTATGTCTTTGCCGCACAGATGGTTCTGCTCATCTTCTGCACCTGGTTTGCCGTGCGTCAGGCAGTTCGTCCGCTTGGCGATCTCGCCGCCGCCGCCGATGCGCTCGATCCCAGCAAGAAAGGTTCCCCATTGAACGAAGGTGGACCGAGCGAGGTCGCCAATGCGGCGCGCGCCTTCAACGCCATGCGCGACCGTATCGCCCATTACCTGGAAGAACGGGTGCAAATCCTCGCGGCGATCTCGCATGACCTGCAGACGCCGATCACGCGCATGCGGCTGCGCGCCGATATGACGGACGATAGCCCCGAAAAGGACAAGCTGATCAGCGATCTGCGCGAGATCGGGCGACTGGTGCAGGACGGTATCGCCTATGCGCGCAGTTCGCACGGCAATGGCGAAAACACATCTCGTATCGATCTTGCTTCCTTCATCGACAGCATTGCCTACGATTACCAGGACACCGGCAAGGCGGTCACGGTTGCAGGCATCGTCCACGGCACGGCCGTGACGAAACCGCATGCGTTGCGGCGTATCCTGACCAACTTCATCGACAACGCCCTCAAGTTTGCGGGTGCTGCCGAGATCAGCGTCGAACGGACGGGTGAAGGAAAAACCATCATTACGGTGACCGACCGTGGGCCGGGCATTCCGGACGACAAGCTGGAGGCCGCCATGCAGCCGTTCTACCGTCTCGAGACTTCGCGCAATCGCGACACAGGGGGCACAGGGCTTGGACTGGCCATCGCCCAGCAGCTTTCCGTCTCGGTTGGCGGTGCAGTGCGGATCTACAATCGCCCGGGCGGGGGACTTGCTGCGGAGATATCGCTGCCTTGAGGAATGCCGGTTTCGTGGGCATTTGTATGAAAAGGTAGCTTGGCGCGCAGCCGCTACGGTCTGATACAACTCCGACCTTTTCGAAAACATGCCGGATACGTCAAAGCGGCAAACCACTCCGGTCAACAACGTCGCCCTACGCGACAGAACGAAGGAGTGTTCCATGACGACGATCGAGAAGGTCCTCTATACCGGCAAGACCCATACCACGGGCGGTCGCGACGGCTCGGCTAGAAGCGACGACGCGCAGCTTGACGTCAAGCTGTCGCCTCCCGGTAGCGGCAAGCCCGGTACTAATCCCGAACAGCTCTTTGCCGCCGGCTGGTCCGCATGCTTCATCGGCGCCCTGAGCCTGGCTGCAGCCAAGCGCAAGATCCGGTTGCCGGCCGAGACCGCAATCGACGCGGAAGTTGATCTCGGCATGACCGGAGACGCCTACCACCTGCAGGCACGCTTGAACATCAGCCTGCCAGGCCTTGATCCGGAGCTCGCACGCGCGCTGACGGATGAAGCCCACCAAACCTGCCCCTATTCGTTGGCCACGCGTGGCAACATCTCGGTCGAGCTGAAGCTTGCCTGAGCAGGCTCAGAATCCATGGAGTGTACGATGAAACGCTTGATCGTTGGCATGCTGGCGCTTGCCGTCTTTGCAGCGCCTTGCGTCTATGACGTGGTCTCGCCGGAACCATCGCCTTTGGTCGCTGTCGCCACAGCCGTTGGCCTTCAAGGGTAGATAGACCTGAAACCGGAGAGGGAGCGACTGCGGAAAAAGCCGCTCCCTTTTACCGTCAGGACTTGTGGGCTTCGTCCTCAAGTACAACCGCAGCCTCAAGCGTCGAGGAACCGGCTTTCAGAAGAAGGTAGTCGAGCATTGATTTCGAGGTCGGATACAGAGGGCGGCCGCATCATCAGACCCGTCGTGCTCCTGTCTGACCGCCCCACCCGGCTGCAAGTTACCCGCAGTGCGACGTCGGAAATGTCGAGAAAAATAACGGCTACTTACTGACGGCGATCATTGGAATCCTTCGCGACCCATTGGTGGATTTTATCGCATTGGGCATTCCGGCCGAGAAGATCCAGCGGCTCCATATTCGACGCCGCTCACTTTGCCTAAAAAGATGCAGGCTATCGCCCATCTCCTTACACCTGCCGTAGCCGCCGGAAGCTGATGCGCGGCAAACTACTCAGGTTCGCCGTTGGATCCGGACCAGGCACATATTGCCCTAGGCCTTGAAGGCAATGTAAGCCCTTTTAACAATAACTTGCTCCAACGGACGCTAAGAGCCCATTGTTTTGTCGACCAGTTTTGTGTGTTGGTGGCGAAATCGAATCTCATCAAGGGCATGGGTTAAGCGTGCACCTTGCGGACTTCAGGATGATCCACGAACTATATGTTAGCAGGATTCATGCAATAGGATTTTTCATGAGCGCCTAGCATCGCGCGCCCTCGCGGCCCGCCCTGCAGCTTCCCTCGCTTGAATTGCACCAAGCGGCCCAAAAGCATTCCGGGCACTACGCCGCGCCAAGGCCATGCTGTCTCCGACGCCCGGCCTTGGCTGCCTACAATGTGTTACATAACTGGCGAGCTCTGACATACCCGGGATACGTCACACCAGCTTAATGCGGCTAACGAGCGCTATTTATGACATCGGTTTCGGCAACCGCCGAAACCGGAGGTGAATCCACTCGTCATGCTGTGATCGATGGCACTGCCCGTCCTTTCAACAAGTCTAAGTCATGGAGAATTCAATGAGCACACAACTGAAACGAAAAATTGCCTTCGCGCTTTTGATGGGCGTCGTGACGACAGGGATCATCTCGTTCGTCATCCTCGCATTGAATTTGGGTTTCTCTGAAAAATTTGCCCTCGCGTGGCTGCGTTCATGGGGCATTGGCTACGTAATCGTCATCCCCGCGATCCTACTGATCGGCCCGCGCGTGCAAACCCAGGTCGAGCGCCTGATCAAGTGAACCGCTAATTGGTTATCGATGTATTGCCCATGTCAAAACTATAACCTGTGTTGGCGGAGTACGTCTGCCGCGCCCGCTAACCCGCGACCCGCCCGTTCTCCGGCTTCACTCAGCGTGAACGCTTGTTTATCCGGTGACAGGATACAACGCAGATATGCGCCTTTCTGTGCGGACCTGAATTTCCTCAGCCTAAAGGATTACCCGAAAGGCTTCCGAAGTGTCCTCGTCCTCGCGCGAAGCCACATGGATTGCGCGCTCGTTCACGGTGACTGACGAGCCGTATCGTCGATACATCTGCGCGAACTCCATGCCAATATAGCTGCCGCCTATGACAGCGAGGTAGGGAGGCAGGGTGTCGAGGTCGCGGATTAAGTACTGGTCAGATAGTCGATGTCGTTGTCTCCAGGGAAGTCTGGAATGACTGGGTGAGCTCCGTCGTTGCGGAATATCTGGGGGGCGGTGAGGTTCTCGCCGATGACGCTGACACTGTCGGCTGCCTTGGACCGAGCGTGGCCATTGACGATGGTGACGCCATCCATATTGCCGAGCCAATCTTCCAGACCATTGCGCGCATCAAGGAACCCTTGTTTGCGCGATGTCGAAGGACTTGCATATCGACGGAGACTGCCCCCTCGATTTTTGACCCACAACTCTGAGCGCGCCAGCTGATATATGCCGCGCGGGCGCTTGCAACCAGCGTTTTCGCAGGCGTGCGAACGGCATTGACACAGGTTTCGCCGAGAAACCTTCGTTCAATAAGCGCAACTTTCGTACGGCGTTCGGCCATTCGCGCGGCCGGCCCGACCAGCGCCAATGAAAATCGCATCGAACCGTTGCGTCTCAGTGCTCCGAACTATCGAGACGTTGATCCTCGAGGAAGCGTCTCGTCGCAGCTTCTCGCTTCAGACCAAGTTATCACACTACATTGTCTGTCCTGGCGCACCGACCATGCACTCGAAGCAACACCGGTTTTCGCGCAAAAGGTTCAAGTGGGGTGTCTGCTCCACGCAGGACAGCTGTTCAAGGCTTGGCGGCGGCGCGCAGCTTGCGATACTGCGCTGTCGGAAGCCCGCCCCAACCCCAGTTATCGAGCTCGACCTCTTCGATGACGACGTAGGTCGATTCAAGTGGCTTGTTCAGTACGTCGAGTAGAACCTGACTAACGCCCGCGATAATGGCCGCCTTTTCCTCGGCGGATACCGAATTGCGACCAGGCGCAGTTCCCTCGCGGGTGACCTGTACGGTGACGATAGGCATTGTAGTCTCCTTTTCGAACTCTTGATGTGTTGTTCGGCACCTGACCGCACTACCATCAGGTGCTCACCAGCGTCCGGCGCTCTGGCCGCCATCGACATGCAGGATCTCGCCGGTGACGAAGCTCGCCGTCTCCAAATAGAGGACGGCATCGACGATATCGTGGATTTCGCCCATTCGCCCGACCGGATGAAGGCCGGCTAGGGCCGCGTGCGTTTCGGGCGGGTTCATCGGCGTCTTAATGATCCCCGGCGAGACGGCGTTGACGCGGACGCCGCTCTTGGCAAACTCGATGGCAAGCTCTTTGGTAACGGCGTTCAGGCCACCCTTGGTCAGGGAGGCAAGCGCTGCTGGTACACCAGCAATTGGCTGATTGACCAGGCTTGTGGTGATCGTGACGATATGGCCGGAGCCCTGTTTCAGCATTTCGGCGGCGACGCGCTGGGTAATGTGGAAGAACCCGGCGACGTTGACACCCATGTTTCTGTCGTAGTCTTCCTGGGTGAACTCGACGAACGGCTTGGCAACGAAGACACCCGCATTGTTCACCAGCGTGTCGATACGGCCGAAGTGCTCCAGCGCTTTGCGCACAACGCGCTCGGCAGTCTCGGGCTTGCTGATATCGCCGGGCACTGCGAGAATATCAGCGTCGGAATAGGCCTCGACGGATCGGGAGGTGGCGATGACGCGGTAGTTCCGGTCGCGGTAGGCGCGCACCAGGGCTGCGCCGATCCCTTGCGAAGCGCCGGTGACGATGGCGATTTTCTGTTCAGTGCTCATAATCTGATCCTTTCACGGAGGTTGAGTGCATCGTCAGTTCGATGCATGTTTGTTGGGGGCGAAGCGCAGCAAAGAGCTTGGGGTTTTGTGCCAAATGGTTTGCGCTTCCAGTACTCGTCGATTGCGGGCGCTTAAGGCCGCATAGCCTTGAATGCGGCTCTAATCTCTTGGCTAAACAATTCGGGTTCCTCCCAAGCTGCAAAGTGTCCGCCCTTGGAAACCTGGTTGTAATAGACGAGGTGAGGGTAGGCCTTGGAAAGCCATTTCTTCGGTGGCTTGTAGACTTCGCCGGGAAAGACGGTGACTCCGACGGGAACTTTGATGGGAGTCAACTTCGCTCCAGACGCGGTGTTCTCCCAGTAGATCCGTCCGCTCGAAGGGCCGGTATTCGTCAGCCAGTACAGCGTGATATTGTCGAGCAATGCGTCCTTACCCAGGGCAGTCTGCGGATCGCCCGCCGTAAAAACCCAGTCAGCTATCTTGTCGTACAGCCATGCCGCAAGGCCCACAGGCGAGTCCGCGAGTCCGTAGCCTATCGTCTGGGGACGAGTATTCATGATGGCAGCGTAGCCGAAGCCGTTGTTCACGAAATCACGAACCTCTCCAAAAACCATCTTTTCTTCCGGCGAGAGAGTGTCTGGTGCTGGTGCGCCGTTCATGAGCGCCTGTGCTGCTGCGGTGGGAAACGTTGTCGCGCGTTCGACCCGGTTGACGTGGATGCCCAAGAGACCAACAGGTGCGTGACGGCCAAGGGCATCACTGATGATAGCGCCCCAGTCGCCGCCTTGGGAGACGTAACGGTCATAGCCGAGACGCTTCATCAACATGTCCCATGCGGCAGCGATGCGTTGAGGATTCCAGCCCGTACTGGTCGGTTTCTGCGAAAAACCAAAGCCGGGTATCGACGGGAGCACCAGATGGAACGCTTCGTCTGCCTTGCCGCCATGCGCCGTCGGATTGGTGAGTGGCCCGATAACGTTCAGGAGTTCGAAGACAGACCCTGGCCAGCCATGCGTCATTATGAGCGGCAGGGCGTTTTCATGTCTTGAACGTACATGGATGAAATGGATGTCCAGCCCATCAATGTTGGTCAAGAACTGGGGTACCGCGTTGAGCTGCTCTTCGGCCTTTCGCCAGTCGTAGGACGTCCGCCAATAATTGACGAGCTCCCTCAGTTGCGCCGATTGCACGCCCTGAGACCCGTCGATCACCGTTTCGTCATGCGGCCAGCGGGTCACGGCAAGACGCTGCCGCAAATCGGTGAGTGCGGTCTCAGGAATGACAGCCTGGAACGGCCGGATCGCCCCGGCGGCGGGCACTGCATCGACCGCGTCAGCTGCGATTGCCACCAGTGGGAGGATGGCGGTGGACAGTCCTATCGCAGCACTGCCGACCAACAGAGAGCGTCGGGACATCTGCAGTGCATGATTTGATTTTTGTACTGTCATGGCTGCCATCCTTCTTTTGTTGGGGCCTATTTGACCAGTTCGACGAGGGCGACGCCCTTACTGACGATGTAGGTGGCAAGTTCCGACGCCTTGGCGGCACCGACGTTCCTGGCGGAATGCGGTGTTCCAGCAGGAATGAAGAGCGACTGGCCTGCTCTGAGCGTGACAGGCTTTTGCCCCTCGAGCTCGTACTCAAGCGTACCCTCGATTACATAGGCGACTTCCTCTCCGGGATGCCTATGGCTGACCGCGAAGACGCCTGGCGCGAAGTCGACCCTGACCTGGACAACTTCCTTTCCGGGGACGCTGATGTCGCTTTTGATGAGATCGGTTCGCTGCACCTGCAATTGCTGGGCCTGGACCGTCGAAAACGGCATAATGGACAGCGCAATGGCTGAGATGATCATCATGTGAGTGTTCATTTGTTTTTACCTTTTAGGTTTCAGATGTTGCCGATAAGACGGCGAGGGCGGGTTGCCCAAGCTCTGTCTCAGAGCGGCAGGGGCTGACCGGCCTGTTCCGCTACGATGTATGCGGCGTACCAGTCTGACCAGTTTGCATCATGTTGATCACCGTTCCGCTTTTCGTGCTCGCCGTGTGCGGAGGCGGCGCGTCGAAGCGCGGCCGCAAGCTCGGTCGATGACGTGAAGTTCGTTGTGTTCGTGTCCACGCGGCCTGGCAGCCTGTCGGTCACCTCCTGCAGGAGCCAGGTGTTGCCGTCCGGGTCACTGAATGTGGCGAACGACCCGTAGCTGCGCCGCTGCGGGTCTCGGCCGCTGATCGCAGGCTTTCCCGGACCTGCACGGTGAAACACGTCGCTTACCGCGACGCCGCGGACTATAAGTTCGGCCCGCGTCGTTTCGATGTCCGAGACGATAAGAAAGAGGCCCTGAGCAGAGCCTGGCTCAGCTGAAGTAGCATTCGTTCCAAAGTGCACGGAACTGGGTGAGCCGGAAGGTGTAACCTGCACGACCCTGAACGCGTCTCCGACAGTAAAGTCGGCATCCAGTCTCCAGCCAAGGCCTGTGTAGAAAGTCTTGGCGCGTTCCACATCCGAAACCGGGATGGTGACGACCTCGAGCTTCATGTCCAGAGATCGGCCGTGTGCGGTCTCAATTGTGGGTTTGGAATTTTTGTCTCCCTGATGGGCTTCTTCTATCTGTGGCATTGTCGTTTCCTCTTCTCTTGTTGGTTGGTTGATGTGCATCGGCACTAAACGGTGGCCGGGGTGCGGTAGCGAGCCGACGGGGTGCTAAGGGAAAGGCTCGGGATCAGTCTTTGCCGTGCCGCTTCGTATGCGTCCCAATCGGCCCCATCCGGAAGTGAGGGAATCGTGACGTGTTCGCCCTGGTCCAGGCCGGCAAGTGCTGCATCGACGAGGTCATCCGATTGCATGACCATCTTGCTGGGCAGGTGTTCCAAGGAGCCACCGGCCGCGACCCAGAATTTGGTCGCGGTGGCTCCGGGGAGCACGGTTTGGATACGGATATTCCTGTCGGAAAGCTCCTTGTGAAGGGATTGGCCGAACGCCAGTACAAAGGATTTGGTACCGCCATAGACTCCGTTCAAAATCTCCGGCGCGATGGCGACGGCCGAGGAGATGTTGATGATCGTGCCACGTCCGCTGGCCACGAAAGCCGGAACAACAGCGTATGTAAGCCGTGTCAGCGCGATGATATTCAAGGCGATCATCGCCTCCATCTCATCGACGTTTGATTCAAGCAGCGATACCAGGGCGCCGACGCCGGCGTTGTTGACCAGCATGGTGATGGCGGGATTGGTGGCCAACAGCGTCTCGATTCCCTTCAGATCCGCCTTGTCGTTGAGGTCGGCAGCGACTGTCTTCACGTTACGACCCGTTGCGCTGACCAGGCGGTGGGCCACGTCGGCCAACGCGCTTTGGTTGCGTGCCACGAGGATGAGATCGTACCCGCGATGCGCCAGGCGATCGGCGTAGATCGCTCCGATACCCGCCGAGGCGCCTGTGATCACGGCGATACCTTTTTTGGAGGTTGTCATTGGAAATTCCCCTGTTTGATTTGCGTGGTTCGATCCGTCCGAGGAACCGCCAGTTAGTCTTGGGTGAGGGCCTCGGTGTAATGACCAAGCTTGCGTTCGATCTCGCCGTTGGTTTGCAGACCCAGTTTCATAAGTTGGGTGATTTTGGCTTGCGCCTCAGGACGTTGAACGGATGTTATGAATGCATCCCATCCAGCGGCGATCTCCGGATCACTGGGAAGGCTTGCGAAATCGACCAGCCGCTTGGTGTCGGCAATCGCTTTGCCGTTAAAGTTCGAGATGCGCATGGCGAGCGCATTCACGAAACCGTCAAGCTGATCATCCGGCATCGAGCGGTTAACGTAGCCATATCTCTCGGCCAGTTCGCCGTCGATGTCGTCGGCGCCTAGCAGAATTTCCAGTGCCCGCCCGCGGCCCACCAATCTTGGAAGCCTTGCCATCGGTCCGCCACCCGGCACGAGCGCCGCGCCGACTTCCCATTGAGACAGGATGGCCTTTTCGCGGCTTGCGAAACGCATATCGCTCGCTAACGCAAGTTCGCTCCCGACGCCGGTCGCTCTTCCACGGATCAAACTGATCGATACGACCGGCGCCCGAGACAACCGTACCAACATATCTGGGAGAGGATGAAGACCTGTAGGCCCGGAGGGCAAGCCAGTGGAATCCGACAGCGGAGGAACAAAATCATAGTGGGTGAGGAAGAACCCGGGAACCGCGCTATCGAATACGACGACCTTGAGGTTCGGATCATTTTCGATCGCGGTGATCACGGTGTTAAGCTGCGGGATGGTTTCCGGGCCGAAGATGTTGAATGGCGGATTATTGAATGTTACACGCCAGTAGGAAGGCGTGCGGCGCTCCACAAGAACCTGATTTGTGGATGACGTCGCGCTTTGGGGCATAGTTTTTGCCGTCACTTGGGTTGTCGCGATTTGAGCGAGTGCGGTAGCGCTCAATTCCGCGCCGACCGCCGGGGCCGCGCTGGCACTCATGATGGCGACGGCCAATATTCCTGCTGAGACAGCACTGTGTCGGTGTGCTCCAATGAAGTTTCGCTGGGTCGGGACATTCTTCTCTATTGCTGCGGCACGAAGCGGCGACTTCTCCAATCGCCCGTGCGGTACAGTTGAAAGTGATACTGATGACATGTCGCGCTCCTGTATTGAATCGCCAACTCTCAGACGGTTACGTTGGAATCGTCGGTGGCCGGCGGCCCGTCTTCGTGATGAAGAGATGGTAGGCGCAGTCCAATTGGGGCGCCACTTAAGCTCCGTGAGCAAACCTGAAATATCCTGAAACCGTCTGATTGTTGCCGATAGGGGTCGATACCGTTCCATGCACGCGATAAGCGGCGGCCATTGCGCGTAAGCGATGCCTAAATTATAAATTGGCGGACCTGAACAAATTGAGACGGTCATCGTGGTGGGACAGATCGAACTACGCGTGTTTGAGTTCCGCGGTTGGGAGGTCGATCTCGCGCGTCGAGAATTGCGCTCTTTTGGCTCCGTGGTACCGATCGGCAGCCGCGCCTTCGAGATTATCGAGACATTGTTAGCATCGGACGGCGAACTGGTAACGAAGGACGATTTGATGAAGCGGGTGTGGCCCGGTCTCGTCGTCGAAGACAACACGATTCAGGTCCATATTTCTGCGATCCGGAAGGTTCTCGCCGACGATCGAGATATCCTCAAGACAATTGCCGGCCGGGGCTACCGGCTGCTCGGCGACTGGACCGCGCGGCAAGAAAATTCTACCACGCAGCACCATCTGCACGAGCGGGCGCAGTCCCCGGTGTTTCCCTTCACGACCAATATTCCGATGGCAACATCGCCGCTCGTAGGGCGCGAGACTGCAGTCGAACAACTCAGCGACCTTGTCTCAGCCCATCGTGTAGTGACACTGACCGGGCCGGGCGGCATCGGAAAGACAGTGCTGGCATTGGAAGTTGGACGCAGGTTGTTTCCAAAGTTCCAGGGCGACGTCTTATTTATTGAGCTGGTGTCGTTATCAGATCCCGACTTGGTTCCGTCGACAGTTGCTCATGTCCTCAATTTGCAAACACACGGTGAAAATCTCTCGCCGGAATTGGTGGCCAGGGCGATCGGCGACAGGAGGGCCATGCTGGTCTTCGACAACTGCGAGCACGTCATCGAGGCCGCAGCCGCGCTCACCGAAAACATCGTTCGCGGGTGTCCGAATGTCTGCGTGTTAGCGACCAGCCGGGAGCTCCTTCGCATCGACGGTGAATTTGCCTACTCCGTGCTTGCACTGGAGGTGCCGGCATTGGAATTTGAGGGCTCGCAGGACGCTTTGGATCATAGCGCCGTGCAATTGTTCGTTGCTCGGACGCGTTCACTGCGGACAGATTTTGAGCCGTCGGGTGAGAAACTTTCGGCGATGGCTTCGATCTGCCGTCAACTCGACGGCATTCCACTCGCTATAGAGTTAGCAGCTGCTCGGGCGGCAACGCTCGGTATCCAGCAGGTCGCAGGACGCCTTGACGATCGCTTTGCGTTGCTTACTGGCGGCCGTCGCACCGCCCTGCCGCGACATCAGACGCTACGCGCGACGCTGGATTGGAGTTACGATCTCCTGCCCGAGGCCGAGCGCCGGCTCCTCCGGCACCTTGGAATATTCCCTGCGGGGTTCACGATCGAGGCGGCCACCGCAGTGGTTGATGAGATGGAATCGAGTGTCGCACTTGGTATTTCCAGCCTGGTTTCCAAGTCACTGGTAGTGCTGGAGGGATCGGAGGCGGCACGACGGTGGCGGCTGCTCGAATCCGTTCGAGTTTACTCGCTCGAGAAGCTTGCGGCCTTAGATGAACATGGGCGGGCCATGCGCCGCCTCGTGGAATTTTGCCTGCTGCTGTTTTCACCGCTCGCATTAGGGAGCGAGTCCGCCGTGATGGTCGACGACCTTGAAGAGTACCGCCGCGAGATTGGCAATCTTCGTGCGGCATTAAATTGGGCGTTGTCGCCTGGTGGAGACTCTGCTCTTGGAGTCGCGCTTGCAGCCGCTGCAAGCGATTTCTGGCTCGGTGTTTCGCTGGTCGCCGAGGCAGGCGAGTGGGCCGGAAAGGCGCTCGGACAGCTTGGCGACGCCACCGGAACCCGCTCGGAAATGGTTCTGCGATGCAGCCTCGGCTACGCCCTGATCTATACTCAGGGAATGAGCCCTCACGCGCGCGACATGCTTCTCGGGGGGCTGGCGCTTGCCCATGCATTTCAGGATTTCGACTACCAGCAGCGCGCCAGCGGTGGACTGTGGCTATTTTCCGCTCGCTCGATGGCATTGAAGGAAGCGCTCGCCTTTGCTCGCAAGTATGAGAAGGTTGCCAGAGGAGATTACCTCCAGTCTCACGCAACGGCTGCTTGGATGATTGGAATACCGCAAACTTATATGGCGATGCATGGCGAGGCCAATGAGCGGCTGCAGCGGGCGATTGACCAGTATCCTTCCGCCAGGCGGCGGCGCGATATGATGCGCCTTGGCGCCGATGTGCGAACGTCGGCAAGAGCGCACAATACCGTCAACCTTCTGTCGCAAGGTTTTTTGGATGCAGCGTCTCGAACGGCAGACAGCGCGATTAGTGAGGCGCGTGAGACAAATCAACCATTCGTGCTATGTGTAGCCCTTGCGTGGGCAGCCGGCTTCGTCGCGTTAAGCCTTGGTGAATTCGACAAGGCAAGAACCTTAGGCGAGGAACTCGTGCATCTCGCGTACAAACACGGGTTGCGCCCGTTCTACGCAGTAGGTCTCTGTATCCGAGGCAGCCTGGCGGCTAGGAGTGACAACCCAGAGGCGGGGATCGATCCTCTCCGCTCAGGCCTCGCGGAAATGCAACAAACAATTTATCTTCTGTTCTATCCCTTTTTTTCCACGGAGCTTGCCGCCGCATTAGGAGCGATCGGTCGGTTCGATGAGAGCCTTGAGGAAATCGGCAAGGCGCTGCGCTTTGCGGTCGAGACAGAATACCGCTGGTTCGTACCTGAAATTCTTAGGGTACAAGCTGGACTTCTCGTCCTGCGGGGTTCCGGTGATCCGGCGTTGATCGAGAGTCTCCTACGCCAATCCATGGCGCAGGCTAGTGCGCAGCAAGCGGTTTACTGGGAACTGTCTGCGGCTGTGTCTTTGGCAGAGCGATTGCGAGTTGTGCAAAAACACGACGAGGCTCTTGAGGTCCTTGCGCCTGTATATGGTCGTCTTAGTGAGGGATTCTTTGCGCCGAGGGTCAAACTGGCCAAAAAACTATTAGACGAACTGGCATAATTCGTGTCGTTCCGCAGTCGAAAGATACCTCAGGATGGAGGTCGATTTGGCTTTCGAACCTGGCGCTAGTCGGTGGGCGACCGGCGACATCGAGAAGGTTAGATCGAACGGCATTCCGAAATTGATCGAGGAAGGAAGGACGTTCCCCTTCCTATTTTCGCCTCAGAATCCGAGTGAGGAACTGCTGTATCCGATCGAGAAAGTGGAAGCGGCCCTTGACGAGGTCATGTCTAAATACCAGGTCGATCGCACGCGGGTCTATGTCGTGGGCTTCAGCCGCGGCGGTTTCGGGACTTTGGGGAGGGCGGAACAGTTTCCAGATAAATTTGCCGCTGTCGTTCCGATCGCTGGTGGCGGCAATCGCCACTATCTGAGCAGAACAAATGAGAAGGCGGCCTTTTGGGTGTTCCACGGCACCAATGACGACGTCATTCCATTGTCGGATTCGGTCGTGCTTTACGAGCGTCTTGTCGGCCTGAAGCGCAATGCTCGTTTGAGTGTTCTGGAGGGCGTGGACCACTCGGGCGTCGAGTGGGCCGCCTTAAACGATCCTGCGCTTTGGGATTGGCTTTTGAAGCAGCGCCTTGAGATCGCGCCACAGTAGACCTGTGAATCCTTTCGATAGTCACAAGGAGAGTGATGAAAGCTGCCGTTCCAAATTCTCATCTCTCGCGTTGTCGACTACCCTGTTCCTCTAGGGCTAGAACCCACTCAACACATTGATCTGGATTGACAATTGTGATTCAATCGCTCCACAAGAGGAGTTTTGGTCATGGCAGGTGAATTCTGGCTTGATGATCGGCAGTGGTCCAACATTGCGCCTTTGCTTCCAATCAACCAGCCTGGCGCTCATCGCATCGATGACCGCCGGGTCATCAGTGGCATTATTCATGTGCTGCGGTCGGGTTGCCGGTGGCGGGATTGCCCTGCCTGCTACGGACCGCCAACGACAATCTACAACCGGTTCCATCGCTGGTCGGCACGCGGAATATGGCGACGGTTGTTTGACGCCTTGGTGCAAACGACCGACCGGGATATCCACATGATCGACAGCACCACGTCCAAGGCCCATCGATCGGCAGCAGGAGGAAAAGGGGGGCGGATGGCGAAGCAATCGGCCGCTCGCGGGGCGGTAGATCGACAAAAATTCATGCTGTTGTCGATAGTCGCGGCCGTCCCGTCGCACTCAGGATAACTCCGGGCCAGCGAGGCGACGCACCCATTGCCGTGCCTCTGCTCGCAACCCTGCCGCCAAGCCGCCTATGCGCCGCTGACACGGCCTATGACAGCAACGCTCTGCGCGCCTTCCTCATCGCGCGCGGCACCGAACCTGTGATCCCCAACAATCCAACCAGAAAACGAATCCAGCCTTTCGATCCTGTGGCGTACAAACGTAGAAACATCATCGAACGCACCTTCTGCCGCCTCAAGGATTGAAGACGCGTCGCAACTCGATATGACAAGCTTGCAACCAACTTCACAGCAACATGCTACATCGCCGCCATCTTCATATGGTGGGCCGATTGAGTCTCGACCCTAAAGCAGCGGTCGTGATCCTGCCATGCTTTTTCGCGATCACCCACGCCACGCCGAGGCGTGATTCTGAATGATACAAGGAGTTTTGATTTGTTGAAGACCACGTTTGCCGCCACCGTCACCGTAGTTGCTTTGACCCAAGTCGCCAGCGCTTCCAGCGACAGCGCATGGAATGCCTTGTTCGCCAAGGCGAATGGCACCTGCATCGGCCAATCGCGAATGGTGTCTCCCGAACGACCGCGCCGGTGGTCTTCGACGATGCGGCGGGCAAGATTGCGATTCTTCTTCGTGAGAAGATCGGTAAGTCGAAGAAGGTGGTGAACCTCATCTGCCTGTACGACAAGAAGTCCGGCAAGGCGTCCATCGCAGAGTACCAATGGCTGGGACAGTAAAAAACAATGGCCCGGCGATTTCGTGCAAGAAATCGCCGGGCGGGGAACGAGGCTGACGCCTCGTTCCCCGCACTGCTACTGCAGTCTCTGCACCAACGCCTCCAGCGCGTCCGGACCCTTTGTCGCCCATTCCTGGATCGCCGTCGGATCGACGCCCTTCCGACGCATTGCCTCCGCGAATTCGTCGACGTCCACCCGGTTCAACTCGGCGATGTGTGCCGCATTCCCGACCGTCACTCGGGTGCCCAGAGTCTGCAGGATGAAGCTTCCGCCGCTGCTGTGCGCGAACGCGTCGCGGAGGCCAGCGAGGGAGACGCCCAGCTTGTCAGCCATTGCGAACACCTCGACAACGTTTCGCATGTTCGAGACGGTGAGAGCGTTGTTGCATAGTTTCGCCATCTGTCCGGATCCGGCCGCTCCCATCGCCACGATATGCTTGCTATGGCACTCGATGACCGGCCGGGTTCGATCCAGCGCATCGGTCCGCCCGCCGACGAAACAGGTCATGGATCGCGCCTCCGCGCCAGGACGCCCGCCGCTGACCGGCGCGTCCAGGAAATGCACGCCCTGTTCTTCGGTCATTCGTTCGAAGCCTTCGGCCTCGGCGGGATCGCCGGTCGCATGGCTCACGACTGTCCCTCCCTTGCCTAATGCGGGGAGCAGGGAGGGGTCAGACAGAAGGTCATGCAGGTCGGAATCGCCACGAAGGCACAGGCAGAGAACGTCCACTTTTCCTGCAAGTTCGACAGGATCGTTCTCTTTCATGTGCCGGGCGCCCCGAAGCCCGTCATAGGAGACGGCCCGTCGCGCCCAGACGTGCAGATCGAACTTCTTCGCGATCGCTATGGCCATCGGCGCACCTTGATCGCCGAGGCCGATGAAGCCTACCCGAACGGCGTCGCTCATTTCGCTTCCCCCACGATCCGGAGCGCCATTTCCCACAGTCGATCCGCATTGGCGCTGTCGAGCGCGTAGGGCGCGACGCCTTCGAGCTTTCCATCCAGCCGCCGAGCGATCACGGGCGCCTCTTGGCAATTGTCGAAATATCGGCCGTTGACGCCCTCGACGAGGGGCGACGCTGCAAGCAGCACGGACGTCGAGGCGCCTTGCTCAGGGTTCTTGCGAAGGTGTTCAGGAGTCTTGAGACCACCGGTGTGCCTCTGAAGGTTTGTTGCGATGGCACCAGGATTGAGGGAGTTTGAGACGATGCCATCGGACGACCATCGATCTTTGATCCCAACCGACAGAAGGATGCAGGCCGTTTTTGATTGAGCGTATCCCAGCAGCGGATTGTACTGTGCGAAGTGGAAGTGCGGATCATCCCAGATGACTGGGCCAAAGAGGCTGCCGTTCGAGCTTACGGATACGACTCGAGCGCCGTTGGCGGCGGCGAGGTAACGACGTAGCCCGACCGTCAGCGCGAAGTGGCCCAGGAAGTTCGTGCCGAACTGAAGCTCGCATCCTTCATCGGTCCGCTCGAGTTCCGGCACCATCATGACGCCAGCATTGTTCACAAGAGCGTGAATTGGTTTGTCCCAGTCGGACACGAACCTGTGTACCGACTGCAGGTCGGCGACGTCTAGCGGACGGACGTCAATTTTCGAGTTGCCGGTCTCCGCCCTCAGGCCGCTTGCAACTTCCTCAGCGGCGTCGACACGCCTTGCCGCTATGGTCACAGACGCACCCGCCGCAGCGAGGCTCTTCACCGTTTCAATGCCTATGCCGCTAGCCCCGCCAGTCACGACTATTGTCTTGCCGAACAGATCGACGCCAGCGAGAACCTCAGATGCGGTCGATGTGAAGCCGAATGGAATTTGCTTAGACATTTTAGTTCCTTTCGTTGGGTTGTGTTTGAGATAGCATTTAGTCATTGTGCTGATTAGATGGACAACGACCAACGGCATGCTGAGAGATTTCGAACGGTAGGCGCCTTGTCGCCCGCCGAGCTGGCAGCTTTCGCTGGGGTCGCGGAGTACGGCGGTTTTCGAGCTGCGGCTCGACGAAGCGGTCTCAGTCCTTCCGCTCTCAGCCACAGCGTCGCGAGCCTGGAGACCCGCCTCAATGTGCAGCTTTTCCACCGCTCCACCCGCAACGTATCGCTCACCGACGCCGGCAGACGATTTTTCGCCCGACTTCGCCCAGCACTTGCTGAGATCGCCGACGCCGCCGACGAACTTGGCGAGTTCAATTCCAAGCCTTCTGGAACGTTGCGGATCAACGCGGATGCGGCGGCCGCAGAGCAGGTCCTGGCTCCTTTGATGCTCGAATTCATGGCGGCGTTTCCTGACGTGCGGGTCGAAATCGTCAGTGAACGACGGCTTGTCGACATCGCTGAAAACGGGTTCGATTGCGGCATCCGTTCCAGCGAAATCATCTCGGAGGACATGGTCGCAATCCCAGTCGGGCCGATGCAGCAGCATATCGTCGTCGCCGCACCAGGGTATGTTGCAGGCCGTCCTGCGTTACGATCGCCAGCTGACCTACAAGACCATCGTTGCGTTCAGCTACGAATGCCCGGAGGCGGCCTGTACCGCTGGGAGTTCGAACGGAGAGGGGAACCACTGGTCGTCGAAACAACGGGCGGCCTCGTGCTTGACAATTCTAGGCTCATTCTTGCAGCGGCGGTCCATGGCTACGGCCTTGCATACGTGACGAAGTGGATGGCTTCACCCGCCCTGGAAGCCGGAGCTCTGGTGGAACTGCTAGGAGAGTGGACACCGCCCTATCCGGGACTGCATCTCTATTACCCCAGACACCGCCATCTGAATGCCTCCATGCGGGCATTCGTCGCTTTCCTGCGCGATCAAAACCACCCCGAGAGGATGGCCCGGTCCTAACATCACCTGACCGCTGACCGGCAGCTACAAATCGGCGTGGCGATTTCGATCCGTCACTACGGGAGAGATTGCGCGCATGTGGTCGCGCAGGTCGCGCCCTCTGCCGAAGGCGACGCGGGGTCGCCGACTGCGAGCTTCATTGCAGCTATCTCCTGCCGCTGATCGGCGATGATCTTCTGCGCGATCTCTCGAATCCTCTGGTTCTTGCCGTGTTTCACGACCGCGGCCGCCATGTCGATGGCGCCCTGATGGTGCGGCGTCATCATTGCCACGAAGTCGCGATCAACGTCTCCCGTCGGCTTCACATCCATCTCTGTCATCATCTTGCTCATCGCGGCCGCATTTTCGGCCATGTAGGCCGCTTCGTGTCCGCTGACATTCATGTGCGCCATGCTGCCATGGACCGCGTCTTCGGCAGCGACGGGATTGATGAAGAGGGTTTCGGCGGCAAGCATGGCGAGGATGATCCGCAGGTACTTCGTTCGCATTGAACTACCTTTCTCTATTGACGTCCGCGTCCACGCTCACGGGGAGTAGTGGCTGAACACGAGGTCCTTCGACCCGTTCAGTTTCTGGTGACAGGCAAAACAGCTCTTCAAGAGCGGCTCGCTTCGGTTGGCGATCCCATTTTCGAATTGTCCGTAGCCCCAGCCGCCGCTTTCGGCATATTTCTTCGAGTCCTTCACGCTGATCTGGACGTTCGTCGGATCGCCGGCGACAAAGGATTGGGGCGCCGGAAATACGGCGTCGTTTTCCGGCGACGACTTGTAGACGTATGCCAGGCGGGCGATTATCGAACCGTCTGGAAAAGGCTTCTTGCCCGAGCGGAACGCCTCATAGGCGACGTCATTTCCAAGGATAGCGCGAATGTCGTTGTTCTTGCCCGCCTCGTGGGCGACGGTGATCATGCGCCAGTTCCGGTACCCTCCGGGAAGACTGACGCCGTAGACCGGCGAAACGTTTTCCACCGCGCCGCCGATGGCCGCTGCGGCGATCGAGACCGCGGAAACGCCCAGGAACGATATCCATAGTCTTGGGGCTTTTTGCATTTTAACCTCCGAATCAGAGTGAGTTCACGCTGACGGCTCCAACCGCGTGTATTTGAGGGGTGTTCTAGCGATCTCCATTCCTGAGGCTCCGAACCCCATTCCGAGCACACTATGGTGGGAGTTCGCACGCATATTTCGAATTCGTGCGATGATGGCCCATGCGCCGGGAAAGGAGACGCGCGCGAAATCGTACGCTTTCGATAAACGCAGGTCGGGGGCGTCGTCATGATGAAGTTAGGCCCAACTAGGATCGCTCATGACCTACATTCCAGAGATGCTTGCTTCTCGAGTTTCTCGTAAACGTCGGATCATTTGGTCGATCATAAGGGGCGCCTGGCCCTTCTCTTTGGCCAGGTCGCCGAACATCTCCTCGCTCGACGGCCCACGGACCATTTGCATCATGGAATACCAAACGCATGACGCCGACGATGTCCGCTCTGGCGTTCAACACGTTCCAGGCATAGCATTCTCACCTTTCGACCCGGGTGTCTGGAGCGATGGGGGACACATGAGCCAAAGACAGGGTGGGGAAGGTTCTTCGCTGGTGGTCGTCATCGAGGACGACCGGGGCGTTCGCGAGTCTCTCGTCGGCCTACTCCGGTCCATGAGGTTCGACGTGGAGGCATTTTCCTCCGTGGGTGAGTTCTGGGCGAAGGGGCAACTGGCATCTGTGGGATGCATGATCCTGGACGTCAGGCTTCCCGGCCAGAGCGGCATCGAATTCTACGAGGAAGTGCGCTCGCGCGGTTTCCTCAAGCCGGTGATCTTCATGTCCGGGCATGCCGACGTGCCGATCGCCGTTCGCGCAATGAAGGCCGGCGCGGCGGAATTCCTCACCAAGCCCGTCAGAGAGCAGGATCTGCTTGATGCCGTCCATGCCGCGCTGAGACGAGAGAGCGGCTCGGTGAAGAAAGAGGCGGCGGCCGCGGGCGCGCGCGCCAACTTCGACAGGCTCACGAAGCGGGAGCAGGAGGTCCTCGTGCTCGTCGTGGAGGGAAAGCGCAACAAGCAGATTTCATCGATGCTAGGTATCACTGAAGCGACAGTGAAGTTGCACCGCGGAAACGTCATGCAGAAGATGCATGTGCAGACGCTACCCGAACTCGTACGCCACTATGACCTTCTCGAGCTGGGCGGGAGAGGCAGCCCATCGATTGGAAACTAGCATTCGACCCACGTGCGCTCGCACGTGAGTTGGCAGCGGGCGCCCCACCCTGGGGATCGGGGCAACAGGATCGTTCGATGACTGAAACTGTCAATCCGCCTCTCGTAATCTGCGTCGAGGACGACGCGTCGGTTCGCGACGCCCTCAGGGGCCTGCTGCGGGCATCCGGGTTTCGCGTAGCCGCATTCGCCTCCGCCGAAGAGTTTCTCGCCTCGGCGGAACTGGCCGCCGCGCGTTGCTTGATCACCGATATACACCTTGCCGGGATTTCAGGACTGGATCTGCTCGACAAGCTTTCGGACATGGCGCTCACCATTCCATCGATCCTGATAACCGCTCACGCAGACGCCGCGAACGGAAGCCGATCTCGCAGCTCCAGCGCGACCAACGTGTTCCTCAAGCCGGTCAATCCTTCCGATCTGCTTGACGCCGTCCGGGTCGCATTGAAGGCCGACCCGGTATAAGGCCTAACGCTTCAAAGCGTAGCGTTGGCGTACGTCTTCCGCGGCCGCAGGCCCTGCCGTCCAGCGGAAATTGGGGTGCGACATCGGTCGACCGCTCACGGCGTCCGTAAGGACGGGTTCCGCCTCCGCTCCGGTCTCGGCGTCGACGATCACAACGCTCTTGCCCTCGGGGGCGAAGTGCCGGTTGCCAAACGCGAGCATGGCATGGAGAACCGTCTCGAAGTCGCGGCATCGTTCTGTGGCGATGTATTCGTAGCGGGGCGGCGACGCGCTGTAACGACGGCGCTCGAGCATCCCCGCTTCGACCAGAGATTTAAGACGTCTGGCGAGCATGCCCGGTGCAATTCCAAGGCTGCGCTCGAACTCCTCGAAACGCGAATATCCGTGCAGAGCGTCGCGGAGGATCAGCATCGACCACCACTCGCCAAGCTGCTCGAGGCTCCGTGCGACGGGGCATTGCATGGTCTCAAAACTCTTGTGCTTCAAGGCGAAGTCCAGACTTGAAAGGCGTGCGTGGGAAGGCTAGGAGTTAACTACTATTATGGTAGTTACTACGAGACGTTGCTAGGGAGCAAGGTCTCGGTGATCAACGGAGCGATAAATGCTTGAGATGCGCGAAACCATGGTTAGAGGTGAACCGTCTTCCGGCGCGAGGGCTGCGTCGGACCGTCGACCGTCGGTTTCCGATCGGGAGGCGGACGCACTTGTTGCCGAAATGGGAAAACGAGCAAGGGGCGCATCGGCAATCCTGTCGCTAGCGCCCACCGTACAGAAAGCGGAAGCGCTTCGAGCCGCAGCTCGTCTGACCCGTGAGGCGAAGTCGGATATTCTTGCCGCGAACGCCGAAGACGTCCACGAAGCCGACCAGGTTGGAATCACGCCACCTATGCGGGATCGGCTGAAGCTGGATGCAGCCCGCGTCGAGCAGATCGCGGCCGCACTCGAGTCCGTTGCCTCGCTCGACGATCCCGTCGGAAAGGTGATCGACAGCAAGGTGCAGCCGAACGGGCTGTTGCTGAAGCGGATCAGAGTTCCGCTCGGAGTGGTCGGCATCATTTTCGAAAGTCGCCCGAACGTCACCATGGACGCCGGTGGTCTCGCCCTGATGTCTGGCAATGCCGCGTTGCTGAGAGGAGGCTCCGACGCCGAGCGCACCAATTTCGCGCTCCATGCAGCCTTGACGGATGGCATCGTCGAAGCAGGGCTGCCGCGCAACGCGGTTCAGGTGGCGCCGACGACTGATCGCGCGATAGTAGGAGCATTGCTGCGAGCACAAGGTCTCATCGACGTAATCATCCCGCGCGGTGGGAAAGGGCTCGTCGAGCGGGTACTGGCAGATGCGCGCGTGCCGGTCCTCGCCCATCGTGACGGCATCAATCACTCCTTCGTCCATGCCGCAGCCGATCCGGACATGGCCGAAAGGATCGTCGTCAACGCGAAGATGCGGAGAACGATCGTATGCGGTTCAACGGAGACCCTGTTGATCGACCGCCGATATCCTTATGCGCGCAAGCTTGTCGCCGCGCTTGCCGACGCCGGCTGTGCATTGCGCGCCGACGACTTGTCAATCGACCTAGACCCCCGGATGGTTCCAGCGACGTCTGAAGACTGGGATACCGAGTATCTCGACGCGATATGTTCGGTCGCGATGGTCGATGGGGTGGAAGGGGCGATCGCGCATATAGGGCGGCATTCATCTCAGCACACAGATGCGATCATCACAGCGGACGAGGAGGCCGCGTCTCGCTTCCTGTCGGGTGTCGACAGCGCGATCGTCATGTGGAACGCTTCGACCCAGTTCGCCGACGGTGGCGAATTCGGGCTGGGCGCCGAGATCGGCATCTCGACCGGGCGTCTCCACGCGAGAGGCCCAGTCGCACTCGAGGGGCTCACGACGTACAAGTGGCAAGTCATCGGCACAGGGCAATCGCGGCCTTAGGACGGTCGCAGCCGTCTCCAAGCGTATACCACGGTCTCTCACGCGAACTCTTTCGACTTTGACGGCTACAAGGACGACACTCGGCCATGAGATGGTTGCCGCTTAGGGAAGGTCCCGGCGGTCGCCGATCCGGCAAGTCAGTTTGGAGATCGTCATGGCCCGAGAGACAGTTACAACACCCAGCGCTCGCGACATACGCGGTCCGTGCCCGCTGATCCCCATCGAGGACGAGCCAGCGCCGGAACTCATTGTCGACCAGCCGTTGTCCGATCCTCTGTCGCGCGGCTAGGTGTTCATTCAGTACTGGGCGGAAAACCTTCGTATCGTCCCAGTCTTCGGAAGGGCCGCCCTTCAGGTCTCGCCGCGGATCGGTCACGTTCAAGTAAGGTCGACGATCTGCCCTGGCACTTCGTCGACGCCAGCGGCGAGACTTTGATCATCGTCGGTCTCCGGCGGGGCAGGCATAAGGTTTTCGTCGAACTCGCCGATCCCAGTCATCGTGTCCTCGCGGCGAAGACGGTCAGCTTCGACATACCGGAAGGGTCTAGTCCGAACATCTAGCTCCACGGAGATCGCTCGCGGAACCCGCCAACCACGCACCGCCTGATCCCCTAACAGGCCGCGATCTCCGAAAGCAGGCCCTCGCGATCCCCCACCGCGAGGGCCTGTTCTTTTGCGACCGGTCTGGAGTCGTTGCATCTCATATGCCTGAATCGTGTCCATCGCCAAAACCCCGGCAGGCGTTGGGCGCCTGCCGGGGTTCTATTTTCAAGATATTGGCGGAGGAGTGGTCACGCGGCGTCGCGTTCCACTTTCGGGAAATCGATGTCCGTCTTGAAGACTTCGTTGAGATAGTTGGTGAACGTGTTCGCGGCGACATGCGCGACGATCTCCAGCAGCTCGCCGTCGTCGAATCCTGCTGCCTTTACGTCATCGACGTCCTCAGTCGAGATGCCACCTCGCGCCTCGGCGATCCTCACTGCGAACTTGACTGCGGCGCCGGCTCTCGCCTCAGACGACCCGCCGCGCCTCGCGGCCGCGATCTCCTCGAGGCTAAGCTTGGTGACATGCGTCCCGGTGTAGGTATGAGCGGCAAGACAATATTCGCACCCGTTTTTTTGCGCGATGGCCAACGCGATCCGCTCGCGGATCTTCTTGTCGAGCCTACCTTTACCGAGCGCTCCGTTTAGCGCCACGTAGGCGTCCAGGACCGCAGGACTGTTGGACATCATCCTGAAGACGTTTGGAAGCGAGCCGATCTGCGTCCTGACCGCCTCTAGCGTTGCTTTCGATGCTTCCGGTGCAGCCTCCAGGGTGGCTGGGATTGGAATGCGTGCCATGATTTTCTCCTTCCGTGGGTTGTGCGTTCTAGTGAAGATCGGAGGCAGGTTTGCCATCTGGCTCATTCCGCCGGTGATCGATGACGAGCGGGGGACGCCGAGCCGGGCCATCGGCGGCTGGGCCTGGCCCTCGACGGCTGTCCCGCCATCTGCCAGGAGTCACCGACATAATCCTTCTGAAGACAGTCGTGAAATGCGGCTGGTTTTGAAAACCGGTCTGCAGCGCCACCTGAACGAGGGCGAGATCCGAGAAGGCAAGCAGCCTCATCGCCGCTTGGATACGCATTCTCAGCAGGAACTCGTGCGCGCTCACTGAGGTGGCCGCCTTGAAGGTCGCCGCGAAATGCGCGCGGGAGAAACCGGCCACGTCTGCCAACTCCTCCAGTGTAATGCGCTGGTCCAGACGCGTTTCCGCATAGCGCCGGACGCGATTCAACCTCCACGCCGAAAGAGGATGGACGCGAGGGAGGGACGAGTAACGCTCGAATGCCAGGCGCGCGAACTCTCTCGTCAGTTCCGTCCGTTTCTCTACGGAGCACTCAGTTATCTCGGCAACGAGTTCGGCCAGACGCAAGTCGCGAAGGTTGAACCGTCCGCCAGTGACGGAGCAAGGTCCGCCATGCGGCGTCTTGAGGAACGTCAGGACGTAGAGGCAGGCGTCGGGGTGAAGTTCGACGGTGATAGGGGCCGGCCCTTCGACGAAGGACACGCTCTCCTCGACCATGAGTCCTTGAAACAGAACGCGCCCCCTCTGTTCGAGGCGCAGTTCTGAGTCCTGCGCCGCGACCACGAAAGTCCCGGCCCCCGACCCCAACGACGTCGTGATTGCCGTGTGCCCGTTCTCCCGCGTCAATTTCGAGAGGGAGATGTTGGGATCGGGGACGCGAAAATGTTCGACATGCAGGCAGTCGTCGATGGTTCCGAATGCGTTCCTTATCAGTCTTAAGCTCACCTTTATGGCGATACTGGTCTGCATTTCATGCTCCATTCAGGATGTTGGGTGCAGCGTAGCGCGCCTATTTGTCCTCTGCTGCGCGTTCGATCATCGCCGACACCATGTCCGGATGTGAGATCATCACGACGTGTGACGCGCCTTCGACGGCGATGGTCTTCTTGGCCTTCGCACGTTTGGCCATGTATTGGTGGAGGTCAGCAGGAATGTTGTTGTCGGCCGTCCCGTAGATGAAATGCGACGGCAGCCGCTTCCACGACGGTTCGCCGGACTTCTCATCGAATGTCTCGACCGTAATGGGGCGTTGGGCTGCCGCCATGAGCGACGCTTTCTCCTCCGGCACGTCCGCAGCAAACTGCTTCCAGAACTTACTCTGCTGAATGTACACGTCGTGCTTCCCGTCCGGCTGAAGAACGGGGGTGGAAAGCGTCGGGCCCAAGGTCCCCGTAGGAAATCGCTTGCCTAGTTCGCTTGCGGTTTCTCCCGCGTCGGGAGCAAACCCAGCGACGAAGACCAACGACTTGACGCCCGTACCTTCGGTTTCGACGTCCGTTATGACCGACCCCCCATACGAGTGGCCGACCAAAACAATCGGTCCGTCGATAGATTTAACGACCGCCGTCACGTAGTCAGAATCGAACTTCAGTCCCCGCAGAGGGTTTGCCACGGCGATCACCGGATAGCCGTCCTTCAGAAGCTTCTCCGCGACGCCGTCCCAGCTTGCGGACTCGGCAAACGCGCCGTGGACGAGGACAATGGTCGGCTTGGACGCAGCCTCCGCGCCCGTCGTAAACAGCAGATAGGCCAGGATAGCCGTACTTGTGAGCCACTTGTTCATCGCATTCACCTCGCTTGGTTTTGGAGCCGACATGGCGTCTAACTCATCTGCCCACGAGGTTACTACGGGTCGGATTCCATCGGTGTGAGTTGTCACGATGCATTGTGAGATCCGGTGGGGACGCGCATGAACAGCCGCGTTAATCAGCGCTCCACGCGCGTGCATCTTGAACGCGCTGCAGGGGCAAGCGTGCAGCGTTGTTGCAATGCGAAGCTGTGCAAAAAGGGAGCCGGCCGACAACTGCTGCGGGCTCCCCTTTGCATTTCGCTCCCCGATTGTCCGTCGCGTCAGCGCCCGACCGCGCTGTCCACCGCAGTCAGCAGATCCTGGTGCCGAACCGGCTTCGTCAGGAATTCCACCGCTCCGGCCTTCATCGCGCGCACCGACATCTGGATGTCCGCGTGACCGCTGATGAAGATGATAGGGCAGAACAAACCCGTCTTTAGAAGATCCGCTTGAAAGTCCAGACCATTCCGTCCGGGAAGACAGACGTCGAGGATCAGGCAGTCCGGGCTTTCATCCTTGCCGCGATCTTGGAACGACTGCACGGATTCATACGAGCCAACTCGCAGACCTACCGACCGGAGAAGCGAGGAGATGGCGCGGCGGACGCTTTCGTCGTCTTCGATCAGTGCGACTAGAGGGGTGTGAGGCGTCGCCACCGGGGTCGGGGCGGCCTTCAAAAGCGTCGGCAAGGGTGCGATTTCTATTCCGGGGCTACGGTCGCCGGAGTCTTCTCGGATCAGCATGTAGCCCCGTCTTACGACAGTCTTGATCTTGTCGCCGTCGGGGCCGAGCGCCCGCCTCAGCGACTTCACCTGGAAGCGGAGGTTGCACTCTTCGACGATCATCGAGGGCCAGACCTTGTTTAGGATTTCGTCCTTGCTGACTATGCCGCCGTTCGATTTCAGGAGCACCATGAGTAGGTCAAAGGCGCGGCCGCCGATCTCCTGAGGTCTTCCATCCATCAGGAGCTGCCGGGAATGAGGAATGGCGCAGAAGCGCCCAAATTGGATCGCGCCGTCCATACCGTCTCGTGACTGCTCGCCCGATGATCTGTTCGAATGTTCGTAAGCCGTCTGCCGGCGCGTATCGAACTGGACTTGCATGGCTGTCTCCCCGCCTGCTGCAAATGTTCACTGCACTGCTGTCATGCAGGAAACGTACGCGCGCGTTCGAGGCACGACAATTCGCCTTATGGCCATGCTAGGTCGGAGTAAGTCGTGAAAAACTATACCATCGTCTAGGAATTTCCCTGTCTGGTCGACTCCGGGCGACAGGACTTCACGGGAACTCACGTCGGCTTACCGCAACTTGCTCGTCCTTCAGCTTCATTGAGCGTAGCAATCCAACAGGCGTCCCGAAGAACCTACTCCCGGAGCCGACCGACGAACTAGATGGGTTTGGACCATCGTTAAACACTCAAATCGGAGGATACTATGCAAACCATGATCTTGAGCCGGACAGCGTTGGCGTTCGCATTGGCCTTCTCCGCATCCACGGCCCTGCCCACTATCTCCTATGCCGCGAAGAAGGTTGTTGCTGAAGAAAAGCTCGTCGTTCCCCAGGTCACCTACCATACCGCCGACGTTGACGGGACGAAGGTTTTCTATCGGGAGGCCGGCCCCGCGGACGCGCCGGTCGTGCTCCTGCTGCACGGGTTTCCGACGTCGTCGCACATGTTCAGAAACCTCATCCCGATCCTTGCCGACAAGTATCACGTGATTGCTCCGGACTATCCGGGCTTCGGCCAGAGCGACGCTCCCGACCACAAGCAGTTTGCCTACACGTTCCAGCACTACGCCGACATCGTCGACAGCCTCCTCGGCCAGTTGAACGTCAAGGAATATGCAATGTACGTGATGGACTACGGCGCCCCAGTGGGTTACCGCCTCGCGCTCAAGCATCCTGACCGCGTCTCGGCGTTGATCGTTCAGAACGGCAACGCGTATGAAGAGGGACTGACTGCGTTCTGGGATCCTATCAAGGCGTATTGGAAGGACGATACGCCGGCCAACCGCGAAGCTCTTTCAGTGCTGGTAAAGCCTGAGACTACGAAGTTCCAATATACGGACGGCATGAGCGACCTCGCGCATATCGATCCTGACAACTGGGGACATGACCAGCCGTTGCTTGATCGTCCCGGCAACCGCGACATCCAGTTGGACCTCTTCCGCGACTACGGCACCAACGTCCCTCTCTATCCGGCATTTCAGAAATTTTTTCGAGAGAAGAAGCCGCCGACCCTGATCGTATGGGGCAAGAACGACAAGATCTTCCCCGCCGACGGGGCCTCGCCCTATCTGCGAGACCTGCCGCACGCCGAGATGCATCTTCTCGACACCGGCCACTTCGCTCTCGAGGACAAGCTTCCGGTGATGGCGCCTCTCATTCACGATTTCCTCGATCGAAAACTCGGCCGGAACTAGATCGAGGATACGCCACCACGCATCCTCCCTGCGTGGTGGCGCCCCTCAGCTACGTGATGCCGGAAATGTTAGAGCACGAACCGAAACTCGCCCGCCTTGTCTACGGGGGTGTTTGATAGGAGACTGCGGAACCGCAGCGCTGCGCTGCGCGCGTAAAACGAGCAGGATCAATGGACGCGGACACACACTACTCGAGCGACGTCGCTTTCACTCCCTCCGTGAAAGAGATACAGACCCGAAAAGGGTCGCGACGGTCCTACGCCCGTGTTGAGGAACGCGGTGGATGGGCGACGGCGATCACGCCGGAGCTGAAGGTTTTCGTCGAAAGCCAGATCAGCTTCTTCATGGCGACCGCCAACAAGGACTGCCAGCCTTATATCCAGCATCGAGGCGGACCGCCGGGGTTTCTCAGGGTTGTCAACGATAAGACGATCGCGTTCGTCGACTACGTTGGCAACAGGCAATACATCACACAGGGGAACCTCGCCGACAACGACAAGGCCTATCTGTTTCTGATCGACTATGGCAGCCGGTCCCGCGTCAAAATTTGGGGAACGGCAAGCGTCGTCGAGGGAGACCAGGCGCTAATCAACAATCTAATGCCCAAAGGTTATCAGGCACGACCCGAACAGGTCATCCAGTTCAACGTCGACGCCTGGGACGCGAACTGCCCCCAGCACATCCCGTTAAGGTTCGAGGCGAACGAGGTGCTGAAAGCAATGGAGAGCAGGGACGTCCGGATCAAGGAATTGGAAGCCGAGATCGCAGCGTTGAAAGCTGCCGCGTCCAAAAGGTGAGCTGCGAGGATTGAACATGACGCGTCCGCCGCTCGACCATTTGACATTGCAGTCCGCCAGGCGGAGGACGGCTGGAATTCCCGCGATCCCCACAAGGTGTCGCTTGCCTACAGCGCCGACAGCCACTGGCGGAACCGCGACGAGTTCGTCCACGGTCGCCCGGCCATCGAATCCTTCCTCGCCAGGAAATGGGCGAGGGAGCTCGACTACCGCCTCATAAAAGAGCTGTGGGCTTTCCGTGGAAACCGGATTGCGGTGCGGTTCGCCTACGAATTCCATGTCGATAGCGGTACGTGGTTTCGAGCGTACGGCAACGAAAACTGGGAATTCAACGCCGACGGCCTCATGACCTATCGTCACGCCTCGATCAACGAGCATCCGATCGCGTCCGAGGACCGCGCATTCCATTGGCCGCTCGGCAGAAGGCCCGACGGACATTGGGGCCTTTGTCACTATGGATTCTGAAGACAGCGCGATGCGGCTTCGACCACTCGCTCAACAATTCGCCCGACCGATGGACGCCTGTGGCGGCCAAACCTTAGAGACATGATGTCAGTCTGGTAACCGCCGGAAGGAGTCGGCCGTGGCAGGCTTCAGCTCCGCACGACTACGGCGCTCCGGCTCGAATCGGTCTGCGGGCCGTTCGTAAGTCTAGGTTTCGAGCAGGAGCAGTGCTTCGGCGTGTGCGAGCTGAACAGCCGCATCCATCTCTCCTACACGAGTTTCGATCCCCACCCCCTATCTTGCAGAAGCTTCGGATTGCCCTGTCTCCGATGGCAGACGCTGTAGTGTAAAGCTGAACGTCGTACCCTTTGCAGGTTCGCTATCGACCCAGATCCGACCGTCATGAGCTTCGATGATCGAACGACAGATCGACAGTCCCATGCCAATTCCGGTCGCCTTGGTGGTGAAAAAGGACTCGAACACTCGCTCCGCCGTTTCAGGCGCGAGCCCGACCCCATTGTCAGAGACGCTTATCTGGGTAAACTCGTCGGATCGCCCCTTTGACGCGACGTTGATCGTACGCTTGTCGCCCGTGACGGCCATGGCGTCGGCGCCGTTTATAATCATGTTGATAAGAACCTGCTGAAGCTGCACGCGGTCGCCGCTCACGGCGTCTGCGGTGTCGTCGATATCGATGAGGATTTCCACGCCCCGCTGACGTAGCTCGCTCCTTGTCAATTGAAGGACCTCGTCCATCACGGACCTGAGGCTCAGTCTTTCGATCTTGGGTCGAGCGTTGCGGGCGAGGGTCATGATCCCGCGCAAGACCTCCCCGGCGCGATGTCCGTCCTCGATGACCGATCCGATTGCCTCCACCGCTTCCTTGATGTCCGGATCACTGTTTTGAAGCCAGGCTCGGGAGGCAGCAGCGTTTGTGACGATCGCCATCAGAGGCTGGTTCATTTCGTGGGCAATCGAGACAGCCAGCTCTCCAACGGCCGTCAGGCGCGCCATTCTCGCCAGATCCTCGTGCGATCGCCGCAGAGCTTCCGCGATTTCGTTGCGCTGAGTCATATCGCGGAACACGATTACAGCACCTTTCAGTTCGCCGTCACCATCGATGATGGGCGCTCCCGAGGCCTCGACGACGAGGTTTGAACCCGCCCTCGTGCGAAGCTCGTAATGAATTTCATGGGCGGGATCGACCTCCTGTCGCAGAAGTTCGGAAACCGGATCGACGACGGTTCCCCGTCCCCGGTCAACGAGCCGGAAGACGTCTTCGACGGGGCGTCCTACCGCATCTTCGTGGTTCCAGCCCGTGAGGCGTTCGGCAACGGGATTGATGAAGGTAAGGCGATTTCGGTCGTCGGCGGAGATGACGGCGTCTGCAATGCTCGACAGGGTCGCCGCATAACGTCGCTCGCTTTCCCGAAGTCTGTTCTGAGCAAGTCGGTACTCCGTGACATCCCGCACTGTCCCGACATAATCCGTGACGTGGCCCTTGTCGTCACGGACGATGCGTATGCGACTTTCCGCGATGGTCGTGAGCCCCGTGGGAAGTACGACCCTCAGCTCGTTATCCATCTCTTCGATCGAGGGGTCGAGAGAGTTTTGAACGGGGTCCAGCCCCGGCCTGTCGTGGGGATGCAGTCTTTTGAGCATCGCCTCGAAGGTTGGCGTGTCGTCCGGTTCCAACCCGAAGATGCGTGCGCACTCGGTGGAGCACGAGAACACATCGTCTTCGCAACGCCATGACCAACTTCCCGTGTGGCTTATCTTTTGCGCCTCCGCTAGCGCCTCCGCGGTCTTGGCGATTTCGCGCTGGGCCAGCTTCAGGTCCTCGACATCGGTGTTGACGCCGTACCAGCGGATGATAGTCCCATCTTCGTCGCGTATAGGAACGACACGGATCAGGAACGTACGGCTCGTACCGTCCGCACCAACCATGCGGCTTTCGGCTTGCCCAGGAAGCTCTTTGGATATCGCCTCGATCCAGATCCCCATGACCCTTTCATAGTCGTCGGGATGAAAGATGTTATGATATCCGAACTCCGCGACCTTCTGGTCCTTCAGACCAAAGAACTCAGCAAAAGCCTCATTTACCGCCACGAGGTTTCCATTGGGTTCGCAATGCCAGGCGTGGGCGGGTAGCGTGTCCCAAAATCGCCGACGTTCGAGCTCGGCGATGCGGACCTTCTCACTTTCTTCCTCCAGTTTGAGCGCGAGGTCGCACCTTTCCAGGAGCGCCGCCGCGTACGACGCAAGGAGCTCGAACGCGGTGGTGGCGTCGGTACTGAATGGCGAATGGCCGTGAAGTTTCAAGATCGCCAGGATGGTGTCGCCGACGACGAGCGGGACGAACAGGACGGTCACCGCATCGCCGAGCGTTGCAACGACGGGCATCCGGCTGCTCCGAAGGGACAATAGGGCTGACGTCGGCACGTCCGGAGGCGAAAAGGTATCGGGAAGGAATATCACGTCCGCCTGACTGACGGCATCCGAGCTCAGACATGCTTCGACGAGAGCGGCGGCGATCGTCTCGCGATCTCCGACCGCCGAAAGGGCGCGGAGCCTCCGCAGGCCTGCAATGCTGTCCATGATCGTTCCACCCGAAAATTTCAAGCTTAACGTAGCAGGACGCGAACTATCGGCAATACGGCGGACTTCCTCAAAGTACGATTGCGTGCCGGCTTTCCAAGATGATCCTCGACACGGGTACTCTGGGCGTGAACTCGCAGGCCCGCCCGGTTCGACGAGATCCAGCACTCGATAGCGGACGTCGCCTGTGGCTCCTTCCTCACCAGGGCCGTCGTACGACATAGCAGCTTCCTCATAACGGACTTTTTCGAAAGACCGTCTCCGTTCCCAGAGCTACTCGGGATCCGGAGGGCGACACACCGCCCTCACTCTTAACTGGAGGACGCCGATGCAACTCTATCACAACCCTCGGTCGGGTCACTCGCACAGGGTAAGGCTGCTGCTCTCCTTGCTCGAAGTGCCTGTGGAATTGGTGCTGGTCGATTTTGCAAAAGCCGAGCAGAAGTCCTCGGAGTTTCTGAAGTTGAACTCGTTCGGCCAGGTTCCAGTACTCGTCGACGACGGAGCCGTTGTTTCGGACTCGAACGCCATCCTCGTCTACCTCGCGATGAAGTATCGCAGGGACGACTGGCTCCCCGGAGATCCACTCGGGGCCGCGCAGGTTCAGAAATGGTTTTCGATCGCCGCCGGGGAAGTGGCCTACGGTCCCGCTGCTGCGCGGCGTGTCAGCCTGTTCGGCAGGAAGCAGGTCCCCGAGGACGTGCTGGGCCGATCCTATCGACTGCTGAAGTTGCTGGACTCCGAGCTCAAGCAAGCGGACTGGCTCGTTGCAGGGCGTCCCACGCTGGCAGACCTATCGCTCTATGGATATGTCGCCCGCGCGCCGGAAGGCGGCATCGACCTGATCGAATTCCCCTATGTCGAGGCATGGCTCGGAAGGATCGAAATGCTTCCTGGGTTCGTGCCGTTCGAAAAGGCGACCGTCGGCCTCAAAGCGACCGCCGCTTAGGCCTCCTGGCATGGAATGCTGTCAATGCACGCCGAGGAGCTGAACTCCGACATCCTGGCGCTCGTCGATCCTGAGCATCGGCGCCCTTCCGACAAACCTCACGGAATCTCACTGGACATTGCTTTTCTTCGGGCACAAGGTCGCGAATATTTCGCCGGAAGGAGCGGGCACGACGGGTCCGTTGAGTTTCCGGCGTCTTGGGGGCCTGGAGCGTCGAATGATCGAGACGGACAACGACCTGCGCGACCTGATAGGTGCATCGCAGGCCCTGTCGCAGGAAATGGTACTCGATCGTCTGGTCGAAAAACTGACACTGACGGCCATGCAGCACGCAGGAGCGTGCCGTGCCGGCCTGCTGTTGCTGCGGGCCGGGCAGATGCAGCCGGTCGCCAAGGGTGAGGTTTCCGCCGGTCAGGTTCTTTATCTTGAAGACGGTACTCTCTCCGAGTTGCCTACCGCCGTGCTGACGCGGGTCGCGGAAACCAGACAGAGAACGGTGCTTGATCTTCAGCCGGACCGGACATCGCTAGGAATTACGTCCTCCGTAACGGCGAGGGCCGCGATCTGTTTGCCACTCGTCGCACAGAAGCGGCTGGTGGGCTTGATTTACCTCGAGTCCGAGAAGCAGCCTGCGTGGTTTACGGAACAAAGGCTATTGCTTCTCGATCTGCTTGCCTCGCAAGGCGCGATCGCGATCGAAAACGCGGTCTTGTTTGAGAGCTTGCAGCGGGCGGAGCAGGAGGCGCGTCAGGCACGCGACGAGCTGCAGCAGGAGTTCGATCTCACTCCGGTTCAGGTGTGGCGCACTGATGCGAACGGCGTCTTCGAGGCAGCGAACAAGGAGTGGTGGGACTATACTGGCTACACGACGTTCGAAGAGGCCTTGAACCATCAGGAGACATGCCACCCGGACGATCGCGAGAAGGTTTTTGGGCTGTTCGCGCGGCTGCGCGACGCCGGCGTCCCTGGACAAGTCGAATGTAGGATGCGTCGGTTCGACGGCGTCTATCATCACGTCCTCGCTCGGGCTGCGCCGCTGCGGGACGAGGACGGCAACGTCATCAGATGGCATGGCACGACCGTGGACATCGAAGAGATCAAGCGGGCCGAACAGGCGCAGGCCGCTCTCTCCCGCGTGGGGCGGTTGACCGCGCTGGGCGAGCTCGCGGTTTCGATCGCGCACGAGGTCAACCAGCCGCTGATGGCAATCGTTACCAACGCCGCCGGGTGCCTCCGCTGGCTCGAAGGCTCACCGCCCGATATCGCCGAGGCGCGTGAAGCCGCGGAGCGCATCATTAATGATGGACATCGGGCCGGCGAGGTCATCGCCAGCATACGCTCGATGGCCAAGAAGGCGCCGCCTAAGTTCGTTGAGATCGACGTCAACGAAGTGATCAAGGAAGTGCTCGCCATCGCGGCTAACGAGCTCGACCGACACGAAATATCCCTCCGGAAGTCATTTGCAGAGGAGGGGTGTCTCGCGAGCTGCGACCATGTGCAAGTCCAGCAGGTGATCCTTAATCTTATCATGAACGGTATCGAGGCGATGGACGCGGAGAGCTCTCCTCGCATCCTCTCCGTTTCAACGGAGCGCATCGAAGAGGGACGCATTGAAGTCGCCGTCTCGGACAACGGAAAGGGCCTTGCAACGGAGGAGGCCGACCGTGTGTTCGACGCTTTCTTCACCACGAAGGTGAATGGCATAGGCATGGGCCTGGCGATCTGCCGGTCCATCGTTGAAAATCACGGCGGTCGAATAACGGCGTCGCCAAACGCCCCTCGCGGATGTACCTTCCGCTTTCAGCTACCCGGCCTGTCCACGCCTCGGAACTGACGTGACGGGTATTGCCACAGGAACATCAGCTTCCAAGGTGCCGTTGGAAGAATTCGGCGCCTCTTCCGATGGCCGTCCTGGATTCCGGCGTGTCGCCGAGAATGCCCGCGAACGTGTGCGGCATGCCTTCATAAATATCAAGGACAGCTTCGTGTCCCGCGCCTCGGATGCCTTGATACAGCCTCACAAAATCGCTGAACAGCAATTCGCGAGTGCCACCTTGGATGAGCGTCGGCGGATAGGCGCCCCCGAAGTCGCCATACACCGCTGCTCGGTTGGATCGGCGTAGGCCTCGGCGCATGCCGCCATCAGTTCGGCGGTTAGCGCGGGATCCCAGTCCTGCAGCGTATCGCGGCTGTCTCCGGCGCCGCTGAGATCAGCCCACGGCGAAAGAAGCCAAAGAGCGCCGGGTAGGGGCAATCCTTGCTCGCGCATCAGGACGCTGCCGGCCGCAAGCCCGCCGCCCGCCGACTCGCCCAGCAGACCGACGGATGAAGGCTCAGTCCCGCCAACGATCAGTGCCTGGCAGACGGCAAGGACCTCGTTCGTCACGGTCCGCCAACGTGCCGCGGGCGCGCGGGTGAAGTCGACCGACACGACCTCAGCGCCAGTGGCCTTCGCGACACGCGCCGGCGTGCCCACCGTGCTCGCAGCCGACAGGAACACGTGGGAGCCGCCGTGCAGATAGACGAGGGTACGTCCACCTGGCTTGTAGCCCTCCGGATACAGACGCAAGACCGGCACGCCGCCAAGTTCGCCGCGCTGGATCAGGGTCCCAAGCTCCTCGGCGAGCCGCGCGTTCGGCGCGCCAAACACGGTCTCCATTTCTTCGTGAAGTCGCTGGAATTCGAAAGCCGACCGAGGCGTCGCAATTGGCGGGAGATCTCGCCCGGCATCGTAGATCGTTCTGAGAACCGCAGCGGCCTCGGGAGAAACCGTTGCAGGCACGGAGAACCTCGTCATCTCCGAAACGTGCTGTCGAGACTTGGCCATGCCACCTCCCTGGATCATGTCCGGGATAACCCAGTTTGGATCCGGCGTCTGCATGCGTTTGCGCTCTTTCACGACAACTCACAGGCTCTCATCCAAACTCCTTGGTGCTCGACAGGCAACGGGCATAGCCTCCTCCGACATCAGTTGGGAACAACGTGAGAGTTTCATGGAAAGGCGATCCGCTTGCTTGGTACCCCCCTGATGGGCGATGGCTTTCTAAAAGTGGACAGGCATAGTCCGAGAGCGTGAACAAAGGAGACCCTTATGACTTCCGAGAAAACGACGCTTCCACGGGGCGTTCCCGCAGACGGCTTTCACAAGTTGAAGCACGGAAGCTTCGACGTCTCCGTATTGAGCGACGGCTTTATAACGCTCCCATCAAGCATACTAATGCCGGATGCCGACGCCGAGGAGGTGGAGCGTGTCCTCGGGCTCCTGGGTGGAACGCACGACAGTTCCGCGCTTCAGACGAACATACCTCTTGTCAGACACGGGGATGACCTCATCCTTGTCGATAGCGGGGCGGGGACGAACTTCCAGCCGACCGATGGAAAGTTAGCGGCCAACCTCGCATCGATAGGCGTTGACCCGGCGTCGATTACGAAGGTAGTCTTCACCCATGCGCATCCGGATCATTCAGGGGGAACCACATTGCCCGACGGCTCCCTGCTGTTTCCGAACGCCCAGTACTACGTCAGCGAAGCCGAGTGGTCGTTCTGGACGGACCCGAGCTACGAGACGTCCATACCGGAAGCGCTGCACGCCTTTGCCCGTGGGTCGCAGCGCGACCTGTTCGCCGTGAGGGACAGGCTGACGCTCGTCAAGCCGGGAGATGAGATCGTGTCAGGGATGAATGTCGTAAGCACACGCGGCCACACTCCAGGCCACATCTCGCTGGAGCTGGCAGGTAACGGAAACTTGCTGATAGCGGGCGACGTCATCCCGAACGAAATTGTCTCTTTCGGCAATACAAAATGGCACTTCGGCTTCGACACCGAACAGGAAATTGCTCTCGCGAGCCGTGCGGCACTGTTGGACAAGGCAGCGAACGAGAAACTTCGTATCCTTGGCTATCACTGGAGCTATCCCGGCGTCGGTTACGTCGAGCGCGACGGCACGGGATACCGGTTCGTCGCGGGATGAACGCGAAATTGCGAGCCGCGTATTTGAGCTTGTGGCACTTGCTCCATAACGCTGGAATATTGCGTGCAACGAGGATGAGAAGCGGGGATTTCTGGCGCTCAACTTACTTGGTCTCGCGGCGTATGCAATTACCGATACAGTGGTCCGTAGTCTTTGCGTCCTCTATGGCGCGCAGAAATGGCCAGATACTTTGCCAACGAGCTAGACTTTTTTCTCGGTGCTGAGAAACAACGGGTCGTTGGTTCGAACTGGATCAAGGCGAGTGAGTTTGACAGCAAAGGGCCGCTTGTAACGTAGGTGGCGAAAATCGCCTGGCGCGTAGTTCGGCTAACACGAGAGGCCTGGGTCCTGCTTCAGCTGTTCTAGGAGCCCTTTCCGAACGAGATCACGCATTTTGCTGAATTCCTCGGCGGGCGTCGTGCCTTGGAACAAGCAGGCAGACGGGCACGATCAACACAGCAATCAACAGCATCACCACGAATGTGGAATGCAGCGCGTGCTGCAAGGCAAGCCGAATTGCTTCTCTTTCAGCCATGATTGCGCCAGTTCCATTCAGGAGACCTCGCAGTTGCTCCGGCGTTATCGGCTGGCCATTGGTGGAGTGTGCAAGGCCATATGTCATTACCGCGCCGAGCACTGCCGCGCCTAGCGTGCTTCCAAGGTTGCGGGAAAAGACGTTTGAAGCAGTGGCACTGCCGCGCTCAGACCAACTCACGCTATCCTGGGTGAGAATCAAGGCGCTGATATTGAGCAATCCCATACCAAAGCCCATGACAAGCGAACCCGCACCAGCCAATAACGCCGAACTCGAGGAAGTAAGCAGGACGAGCAAGCACGTGCCGGCAGGAATGCAGATACTGCCGGTGATCATGATCGGTCGCAAGCCAAAGCGTGCAAACGTGCGTGATGCGATTGTCGCACCGCATGGCCAGCCTAGGAGCAGCATTGTCAATGCAAAACCTGCCACGAGCGGTGAGCGGTTGAGAACAGTCTGGACGTAAATCGGCAAGAAAGTCGTTAACCCCATAATCGACATGCTCGCGAAAAACACAGCCAAATTCGCAAATGCTATCGGCCGCGTCAGCCATAGGTCCGGCGCGACCATCGGCGCTTCTGCGCGGCGCTCCTGCCAGATGAAAGCAGCAAGAGCGATGACAAAGACGGTAAGGGCTACGATTGCATAACCGGACACTGTCGTCTCCATTTCCGTCAACGCAATCATCAGGGCAGATATGGAGATGGCGAACAGTCCGGCTCCGAGGATGTCGATCGATACAACCCGGGTGCTCTTTTCTTCATGCAAAAAGAACATGAATGCAAAGGCTGCAAAAATTCCGACCGGTACGTTGATCCAGAAAACCCATGCCCATGGGAGATTATGGATGATGAGGCTGCCGAGAAGCGGCCCAACAACGGCAGACAGCGCCCAGACACTAGCTAGATAGCCTTGGACCTTGCCTCTCTGATTGCCGGGAAAGAGATCGGCAACAACCGTCATGGTGACAGGTTGAATTGCCCCCGCTCCGATCCCTTGCAGGAGACGGAAGGCGATCATCGACGGCATCGACCATGCGAACCCTGCGAGTACCGAGGCAAACAGAAACAGTGCGATGCCGATAAGGATCATCGGTTTGCGACCATAAATATCCGCGAGCTTACCAAAAAAGACGGTCGTCGCTGTTTGGGTCAGCAGGAAAGACGAAAAAACCCAGGAATAGAGATTGATCTGTCGAAGTTGGGCAGCAATCTGCGGCATTGCCGTGGAAACGATCGTTGCCTCGATAGCGATCATCGCCATGCTTGCCATGACCGCGACAACAACAAGCCCGCGATGGGAACTTTTCTCTGACATGGATGAGCTTTCAGACTGACGGAGGGCCTTGCGCGAATTCGACGCCGATGGCGGGGCGGTTGAATACCTACTATCCAGGTGAATTCCGTCAAGCGGATTGTCGACTGTTTTTCAAGCGTATCAGTTCCAAACTGGCTGGACCATCTAAGCTTGGCGGGGCGACGTTTTATTGTGGAAGTCGTGACGGTGCTCCCAGCTCTAGGCGCGCAGGCAACACAGATTGTCAGGATCGATCGCTGCCGCCGGTCCTTGGACAAATTGTCTCGATCACCTGTGAGACTACACCAAAAGTAACGTGATTATCGCTTGGGTTTTCTGCCGGACCTTATTGGATGCGGGCGCAAAGAGGTCGCATCTACCTCGACGAAGAATTCCGAAACATTGACGCCAAGAACACCTGCCATTGCGTCTAAGGCGGAAACGGTAACGTTCTCCATGCCCCGCTCGATACGCCCCACATAGGAGCGGTCGATGTCTGCCTCAAGCGCCAGCGTTTTCTGGGAAAAGCCGGCTTCCCCCCGCGAAGCCTCCGGCCGTGCAGTTGTTTGTCCGTTTCACACGACGGGTCGAACTGACCGTTGCGGGTGAAACCTTCTATGGAAAGTCGGTGCGAATCCTGAGCGATATCGATATGGGTGCGCAGGCAACGGGCGCCGCCGCCGGCAAGACAGTGCGCAAAATCAGGATCGGTACGATCTATCCGGCAACGATCGGTGTACTGCCGGCATTCCTGTCGAAAATTGCCCGCAAGTATCCGGACATCCAGCTCTAGATCCAGAGTGGCTCGACCAACGACATCATCCGTAGCCTGGAATCCAGGATGAGATTTCCACTGCTTAATTAGGGGAAAGCGTTTGCGCCAAAATTGCAACGAGCACGCTCGCCGCAATTTCAATCCGCAAGACACAAAGCCAAAATCGACCCCGCAAGTTTTTCAATACAATTCGCTAATAGCGATCACTCAATAGCAGCGACATGGATTGGCTTTAAGGAAACGTCTGAGAGCGGATCGGGTCGTCGCGTTGGGCGACGTCTCGTTCGTTTGGTAGATGCAGTAACGCGATACCAATCACGACCAAGGCGATTCCGACAAGATTGCTTGCCGAATAGGCTTCCCCAAGGAATAGGATCGCGATTGCCAGCGACAACAATAGTTCGCAGCCGAGGATAAACGTTATGGCATAGCCGAGTTGGGCTTGCTTTAGTGCCTCAACCTCGAAATAGGCGCCTGCAGCAAAAGTGATGGTAATTGCTGGGTAGAGCACATAAAACGGCGTGCCCCCCATCGTTTTCATAACCAGATTCGCGAGCATGAAGCAAAAGCCTGCCCCGGTGATGAGTGCGACAGAGATCAGGGTATCCATGAAACGCTCCCTTCCCAAAGCATGCTAGCTTGGCGGTTCGGAAGTTCGCCACGAGGCCGAGCTACTGCCGTCGCCTTGCAGTGGACGGAATCTCCAAATAGCCTCGTTGAGACGATTCGGTGCGCTGCAGAAAGTGCCTTGGGCATTAGAACTCGCGCTACGGAACCGCCACGCGCCATCGCTGCCCTCAGGTGGCTTCGAGAACCATGTTGAGTGGAGTCGCAGCCGCCCGCCGAACATGTGTGAAGCCACCTGACCGGATCACCTCTGCCAGCCGCTTCTCACCCGCCTGGGCACCAAGCGCGAGCCCGGTCTCTTGCGCCAGAGACGTGGGAACGCAGATCATCGTGGAGGCAGAGTAGTAAAGTCGCCCGATGGGATTAATGTTGTCTTCCAGCTTATCCCCGGCCATCGGCTCAACCACCATCCACGTGCCGTCGGCCTTCAGCGCCTTGCGTATATGCGTTGCCGCTGCCTGGGGGTCGCCCATGTCGTGCAGGCAGTCGAAGCAGGTAATAAGATCGAAGTCGCGCCCGCCGAAGTTTTGGGCCCGGCCCACTTCGAAATGCAGGTTCATCAACCCATGCGATCGGGCATGCGCGGTCGCAGCAGCGATCGAACCCGCATGAAAATCGTAGCCTGTGAATTGGGAGTTGGGGAAGGCTTGGGCCATCAGGATCGTCGACAGTCCGTGCCCGCATCCCACGTCGGCGACATTCGCCCCGGCCCTCAGTTTGTCGACGACGCCGTCCATCGCCGGAAGCCAATCCTGCACGAGGGCATTGACATAGCCCGGCCGGAACAGCCGTGCCACGGCGCAGAACATGCATCCGGCCTGCTCGCTCCAGGCAACGCCTCGCCCGGTCTTAAAGGCTGACTGCACCTTCGGCTGGTTTTCGACCATCGCAGCAGCGGTATCGAACGCGCCGATCAGGTTGACGGGGCTATCGGGTTCAGCAAACACGAATGCCTGCTCGGCAGTCAGTGAGAACCGCCCCTCCGCGTAATGCACGTAACCCGAGGCCACTTGGGCCGACAGCCACTCACGCATATAGCGAGGCGAGCATCCCGCTGCATCGGCAAGCTTCTCCGATGTCGCCGGTCCGATCTCCTTGAGGGTCTTGTAGAGATCGAGGGCATCGCCGATCCGCACCAGCGGCACGCTGACTGCCCCACCCAGGTCGCCAAGCACGCGGCCCACGAGTTCATTGAGAGCGCCTTCGTTGAGTTCAGTCATGTGGATTCCTCCGGTTTCCCGACGGCGTCCTGCCGCCCACAACCGGAGCATGGGCGCCATCCGGGTGGATGGCATGAGGCGTAAGTCCCGTGCTGGTGAGGAAATCTGTTCACATGGGGGACAGATGTCCCGCTCCGCCACCTGAAGAAAGACGTCCGGCCGTGGCGCCCCCTATCTGGACAGCGCAATGACGATAGCTTGCGATCGGCTGCGAACGCGAAGCTTGCCAAAGATGATCGACAGTTGGTTGCGTACCGTCTTCACGCTCTTGCCGACACGCTCGGCGATCGTACGGTTGTCGAGCCCCTCCGCCACCAGGTCGAGCAGTGTCGCCTCGGCTTGTGTCAAACCCGCCTCGCTGACCGCACGTGGACGCGTGGGCTTATCCTGCCCAAGGAAGGCAGCCAGTTCGGCCTGAAAAACCATCCAGGCGGGTTCGTCCGGCAGCAATACGTGGTTCTTGCTCTCAAGCGGTACGAAGCGTACTCCTGGAACCGCGGCTGCGAGCTTGCAGCCCTGTTCGAACGGGACGCGCATGTCGCCACGGCTATGCGCGATCAAGGTCGGGACGCGTAGCTTCGCCGCGACGTCCAGCACATCGATCCCCTGCATGTTCCAAAGCAGTTGCGCAGCAACATCGCCTGTTGCCGTCTGTCGCTCGAGCTCGCCCCACCAGCGATGCTGTTCAGGCGTCCCGTCCGGGATGAAAAGATTGGTGAAGAACTGCGCGAACGCCGGATTGTCGCGTCCCCAGCCAACACGAATGAAATTGACAAGGGTCTCGGCTTCCAGCAGCTCCCCGTCCGTTTGTGCCCTGGTCCGGGCCCCTTGGCCGTAGGCATTCAGCAGTACCAAGTGCGATACCCGCTCGGGATGCCTTGCGGCATAGGCGATGGCAAGAGCGCCGCCCTGCGACAGGCCGAGGAGGACGAACTGAGGCTCCCCGATCGATGCTGCCACGGCGTCGAGGTCACTGTGCCAAGCGTCAACCGAGAGGTCCGCGACATACCGATCGGACAGGCCGCAGCCACGCGGATCGTAGCGTACGAACTGGTTGCCGGCCGAAAGCGCATGGACCCACGGTCGCCATACCGGGCTCTGGAGATCGTAGTCGACATGGCTGAGCCAGTGCGCAGCCCGCAGGATCACAGGTCCCTTTCCGCAGGACGCAACGGCGATCCGGGTGCCATCTGCCGAATGGCAGAAACCTATGGTCTGGGTAAGTCTCATGGCGTGAGAATATCGCAGCGGATAGTTCCATAACAGGATTTTCTTACCCGCCATGGGCCGCAGCCGTCAGTGGCACTCCGTGTGGTTTGTAAGGTATGACCGGGCCAGTAGGACGGCAGAAGACCTCAGCGGTAAGAGCTTCGATGTCAGCTGTTCCTGTTGAGTGTCGCCGGTGCGGACAGTTCGAACTCAGCCCCGCACCTGTCAGCAGCCGAGAGCGGAGATTATTTCCGCTTCGCGCCCTTATTCCAGCCTTCCACGCTACCCGTTGCGAATCCTTAGAGCAGCCAGTCTGGTGTGCGGGCGTTACGCACCCGGCGGGAGTTACCGAGGAAAAACGTGCGGCTGGTTATTACTGCCACCACAAGCTAAGTTTCAATTCAAGCTAGGCGCCGCGTGATGTCGGCGACAACCGATGCTTCGTGAGAGTACAAATGGGCAGGCCGAATTATCAGGACATCGCTGCGCTGGCCGGGGTAGGCACGGCAACAGTCGAACGGGTTTTAAATGGAAGAGGCGGTGTCCGATCGGAGCTTATTGAAAAGGTCACGCTGGCCGCGCGGGCGTTGAATTACCCACGGATCATCCCTGACGCCTACCACAAGATGTTGCGCATCGAGGTGCTCATGGTGCGTCCGGAGACGACGTTCTATCGGCGCCTGTCCCATGCATTCGAGGCGATTGCAGCAACGCTCGATCCTTTCGTACTCGTGCATCGAAGCTTTACAGACGAGATGAACCCTGAGGAGATTGCGAAACGAATCCTCTCCGTCGATAGCTCGCGTGCCGGCCTCATCCTTGCGGTACCGAATAGTCTCCAGGTCAGCGCCGCTGTGGAAGCGGTTGCAGAACGTGGTGTTCCGATCGTGCACGTGGTGACAAGAGCGTCGGAGACGATCGGAGAATTTGTCGGGATCGACAACTATGCAGCGGGACGAACGGCTGGGTATTTCATAACTCGGATGGCACGGCAGTCGGGGCCGGTCATCGGACTTTGCCACCCGATTTATCAGGTCCATCGGGAACGTATGCGGGGGTTCTCTGATTACTTTCGCGAGTATCCTACTGGCGTTAGCTTCGAGTGGATCGGTTTCAGCAGGGACGAAGAGCGGTACGGCAAAGAGTCGCTGTCTTATGCCCTCAAACAGTATCCAGATTTGGTCGGGATCTATAACGCGGGCGGCGCCAATTCTGCTCTGATTGACGTATTGGGACGAAATCAGCGCGGCCGCGACATACTCTTCGTCGCCCACGAATTAACGGACTATACTCGCTCCGCCCTCCGCAATGGGCTCGTTGACGTCGTTCTTGATCAAGCACCTGAAGCCCAGGCTCAACGTGCGCTTGACTGGATACTCTTCCGAATTGGCCTGACGAAGATCCACCCGGACGAAAAACCGATCCGCTTCATCACCATCACGGCCGAAGGGCTTTGATCTAATCTGATCAACGAAGTCTTCGGCGTTTGGCCCTCCTGCTGCTAATTACGGCGCAAGGGAGGAGGGCAGGAAGTTCATCTGAACAACTGCAAAAGGCGTCATTCGCTCTCCTCCAAATGAAACTTTGTGCGGGCACGGGAAACGTGATTTCGCCTCAGGGAGAAGCTAATGGATGATCTCAAGTATGGAAGGCGGAACAAGCGCGGCGACTGGGCACCGACGCAGCCGGTTCAATATGCACCCCTGTTTCAGTTCCCAACCCGGATCATGGCGATCCTGAAATGGTTGCCCCATTATTTTTTTCCGTGGAACGCGATTTTCGCGGCTTCCGCGGTCGCATATTGGGCCTGGCTTATCCCTTCAGTTGAAACCATGCGCACGCTCGGTTTCGGCTGGATCGGTTGGCTGTATGCCGTTAATGCCGTCTGCGTATTCCTGTTTTACGGAGCATTTGAGCTGCATCTGTACGTACTGAAGCGGCAGGAAAACCGCTTCAAATATAACGGAAAATTTCCGTCCGAGCATAAAAACCAGGCATTCTGGTTCGAAAATCAGAACAAAGACAATATTCTGCGCACGTTTTTGTCAGGCGTCACCATCTGGACAGCCATCGAAGCCGGAATGCTCTGGGCCTACGCCAATGGCTACGCGCCTTGGCTGACCGTGGCCGAAAACCCCTGGACGCTGGCTCTTGTCGCGCTCGTCGTTCCAATCATCCATGAGTTTCACTTTTTCTGCGTGCACCGGCTGATCCACACGCCACTGCTCTATAAGTGGGTCCATTCGGTCCATCACAACTCGGTCAATCCGTCGCCATGGTCGTCCCTGTCCATGCATCCGGTCGAGCACTTGCTCTACTTCGGGACGGCATTTTACCACCTGATACTGCCGTCTAACCCCATCCTGTTGCTGTACCAGCTTCACTACGCAGGCTTCGGGGCGATCCCAGGCCATGTCGGGTTCGACAAGGTTGAAGTTGGCCGGGACAAGCTGGTCGATAGCCATGCCTATGCGCATTACCTCCACCACAAGTACTTCGAGGTGAACTACGGGGATGCGCTGATCCCGCTCGATAAGTGGTTCGGCACCTGGCATGACGGCTCGCCGGAAGGTGAGGCACAAATGCAGGATCGCTATCGCAAACGGAAAGAGAAGCTGGCAGCACGCAAAACGCGTGGGAGTGTCGGGGAGGCTGCGGAATGAGCTGGGTTTCCGCGTGCCAACTCGAAGACATCGAACAGGAGGGTGCCATTCGCTTCGATCACGGCGGACGCTCCTATGCGATCTACCGTGGCCCGGATGACAGCGTTTACTGCACCGCCGGTCTTTGCACTCATGAAGCTGTCCACCTTGCCGACGGCTTGGTGATGGATTTCGAAGTGGAATGTCCCAAGCATTCCGGCGCCTTCGACTATCGCACTGGCGAAGCCATTCGCCTGCCTGCCTGTGTGAACCTGAAAACGTTTCCCGCCGAGGTGGTCGATGGAGAAGTTCGCGTGGCTTTGAACTAAGGCCACCGAAACATCAGGGCCCCGTGGGCCTCCGGAACGTACCTGGGTGATCCGGCGCCCATTTGGGAGGAAGACATGAAATTAGCTTTAGCAGCGGCCGTGATGGCCGGACTTTTGACGGGTACGGTTTCGGCCGAGACCCTCGGCATTTCTATGCAGAGTTTTGATAACAATTTTCAAACGTTGCTCCGGGAGGGCCTGCAGGCGCGAGCTTCCGAAGTGAAGGGCACAAATGTTCAGTTCGAAGACGCCCAGACCGACATTTCCAAGCAGCTCAACCAGATCAACAATTTCATTGCTGCCGGCGTGGACGGAATCATTCTCACCCTTGCAGACGCGTCTGCAGCGCCGGGGATTAGTGAAGCCGCTCAGAAAGCCAACATTCCCCTGGTCTACCTCAATCTCGAACCCGGCAATGTCGGCCAGCTTCCTGACAAGCAAGCCTATGTCGGCTCAAAGGAAACGGACGCTGGCACACAGGCAGCACAAGCCGCGTGCGACCTTCTGAAGAAGAATGGCAAGGAGAGCACAGCCCAGGTCTATATCCTGATGGGCGATCTCTCTCATCAAGCCTCGCGCGACCGCACGTCGTCTTTCAAGGACACACTGGCCGCCGGAGACTGCAAGGGTGTAACCATCGCCGATGAACAGTCGGCCGCCTGGACACGGACCAACGCAATGGACATGACCACGAACTGGATCACGGCCGGCCGGCCGATCGATGTGGTTTACGCCAATAACGATGAAATGGCCCTTGGCGCGATCCAGGCGCTCAAATCTTCGGGTGTGTTTATGGACGATGTCATCGTCATCGGCATCGACGCGACGCAGGACGCTCTGGCAGCCATGACGGCCGGCGATCTGGATGCAACGGTGTTCCAGAATGCGAAAGCCCAGTCTGCGAGCGCAATTGATGCGGCGGTAGCCCTCATCAGCGGAAAGCCGTTGGAGCAGCAGGTGATGGTGCCATTTGAGCTCGTCACGCCCGCAAACATGAACGAGTACGCTCACCGCAACTAACCATTACTGACTGGCGCGTTTCGCGCGCCAGTCCCTTCGGGAGAGGAGCAAACTATGGGCGGTTTCATTATTGTCGGAGCGGGAGAAGCGGGAACCAGAGCGGCTTTCACGCTTCGGGAAGCGGGTTATTACGGGCCCATAAAGCTGATCGGGGCGGAAACTCACTTGCCTTATGAGCGCCCACCTCTTTCAAAGCCGGACAACGGCGCCGTAGCGATGAAGGTGATTTGTTCTGACGAAGCTCTCTTGAATGCGGGTATTACCTACCTTTCCGGCGCGGAAGTAGCGGAGCTCGATGGTGCGGGGCAGGCTATAATCCTGAGCGATGGCCGGTCGTTGGCTTATGACAAACTTCTCTTAGCCACCGGTGCACGTCCCCGGAAGCTGTCATGCCCTGGCGCCGGACGAGCGCTGGACTTCCGCACCTATGATGATGCGAAGGTCATTTTCGACAGCGCCTACGCCAGCCAGAGGGTCGCGATTATCGGAGGTGGTTTGATCGGGATGGAGCTCGCAGCGATGCTGCGTGGCAAAGACGTGATCGTCAGTGTCATCGAAACAGCACCGAAACCGCTCGGCCGAGCCGTACCACTGCGATTTGCCGCAAAAATGCACACGCGTCATGTTGACGAAGGCGTCGACTTTCATCTCGGCGTCGGCATTTCCGAAATTCTTGATAACACGGTCCTTCTAAGCAACGGTGCGGAAGTGCCAGCGGATGTTGTTGTTGCCGCAATCGGCGTCCAGCCGGAGATTTTTCTGGCTGAAAAAGCGGGCCTCGCGACCGGAAACGGGATCCTGACCAATCCATTCCTGCAGACGAGCTATCGCCATATCTTCGCTGCTGGAGACTGCGCCGCGGTCGAACAGCATGGCGGTGGGTATGTTCGGTTCGAGAGCTGGCGCAATGCTAGGAGCCAGGCCCAGACCGCTGCACGAAACATGGCTGGGGCCGGTGAAGCATTTTCGGCCATCCCCTGGTTCTGGACAGATCAATATGATCTGGGTCTTCAGGTCGCTGGGTTACCGCAGCCTCATCATCAAAGTGTGGTGCGCGCTCTGCCGATGGGAGAGCTTGAGTTTTATCTCGATGAGGGAACGTTGGTTGCGGCCGCCGGTCTCGGGATAGGAAACAGCGTTGCGAAGGACATCAAGCTCTCCGAGATGTTGATTGCTGCTGGCGTCAGCCCAGACCCGGCCGCTCTGGCCGATCCTGGGGTCAATCTGAAAACCATGCTCAAAACCGCGAAATCTGCATGATGCAGAAACTGAACGTTTTCCAGTCGCTCTGGGCCATGGAACGACGCCATACCGACGGCTTTGAACGCAGTCTTGACGAGAACATCGCCATGATCGCGAAAGCCGGATTTGACGGGGTCAGTGCCCATTACACTAACCGAAAAGACGTGGGGATATTGAACCAGACTATTGCCGGAACCGCCTTGAAGATCGAGGGCGTGTGCTTCCCGCGAAAGGTGGAAGACCTGATCCTTCCTCTGGAATTGGCAGCCGAGTATCCCGTCAGCCATATCAATCTGCAACCAGATGTCCGGTTGCGTCGCATCGAGGACTGCCTGCCGCTGCTCGACGGATGGATGCGACTCGCCGATGACGCCGGCATTCCGGTCTTCATTGAAACCCATCGCGATCGCATGACCACCGATCTCTTTTTCACGCTCGATCTGCTCGATCAACGGCCCGGTCTTCCGCTGCTAGCCGACCTTTCGCATTTCCTAGTCGGACGAGAATTTTCATTTCCAGTCGATGAAGAAAATCACGGGTTCATCCGCCGTATTCTGCAAAATGCGCGTTCCTTTCATGGTCGAGTTGCATCTCGTGAACAGGTGCAGATCGAATTGTCATTTCCACATCACCGCCCTTGGGTCGATCTGTTCCTCGGCTGGTGGGAAGAAGGCTTCCGGACCTGGCGCTCCCGCGCCAGGGGTAACGCAGAATTGGTTTTTACCTGTGAGCTCGGTCCCAAACCGTATGCAATTACGGGCAGGGACGGCAACGATTCAACGGATCGGTGGTCCGAGGCGCTTCAGCTTAAGGACATGATCCACAAGCTATGGGCAAGCACGGCACCACTTTAAAATACGAACAATGACCTGCGAAGCGTCCAATCTCTTCGCGAATGGAATGGGTAATATCATGAAATCACGCGCCGCTGTCGCCTTCGCTCCTGGAGAGCCTCTGCAAATTGTCGAACTGGATGTTGCCCCCCGGAAAAGGGCGAGGTCCTCATCAGGATTACCCACACGGGGGTTTGCCACACCGATGCTTCACGCTTTCCGGGGCGGATCCAGAAGGCATCTTTCCCATTGTACTCGGCCAAGAGGGTGCTGGCATCGTGGTCGAGGTCGGTCAGGGCGTGACGAGCGTCCAGGCCGGCGATCACGTGATACCCCCTATACACGGCTGAGTGCCGCGAGTGCCTATTTTGCAAGTCGGGGAAAACCAACCTTTGTGTGGCAGTACGCGCAACTCAGGGGAAAGGCCTGATGCCAGACGGCACAACGCGATTTTCCTACAACGGCCAGCCGATCTACCACTACATGGGATGCTCGACCTTTAGCGAGTATACGGTGGTCGCCGAGGTTTCCCTCGCGAAAATCAACCCTGAGGCAAATCCCGAACATGTCTGCCTCCTAGGGTGTGGCGTCACTACCGGAATTGGTGCCGTCCATAACACTGCCAAGGTGCAGGAGGGGGACAGTGTCGCGGTGTTCGGTCTGGGAGGCATTGGCCTAGCTGTCATTCAAGGCGCGAGACAGGCCAAGGCAGGACGTATCATTGCGATCGATACCAATCCTTCGAAGTTCGAGCTGGCACAGACTTTTGGTGCAACCGAATGCATCAATCCCAAGGATCACGCCAAGCCGATCCAGGAGCTTATCGTCGATATGACCGAATGGGGTGTCGATCACTCTTTTGAGTGCATCGGTAATGTTGGCTTCATGCGAGCTGCGCTGGAATGCACTCATCGGGGTTGGGGACAGTCGGTCGTCGTTGGTGTTGCTGGCACCGGTCAGGAGATCTCGACCCGAACATTCCAGCTTGTGACTGGTCGAACCTGGAAAGGGACGGCATTTGGCGGGGTGAAGGCCGTACCCAATTGCCTGGAATGGTCAAGGATGCGATGAGAGGCGATATTGAACTGTCCGCGTTTGTCACCCATACGATGGATATCGAGGCCATCAACGACGGCTTCGACCTCATGCATGAGGGCAAATCCATCCGTTCTGTTATCCATTATTGATGCCGCAAGAGTTTACCGACCGTGCCAACCTCCACAGGTTGCGGTCAAGGGAGAGGTGGCCTTCTGGCCACCTCTCTTGAATGGTAATTGTCGAAACCGCGAGATCGTGTTCGCAGAAGATGACTGGTAGCTCAGAAGGATCTGGAGTGAGCACTTCACGCCGAACTGACATTCACAGGCAATCCTTGGGTGACTCCTACGACGCGGAAATCATTTCCGCTTCGCGCCCTTATTTCCGTCATTCCGGAAGCTTTAGCGACCGCCCGAAAGCAGACGTAGCTCCGGAGAAAGCCGAAGACCCGATAGCCTGCGCGTGCAGGAAAAGCGCGAGGTGGCCCGCCAACTACTCCTGAAATCAATAGTAGGGGGAGACGCACGCCCGTCGCGGTCCGTGGAAGGGCTGGAACGTGTTGTCGAAATCCCTGTAGGACCGATAGCGGGCATAGCACCAGCGCGCATGTGTGTTGCCGCCATACTGGACCTGGCGGTTATAGCGTGGCACGTAATAGCGCGGACGGTAATAGGTCGACCCGTAGTAGCCCTGATCGGAGTAGCTGGGGCCATAATACCTCGGCTGTGCCAGCAATCCGCCGATGATTGCGCCAGTCGCGAGCCCGCCGAGTGCCCAAGCCCAATCGTCACCACCATGGTGGTGTCCATACCCGCGGTAGCCTCGATAGCCGCCCCGATATCCACGGTTGTAACCGCCGCGGTAACGCCTGTACTGGACCGGCTGCGCCTCTTGGAGTTCGATCTTCGGCACGGCAACGGTGGGAAACGCCATGGCCGGCGGGACGCTCGTCAGCGCCGTCAACATCGACAGGGCAAAGATTGCGAACCTTTTCATTGGCTTCACCTTTCCTCTAAGCGCCTCGCGTCGAATACGGCGCGCAAGGACGCTGTAGCCCTTTAAGTGCGCTGCCCAATTTACTCTAAAATAGATTTTGATTCGAGAACTTATGCACTAGCAGGAAAGCTTTCTTTCAAAATGGTCCATTCGCGTGGCCATCGCCGCGCGCGAAGAACGCATTTTATTGATCGCGAACGCCCGTATTGTGGGTCCTCTTTCCATCCGGTGCGGTCCTCCCCGACTCATTTAGAGGAGTGTGCGCATGCGCCGGCTGCAGCTTTGTTGAGCCGCCCTCGGTACTACTCACAGATCTTTCGCGTTCCTTGCTTCCCCGATCGCATAGAACTGGCCCCCTGCGACGTGGTGGATGCTTCGAAACTTCGGATCGGACGTCTCGAAGTGCCATCGCCCGTTGCGGAACACGCGATCGTCGGCCCAAGCCGCCGTCACCTCTGCGACAAAAAGATCGTACTCCTCCTGCATGTGAGGCTCAGGGATCAAGCTGCATGCGAGCCACGCTGAGCACCCGGTCAAGAATGGCATTTCATATCCAGGCATTTCGAAGAAAGAGGCGCCGGAATGCACAAGTTTGTCCCGATCGTCATACAGGCTCATTGTACCCAGCTTGTTGGTCAACCCAACTTGCTCGATCGTAGGCACCTGCACGACGAAACGCCCGCTATTCTCCACAAGCGTCCGGGTTTGCGCGGTCTTGTCCAAGACAACCGTGAGCTTCGGAGGATCGAAATCCAACCCGCAGCACCAGGCAACGGACATCACATTCTCGACGTCGTCATGTCTCGCGGAGACCAACACCGTTGGCCCGTGATTTATCAATCGGCCCCCTCGATCGAGGTCTACGGGTTGGATATGACTTTGCATTTCGGGCTCATCGCGCTGTTGAACAAATCTCGGACTTTTTTGCAGCTTGACCCTGCAAGGTCAACGGTGCCGCTCTGCTAGCGACTGCGGTGGAATCTTTGTTACCACACGCACAGCTAGGCCCGTCAATGCCGCTGACTGGCGCAGGTGAAAGCAGAACTCGAACCCTCGGGATACCCCTCAACACAGTCCCCGCGCTTCTGGCGCGGGATGGCGCTACGAGCGCGAATCGAGTGATGGGGCCGGATTACTAGTTACCAGGATCGGCGGTATGGAGGCAAACAGATCGATTAAGTAGCGGGGGTGTTGTCGGAGTTTAATTGCGGAGTACGAGAACCTTGTCAATCGAGTCGTGTGAGACAGCGATCGCTTTCTGTCTCACTTCACGCATGGAGCGCGGCACGAACTTTCCGTGCAAGATCGCCAAGCGTCGCCGGCTTTTGAAGGAAAATGACTCCTGGATCCAGCACACCGTTATGGACGACCGCATTGCGGCTATATCCAGTTGTAAACACCACCGGCAGTCACAGTCGCTTAATCCTTGCCTCGTCCGCAAGCTGGCGGCCATTCATCTGCGCCATGACAATGTCGGTGAACAGCACCGCCACATCTGGGCGCTGCTCGATAGTGGCGAGAGCCGCAATGGGTCCGTCGACGGCAATAACCGTATAAGCGAGCTCTTCTAGCATTCGAGTGTGGACCTCCCGGACGCTGGCATCATCTTCAACCAGAAGAACGACTTCGCTTGGAGACCCACGAGGTACGCTGTCGTTTCTCACATGTTGCGCAATGTTGTCCATGCCGTATTCACGTGGCAGGTAGATCTTCATCGTCGTGCCGATACCCACTTCGGAGTATATCTTCATATGCCCGCCGGACTGCTTCGCAAATCCGAATACCTGGCTGAGGCCGAGGCCCGTTCCCTTGCCCACCGGCTTCGTCGTGAAAAATGGGTCGATCGCCTTTTTGATAACGTCCTGCGGCATTCCGCAGCCCGTGTCAGTAACGGCAATCATGACGTACTGGCCAGGTTCGATTTCATGATCCGCAGCATAGGCATCATCGATATGGGCATTAGCCGTTTCGATCGTCAGTTTGCCACCATCTGGCATGGCGTCGCGCGCATTGACAGCGAGATTGAGCACAGCGTTTTCGAGCTGGTTCGCGTCGGCCTTCGTGGGCCACAGTCCTGAGGTCAGAACAGTCTCTTTCTGGATAACCTCGCCAAGAGTAGAGGCAAGGATCTCCGCCATGTTCGCCACCAGCTTGTTGGCATCTACGGTTTCTGGTGAAAGTGGCTGCTGCCGCGAGAAGGCCGGAAGCCGCTGTGTCAGCGTCGCGGCACGGTTTGCGCCATCCAGGGCGGCTGCTAACAATTTAGGAACTTCGTCAAGCGCGCCACGATCGATACGGCGTTGCGCCATGTTAAGGCCGCCGATTACTACGGCGAGCATATTGTTGAAATCGTGGGCAACACCACCGGTGAGGCGACCAAGCGCCTCAATCTTCTGAGCCTGATGCAATGCAGTTTCAGCGGCGACTTTTTCCTGCACTGCCTTCGCGATACGCTCCTCGAGGCTTGCGTTCAGGTCTTTCAGCGCCGTTGCCGCGCGCTCTGCCACCGCTCTAGCTTCGAGAAGTTCCTTTTCATAGTGGCGCCGGTAGGTAGCGTTAAAGATGGTAATCCGAATAAACCGGACAGCTCCCTCTTCTGCAATCCGTGCGACAGCGTTCACGAGCACAGGTAGGCGAGTCCCATCCGCCTTTACCATGTCGAGAGCGACTTCGTTGAATGCGCCCTGCATCGTCACCAATGGCGCGAAATGGGTCTCGAAGTAGATCTTCCCAGGCATGGTCAGGAAATCGATGAACCTGCGGCCAACGATCTTATCACTGGATAGGCCGAGCCAAGAAGACAGCGTTCTGTTGGCAAGCATGATGCGCCCGTCAGGTGCTGCCGAGATGTAACCGCAAGGCGCGTTCTCGAAGAGATCGACGAGATCGTCGACCTCGCTGCCAATCTGCTGGTTCATTCGATGTTCACAAACGACCGAATGGCCTCAGTCGTCTCTTTGGGATGGCTAAGGTTAGGGCAATGACCCGTTGCTTTCATCAAGACCAGCTTACTGTCCGGCAGTTTGGCATGCAGGTAGTGACCGACGGATACGGGAGCGATCACATCCTCAGCACATTGCAGGATTAGGGAAGGAACCGTCACGTTGTCGAGATCGGCTCGATTGTCGGCCATGAAGGTCGCTCGTGCGAAATGCTTGGCGATTTCCGGGTCAGTCTTGCAAAAACTGTTGGTCAATTCCTCCGACAACTCTGGATGCTCCGGATTGCCCATAATCACAGGCGCCATCGCCTGCGACCAGCCCATATGATTGCTGTCCAGGAACTCCAACAATTCGTCCACTTGTCCCTGGGTAAAGCCGCCGTGATAGTCACCGTCGTTGATATAGCGCGGCGATGGGCCGACCAGCACGAGCCTGGAGAACATGATCGGTGCCCTCGACGAGGCGAGCACGCCCATCATGGCACTCACGGAATGGCCGACGAAAATGCCGTCGTGGATTCCTAGCTCATGCCCGAGCTCAACGATGTCGGAGGCATATCCCTCAAGCGTCCCGTACTTCTGAAAATCATAGGAAGAATGGTCGGAGCCGCCGGCCCCGACATGGTCGAAGGTGACGACACGGAAATCGTCCTCAAACTGTGGTGCTACATTGCGCCACATATTCTGATCGCAACCGAACCCATGAGCGAACACCATTGTACGGGTACCGTTGCCGGTAATCTTCGCGTTATTGCGGCGGGAAAACGACATAGATGAGACCCTTCGTTTGTTCGAAAGATAATAGGTTCTGCCGCTCGGGTGACGTAAGCCTCTGATATTCGCAGAGACGTGTATTAGTCTAGCTAGCCATGCGGCCCCCCCCCAAATCCAGCTCTGAACATGGCTGTCCCTTGTCCGGCCGATGTCGGCTTACGCAATTTCATAAAGGAAGTCGCAGACGAGATCCGCGATGAGACCGGCTTGGGCGTCGCTCATGTGGGCGGCCGTTTCCACTGCGGTTGCCTCCACGTCACCCCGATCGACGGCGATCAGGTCGAGTATTCTTGCAAACTTGATTGTCAGTTCAGGATCGCAAGCGAACTCGTCGATTGTCACGCTCAGCAGGCTTTCGGTCGCGTCGATCAGCCGGGTCTGAATACTTTCAGGAGATGAGGCTAGCACTCGGACCGCTTCAAACAAAAGGGGCCGTGCTTTGGGGTATCTAATGTCCATCTTGTGTATCTTTCTTCTGGGGCCAGACCTCCGTGTGATGCACGGCGCGGATATGCGTGTCGTTGCTGTCTATCAGTCCGTCGATGTCCAATAAGATTGGCCTTGACTCGCAGTCTGTTTACGCTTGAAGCGCTTGAACTGCAGCTACGAGACGCCGTGGGTCAGGCCGAAGAACCGAGCGAGCGCTCCGGACCTGGGGCTCCGCTTTTTTAAACTCCCGGCATTCTTACACCAGAATTTCAAGGCCGCAATGCGCCCTTGTTGCCGTCATGCACCTTATCCGCTCGAGCTCCTGGAAGCCGTCAGTCTGCTAAACTCCGCGGAGGAGTCCTTGTGCCCTCTTATCCCGGAGCGTCAACGAGCAGATGCGAGCGAAGGCGTGGGAGGTCGAGCATTTTCCTGCCCGCGAGGTTCAATAAAGCTCGCGGAAGAGGATGCTCGCCCACTCGTCAATTCTTCGCGGCAAGCCTCGCCGAAATCGAGAAGAAAATTCATCGCGCCGGAACGCGCGAGGTCCCGTATCTGGGAGAGGGAGCGATTGGGGGTCAGGTAGGTTTCTACAATTCGTTCCATCGCTAATTCCGCTGCGTCCACAACTGGTCGAGACGAGATCAGACGCATTTGTGCGACCAGTGCATAAAGCAGAACGAGATCGGAGACATCGTCCTTCTGATGGCTTAGTGCATCGCCATAGAGTCTCGTGGCTTCGGCAATGAAATCCGAAAACAGCTTCTCGCGCTTGGCCGCCTCGACCTCGCGAAGCTTTTCCCTCACCTGTGACCGATGCGTCATCCAGGCAGTGGCGAACGAGGCTAGCCCGCCGATCGCGACGCCTGCGAGACCCGTCAGGGCAGAGATGTATGCTTCCATGAGAATTCTCCTCTCGGAACGATCCCGGCGGCACAGAAAATCGACGAGGCCGCTCGCCGCAGGCTCCGCGGCCGACGGGATCAACATCGGTTCTGCTACCCTTCTAGCGGAGGCCCCACCCAGATACCTTCCGGCACTGCCGGGATGCTGTTCACCAGTCCTTCGAGCATTCCTTGCAAGACGCTCTCGGTGAGTTCCTCCATCTTGTCGCCGGGACCGACGAGGCGGTCAACAAGCAACAAAGTTAGACCGTGCATCTGGGACCAGAAAACAAGGATCGCCCCATCGATTTTGTTAGTATTGGCCTGGGTGTCAGCAATTTGATGCCCGAGAGCGCCGTCGGAGATCGCGCTAACGATGAGAGCTTTCATATTGTAGGCCGCGGTTCTTTCGATCACCGGACGGCTCTCGCCCTGTCCGGCAAGGTAGCCACCGAACATCAATCTGTAGAGCGCCGGATTGTTGACGCCCCCGAAGACATATGCTCGCGCCATTGCTGAAAGTCTCTGACGAGGACTATCGAGTTCCCTGGTCGCTTCAGCCATGCGCTTCGCCAGCAATTCAAATCCAATTGCCGAGACGGCGGCCAGCAGTTCGCGCTTGTCGGCGAAGTGCTTGTACGGGGCGTTGTGACTGACGCCCGCCCGACGCGCGAGCTCCCGAAGCGAAAACTCCGTGCTCTGGGACTCGCTGAGAACGTCCAGCGCGGTCTCGACGATCACCCTGTGAAGGTCGCCGTGGTGATAGGGCCGCTGTTCCTTAGTGGAAATGTCTTGGGTCATATCCGTCCATTTATGTTTCTAAGTTGCTCATGTCAACTTTTTTCGCAAACGAAGTTGACATTGCCAACACTAAGCATTAAGTGGGCGATGTCAACATTATTTACCGACCAATACTGCAAATCATCCGCCACGCTGGCCCCATCCGTCATGACGCGCAACGAGAGTGACGTCGTCTACGACCACCTCGGAAACTGAGCACTCCTCACGGATCCTCAAACCGCAAAGGAAAACAAAATGAATGTCAATGTCGAAAGCCACGGTCTACGGCGTGGCGAACCGCTTGGAGCCGCCGCCATGGCCCAGCTCTTTACAGAAGCGCGGACCTACAACGCTTTTCACGAACTTCCCGTTCCTGACGCGCTCCTGCGCAAAGCGCTCGACCTCGCGAAGATGGGGCCGACCTCGGTGAACCAGCAGCCGCTACGCGCGCTTTTTCTGCGCTCGACGGCAGCCAAGGAGCGACTGCGTCCGGCGCTCATGCCCGGCAATGTCGAAAAGACCATGGCTGCACCGGTCGTCGCGATCATGGGCTATGATCTGGAGTTTTATGAACACCTGCCGTTTCTTCTTCCGCACGCCGATGCGAAGAGCTGGTTCGCTGGAAATCCGGACCTGGCTGCGCGAAGCGCCGGGCAAAACGGCACCCTTCAGGTCGCCTATTTCATTCTCGCGCTACGCGCCCTGGGCCTGGATGCGGGGCCGATCGGCGGCTTTGACCCCGCCAAGGTCGAGCAGGAATTCTTTCCCCGCGGCAAGATCAAGGCCAACGTCGTTATCAACATTGGGTACGGCAACGACGCCAAGCTGCACCCTCGCAGCCCGCGGTTATCGTTCGACGAGATGGCGACGATCCTATGAGCTTGCAACCCAAAGAGCGTCCGGAGGTAGGACGCCGATCCCATATGTGCAACTCACTCGCCTTATAACCACCTACCTCCGCAGCGGACGGCTGATCGTCGATCCGTCCGAGCTGGGAGTTGGTCGGGGCGGGCAAGCTTCGGCAAATGCCGCCCAGTCTGCTGCGGGACATATTCGTAGGATCGGCCGAGGAGCGGACAGCCCGCGCGGATTGGCCGACACCTCCGCTCGACAACACGGATCAGCGTTCAAATTGGATCACGGAGCACGACGGCATGCCGGTCGTCAAGGTCGCTGTTCTGGAGATCTCGAGCGATCTTCAATTGTAGCGCTGATTTGTCGGAAGAGGCTCGGCACCCGTTTTTTCGAATGAGTGTTGCTCCTGTCAACTTTTCGGCTCAACAATGTTGACATTGTCCACTCGGGAGCGTAAGTGGTCGCTGTCAACATTAGATGCCTCGCTAAACGCGTCAAATTTGAGCTGCCGGACAACCCGGCTCTCTCTGTGACCCAAACCATACCGGAGCAAAAATGCAGTCCTTTCGATTGCTGGGAATTGGTCTCGTCTGCGCAGTTCTGGCTGCCTGCGAGGAGAAAGCCGAAGTGGCACCGCCGCCTCAGCAGGTCCGCGCCGTTGCGGCGGCCGCCGCTCGGTATCAACCGGGCGCGGAAATCACCGGAGAGGTGATGGCACGGGTCCAGACCGAACTTTCCTTTCGGATCGGCGGCCGAATTCTTGAGAGAAGGGTGGAGGTGGGATCGCATGTCAAAGCCGGCGACGTCCTTGCGCGGCTCAACGACACGGAACAACAGGCAGATGTCAGCGTCGCCCGCGCCGCCCAGGAGTCGGCTCAGGCCGTCCTCGCACAGAGGACCCTGGCCTTCAACCGGGCGAGGACGCTCCTTCAGTCGGGGGCTATTCCGCGGTCGATCCTTGACGATGCGCAACAGGAGTTGCTGAGCGCGCAGGCTGCCCTCGAGGCCTCCGAGGCCGCCCTCGCGATGGCTGAGGACGCGCTGTCCTACACCGCATTGAAGGCGACCGCGGACGGTATTATCACGGCCCGCGGTATTGAAGCGGGGCAGGTGGTCTCAGCGGCCCAGTCCGCCTACACGCTCGCCCACGATGGTCCGAGAGATGCGGTGTTTGATGTCTTCGAGGCGTTCTTTCTGGATGGCCAGCCGCTGAGCGATGTGGATGTCGCTTCGGTCTCCGACCCCTCGCTCGACATCCACGCCAGCATACGCGAGGTCTCTCCCGTCATAGACACGAAGGAGGGCACGATCCGGATCAAGGTGGGGCTCCAGGAGGGCACGCCATGGTCCCTTGGGACGCCTGTGGTCGGCGAGCTACGGGCCTCGCCGCGTGACGGGATCGTGCTGCCCTACACCGCGATCGCATCAGCCGACGGCGAACCAGCCGTCTGGCTCGTCAACACCAAAGACCAATCCGTTTCGCTCCGGAAGATTTCTGTTGGCCGATACCGCCAGGGCGACTTCGTCGTCACCGCCGGCATCGCGGCACAAGACCTGATCGTCACCGAAGGCGGAAAGTTCCTCAAGGAAGGCCAGGCAGTCGCCTGGAAAGGCAAGTGAGATGATCCTCAATCGCATATGCACCTCTCTCCCTCTTCTTCTGTCAGTGTCGCTACTTGCGGGCTGCGACCAGAACTCTGTCGCGGGAGAGCAGGCGGTGCCCCGTCCCGTGAAAGTCGTCATCGCTGCGGCCGAACAGGACAAAGTAGCAAGCTCGCCCGGCGTGGTGCGCGCCCGCATCGAGACCGACCTGGCGTTCCGAACGCTCGGACGGATGATGTCTCGCAAGGTCGATGTCGGCGATCTCGTCCACAAGGGTGATGTTCTCGCGGAGATCGACCCTCTCGCTCTGCAACTCGCGGTCAGGAGCGCGGAAGCCGAACTGCGCAACGCCCAGGCGCAGTTGGCGAACGCTGCGACGAACGAAACGCGCAAGCGAAGGCTCATCCAGAGCAAAGCGGTGAGCATTGCCGACCACGATCTTGCCGAACAGCAGCTCAAATCCGCTACCGCCAATGCTGCAAAAGCGACGGCCAGCCTCGCCAAGGCGCACGAGCAGCTAGGCTACTCGGAGCTGAGGGCTGAGTTCGATGGTGTCGTGACCGCCACCTCCGCGGAAATGGGCCAGACCATCTCGGCCGGCCAGCCGATCCTGAAACTGGCGCGCCTCGAGCAGCGCGACGTGGTGGTCGACGTGCCGGAAGCGCAGTTCAGTAACATCCGCCTGGACGACCGCTTCAGCGTCGCCCTCCAGCTCGATGCAAAGATTCAGATCATTGGCGCCGTCCGCGAAATCTCGCCTCAAGCCGATACCAATACCCGCACCTATCGGCTGAAGATCGCCATCGATCGTGCTCCGGATATCTTTCGTCTCGGCGCTGTGGTCACCGCGAAGCCGCTTGTCGAAGAAAAGAAGCAGACGATCGCGCTACCCCTCTCGGCCATCCGCCATGAAGGCGGTGCCAGCCAGGTCTGGGTGCTGGATCGCTCCACAGCCCAAGTGGCCCTGAGGGCGGTTGAGCTCGATGGCCCGGCATCCGATGCCCCTTCCGTCAGGATTCTATCCGGGTTGCGGGAAGGGGAAGAGATTGTCGTCGCCGGTGTTGATGAACTTGTCGATGGACAGAAAGTGAAACTAGGTCAGGAGCTACGCCCGTGAATAAATTCAACCTTTCGGACTGGGCGCTCGAGCATCGGTCTCTCGTCTGGTATTTCATGATCATGTTCGCGGTAGCGGGCGCCTTTGCCTATCTCGGACTCGGCCGCGAGGAGGATCCGTCTTTCACGATCAAGACGATGGTGATCCAGGCCCAATGGCCCGGCGCTTCAGCCGAGGAAGTGACACAGCAGGTTACCGATCGTATCGAAAAGAAGCTCCAGGAGCTCGACAGACTGGAGCATAGCCGAAGCATTACGACTGCGGGCCAGACGATCGTCTTCGTCGATCTGCTGCCGGATACGAACGCGCAGGACGTAAAGCCGACCTGGTCGCGGGTCCGCAACCTGGTCGACGACATCAAGCACGAATTCCCGCAAGGCGTGGTCGGCCCCTTCTTCGATGACCAGTTCGGCGACGTCTACGGCAATATCTTTGCCTTCACGGGCGACAACGGACTTAGCCAAAGGGAACTACGCGACTTTGCCGAGAACACACGGACGCAGATTCTCAGCATCCCCGATGTCGGCAAGGTCGATATCGTCGGTGCGCAGAACGAAGTGATCTACCTTGAATTCTCGACCCGCAAGATTGCCGCCCTGGGCATCGACCGCGCCGCCATCATCGCCACGTTGCAGGCGCAGAACGCCGTCACCCAGTCCGGCTTCGTCGAAACAGGACCGGAGCGCGTCGCGTTGCGGGTCGGCGGGCGGTTCATCTCCGAGGACACGTTGCGTGGTATCAATCTGCGGGTAAATGACCGCTTCTTCCCGCTGACGGATGTCGCCACCATCACACGTGGATACGTCGATCCGCCGATGTCACTCTTCCGCTTCAACGGAAAGCCGGCCATTGGGCTCGCGATTGGTATGAAGACGGGCGGCAATGTGCTTGCCTTCGGCGAATCGCTTGAAAAGACGATGACCAAAATCACCCAGGAGCTTCCGGTCGGTGTCTCCGTCGAACAGGTCTCCGACCAGCCAAAAGTGGTTGAGGAGGCAGTCGGCGGCTTCACAAAAGCTCTGTTCGAGGCGGTCGCCATCGTGCTTGCGATCAGCTTCATCAGTCTGGGGATGAGGGCAGGCCTGGTGGTGGCAATCGCGATCCCGCTCGTTCTCGCCATCACCTTCATGGTCATGTTCTACACCGGCATCTCGCTGCAGCGCATCTCGCTCGGAGCTCTGATCATCGCGCTCGGCCTCCTCGTCGACGATGCCATGATCGCCGTCGAGATGATGGTGGCGCGACTGGAAATGGGTGACAGTCTCACGAAAGCCGCCACCTACGTCTACACATCTACGGCCTTCCCGATGCTGACTGGCACGCTTGTCACCGTCGCGGGTTTCATCCCCGTCGCTTTCAACAAGAGCAACGCGGGCGAGTTCACCTTCACCCTTTTTGTCGTCATCGCGGTTTCACTCATCGTTTCGTGGGTGGTCGCAGTTGTGTTCACGCCCCTGATCGGCGTGACCATTCTACCGAAGTCGATGAAGAAGCATGCCGAGCACAAGGGTCGGTTTGCCAAGGCGTTTTCGAGCCTGCTGCAGTTCTGCCTGCGCTGGCGCTGGATGACGATCATCGCAACAGTCGTTCTCTTTGCTGGGTCGATCGGCGGCCTATCGATGGTGCAACAGCAGTTCTTCCCGAGCTCCGACCGCCCAGAACTGATCGTCGACTGGAACCTGCCGCAGAATAGTTCGATCACTGAGACGAGCCGCCAGATGGCCCAGTTCGAGCATGAGATGCTGGCCGACAACCCTGGTGTTGAGCACTGGTCGACATATGTTGGCAGGGGTGCGCCGCGCTTCGTACTTTCCTTCGACGTGCAGCCGGCTGATGTGTCTTTCGGCCAGACGGTCATTGTCACCAAGGGCCTCGATGTCAGGGACAAGCTGAAGCGCGAGATGGAGACCTACCTTCAGAAGACTTTCCCGGGAACTGACGCTTACGTGAAGCTTCTGGACATCGGGCCTCCGGTTGGCAAGCCGATCCAGTACCGTGTGTCCGGCGAAAATCTGCAGACGCTGCGCAACCTGTCACAGAAGCTGGGTTCGATCGTCGGCACATATCCGTCCCTCAGGAACATTGCCTTCGATTGGAACGAACCGGCCCGTGTCGTGAAGATCGACGTGCTGCAGGACAAGGCCAGACAGCTCGGCGTCTCTTCCCAGGACATCGCTACGGCGCTCAACACCGTCGTTCAAGGGAATGCCGTGACGCAGGTCCGGGACGACATCTACCTGGTCGATGTCATCGGCCGTGCCGCAGAAAAGGAGCGCGGCTCAATCGACACCCTACTTGATCTGCAACTGCAGAGCAGCAGCGGTCAATCTGTCCCGCTGTCATCGGTGGCAACCTTCCGCTACGAACTCGAACAGCCGACGATCTGGCGGCGCGATAGAGTTCCGACCATCACGATCAAGGCCGGGATCGGCGATGCGACACAGCCGGCGACCGTTGTGAAGGCGCTGGCTGACAAGGTTTCGGCCTTCGAACAGGCGCTGCCGGCCGGGTATTCGCTGAAGGTCGGGGGTGCGGTCGAGGAAAGCGCCAAATCACAGGGACCGATCGCCAAGGTCGCTCCGGCCATGTTCGTCATCATGGCGACGCTGCTGATGATCCAGCTTCAGAGCTTCCACAGGCTGTTCCTGGTCTTCTCGGTAGCGCCGCTGGCCCTGATCGGCGTCGTCGTGGCGCTCCTCGCCAGCAACTCTCCGCTGGGATTCGTCGCACTTCTGGGGGTCCTTGCGCTGGTCGGAATTCTCATACGCAATTCTGTGATTCTGATCGTCCAGATCGAGGAGTTGCGTGCCGAGGGGATGTCCGCGTGGAAGGCGGTGGTGGAGGCGACCGAACACCGCATGCGCCCGATCATGCTGACCGCGGCGGCCGCGACCCTGGCCCTGATCCCGATCTCTCACGAGATTTTCTGGGGTCCCATGGCCTACGCGATGATGGGCGGTATCGTCGTCGGCACGGCGCTGACGCTTCTCTTCCTGCCGGCGCTCTACGTCGCCTGGTTCCGGATTCCTCGTGAAGTCGAGCAAAACTGAGATGACAACTTTGCACTCCTTCCTTGGGCGTATTGCCCAGGGTCTCAACGGGCATGGCTTCACCAAGGCGATTGCCGGCCGCATGGGCCGAGCCGTTCCGGTCCTTCTAGCCCTATCTGTGGTAACATCGGGTTGCGCCAGCCGGGTGCAGGATGTCCTCCAACCTCTCGCCGTGGCCCCGAAGGATACGAGCCGGGTCACCATGCTCGTTGCCACGACACGAAAACCGTCGGAGGATCCCGGCAAGCTCTATTCGGGCGACCGCGGAACGGCGATCTCGCTTAACAGTGTCGACGTATCCATTCCGCCCGATCGGAACCGCAAGATCGGAGAGGTCCAGTGGCCGTCTCGCATGCCGCCCAACCCACAAAAGGAGTTTGCGGTCACCGAGGTCGCCAAGGTGCAGTCCGAGAGCCACGTCCTGGACTGGTACCGCAGGAACCGAAATTCAAAGCATCAGGTCATTATTTTCGTACATGGATTCAACAACACCTACGCCGACGCGGTCTTCCGCTTCGCGCAGATCGTCCACGACTCGAGAACCGACGCCGCGCCCATCCTCTTCACCTGGCCCTCAAGGGGACGTGCCTTTGACTACCTCTACGACAAGGAGAGCGCCAATTATTCCCGTCGCGCTCTGGAGGATCTAATACTGCAGGCTGTGAACAGTCCCGACGTATCCGACGTGACCATCCTCGCCCATTCCATGGGCGGCTGGCTTGCGGCCGAAGCGCTGCGCGGCGTCGCTATGCGCGAGAAGTCGGTCCCGGCGAAGGTCAAGAACGTCGTTCTCGCATCGCCAGACATCGACATCGATGTGTTCCGTCGTCAGTTCACCGAGATGGGGCCTAAGCGGCCGCACTTTGTGATTCTGACATCGACACGCGACAAGGCACTGGAGGTCTCGGGCTGGCTATCGGGCGGCGTCAATCGCCTGGGCGGAACCGATCTCAGACCCTATGCGCCTCTTCTCGACGAACTTGGCGTTTCCGTCATCGACACCAGCGGTGTCGCGACGAACGATGCGCTTGGGCATAACGCCTTCGCCGACAGCCCCGAGATCGTGCGCCTGCTCGGGCGGCGGCTGGCCGGGCAGAGCCTTGAGGGCGGAAAGACAAGCGTTGCCGATCAGATCGGCGTGACTGCGGCAAATTTCGCCGGCACGGCGACGAGGCTTGCAGTGGCGGCGCCAGTCGCCGTCATTAGCCCGGAGGCGCGAGAGATCCTGAAGAGGGAGTTCTCCTCCGACGGTGCGCCAATCAAGGATGGGCAGATTGCGTACTGAACCTTCGCGACCAATGGCAAGGATTCGTTGGGATAGGACGATGGAACTCACCACGACTGCAAGACACCCGCCAGGGCCTGAAATCGTGTCCCGGATCGTACAAGCCGGCACGGCCGCGTGTCGGCTGTACGGGCCGTCGAAGACAAACGTTGCGGACATCGCCCGGCTACTCGGGAATTCCCCGGCCCGCGTATATAAAATCTTCCCCTCCAAGGCTGCGATATGGGATGCCATCGCCGGAAATTTCCTGGAGACCTCTCTGCGCGTGCCTGCACTTGCTATTGGTGAACGAGGCGACGCGGCGAGATGCCTTGAGGAAGCCGCTCTCGGTCAACTTCGATTGATGTCGGAGGCACGCAATGGCGACGCCCAAATGTTCAGCCTTGTTGTTCTCGCTGCAGAAGGAAGTTGGCCGTCGTTCATCCAGTATCTCAAGGGACTCGAGGCCGATGTGGGAAAGTTGATCCGCGCCGGGGTCACAAGCGGAGAATTCGCGCCGTGTAATGTCGATCTAGCCGCATCTTGCTTTTGCGCCTCGGTCATCTCCTTGTGGGACCCACGGTTAATCGGAGCTCCTTCGACAGCGGATAAGATATCTGCTCATGCTCTGGTTTCGTTTGCAGTGGCAGGACTTCGCAATTACCCCGGATAAGGCACGAAGCGTTAGTGCGACAACTGTTTCATGCTTGTTCTAATAATGGTCAGGCCTTGAAGCTAAACCCGCCTTCCGGCTCTTCAATCGCGAGTGAAAGCGCCATGTGTGATTGCTGCGATCGATGGAACTGCTAGCGATCAAAGCGCCCTACCGTCACGATCCGCCCAGAGGGCAACCGTTCAGAAGGACAGCTCGTCACATGACATTGACTCATCGGCCCGAAACCTGGGGGCCAGCAAACGGCCCCAAGTCGGAATAAATTCCGCATTGCGCCCGCGTTTCGGTCGTTCGCACCACCCGATGAAATTCCTGGAAGCGGTCCGTCCGCTTCTCTGACTTAGCCACGTTCGGAACCATCCGTATGTCGCTGCTAGGAACGGTCTGCCAGCCAATGCCGAAGGCAAGCATCGGATATCCGCCAATAGCCGAGAGCGGAAATTGTTTTCCGCTTTGGGCCTGTGTCCCCCGTCGTTCGCGCAACCTCGAACGATTCGCGGGGGAGGAAAACGGCAACCGCGGGTTAAGGCGACGAGTAGATGGCAGACCCTTTAATGCAAACGGAAAACTCAGGGGCTTGAGGCGCTTCGGCACATGCGGCAATCTCAAAGCGACGATCGAATTTGGAACTTGTTATCCGAGCCGCCCATCGCTGAGGAAATAATCTACTGGCAATTTCGCGGTTTCGAGCACGTCAATCTAAATGTATTCTATAGTGATTATAGACATTGAAATGCAATTTCTCGGCTTATATGGTTTTGACAGAAATACGAAAATCAAATGGGCCGACGACATGAAACGTAGAATTTTCTTCCACTTGGTGGCGTCGATCGGTTTCTTCGCGACGGCAGCAAATATGGCCATCGCCGCCGAAACGGTTGACCCGACGACAAAGCTGATCGTCGCCGACCAGAGCGAATTTCTTCGCAATCTTCTGGAGGCAAGCGGCGAGCGCGATAAGCTGAAGTTCCAAGTCGAATTTCCAAACTTCGCTGGCGGACCAGCGATCTATGAAGCGATCAGGGCAGGGGCTCTCGATATTGCTTACGTCGGCGACACGCCACCGATCCAGGCGCGCGCGGCTGGTACACTGCTTCCGATCGTTGGCACCTTCACGCGCGGCGTCGCACAGTATCGTCTCACCACGCGACCCGGACTGGTCATCAACAAGCTCTCCGAACTCAAGGGCAAGAAGGTGAGCTACATAGAGGGGTCGGGGCGGCAGGTATTCCTGATCGAGGCTTTGAACCGGGCCGGACTGACGTTGAAGGACGTGGAGCTCGTCAAGCTGCGCGTCGCCGATCTGCCCGATGCGATCCGGGCCAGTGCCGTGGATGTCGCCGTTCTCCAGGAACCGCACGTCACCCGACTGGTCAAGCAGGTCGGAGCGTCCCACGTCCTTGATCCGGAGGAGCGGAAGCTTTTGCCAAGTACCTCATACTTCTACGCGCGGCCTGAGGTGCTCGCTGATCCCCAGAAGGCAGAAGCGATCAAAGCCTTCCTCGGAGCATTTGTTCGCGCCGGGAAATGGAGCAACGATAACGAGGCCGCCTGGTCGAAGTTCTATTACACCGACTTCCAGCGCGTGTCGCCGGAGGACACTGCAGCCATTCTCGAGGGACAGTCGCCTCTCGTGTTCCAGACCTCGATCGAGGCGATCCCGCATCATCAGAAGCTCATCGATATTCTCTACCAGGCCGGCTCGATCAAGGAGCAGTTCGACGCGAAACAATCATTCGTAAGTGATTTCGATCAGGTCGTTCTGGACGCCCGGTAATCTCCAGACATACTTCAGGAGCTGATATGACGGACGCGACAAATCAGGACTTCATAGGGTCGTCTGCCAAACATTGGGACAGCGCTGTCAGGACGGCCGAACCCGTGCGAGCCAGCAAGGGAACCCGTCTTACACCAAAGCGGCTTCCGGCGGGCGTCAGATTGCTTGGACCCGTGTTGGTACTTCTGGCTTGGGAAGCTGCTTCGCGCCTCGGGTACTTGTCGCCCGCAACGCTCGCGGCACCGTCGACTGCGTTGAAAACCGGATACGAGATGTTTGCGGATGGCAGCCTCTTGCCTCATCTGCTCGCATCAGCCGGACGTGCCTACGCAGGACTTTTCCTTGGGATTGTCGTCGGCGTCGTGCTCGCGCTGCTTGCAGGTTTGACGCGCAGCGGCGAGGCGCTCATCGACGGCCTGGTCCAGATTAAAAGGGCCGTCCCCACGCTAGCTCTTATCCCGCTGGTGATCATCTGGCTCGGGATCGGCGAGGCGATGAAGATCTTTCTGATTTTCACGGCGGTCCTGGTCCCGGTCTACATCAACACGCATGCTGCGCTCCGCAGCATCGACATCGGTCACGTCGAGCTGGCAAGAACGCTCGGGCTAACTCGCAGCGAATTCGTGCGCCACGTTGCGTTGCCAGGAGCGCTGCCTGGATTCTTCGTCGCGCTGAGGCTTGCCGTGGCCTTGTGCTGGACGGCGCTCGTCGTCCTTGAGCTTATCAATACCCAGACCGGGATTGGCTACTTGATGAACCGCGCACGCGACTGGGGTCAAACTGAAATCATCGTGGTCGGCATCATCATCTACGCCGTCCTCGGGCTTGTGTCGGATGCCGTCGTCAGGGCAATCGAGACACGGGCGCTTTCATATCGAAGGGCGCTCGGATCATGAACGTCTATCGGCCCTATTCACCTTCGGTCGTTTTGCGGGAGTTGTCCCGCAGTTTTAAGGGAGAAATGGTCCTCGACCGGATATCGCTCGAGATACCGCACGGCCAGTTCGTCGCATTGCTCGGCGAGTCGGGGTCCGGCAAGACAACGCTGTTGCGAGCGCTCGCTGGGCTGGACGACGAGGCCGAGACACAAGGCAGCTTCACCAAGCCGGACAGCACATCGGTTCTGTTTCAGGATTCGCGGCTTCTGCCATGGAAGACTGTGATCGACAATGTCACTCTGGGCCTCCGTCGGCCAGATGCGAGATCGGCGGCAGTGGACATATTGGGCCTGGTCGGTCTCGCCGACAAGGTGGATGTCTGGCCATCGACATTGTCGGGTGGGCAAAAGCAGCGGGCATCTCTGGCGCGATCTCTTCTTCGGGAGCCAGAGTTGTTGCTCGCCGACGAGCCTTTCGGGGCGCTGGACGCTCTGACGCGGCTTCGCATGCAGAATCTACTGCTGAAACTGGTCGAGCGCCGCAGGCCTACAATCATTCTGGTTACGCATGATGTCGACGAGGCGCTTTTGCTTTCGGACCGAATCCTCGTGCTGAAGGATGGCGGGATCGCCGAGGATCATCTCGTCTCCCTACCGCACCCGCGGCGCAATTATCAAAGTGAAATCTCAACCCTTCGCGCTAAGCTGCTGAAAAGTCTTGGCGTCGAGGCGGACACTGTTTGAAAGGAACCGTCATGTCGCGACAGTTGCACCTCAATCTGTTCTTGATGTCTCGCGGCCACCACGAAGGCGCATGGCGACATCCGGCATCCAACCACAAGGCGCTCACCGACCTCGACTTATACGTCGAGGCGGCTCACATCGCGGAAGCCGCGAAATTCGATGCCGTATTTCTCGCAGACACGCTTGTTGCTCCCAACAGCAGCGGGTTGGCGGCATCCGGCTCGCTTGAGCCGATCGTCCTCCTCTCGCTTCTGTCTGCGAAAACTCAAAAAATCGGCCTGATCGGAACGGCGTCCACGACATATAGTTTGCCGTACACGCTGGCACGGCAGTTCGCCACGCTCGATCACCTGTCAGGCGGCAGGGCGGGCTGGAACATCGTCACATCGTGGGCGGCTGAAGCCGGTGCAAACTACGGCTTGCAGCAAAACATCGAACATGGAGACCGGTACAAGCTCGCCGAAGAATTCGTCGAGGCCGTCGATGCGCTTTGGCGGAGCTTTCCGTCGGACGCCGTTTTGGATGACCGCGAACGCGGCCAATATCTGGACACAGACCGGGTCATCCCCGTGAACTTCGAAGGCGAGCATTACCGCACTAAGGGTCCACTGAATGTTCCTGGCAGTCCGCAGGGACGCCCTGTTTATATCCAGGCAGGCCAGTCCGATGCCGGTAGAGCCTTTGCCGCACGACGGGCCGAGGCGATCTTCACTGCGCATATGACTAAAGAATCCGCGCAGACGTTCTATTCTGACATCAAGAACCGCAGTGTGGCGTATGGGCGTCGCCCACAGGATATCGTCATTCTGCCAGGTATCAGCGCGGCAATCGGATCTACGAAACGCGAAGCCGAGCTGGTCTGGGAAGAGCTCGACGCACTCACGAGCACAGATGTCGGGCTGGCGCGCCTGTCCGCGAGATTCGGCGGGCATGACTTCACAGGTCTACCGCTTGATCGTCCGCTGAAGCGGGATGATTTTCCGGATCCCAACCAGGTCGAGGCGTCCAAAAGCAGAGTGATTGGCTACGTCGACATTTCACTGCGGGAGGGACTATCGCTCAGGCAGCTTTTGCGCAAGCTCGCAGGCGCGCGCGGGCATTTTGCGGTCGCAGGCACCCCGGAGGAAATTGCTGATATTGTGGAAGACTGGTTCGCCTCGGCTGCGGCGGACGGTTTCAACGTTATGCCGCCGATCATCAACAGCCAACTGGAACTGTTCGCCCAGGAGGTGGTACCTATCCTTCAGAAGCGAGGGCTGTTCCGGAAGGAGTACCAAGGCACCACACTACGGGATCATTTCGGACTGGCTCCCGTTGCGGAAGCGAAAACATTCGCTCAATCCGCCTGAGGATTTCGGCGATTTAAATTCCAGGCGAATAAATCCGCCGCGTTGTTCGGATGACCAACGTCCGGATTGCGTCTGCACAGCGGTCATTGGAATCTGCGGTCGCATAGTACCCGAGCATGCAGAACTTCAGCCGACGAGCTTTGAGTACCTACTGCGCGACCGAAACCGTCTCACGAACCTGCCTGACAGCATTGAAGACCTCTCCAGGCATGCCGAACCCTGGAGCGCCATAGAATAAACGGAGCTCTTCCCTATGACGGTCGGGGTCGAGCAGGACCTCCGCCAAATGATCGAAGCGTCGCAGTTCCTCGGTGCTGCTCTCCGCGTCTGGGGATGGCATCGCCCCCCAGTCGTCCCACGGCAGCATCTCGACCTTGTTCAGGCTGGCGAGGTCACGGATCATATTTGAGGAGATGAACCAGAAGCCGCCTTCATCGAAGATGCCAAAGCGATTGGGGTCGTCCTCGCCACGCCGGCAGAGTTGCCAGGCCTGGGCGGCCAGCAGGAACTCACCCGACGGCAAGTCGAGAGTGTCGAAGACCAGCCCCAGTTCTGCACGCTGAAAGTCATCGATCTGAAAATCGACCATCCGCCAGCGATCACCATTCCAGACCTCCACCACCCAGTGGTCGATCGCCTTGTCGGGAGCAAAATAAGTGCCGAAACCGCACCGCGACCTAGCCGCACGGCCGTTCGCTCGCAAGGCCGACACCGCGAGCAGCGAGAAATGGCTGCAGACACCAACCGCGCGACCCGCAGCAGGACGGTGTGAATTGCCCCCCGCAAGGAGGCCGTCCAGTACGGCGTCCACCGATCTCCTTTGCGAGAGTTCACGCCGCTCCGGGGTCAGCTCTTCGCCATATCTCGACGCCCAGTGTTCGTGAAGCATTCTTCCCTGAATCCAGGCGGCTAGGTCGGCGATGTCCGTTGGAGCGCCTGCCAGCCCGACCTTATTCTTCTTCGCCGTGGAATGCGGGCCCGGCTCTCGGAAGTAGTCCAGCGTAACCATGTCCATGAGTATTCTCCAAGGCCGGATGATCCAGCGAGGGCGCATTGGTGTCAAGCGCACGGCGAACGCCCGCTTCCGGCCGACTGCCGTCATGGCTCGAAAGCGCCCCCACGTCGGCCATAGAGGGTGGTTTCGCAGCTTCCTGAAAGCAGATCTTGCTGGCGATCACGCTGGAGGTCGTTGTTGCGCCGGCACTGACTATTTCGTCCTCTGTGCAAATGGGCAACAGTTTCAAGATCGGACATTAATCACCGTCATTGTACGACACCGGCCTTGCGTAGCCCCTCCATGACGAGCTCGAAATCGGCGGGGTTCTTGAAGGGCAAGACTTTGCGACGGTATTCCAAGGAGTAGTCGGGATTGACGTGGAGCACCTCTTGCCACGTCGCGCGAGCCTCTTCGAAACGGCCGAGGTGCCCGTAACAGGCAGCCAGAAGCGCGCGCGAGACATCGGTGACGGGGTTGCGGCTCACGCGCTGCAGCAACAGTTCGACGGCCTCTTCGTACCTTAGCAGTTGAAACAAGGCCCAGGCCTGAAAGTGAAGAACGATATCCGGAAAGTAGGGGTTCAGGACCCTCGCCCGATCGAAATAGGCGAGTGCCTCCTCGGATCTGCCTGAATAGACAAGTGCCTCGCCGAGGCTGACCTGCCCTTCGGCGAAGTTCGGATTGAGGACTATCGCACGCTCGGCCTCGCTGATGGCTCCATCGTGCTGTCGCGAGTAAAGGTTGACCAGACTCAGCGACCAGTGCGCCACGGGATCGCTATCATCCCGCGCTACCGCCAGCGTCGCAGCCTCTTCGGCTTGCTCGATCGAGCGCTGCGGCAACGCGCTCCACCGGTTCAGGTAGTCGAGCGCGTGGGTAAGGGCGAGGACCGCGTGCGCCGAGGCGAAGTTCGGATCAAGTTCGACGGCACGTTGCAAAAGGTCGCGGGCGTCGCTGTTCGTTTGCTTCGTCAGCCGGTGCCACAGTTCCCGGCCACGCAAGAAGCAGTCATACGCCTCGGGGTGCCGGGTCTGCCCCGGCGCAAGTCTTTGCCGGTCGCCCTCTGTCAGGTTGACCGCCAGCGCGCCGACGATCTGCTGCGTGACATCGTCCTGAACCGCGAATATGTCGGTGAGGTCGCGATCGAACCGTTCCGCCCATAGATGCCCGCCGGTGGTCGCGTCGATGAGCTGCGCGGTGATGCGTACCCTGTTCCCCGATTTGCGTACGCTGCCCTCAAGCACATACCGCACGCCCAGCCTCGTGCCCACCTCCTGCACATGGACGTTCTTGCCCTTGAAGATGAACGACGAATTGCGAGCGATGACGAAGAGCTGCGACAGCTTCGATAGCGCTGTGATGATGTCTTCCGAGATGCCGTCGGCGAAGTATTCCTGTTCGGCGTCACCGCTCATGTTGGCGAAGGGCAGGACGGCGATCGACAGCTTCGGCGACGCTGCCGTCGCCGGCTGGCTCGTCGCGGTTTCCGAGGTCGCGGCCAACTTGGTCCCTGCGCTGCCGACTTGCAGCGAATAGATCCGGATCGGCTCGGCGATGTTCTTGAGCTGCGTGCTGCCGAGATCGCTGACCGAGAGGTCGAGCCTCGCCTTGACTTGGCGATAGGCATCCTCGGATAGGCAGATCGCGCCCGCCGCCGCGACGCCCTCCAATCGCGCGGCGATGTTGACGCCATCGCCCATCAGGTCGCCGTCGCTTTCCTCGACGACGTCGCCCAAATGAATACCGATCCTGAACTCAATGCGACGGTCCTGCGGGACGCCGTCATTGCGCTCCGCCATACCGTTCTGCACCTCAATGGCGCAGCGCACGGCGTCCACCACGCTGCGGAACTCGACCAGCGCACCATCGCCGGTGCGCTTCACCACCCGGCCATGGTGCACGGCGATCGTCGGATCGATGAGATCGCTGCGCAGTGTCCGCAACCTCGCCAGGGTAAGGTCCTCGTCGGCGCCGGCAAGCCGGCTGTACCCAACCACGTCCGCGGCCAGGATTGCAGCCAGCTTTCGGTTCTCGCTCATGGCGCTGTCTCCTAACTTCCACGATAGCAGGGAGACAGAGGGCAAGAAAGAACTTTAGCCGCTGCTCAGAGCGATCTTGGTTGCGATCGAGTTGGCCATGGCTCATGTGGACGCAGCCGACGTTGTAGCCCCACGCAATGACTGCTCTGTAATACTCTCGGGGCGTCCAACGCGGTCGTTCGTAAAGCCCACTCAGGGTCAGGTTACAACGATGTCCGTGCCCACCCGAACGTCCGTTCTTTGAATATCCGCAGCCTGAAGTTGCCAGTCCGCTGCTGGCCGAACTGGGACCACATCGCCAGATGTTTGGATGTCCGCTCTCTCCCTTCCGCACTCCAACATCGGACGGTCCCCTCACGGCCCCAGACTTGCCGACCGATCCTGGCTTTAGCAGCCGGTCCGAAACGCGCCTTCATGCCGGTCGTCCACAGCACGCGCTTTAGTTCCTGGAAGCAGTCAGTCTGCTATTCGAGCGGTCACGTCCGGACCGAGCGAATTGCGGTCATTCACGAGACGCTACGACAGCCGTGGGCGTCTCTGGTAAGCTACGTTGGGAGCTTTTGGGGAGGCATGCAAATGTCGAGGGACGTAGTCATCTCTGCCACGACGAGCCAGCACTATCGCGAGTTTGCGACGCTGATACGCGAGTATGTCGACTGGTGTCGCGAACGATATGCCGCGGATAGTTGGTTCGTTGACGCCGCGTTCAGCCATCAGTCGCTTGAGCAGGAATTGCAAGAGTTGTCGTCCTACTACGGTCCGCCGAGCGGCCGAGCGTTTCTCGCGCTCTCACGAGACGAGGTGGTTGGGTGTATCGCCTACCGGGAGCTGTCCGACACTGTGTGTGAGATGAAGCGGCTTTTCGTTCGGAAGGGCGGTCAGGGTCGCGGCACGGGGCGACGGCTTTGCATGGCATCGATCGATGCTGCACGAAGCGACGGCTACGCACTCATGCGCCTCGACACCGCCAACTTGTTCAACGAGGCGATCGCTTTGTATAGGTCGGTCGGTTTCCGCGACTGTCCCGCCTACAACGATTATCCCGACGACCTCATGCCCTACATCGTCTTTATGGATATACCTATCAGACCAGGCAAGGCGGGCTAGAATTGAGCTCCGCTACTTTGGCAGAAGGGTGAATGTCCTAAGGCCCCCACGCCGCTTCAGGCCGGCAAGCCGGCAAGACGTAGACCAGCGCGTAGGCGCTCCACATCCTTCGGCTCGCGCAGATATGACACATCGATATGCCAGTCGACGTATTCCGCTGGTCCTGCGACGGGGTCACCGATCCACAGAGTGCGCACTGCCTGGACAAATACGTCCCCACACCACCCCTTCGCCTCTTCGATCCTGCCTAGATGACCATAGGCCGCCGCCCGCCAAGTCATGTCTCGCGGATGCCTTATCGGGGGAATCGAAGGTTCTCTGCTCGAGAAGCACAGCCGCCTCACTGTAAAGTCCGAGTTGGAACAGGATGTCCGCGGATTGATCCTCAAGGCAATTTGGGCAGCAGGCAGCCCACAGTGCCGACCAACGGCTGTTGCATAAAAGGCAGGCCCGCCGTGCGGCCCTGCAATCCGAGCATCGGATTCAGTGTCGTGCCGAGCGGCCGTTCGACTGCTAGCTGGCGTCTGGTGTTGTCAGCGCCGCATCACCGGCGTCGACGATGAACACTGCGAGAAGGCTCGCGGGAACCGTCTCGCTCGCATTTTCACTGACGGTGTGGTGGGAGCCAGGGTTCTCGAAGAAGGTCTCTCCGACCTTATAGACCTAGATTTCGCCGCCATCGACCTGACTGCGAATCTCGCCAGAGAGAACGTATGCGAAGATGAACGCCGAGCTCGCATGCCTGTGCGACGGCGACTTCGCCCCTGGAGGATAGCTCACCAGTGCCGCGGTCAGGTTCTTGCCTTCAACATTTGGCAATGCCTTGTTGAAGACGGGCGTCACAGTCTCGGCCTTGGGCTCCTGCGCGAAAAAGGCGAACGCCGTCCCGGAAAGCGCTAAAGTCATGATTGCAAGCGATCTGAGGAGGATATTCATCGGTATCTCCCTTCGGTTACATCGTTATGTTGAGGCTAAAGTCAGTGCGGTATTGTGAGGACGATCTTTCCGGGCTTGTGCCGCTTTCCCTCGAGCATTTCGTGCGCTAGCCGAGCGTTCTTCAATTCAAGGACGTCTCCGACACGGGTTGCGATCTTGCCACCGCCGATCATTTCGGCAATCTTTTCCAGGCCGGGTGAATTAACCCGGACCAGGTGGAAGAATGCATCCACGTTTTTCTGTTTAGCGATTTCCCGATCAGGCACGGAAACTGCAGAGACGATACGGCCTCCTGATTTCACCCAGTTGAAGCTGTCCGGGAGGGACTGTCCCCCGACCGCATCAACTACGAGGTCGACTTGTTCAATGGGTTCGGGTAACCCTGCCGCGGTGCTTTCGATCACAACGACCGCGCCCAGCCTCTTGACGTATTCGACCTTGTCCGGCAACGCTGATGCCAGCACCCGCGCTCCAGCCTGGGCAGCGAACTGCACAGCGTATGCGCCAACATTACCTGCTCCTCCGAGGACTAACACTGTCGTTCCTGTCACCGCACCGCCGCGATCAAACAGCATCTGCCACGCAGTCGAGGCAACGACGGGGACGGACGCGGCCTCCACAAAACTCAGTATGCCTGGCTTCTTCGATATCATGTTCGCGTCGGCAAGCGCGTACTGTGCGTAGGCGTTGGTAAACCGTGGATTGGTCACGCCGAAAATCTCATCTCCAACGGCAAACGCAGTCACGTCTGGGCCAAGCTGCACGACGGTTCCTGCGAGATCGGAACCCAAGGTCAATGGTAATGGCTGCGGCAGGACACTATTGCCGCTTCGGATCCAACCGTCCCATGGGCCGACGCCAGCCGCGGCTACTTTCACGAGAACCTGCCCGGCGGTCGGAACAGGACAGTCGATTTCTTCTTCATTCATCGCGGAAATTCCGCCGAACTCATGGACGCGGACCGCCCTGATTTTGGAAGGCAAAGAGTTCTGGGGGGCGGCAGCTCGGTCATCATTCATGACAATCTCCCATTTCTAATGTGAAACAGTGTTTGGTCTCGGCCCGTTTCTGCTTCGTGCAGCGTGACCGAATTAAATTGATCCAACCTCGGTGCAGCCGGCATCTGCAGCCCCGGCACCACGCAAAATGCGTCGATACGATCTTGTCTCAACAGGCGTAAGCGCAGTCGTGAATTCACAATAATAGAATCACGTTGTGGGGCGGTAGTCGATGCCTCGCTAATTGTGGACGAGGCATCCGAGGCTCCGGCCCGATCAGCTACTCGGCCGCAGCGGGCGTCGTGCGAAAGCTGATGGCCATGCGATTGTACGTATTCATCAAACCGATGGCGATCGTCAGGTCTACAAGTTCCTTTTCCGTGAAGGCCAAGGCAGCTTCGTCGTAGGCGGCATCCTCAACGTGGGTGTCGCTGACGCGGGTGACGGTCTCGGCCCACTTCAGAGCGGCCTTTTCCTTTTCAGTGAACAGGCTGCCACCTTCTGCCCAAGCGGGAACAAGGACGAGCTTCTCGACCGTGGTACCGTTCTTGATCAAATCGCGCGAATGCATGTCGATGCAGTAGGCGCAACCGTTGAGCTGTGAAATCCGGAGGTAGACGAGGTCGACGAGCGATGTCGGCAAGCCGCACTGGCTGACGTAGCCGTAGACGGATCCGAGCGCCTTCATCCCACCAGGGGCGATAGCCGTGTAGTCCATACGAGCGTTCATGGGTCGGTTCACTTCTTGTCTGGAGTTGTGAGCTGGTTGTCGTCGACATCGAGGACGAACACCGCGAGCAGGGATGCCGGCTGTTCGTTGCTGGCATTCTCGCTGATGCGGTGATGGCTGCCGGGGTTCTCGAAGAAGCTTTCCCCGGTCTTGTAGACCTTGGCTGCCTCGTCGCCGACCTGGCTGCGGATCTCCCCGGAGAGGACGAATGCGTAGATGAACGCCGAGTTGGCGTGAGTGTGGGATGGCGACTTTGCACCAGGCTCATAGCTCACGACCGCGGCAACGATGCGTTTGCCGGGAATGTTAGGGAGTTCCTTGTTGAACACCGGTGAGACGGTCTCGCTCTTGGCTACAGGATCGTGCGCCTGCGCCGACGTCGTCGCCATCAGGGCAATGGCGGCAGTCCCGATTATATTAGGGAATGTACGCATGTCTTGTCTGTTCCTTTCGCTGATCTTGTGACGAGACATTCAATCTTCCAGGGTGCGAAAAACAGCACCATGACTTGAGAGAAATCCTGTACCATCGCCACATGAAACCGACGCTGCCGTTCTTCCTCGATCAGTCCTTGAAGTCGCCGTTGGCTGGCCAGATCTATTCCGGGATCCGTGATGCCATCTCGGACGGCGTCATGCAGGCTGGCAGCCGGATGCCGTCCTGGAAGGATCTTGCCGTTCAGCTTGGCGTTTCGAGGGGCACCGTGCGGGTGGCTTATGAACGACTGATCGACGAGCAGCTCATCGTCTCCCGTGGGCCTGCCGGCACGTGGGTGGCGGAACATTCATTTGGAGGGAAACCAAGTGCCCCCACTGCGGTACGTCCTCCACTGCCACAACTCTTCTACGACTTCGGCACCGTGCCCTTGCCATTTCAGATGGGCGTGCCGTCACAGGATGCCTTTCCGTTTAAGCTGTGGTCCCGGCTCATGGCGCGAAGCGCGCGCATAGCCGCGGCGTCTCCGGTCAGCTATCCCGATCCAAGAGGTGATATTGACCTGAGAAAAGAGATCGCAGCCTATCTGGCTATAGCCCGGAACCTCCATTGCAATCCGTCGCAGGTTATCGTCACCGCCGGATTTTCAGGAGCGCTTGGTCTGATCGCCGGAGCGTTGCGTCTCGAAGGGAGGATAGCATGGTTCGAGGAGCCTGGCTTTCCGTTGACCCGGATTGCACTCGCCCATTTGGGCGTAGACGTCCGCGCCGTTCCCGTAGACGCCGACGGCTTGAGCGTGGCCAAAGGCAGGCAAGTCGCTGGCGAAGCCACACTTGCCTTAGTCACACCGGGGCAGCAAGCTCCTCTTGGCGTTACGATGTCCGCATCTCGCAGGCACGAGCTTCTGGAGTGGGCCGGCGAACGCGATGCCTGGATCATCGAGGACGACTATCTCGGCGAACTCCAACTTCAGGGCAGGGCGGCACCCGCGCTAGCGTCCGCTGACAAGAACGGACATGTCCTCCATATCGGCACTTTCAGCAAGACGATCTCACCTTCCTTGCGGCTGGGATTCCTAGTCGTACCAGTGCGCGCAGCGGAGTTGTTCGGTGAAGTTGCCGCTTGTCTGGCACCTTCACCTAATTCGGCTGTGCAGTGCGCCGTCACGGAATTTATGGCCGATGGGCATTACCTTCGTCACCTAAGGCGGATGAAGCGTCTGTACCGGTTTCGACAAATAGACGTCGCCAACCGACTGGATAAGTTGTTCGGTCGTCCGGTACACCGAATAAGCGGATTGTCGGTTCGCCTCGACCTGCCTGACACTTTCGATGACGCGAAAGCGGTACTTGAGGCGCTGCCCTTCGGCCTCGCTCCCGTACCGCTGTCACCGTGGTACATGGGCGACACGCGACGTAAGGGTCTGCTGCTGGGCATAACAAATGTTCACGAGAGAAACGCGGAAAAATCCTGCGAGCGGCTGTATCGCCTCATTGCGTCACGGATTAATCCAGTATAATCGCGCTATTGTGTAGCAAATGCGACCAACGAGCTCTGGCTGCGAAATCCATCGATAGGGTTTGAACCCGACATGATTCAAGTTCGCAGCTCTCCTGTTGTCGTATTGATAGGGTAAGCGCTTAAAATTCCGCTTCCGCACAGGGAGGGGGATGCCGGAAGAGCTCGCCCGCCCGCCGTGTTGCCCTACGGATCGGAGCACAGCCCGCGTACACTGCCACTGACGGTCCCATCTCGACTAAACGTGAGGTAGCCCGCACAGCGCGTGAGCGGTAAATCCCAACCGTTCTTCAAATTATGAAAAAATGGGGGGGTCGCGCAACGAGCTCATTGAAATCGAAGCTTATGGGCCTTCTGCTTTGCATTTCCCTCCTTGCTTTTAACCGCGTTCTATTCGCTAATGCTTAGCTACAGGCCCGGCCATTAGGCAGGCTAACGCTGTCGTTACTCCCACTCAACTCCTGAAGCTACAAGTGGGAACGCGCGACGCCTAATGTCCGACGGCCGTCCCCCTCCTGATTCCAACAGAGTTTTGTCCTGTAGCGTGGTCGATTGGTGATGAGCCAGGTTTCGACATCCCGCAAAAGCCAAACGACGGGGCCCGTCGGACTGTAGTTCATCACGCGCCTCTTCGGCAGCCTCCAATTTAAGGACACCAGATTGCCAATTTTGTCCCTCTCTTGAACAAAGACACTCTTTAACTCGCCGTGCCGAGCCCTTGTCCGACGACACCATCGGTCGACGCGGCTTCGAAATCCGCGAAGAAATCGAGGGACGCACGTACCCTCCTTGATATTGGTCGCCAAAATTCAAAATTGAACGCCGGAACGCTTGGTTGTATTGGCGTGTGGATTGTTTTACGAGAGGACGCGTCGATGAAGACAATCGGCATGCTAGTTTTTGAGGGCGTCCAATCACTGGATGTTGCCGGACCGCTGGATGTCTTTGCCGAGGCCAACGCTTTTATCGAGCCGGATCAGCATTATGAGATTAGGACGATCGGGCCGTCCGATCGGTATGTTACGGCTTCGAATGGCATGATCCTAGCGTCGAACCTTGGCTATGCGGAAACCAAGGGTCGCATTGATCTGTTTCTCGTGCCGGGTGGCCCGTCATTGCCGACCTCTGAGGCACCGGCCGAAATTGTCGATTGCATTCAGCGTCTGGCAGCGCTCAGCGGGGTTTATGGCTCCGTGTGTACCGGCGCTTTTTTGCTTGGCGCGGCAGGCCTTCTCGATGGCCGGAAAGTCACGACCCATTGGCAAAATGCCAAACAACTGGCCATGCGATATCCATATGCAGATGTTGATTATGACCGGATTTACCTGCGTGACGGTCCTCTGGTGACGTCGGCTGGGGTGACTGCAGGCATCGATTTGGCGCTGGCATTGGTTCGTGAGGATCATGGACCGGCCGTCTCACTGGCTGTAGCCAAGCGGCTTGTCGTAGTTGCTCAGAGATTGGGTGGGCAGTCGCAGTTCAGCCCTTACATCGAATTCACTTTGGACGCCGGATCGCCAATTTCCGGGGTCATTACTTACGTCATGGGACACCTCGGTCGAGATCTGTCTGTCGGCGAACTCGCAACTGCAACCGCGATGAGCGAGCGTAATTTTGCCAGGGCATTCGTCGCAACGACCGGCTCCACACCGGCCCAGTTCGTTGAAAGAGCGCGCGTCGATGCGGCGCGCTCCATGCTGGAAGGAACCAGAAAACCCTTGAAACTCATTGCCCACGAATGCGGATTTGGCAATCCCAAGCGCATGCGCGAGGTCTTTGTAAAGCGCCTCGGAATCCTGCCCACCCAGTACCGGGATCAGTTTTTGATCAAATGACGATGCCAATCAGCTTTCCCACTTCGAGTTCAGGATGAGATCGACAAAGTTCTCGCGCTTGTAGGTTGGGTCCATGTAGCCGAGCACGTCGGCCTTCACATTGCCGAATGTGGTCTCCGGCTTTCTCATCGTGCCCAGGCAGAAGGAAGACAGAATGCCGTGCTTGAACTTCAGTCCGCGCGGATGGCATGTGCAGACCTCGTGGCGCTGCGCATCGGTGAAACTGTCATAGGCAATTCCGAGAACGTCCATTTCGACGCCGGCGGTCACGAGCGCGACCGTCGGTCGCTTATGCTGGGGAATTCCCGGTGTCGTGTGCAAGGCGATCGAGTCCCAGACGTCATCGACGTCGCGTTCCGACATGGCGTAGCCCGAGAGAAAGTCACGCGCGGCATTGGCGCCGTCAACTTCGAAACGTTCGGTGTCGCTGGCATACTGATCCATGATCCCCATGTCATGGAACATCGCTCCGATATAAAGAAGCTCGGGATCGTAGTTAAGCTTATTGCGTTCGCCAGTCAGGGCGCCGAAAAGGAAGACGCGGCTGGAGTGATGGAAGAGAAGATCCGTCTCGGTGTCGCGGACCAGTTCTGTTGCAGCTTTCGCCATCGCGCTATCAGGGATTTTAACGCCGGCGACGACCTTGGGTTCGTTTGTCATTGGAAAACCTCCTGTTTTTAAAGGTGAGCGGCACACCTGCGCCGGGGCGGGCGATCAATCGCCGCCAACCCTATATTCCGTCTGTTTAGGGTGTTCGATCAATTCGCTTCAGGGGCTCGATCCTGCCATTGAGGGGCGGAAATCTGCCATCAAGCCTCCGTATCCACGTGACGGGGCGAGGTGACATTGTTGGAGCTGGATCTCTACCCCCGCGCGATTGATCGCTGTTGTCAGCCCGGAGTGACGGTAGCTGCAATGGAGAAAGCCTATCCTGGGGGTAGGAGAGGGAGATCGGGATCGCCAGTTCGGAACCCGGCGGTCAGTTCGTCCTCTACACCAAATCTCCCTCTGCCCGCGCCGCTTCTGCAAGCTTGGATCGCAGCCATAGATGCGCCGGATTTTTGCTCAGTCGGTTGTGCCATATCATCTGGACTGAAGCAGCCGGCGCGGTCCAAGGAAGTTCGCAGACCGCCACCAGACCCGATTTGCGAAAGACATCCGCGAGCCTCGCCGGCGCAATCGCTACTGCTGAAGTCCCTGAGACGAGCGCCGGCAGCGCGAGGAAATGGGGCTGGACAAGCCGCAGGTTGGGGTTCGCACCAATTTTTGCAAACTGGGCTTCCAGCGTGGTTCGGTCGAACATCTCCATGCGGCGGATCAAGCCGCGCTCGGAGATGTGCCCATCCTCAGTGCCACCGGCAGCCACCACGAACAATGGCAGCGCGGAAAGCTGCTCGATCGTGACAGGCCCGCCAGCAAGCGCATGATCGGGAGCCATAATGAGCACATCCCGCTCATCGAAAAGCGACTGCGCGCGGAGGCGATGGGGAATATCGAGGAAGGAGCCAAGAGCAAGGTCTACGCGTCCGACATCAATCTGCGCCGTTAGGTCGATTCTCGTTGCGGGCAGGATCGTGATTGAAACGCCCGGCGCGCTGTCCAAGAGGTCTCGCAGGAATTGTGGAAGCAAAACCGCAGTTATGTAGTCGGTAGCGGCGAGGCAAAAGGTGCTGGTTGATGTATCGGCTCTGAACTCCGGCGGCCCAAAAGCTCTGTCGACCGTTACGAGCGCGTCTCGGATGAGAGGTGCCATCTCGCTCGCGCGGGCCGTCGGCACCATCCCAGCGGCTGTTCGGACAAACAAATCATCATGCAGGATGCCGCGAAGCCGGGACAAGCCGTGACTGACGGCTGACGGGCTGAGCCCAATCGATTGTCCGGCGCGCAGCACATTCCGCTCCCGCATGACGGCATCGAACACCGTCAACAGATTGAGGTCCAGGTTTTTCATGGGCAATGTCTCTTTGGTCCCGCCTAACCATAATGCATGCCATGCATTTTCATATTGTCAACATTGCACTTCCTGAAACGACTCTCGGGGTCAATCATGCGTTGATCCAACCAAAGATGGACGACGATCATGAGCAGCGACGCAGCAAGTATTTCTGATACGGTAGTGACTGTCGATGGCGTCATGCGGGGTCGATTTGCCAATCGCTTCTATCTCGATCGTCCCGTGGATCCTGCAACGGTCAGGGATATCATCGAGGTTTCACGCTATGCTGGGACCGGGGCGAACGTGCAGCCGTGGCACGTGCATGTGGTGTCAGGTCTTGCAAAGGCGCGTCTGATCGAAGCGCTGGAGGTAGCGCACGAGACGGAGCCCGCGGCACATACCTCGGAATACACTTACCTTATTTCAGATCTTTCCGAACCTTACGCGTCGCGTCGGAAAGAATTTGGCGCCGTCTTCTATGGCGCGCTTGGCATCACGTCCGACGACCATGCCGCGCGCGCCATGCAGACGGCAAGGAACTTGCGTTTCTTCGACGCGCCCGTGGGGCTGATTTTCACAATCGATCGGCGCCTGGAAAAGGGTAGCTGGCTCGATCTCGGGATGTTCATTCAGAACGTGATGCTGGCGGCTCGGGCACGAGGCCTGGACACATGCCCGCAGGAGTTCTTCTCCCGCTATCACGCCGTCATTCGCCGAGAGCTTTCTTTGCGACCGGAGGAAATGGTGGTCTGCGGCATGTCCATGGGGTTCGGCGATCCGGAATGGGCCAAGTGCCGTCCGCACAAAAGCACCAATCGAAGACATCGCATCGCTTTACGGATTCTAACAATTTTTGGAGAACCACAATGACGGAACGGGATGAATTGATCGAAGCCGCTGTCGCCTTTATCGGGACGATCAAGCACAGGACACCCGGCGAGGATATGGAGCGCTGGTTGAATGATACGCACCGCCCCGGTAGCCCCGTCTACGAAGACTTGGCTGTCCGAGTGAGGCGGGGAGTGGAGCATGGATGGGCGGCCAATATTGAGATAGCGGGCCGGCACTACCGTCGTAGCCGTCTCCTTGAACCCTGCGAACGATCGCACTTTTTCAGCCTGACGACGGTCTATATGGACAGCCGTGGCGGCAACCTTGCCCCAGCCCGTGTTGGTGAACATGAGCCTGTCTTCAGGGGAGACTACCACCTTCACCCTTATGGCGAATTCAATCTCGTCGTCCCGCTGGAGCCGTCGGCCGAATTAATGGGGCCGCTTGGATGGTGCCATGCCGGATGGACCGCTCCTGCGCCCGGAAGCCATCACTATCCCGAGGCGAGAGGCGGCGCGCTGATAGCATTCTTCTTTCTTCCCTCCGGACGGATTTCTTACGACATCGAGGCGCCGCAGGGGTGATCAACCCACTGCCATCAAGGAGACCATCCAATGACCCAACGTTTGGACTACAACGCTGCCTCGCCGGCGGGAGTGAAGGCGCTCGCCGGCGTTTACGGGCACATCACTCGATCGGCACTTCCAAAGTCGCTCGTCGAGCTCGTTTACCTGCGCATTTCGCAGATCAATGGCTGCGCTTACTGTATCGACATGCATTCACGTGACCTGCTGAAGGATGGGATGAATGTGGAGAAGCTCGTGCTTGTCCAGTCCTGGCGCGAGGCGGGAGGCCTGTTCAGCGAAAGCGAATGTGCGGCGCTGGCATGGGCAGAAACCGTGACCTGCGTTGCGCAGACCGGCGTCCCCGACGACGAGTTCGCCGAAGCCTCTGTCGTATTCGATGGCCAGCAGCTCGCCGATCTCACTATCGCGATCGGTCTGATGAACGCCTATAATAGATTGGCGATCAGCTTTCGAGCGCCACCTGCTGCGGTCACCGATGCCGGTGGTCAAATCGCCACGGCATGAACATCAGGAGACGGTGAAACCATGACCAATACCAGTGTGACTATTCCCGACAGCAAGCTCGCGCGGGACGTGACGCAGTTCATCCACGATACGGAAAGCGATCTGCTATTCTTGCATTCAAGTCGCGTTTTTTTCTGGGGAGCCATCAAGGGGCAACGGATGGACCTAAAGTTCGACGCGGAGTTGCTTTATGTCGCCGCCATGTTCCACGACATCGGTCTGACCGCCGGCTATCATGACAGTCAGCGCCGGTTCGAGGTGGACGGCGCCTTTGCCGCTCGCGATTTCCTGCGCGCCTACGACATCCCGGAACGCGACATTGAGAAGGTCTGGAACGCTATCGCTCTTCATACGACGCCTGGCATTCCAGAGCACATGCACCCTGAAATATTCCTCGTCCAGTCGGGCGCGGGAATGGATGTGGCTGGTCGGGGCTACGATGAATTCAGCGCAGAGCAGCGTGACACGGTCGTGACCGCCTTCCCTCGGGGCGCCGACTTCAACAGCAGGATGATTGACGCGTTCTATGAAGGGATGAAGAATCGTCCCCACACGACGTTTGGAACGTTCAACGATGACTTCCTGGCACTCAAAGACCCGGATTTTAAACGCGTCGATCTTTGCAGCATCATCTATCATTCCCCTTGGGATCATTAACTGGCAAATCACTGAAATATACGAGTGAAGAACTTAAACCTGATCCATCTGAGCTTCATGAAACGGACCTCGACAAGTAATTTACGAGCGACATCCCGGTGGTCGGCGCCGAAGGCGTATCGCATATGGGGGCACTACCGCGGTGGTAGCGCAAAGTGGCACCAACACTGAGCTCCGGCGCAAGCAGATCGTGCTTTTCGGCAAAGACGACGAAAATGCTACGTGCGGTCTCAGTTTTCGATGTCGCCGCTAAGGGCCGCTCGGCAGGCGTGCCTTTTACCTGCCGCTGATCGCTTCCGTGGCAAGGCGGATTAGAAAATTTGGTTCGCCAGCATTTGTCACAGCAGCGCGAGGTCTGTGCTTCAGCGAAAGGCAGCTTTAGTCCGTTCGCCTCCAGAACCCGCCAGGCCGCACCCGGCCCCGTTATGGGAGTGGGAACTGCGCGTTCTCCCTCTGTCCAATGGTGGCCCTTGAACTGGCCGAGCGGACGGAAATCTGAAGAGGAGCGGCCCCACGCGTTGTGGGGCCGCGTCCTTGTGCTCAGAGAGCCTCTCGCTGGGTTCGATCAGCTTTGCGCCCTCAATATCGTCATAGAGATTGTTTCTCGGCCTCCCAAAACCTGCCCTCCACTCGAACGTTCGAAGCTGCGCGCCATGCAGCATCGGTAGCCGCAGCCGTAGGCGTCGCGTGTTCATTCCGCTAATCATGGCGGTGCCGCCATCCCCGCGGCATCACCGGCATGAACGTCACTTCATCCGGCGTCATCCCCTGTTTGAGCCGGGCGTAGAATAAGGCTTGGCTTACACCTCGTGATGCGGCAACCGGCCAAGCTAATCGACCGTCAGCGAGGAATGTCGACAGCTTAATCGATGGCCGCTGTGGCGGTGATCTTCTCTGCCGTAGGGGAGCGGGATGGGTTGCTGCCTTTCGGCCGGACCAGCGAATGCTAAGCCGATGGTAGAAGACCTCAAGTGTAACACCGTTGGCCTCCGCCACGGGCCACGCTAGCTGTCCGTGATCCATCATTATAGAAAAGTGAGGTAACCTAGGATCTTCGAAAGGCTCCGTCATTGCTCCTCCTATTGAGTTTGCCTTTGCAGCGATATTTCGTGCAACCTCAGCTATCTAGCAGATGTGCTGATACCGGCAAATTCAATAGCTTTGCGAGCGGACGGGCGGCATCAGGAACAATAGCGTCCGGTTGCGCGCCGTAGTTTCGGTCGCGGAGGTCGTTATCAGGGCAGCCACATAGTTTGTTGCAAGACCTTGTCTTCTATGCGTCAGAAGCGGACGTCGAAGCGGATTACTTCAAGCTCTTCAGATAGGCCATTAGGTCGTCGATTTCGGAGCGCCGGAGTCCCCAGAAGCGCATCTTGGATCCCGGCGCCTTTTTCTTGGGGCTGTACAGGAAATCGCGCAGCGCCAGCTCTTCCCATACGAGGCCTGCCTCGCTAGCAGCTCTCATGGCTTGGGAGTAGGCATAGTCTGGAAGTGACCCGGCCCTACGTCCGATGATTCCCTTTAGGTGCGGGCCAAACACATTCCGTTTCTCGTCGAGAACATGGCAGGAGCTGCACCGTTCGTAGATGCGCCGGCCTCGTTCAGAGTCTGCCGCAGACACTGGCGCTGCTGTCGCTAGAACCAGGAGGATCGACGCCACTCTCCTATCGCGGATCTTTGAGAGAAGGCTCGGACACCGAGGCGGGCTGCCGTCACGATACCGAAGCCGGCCACGGCAAATGCTTCTGATCAAGCAAGTGTCCGGTTCCTGTCGCTTGTCGACGTTCCCGTTCAAGGGTCGTTCCCGCATTCCCGCGCGACGCAGCCGCATTGGGTGTGGTGCCGTCAAGGCAGGCTCAAATCCAAACCAAGCATTTTGCTGAGGACATATACAATGATCCCCACGACCAGAAGCAATAGAAGGAAGACCACGGCCAGCATGCCGCCCGTGCGCAGGACGGCTCGCCGTTCCTCCGTCCCCGCCTTATCATAGTGCCACTTGACTGCGAAATACATGCCAATGCCCAATACCAGCGCCTTGAACGTGCCAAAGACAATAGGTGTCCACTCCATAATATGCTCTCATGTAGATTAGCGACGCGCTATGACTTACTCCGGGCAAGCCATAGCCATTCAGATGCGATGCTTAGGTGTATCGTCAGGCGGCTGCTCGAATATTCACGCCGCTTGCTTTCTCCGGAATTTCGATACGTTCCGCTTCATCCTTCATGCAGAGCCGGCTTCCTGTGAGCCAGCCTTTCAACAGCAGAATTGGCAGAAGACAAGCCAGAAGCACAGGAGGGAAAGCGATGACAAGGTGCGCCCAGACAGAGGGCGAGTAAGCAATCTGTATCCAGCACACCAGCGCAACACCGACTATACATATGAAGCAGATCACATAGATACCCAGACGATCCTTTGGCTCGGTTGGGGATTGTACCGGGCCATTAAACCCGGTCTTGCCCGGCGACAGCGGAAGCGATTTGTTGGTCATTGCTTTTATTCCCAAAGATAGGAGGCGGTGAAGGCGAACTGGATCCCCACCAGCATCTGCGATTCAAGACCCGGAAACGCCATGGCGGTATCCGGCCGAAACAGCGTCGGCGGATGAGGAGCGGTAGCCGAGGCTTCTCAGTTCTGCCTTACGCGGTGGGCGGCGTTTTCGGCCTGACATAGTCGCGGTCGATCTTGCCCTCTTCCGCCTTGTAGAAAAACTGGCTGTTGACGAGCCAGCCCTTGAGCGGCCTCAGCGGCAGAATGCACGTCAGCAGGAGGAGCGGGGTTGACGTCAACAGGTGGACCCACCACGCGGGCGAGTAGACAACTTCGATGTAGACCGCGATGGCGACGACCGGGATGCAGGTGAAGCAGATCACGAAAAAAGCGGGGCCATCGGCAGGGTCGGCAAAAGAGTAATCCAGGCCGCAGGATTCGCATCGCGGTTTCAGCGACAGGAAGCCATCGAAGAGATGGCCTTGTCCACAACGGGGGCAAAGGCCTTTAATGCCGGTACGGATGGGGGGAAGCGGTGGCCACTCGGTGGTCATGTCGTTATCCTCGCAGGACGAATTGATTACATACAATACACATACAATATTCCTAACAATATGGTAATTGTACAAACCGTCGCAGGCCTGGATGACAGGCTGACGGCTGCCAAAGATGAATTGGTAGCTAATGTTCGCAGCCTCTTTTTTTGCTGGTCGTTTAGTTGTATCGAGTTAAACGAACCATATAATTCAGATTGATAGGATCACGGCGGACCCTCCCATGGCTGCGACATCATGGATACCGAAGCTCGGCTCCAGGGGCGGGCCAATCTACCTTGCGATCGCTGACGCGCTAGCTGCCGACATTGCCAGCGGACAGCTTACCGAGGGTGCTCGCCTTCCGACGCAGCGCAGGCTTGCGGACGACCTCGAAATCGACTTTACGACAGTAAGCCGCGCCTATGCGGAGGCTCAGAGTCGGGGGTTGATCGAAGGCCGCGTTGGCCAAGGCACTTACGTGAAGGCGCGGCGAAACGCTCCAGCTCGCGCGCAGCCTTCAGGGCTGGTCGACATGAGCATGAACCTGCCGCCGCGTTTCCAGAACCGCTCCCTCACCCACCGGATGTGGGAAACTGTCAGGGACCTCGAGGATCAGGGTCTCGACCTTCTAATGCGCTACCAGGAGCCGGGAGGGATCATTGAGGACCGGATGATCGCGACGTCCTGGCTGTCGCGCAGACTTCCGGATGCCGCTCCTGATCGCGTCCTCGTCGCAGCAGGTGCTCAGGGTGCGCTGAATGCTGTGCTGAGCGTTCTGACAGAGCCGGGCGACACGGTCTGCGCGGAGCAATTGACCTATCCCGGATTCAGGTCCGTCGCCTCGCATCTGAAGCTGAAGCTCGTGCCGCTGGAAATGGACGAGCATGGCTTGCTTCCTAAGGCATTCGAGCGAGCCTGCCAGAATGGAGAGCCGAAGGCGCTCTACTGCATGCCAACGCTCCACAACCCCACGACGCGGACCATGCCGCTCGCCCGGCGTCGCGAGTTGGTTGAGCTAGCCCGATTGCATGATGTCCCAGTGATAGAGGACGATGCCTATAGTGCCCTGGTTCCCGACGCGCCTCCGCCGCTCGCCGCTCTCGCACCAGATATCGTCTACCATGTGGCGAGCTTGTCGAAGTGCCTGTCTCCCGCCCTGCGCGTCGCCTACATCGCTGTACCGGAAGGACGATCTCTCAGGCTCGCCAGCGCCATCCGCGCTTCGGCTTCCATGGTTTCTCCGCTCACCAGCGCGGTTGCCTCGCGATGGATCGAGAACGGGCTCGCGGACATGGTGCGCGACGAGATCATCCGGGAGAGCGCCGAGAGGCTGCAAGTCCTGAACGCGACGCTGCACAAATATGCCGAGACCTCATCTGGAGGGTTCCACGTCTGGATGCACGTCCCGAAACCTTGGACACGCGGCGAACTCGTTTCGAGACTTCGTTCTGTCGGCGTCGCCGTCGTCGCCAGCGACGCCTTCGCTGTCTCAAGCTCTCCGGAGGCGATCAGGATCGGACTTGGCGCTCCGGAAAGCTTAGAGGAAGTAAAGCGGAGTATGGAAGTGCTCGCCGACCTGTTGTCACAACAGCCGGCGATCTCGACAATGGTGGTTTGACGCTCCGCTTCGGGGCCGATAGCGGACTTCGGCGAACCGCGGCGGTCCGGCTGCTTTCGTCTCTTGTGTTCGAGAAGCAGTCAGACCGCAGGCGGCCCCGAACCGGTCGCTGGCTTTGGCCGTAGGTGAATGCTTTTGCTGAATAACTCGCTCGCCAACGGATTCAATTTAACCTGATCGGCAGTTCGAGTCTGTCTGAGACCTCGAGTCTTTTATTCAAACGCATTGAATGTTCATGTGGGCATTCAAGGCATTGCTGCCTCCTCGATTAGCCAATTGATGAACGAGTTCACTTCGGCAGTCTCCCTTCTTGTTTCCGCGCAAATGCAATAATAATTGTGAAGGGCAGGGACACTGAGTTGAAGGGGTTGAACAAGGCGCCCTTCATTGAGATCGCGCGCCGAAACGACCTCGTCGCTGAGCGCCACGCCAAAGCCATCTCGGGCGGCCTGGAGCACGATGCCGAAGTCGTCAAAGTGCACGTCGGACTCACCAGCGTAAGGAATGCCGACTTCAGCCTGCCAGCGTCGCCATTGCGAACCGTCATCCTCATGCAGCAGTCGATGATAGGCGAGATCGGAGGGTTGGCGGATGGCGTTCGGTCCACGCAGGAGCTGGGGGCTGCAAACTGGAGTCATGCGGATTCCGTGAAGCAGGCGACACCAGAAGCCCGGCCACGGTGGCATGCCATAAACGATCGCGACATCGGTCTTGCGCCAGTCGACGTCGTGGAAGCGGCTGGAGGTGAGAACCTTCAAGTGGAAATTTGGGCTTTCCTCCATAAAGGTGAAAAGTCGGGTGGCGAGCCAGGCAACGCCATGAACTTGTGGGATGGAGATGGTCAGCGCCCGCTTTGGTGCTCCGCCATATTTATGCGTCGAGAGCTGGCGCACCCCAGTGTGAATAGCGTCCATGGCACTTGCCACAGAGCGCTGGAGCTGGCTTCCGCTCGGGGTCAAAGCCAATTGCCTGCCGCGTTTTTGAAATAGATCGACGCCAAGCGTCACTTGGAGAGCGCGGATTTGCTGGCTGACCGCACCGGGCGTCACATGCAGCTCCGCCGCCGCCGCACTGACATTGCCGAGCCGCGCGACGCTCTCGAAGACACGAAATGCATGAAGGGGTGGCAGCGACATAGAACTCTTCCTCAATCGGCGTTCGACGGATCAAGCATTTTGATCCCGCCCTGGACGTAACTCCTCTACCACGCGATCGGCCAGCGTTCGCAGGACGGGGTCGTTCGCTCGGTCAACCGCGCAGACAATATAATATTCCCGCGCCGCATTGATCGTAGTGGAGAACGGCTGGATAAGCCGCCCCTCGCTGAGGAAGTTTCGCGTCAGCACATCCGAGACGAGCGCCACGCCGCGGCCCTGAACGGCGGAAGCGATCGCCTGCGCCACTGAGCTCACCCGGACACGAGTATTGCCCTCAAGGGCGATCCGGGCCGCGATGGACCATTTCGCCCATTCCCCACCGTCGTCTTCGTGCAGCAGCGCGACGGAGCTCAGCTTTCCGTCCCGATTGCGCAGGTCAAGTCGGGGGAACAAGGTCGGTGAGCACACGGCACAGAGCCGGACCTCGCTAAGCGAGCGCCAGTATTTTCCGGTGAACGGCGGATTATCATAGACGATCGCCAGATCATTGTCCGCCCAATCGACCTCTGCGGCCGTGATCGCCTCGTTAATGGTGAGGTTGGAAATGCCGTGCGCCTGAGCAAAATCGACGAGTGTCGCTGTCAGCCATGCGATCCCGAGCGCAGTCGGTACGGAAACCGATAGCGATGCGGGATGGTCGCTGGAGGTCAGCTTCCGTGATGCCCGCGTCGACGTATCGAGCTGACCCAGGGATATGGCGACTGTCTGCGAAAAATCCCTGCCCGCCTGGGTGAGAGCGACATTCCGGCCCGACTTCTGAAGCAGGATGATGCCCGTCGCAACGCTCAGTTTCTTGAGTTGCAACGAAATCGCGCTCGGACTGAGGTTCAATTCCTCCGCCGCCTGCCTCACGCTGCCGAGGCGCGCAGTCGCTTCGAAAGCGGGGAGATATTGGAGGTAGGGCGGTAGGCGGCTCATCTGGATATCCGGTTGATCGTTTAGCTTTATAGAACGATATTGGTGATTTTAAATTGATTTTTTCAAACTGTTAAGAGTGTTATTCCATCGCCAAAGAGGAGCCTATTTCATGATCTCGGCAACACCATTCGACTACCCCTATGATGACAATCTTGATGCGCGCACGACGGCGCTTGTTATCATCGACCTCCAAGAAGATTTCCTCTCCACTACGGGTTATTTCGCCCGGCAGGGTTATGATCCCGCGCCGCTTCGCGCGATCCTTCCCGCGGTGAATCAGCTCATTGCCGCCTGCCGCGAGGCCGGCATCCGGATCATCCACACGCGGCAGGGCTATCGCGCAGACCTTGCCGACATGACCCCTTATGAAAGATGGCGCCGGCAGCGGTCTGGCCTCGATGGAACGAATGCGCTGCTGCGCTCCAGCCCCGGCTTCCAAATCGTTCCCGAACTCGACGTGCGCCCGCAGGACATCATTGTCGACAAGACCTGCAACAGTGCCTTCACCTACACCGATTTCGAGCATGTTTTGCGTGCGCAGGGCATCACGCATTTATTGTTCACCGGTTGCACCACGGATGTCTGCGTTCACACTACGCTGCGCGAAGCCTGCGACCGCAATTTCCAGTGCCTCACGATCTCCGACGCCTGCGCCAGCGGCGATCAATATGCCCATGAGGCCGCACTCCACATGGTCACCGTTGAGAACGGCATTTTCGGCGCCCTAACCAATACTGCGGCCGTGCTTGAAGGGCTGAAAAAGCTTGGAAAATCTCCGAAATGAGCGAGACTCAGAAATACGTTTCGTTGATGCGCCTGACGCAAAAGGGGCTTGCCGAACTGACCGACAGCGCCAAGCGCCGCAAGGTCAGCGAGGATCGCGTGGCCGCTCTAGGGGGGAAATCGATCGCCTTCTACGCCCTACTAGGGACCTATGATTTCATGCAGGTTTTCGAGATGCCGAGCAATGAAGCGATGATGCAATACGTGCTCACGGCGCGCCGCGATGGCCATGTCGAGCCGCTCATCCTTCCGGCCTTTGATACCGACAGTTACGGCCAGATCCTCAATGCGGTGGGCTAGGTCAATTGTTTAGTTATTCTGCGCTTTTTTAACTTAAAAGTTTAGCTTGTCTGTGAAAGGCGTTCGTATACGACTTCATAGAAATTCGATCCAAGAAGCAAAAAAAGGGAACATAGCAATGATGACCGCAATACTAGGAACGAAAACGACTTTACTGGCAGGCACTATGCTTGCCGTCCTCTTTGGCGCGGGCAATAGTCTTGCCGGCGACCAGAAGCCTGATTTCGTATCGGGCGGTGTTTTGAAGGTCTGCACCAGCGGTGAATTTCCGCCGATGGAATATTATGAAAATCCGGGTGACAAAGACCTTGTCGGCTTTGAGGTCGATGTCATCGACGCGATCGCCAAGCGCTGGGGCGCGAAAGCGGAATATGTGGTAGGCGACTTCAAGGGATTGCTGCCATCACTCGATTCCAAGCGCTGCGATCTTGTCGCGAGCGGCATCCTGATCACGCCGGCCCGCCTCGAAAAATACGATGGAATTCCGTATTTCGGTTCTCACGTCGTGATGGTCACCGCGGCGAGCGACACGGAGACGAAAGTCCCCGCGGATGTCAGCGGCAAGGTGATGGCAATCGAGGCCGGCACATCTTACGAAAAGATGGTTGCCGATCTCAATGTGGAACTCGAATCTTCCGGCAAGGCGCCGATCCAGGCACAGACTTATCCCTCCGCGTCCGGCGTCATTGAGCAGATCCTGGTCGGCCGGGCGACGGCGACGATCACGCAGGATACGACTGCTGCCTATCGAATGCTTCAGGTTTCCGGTCGGCTGAGCATCCCCTACACCTACGATGAAAGTGAAAACTACGGCATCTATCTCAGGAAGAGCGATGGCGACCGGCAAATGCTGAAGGAGGCGATTGAAGCCCTGCAGGCGACCGGCGAGATGAAGACGATTCTACAGAAATGGAACCTGTCGGAAACAGCGACTGATGTTTCCCATGACGTCAACTGACGATAGGGCGTTACAAAGTGTTCCAATTTGACCTCTTCCTGCAGGCGATCCTCAGTGCCCCCCTATTTAAGGGGGCACTCCTGACGATCGGCCTTTCGCTGTGCGTCATGGTCGTGTCCCTCGTGTTCGGCATGGCACTCGGCTCCTTGGCCGGCTCGCCGCGACCGGCGGTCCGTTGGCTGGTGACGCTCTACGTCTGGCTTTTCCGCGGTGCACCCGCGCTACTCGTGCTGCTGTTCGTGTGGAATGGATTGCCGCAGATCTCGGAAATCTTCCGCGCCGGGTGGTTTACACCTTTCGTTGCTGCATTCCTGGCGCTCTCACTCATCCAGATCGCCTATCTGGCGGAAATCCTGCGCAGCGCATTTGCTGCAGTCGGTCGTGGGCAACAGGAAGGGGCCGCAGCGCTCGGCATGCATAGCTGGCAGATCTTTCTGGTCATCACGATGCCGCAGGCCCTGCGGATCGCGGTTCCGGCGCTGATGAATGAATTCATCTCGCTTTTGAAAACCACGTCGCTTGCGACCGTGATCTCCCTCAAGGAACTGATGACCGTCTCGCAGTTTGCCATCGCGACGAGCTTTCGGTTTCTCGAATGGTATGGCGCAGCGCTCGTCTACTATCTCGCCATCGTCTCGGTGCTCACGTTCGCCCAGAACCGCATCGAATATTTTCTCTCGCGCGGCTATCGCTAATCCCCGTTTCACCCACGAGTTGGATATGAACACGCAAATGACGAAGACCGATTTCCCGAAGCCGGGTCCGCAGGCTGCAATCCAGGTGGCTGGCGTCAGCAAATGGTACGGCGCTTTCAAGGTCCTGAAGAACATTGATCTCACGGTGAACAAGGGGGAGCGCATCGTGATCTGCGGCCCGTCCGGCTCCGGAAAGTCGACGCTCATCCGTTGCATGAACCGTCTGGAAGTCCACCAGGAAGGTTCGATCGTCGTCAACGGCATCGAGCTCACCAATCAGCTCAAGCGCATTGACCGCGTTCGAAGCGACGTGGGCATGGTCTTCCAGCATTTCAACCTCTTCCCGCACTTGACTGTTCTGGAAAACTGCACGGTCGCCCAGCGGTGGGTGCGCAAGCTGCCGAAGAAGCAGGCGACCGAGATCGCAATGAAATACTTGGAACGGGTGCATATTCCGGAAAAGGCCGATAAATATCCGGGCCAGCTATCCGGCGGCCAGCAGCAGCGCGTCGCCATCGCGCGCGCCCTTTGCATGAACCCCAGCATCATGCTGTTCGACGAGCCCACGTCGGCGCTTGATCCTGAAATGGTCAAGGAGGTGCTGGACACTATGATCTCGCTCGCCGCCGACGGCATGACGATGGTCTGCGTCACCCACGAGATGAATTTCGCGCGCGAGGTTGCGAGTGAGGTGGTCTTTATGGATGGCGGCCAGATCATCGAGCGCAACAAGCCCGACATCCTGTTTTCCGCACCGACGCACGAGCGCACAAAGCGCTTCCTCGGCAAGCTGCTGCATTGAACGAGGCCATCTTGACCAACTCGAACTGGTTTTCAAAGGAAAAAATCTCGGACCGGATAACCCGCATTTGGGAGCCTCATGTCCATAGGTTCTTCCAGGCCAACATGTTCCATGTCGTCGGCAAGGATGCCGACCTCGTCATTGATTTCGGCATGGGCCTCGCCAATCTCGGGGGCGTGTTAGATATTCATTTGGGTAAACCCGTTCTCGCGGTAGCGACTCACGTTCACGTCGATCATGTCGGCTCGTTCCACGAGTTCGAGGCGCGGCTTGGCCACGCAGTCGAAGCCGGGGCTTTCGCGCTTATGCCGGATGCGCACACGCTCGCCGATTATTTCCGCAATCAGCCGAACGCCCTGACCGCGATAGCGCCCACGGGGATGACGTTGGAATCCTACAAAATTTCGCCGGCACCTCTCACCAGGATTTTGGCGGAGAACGACGTCATCGATATCGGCGGCGCCTGTTACACGGTTCTGCATCTTCCCGGCCATTCTCCCGGTTCCATCGGCCTGCTCGACCAGAGGACGGGGGAATTTTTTAGCGGGGACGCCATATACGAGGGGGGCCTCGTGGATAATTTGCCGGGATGCAATATCGAAGCCTACAAAGCCACCATGAAACGCTTGGCAGAGCTTGACGTTGATCTCGCTCACGGAGGTCATGGACTGGCGTTTGGCAGAGACCGGCTGCGCGAGATCGCCGTGGGCTACTTGCATTCGAAAGGATGCTGAAAAGACCAACTTCCTGCGCAATGAAAGTCCGAGAAAGCCCGGGCATCGTGAGCACTGCAGAGGGCGCGCGTACCCAATGGGTCAACTTCGACCATTAGCGCAAGCCGGTCGCATAACCGCTTTCGCATTCTGCACTCCAAGAGCAGTTAGTCCGGAGACGGCCCAGGCAACCCTGAGCCCATGCATTCTCCTAACGGCCAATGCAGGCCGAAGGAAGAATGAAATGGGAATTGCACAATACGATCCTACCGCACTGGGCCGTCCGGCGTGGAACGCCGGCCGAAAGGTCGGCGTCAAGAAGCCGCTGAAACAGCGCCAGATTTGGGCGATCCGCTTTTTCCTCGACCGGGAGGGACGCATGCGCGATCGCGCGTTGTTCGACCTCGCAATCGACAGCAAACTCCGTGGTTGCGATCTCGTGAAAATGAAAATCGGAAGTCTCGTGACAGGAGCGGAAATTCGAAGCCGTTCCATGGTCATCCAGCAAAAGACCGGCCGTCCGGTGCAGTTCGAAATCACGGCGGACGTGAGGGCAAGTCTGCTTGCGTGGCTCGAAAGGAGAGGTGGAACAGTTGATGACTACGCCTTTCCCAGTCGCATCGACCAGTGACCGCAATTGGTCTACGACGCGACGACTACGGCACGCACTCGCTTCGGCGCACCAAAGCCGCAATGATTTACAAGGCAACAGGAAATCTTCGCGCGATCCAAATCCTCCTCGGCCACCCTAAGATCGAAATACCGTCAAGTATTTAGGAGTGGACATTGAGGATGCGTTGGAATTAGCGGAACATATTGAGATCTGAGAGCGTGCGGCCTCGCGCAAAGCGGGGCCGCACGTGTCAACATAGGTGTGCTCTTCTTGGAGATTGCTGCCGCACCGCTATGCGCCTCCAGAGCCGTCATGCGCTTGTTTCAGCGTGCGCGCTGAAACAGTCAGGCCGACAGAAGCTTTCCGATGTCTCGGCGTGGCGGAGCCCCGAACAGCCGGGCATATTCCCGGCTGAACTGTGAGGGGCTGGCATAGCCCACCTCAAAGGCGACGGTTTCCGCCGACATTTCGCGCGACAACATCAGCCGACGCGCCTCCATCAGGCGGATCTGCTTTTGAAACTGCACCGGCGTCATTGCGGTCATTGCCTTGAACTGACGATGGAAGGCTGTCGGGCTCAGGCCGGCGAGCGCGGCAAGATCATCGACGCGCACCTGCTTGTCGAAATTGCCCCGCAATGCGTGGATCGCTTCGACCAGACGCCGGTTTCGCTCCGCGCCGACGACCATGCGGGCGAAGACAGCGCCATGTGGCCCGGCCAGCAGGCGGTAGCAGAGTTCGCGCTTGACGCCGGGATAGAGCAGCGGGATTGCCTGCTGCTCGCCAAGCAGGCTGACGGCACGGGCGGCGCAGCCGAGGATCGCCTCGTTGAGCTCCATAACGAAGGCGGCGGCATGCCCGTCGGAGGCCGGAGTGGGCGGCGCCTCCATACTTTCATAGACTTCGCGTAGGATTGCCTGGTCGAGTTCGATGACGGCGCTGAGATAGGGCGCATCCGGCGCGCCGTGCACCACCTGGCTTGCACCAGGCATCTCGACGCTGACGACCATGGCCTGGCTGGTGCGATAGTGGAGCCTCCGTTCGCCGAACGTCGTCCATTTCGCGCCCTGCACCACGATGCAGAGCGCCGGCCGGTGGATCAGGTGGTTCGGATGCCGCTCGGAGAACGATCGGAGCAAGGCCAGTCCGTCGATCGCGGTGAAATAGGGGCTCTTGTTTCCATGAGCCGCAAACGCGGCGACGACGGCATCATGCAATATCGAAAGAGTGCTCAATCGGATTCCCCGAAAATCTGGAATTCCACATTAACGCCGGAGGCAGGATCAGGCAAGAAAGAAGCCGGTTCCGGCATGTTCGCCCGTGCTTCGCCCTCTTATGTTCACCGTCATCAATCAAAGGAGAACGGCGATGACACAGAATTCTGAACGCAAAATCGCAATCGTCACCGGCGGCAGCCGCGGGCTGGGCCGCAACACCGTGCTCAACCTTGCCAGACGTGGTGTCGACTCGATCCTCACCTACAATTCCAGCAGGGCGGAAGCCGAAAAGGTCGTGGCCCTGGTTGCTGAAGCCGGCGCCAACGCCATTGCCCTCAAGCTCGACACCGGCGACGCCCACGGTTTCGACCCTTTCGTCGACGCCGTAAATCGGGCGCTTGCCGATCTGGGCGCCGAGCGCTTCGACTACCTCGTCAACAATGCCGGAACCTCGCACCACAACAGCATCGAGGCGACGACGGAAGATGAACTGGATCTGCTTTACAATGTGCACTTCAAGGGCGTTTTCTTCTTGACGCAGAAGCTTTTGCCGCTGATCAACGACGGCGGCCGGATCGTCAACCTGTCGAGCGGCCTGACTCGCATCATCGTTCCTGGCAGTGCTGCTTACGGTGCGATGAAGGGAGCGGTCGAGGTGTTGACCCGGTACATGGCAAAGGAACTGGGACCGCGACGCATCGCCGTCAATGTCGTCGCGCCTGGCGCCATCCAGACCGACTTTAGCGGCGGTATGGTGCGCGACAATCCGGATCTGAACCAGCGTGTCGCCGAAATGACGGCGCTGGGCCGCGCCGGCCTGCCCGACGATATCGGTCCGATGATTGCCTCGCTGCTCTCTGAGGACAACCGCTGGGTCAATGCCCAACGCATCGAGGTCTCTGGCGGCATGTCAATCTGAGATGCGCTTCGGACCGGATTCAAATAATTCTACAGCTTCGCAAACGATGGAGATTCATGATGATGAACAGACGCACATTTTCGAAAACTTTGCTCGTCGGTGCTGCCACGTCATTTGTTGCGACACATGCCGGCTTGGCCGCCACACACACGCCTCCAAACGCGCGCAATGTCGTTCTGGTGCATGGACTTTTCGCCGACGGATCATGCTGGGCCGAGGTTATCGCCCGGCTGCAAGCGAAGGGCCTAAACTGCACGGCGGTACAGAACCCGCTGACCACGCTGCCCGATGCCGTGGCGGCCGCCCGGCGCATCCTCGACCGGCAGGACGGTCCGACTGTCTTTGTCGGCCACTCCTTTTCGGGGATGATCCTCACCGAAGCAGGCGTACATCCGAACGTCTCTTCACTGGTTTATGTCGCTGCCCGAGCACCGGATGCAGGTGAGGACTATGCAGCTTTGGCAAAAATCTACCCGACACCACCCGCAACCGCGGGCATTGTCTTCGACGGCGACGAAGGACGGCTGACGGAAGAAGCGTTCCTGCGCGACTTCGGGGGCGATCTTCCCGAGGCCAGGGCGAGGGTTCTCTATGCCGTTCAACAACCATTCCAAAAGGCGTTGCTCACCGGCAAAACCTCAAACGCTGCTTGGCGTTCCAAGCCAAGCTACTACGCCGTTTCGACGCAAGATAGGACGATAAATCCAGACCTGCAGCGTTTCATGGCCAAACGCATGGGCGCTAAAGCCATCGAACTCAAATCCAGCCATCTGTCTCTCATTTCGCATCCAAATGAGATCACCAAGCTCATTCTGGAAGCTGCCGGGCGATCATGACATTGGATCCCCTGACGCCGCGCGAGCCGATATTCCGAGCCTGATCGCTGCCGGCAAGGCCAACGGGGAGATCGTCGAGGCACTCGGAAAAACGCCGGCCCGGATGGCCGCGAAGGATGACGAATTGCGGCGCGGATATCAAAGCCTGAATCTAGAGTTGGAGTCGACAAACGAGAGCGGCATGGAGGAATATCTAGCCCAGAACGCACCGTTCATCGATGCCGTGGTAAGACCACCACCAAAGACGTTATCACGGATCCGTGTCGGCAACGGCCATGGCCAGGCCGCCTGCAGGAAGGGCCGCTATTTGACCTTCCCGCTCCGAAACCTGCTGGTCCCTTCACGGCCCCCAAATCAGCCATTTCAGATGGGCCAAGTGAATGCTTTAGTTAGAAAATCTAATAAAGACGGAAAGAAACATCAGGATTTTCAGTTCTAATTGGATCAAGGCGAGACCTGTCAAAGCGGCCCGTGGTGCAAGCGCGGCAGAACGTGGCGCGCGAACAGATCTGCCTCAGCCGCATGCGGATAGCCCGACAGAATGAAAGCCTCTATACCCTCGGCGCGATACGCCTGCAGTTTTGCTAGAACTTGATCGGGATCGCCAACGATCGCTGCACCGCAGCCGGAACGTGCGCGGCCGATACCAGTCCAGAGGTTGTCCTCCACATAGCCCTCGTTGCCGGCCCGTTCGCGCAGTTCGGCCTGGCGCCGGACGCCAACCGACTGGCTGTCGAGTGATTTCGCCCGGATGACCGCTCCAGTGGCGTCATCGAGTTTTGACAGTAGGCGATCGGCAGCCAGTCGTGCTTCGGCCTCGGTTTCGCGCACGACGACATGCACGCGGTAGCCGAACCGGAGCGCGCGGCCGCGCTTTTCTGCTCGGCAGCGAAGATCGGCGATCGTGGCACGGACGGTTTCCATCCGATCCGGCCACATCAAATAGATATCGGCACCTTCGGCTGCTGCGTCGCGGGCGTCCTCCGACAGGCCGCCGAAATAAAGCTGCGGGCAGCGTCCCAACAGCGGAGCGACCCGCGGCGGATCGATCTTCAGCTTCCAGAACGCGCCATCGTGATCGAGCGGCTTTCCGTCAAGCAGCGTGCGCAGGATCGACATCGCCTCGATGGTGCGGGCATAGCGCGGGCCGCTTGGAAGGGTTTCGCCCGGCATCTCGCTGGAGATGATGTTGATCGACAAGCGGCCATTGGCGATGCGGTCGATAGTGGCGATCTGGCGTGCCAGTTGCGGTGGCCAGTTTTCGCCGATGCGAACCGCCATCAGGAGTTTGATCCTGCGGGTTAGCGCGGCCATAGCCGACGCAAAGGATGTCGTATCGATGCCCAAGGCATAGCCGGAAGGCAGCAAAACATTGTCGAAGCCACCGCTTTCGGCCTGCAGGACGATATCGCGACAGTGTTCGAAGCTCGATTGAAGCCTCGGATCCGGAACCCCGAGGAACTCGTAATCGTCGTCACAAAGCGCGGAAAACCAGCTTACTTCGCAGGCGGTGGTCATGAAGGGATCTCTCCGGTCCTGTCGGCGCATTCTTGCGCAGCATTTCTCTAACGGCTCTGTCTCCGGCGCAAATGTCTCTGGTAGCAGCCGTTCCTTGAGTAGGAACGAAAGGCACGTTCGCGTTTTCCCCGTTCAGTAGGTCAATTTTCGAAGCGAAGTGACAGCGCTCGGTGAATTGTCATCGCTTAGCTGCTTTGGCGGTGAAGCAGCGTGAAGCGGGTATCGATGATAATGGGCGTCCTCTCGGGGCCGTGAGCGATGCGCTCTAAGATCAGGCGCGCGGCCTCGGTTCCGATAAGATCGCCTGGCGGGCGTATGGTGGTGAGCGAGGGATTGGACGCGGCACTGAAGCTGAGATCGCCGAAACCGACAATCGAAAGCTGACCGGGAATGTCGATCCCAAGCCGCTGGCATTCGAAGATCACGCCCAACGCCACATGGTCGTTGGAACAGGCAATGCCGTCCACCTGCGGAAATTTTCGCATTGTCTCGCCGAGCAACATCGCGCCCACTTCGGCGCTTGACGGCGCGGGATGCTGGATGATCTCGGCGGTGACGCCTGCGGTTTTGCGGGCTTCCTCCACAAATCCCTCGGCACGGTGTGTCGCCCTTTGGTCTTCTTGCAAGCGGGCGCCGAGAAAGACGAGTTTGCGGCGATTTCGCTGCACGAGATGTGCGGCGGCCGAGCGCCCGACCTGTTCGTGGTGGAAGCCGACGGCCATCTCGATGGGCTCAGAGCCAAGCTCCCAAATTTCGACGACCGGAACGCTGCTTTCGCGCAAGAGCTTTCTGGTGGCGTTGCTGTGGGAAAGCCCCGTCAGAACGATTGCAGCGGGTGCCCAGGAGAGCGCCATGCGCACAAGGTTTTCCTCCTCGCGCTCGCTGTATTCAGTATGGCCGAGCATGACCTGTAGCCGCTCCTTTCCGAGTTCAGCCTGCATCGTGGCCACGGTTTCGGCAAAAAAGGCATTGCGGACAGAAGGCACAATGATGCTGACTGCGCGCGATGAGGCGGCCGCAAGGCCGCCGGCCATGAGGTTAGGTACGTAATTGAGCGCCTCTATTGCTTTGGCGATCGCCTCACTTGCCGCGGCCGAAACCGCATCCGGCTTTCGCAGATAAAGGGAGACCGTGGAGGGTGATGTCTGGGCCCGCGTCGCAACGTCCATCATGGTCACGCGCTGCATCTTGCGGCGTTTGCGCGTCGGCTTCGCGGTTCGTCCGGTATTCAACATTCTTCCTGTCTATATAATAGCGCTATTATTTACGGGCATCATAACGCATGGTTTTCCACCGGACAATTCCTCCTTTCCGCAAAAGGCCAATTTAACTGGAGTATCTTGATTTTCCAGCTGATAATCGGTTTTGATCGGGGTTCGTCAGCGCCTCAGCGGGGTGATTTTAGAGGCGCCCGCTTGCCGAACTTAAATCGTAGCGCTATTATAGCCGCAACAAATAGCGATCGGCACTGGATGGGTTGCCGCTTTCGGGAGGTTGAAATGGCGGGAGTGAGCCTGCGGGCGCTGGACAAGAGTTACGGCGCCCTTCGGATCGTCAAGGGAATTGATCTGGAGATCGCCGACGGCGAGTTCGTGGTTTTCGTCGGTCCTTCGGGCTGTGGGAAGTCGACCACCTTGCGCATGGTGGCCGGTCTGGAGACGATCACGGGCGGCGAGGTCATGATTGGCGATCGTGTCGTCAACCGGTTGGCGCCGCGCGATCGCGATATCGCCATGGTCTTCCAGGATTACGCGCTCTATCCGCATAAGACGGTTCGGGAAAATATGGGGTTTAGCCTCAAAGTGCGTGGGATTGCCGCAGGAGAGGCTGCGGCACGGGTCGATGAGGCGGCCAATATGTTGGGTATCTCCCATCTGCTGGATCGCCGGCCGGGCCAGCTGTCTGGCGGTCAACGCCAGCGCGTCGCCATGGGTCGCGCCATCGTGCGCCGTCCGAAAGTGTTTCTCTTCGATGAGCCGCTGTCCAATCTGGATGCCAAATTGCGCGGCCAGGTCCGCACCGAAATCAAGAAGCTGCATCAAACGATCGGCACGACGATCATCTACGTTACGCACGATCAGGTTGAGGCCATGACGCTCGCCGATAGGATAGTCATCCTGCGCGGTGGAGAGATCGAGCAGGTGGGGACGCCGGACGAGGTCTACAACCGTCCGGCCAGTGTCTTCGTCGGTGGTTTCGTCGGGTCGCCTGCGATGAATTTTGCGAGAGCCAAGGCTGATGGCAGCAATCTGTTATTTGCCAATGGAGACCGTTTGCCTATGTCGGCGATCCAGGCTCGCACTGACAAGGGCCGGGATTTCATCGTTGGAATCCGACCAGAGCATTTCACCGCGAACCCGTCCGAGGTCTCGCTGACCTGTCACGTTCAGGTCGTCGAGCCGCTTGGATCCGATACGCTGCTCCATTTCGCCGTCGGCAACGAGACGCTGACCGCCCGGATGCCGCCCGAAACGCGCGTCAAGGCCGGCGAAACGCTGCAGATCGGCGTGGATCCCGCGAAAATACATCTTTTCGACGCCGCAACTGAACGCGCCGTCCATTGACGACCCCGCGCGGGGAGGATGCCAAGGCCGCGCGACCAAACACCCAAAGGGAGGAAAATCATGACCTTTAAGAATTTATCCGGTGCATTACTTTGCGGCACGATGCTGGCTTTCGCGATGCCGGCTTCGGCGCAAACGGCGCTGAACGTCTATATCTCCAGCCAGCACCAGCCGGACGTCTGGCGCAAGGCGCTCGACAAGTATGAAGCGGCCAATCCCGACGTGAAGGTCAAGATCGAGACCGGGGGCAACACGTCCGAAGCGCAGGCACAGTATCTGAATACTGTGATGTCGGCCAAGGATACCTCGCTCGACGTCCTCATCCTCGACGTTATCCGCCCCGCGCAATTTGCCGCTGCCGGTTGGACCAGCGATTTCGCGGATAAGGACATGGCCTCCTACCTGCCAGCCTATGCGGGCGCCAACACAGTCGATGGCAAGGTGATCGCGCTTCCGGCTTTCGCTGACTCTCAATTTCTTTACTACCGCAAGGATCTTCTGGAAAAGTACGGCATCGAGCCGCCCAAGACTTGGGACGAATTAAAGGTGGCTGCCAAGAAAATTGCCGAAGGCGAGGGCAATGCCAATCTGCAGGGCCTGTCCTTCCAAGGCAAGGCGATCGAGGGTGCGGTCTGCACCTTCCTTTTGCCTTATTGGAGCCAGGGCAAGATGCTGACCGACAACGGTCGCCTTACCTTCGATCGCGATGCGGCCATCAAGTCGCTCAGCCTCTGGAAGAGCTTTGCCGACGAAGGCGTTGCCAAGAAGAACATCGCCGAAGTCGGCACTGACGATACGCGCAAGGAGTTCCAGGCCGGCAACGTGATCTTCGCGGTCAACTGGTCCTATGCCTGGGCGCAGTCGCAAGGTGCTGAATCCGCAGTTGCCGGCAAGGTTGGCGTTGCCAAGCTGCCGGCGATAACGGGTGGCGAGCAGGCGACCTGCCTCGGCGGCTGGGAATGGGGCGTGTCCGCATATTCCGAGCACCAGGACGAGGCCAAGAAGCTGGTCGAATATCTGTCGTCTGAGGACGTTTCGAAGTTCATGGCCATCAATGCCTCGCTGCTGCCGACCTATGCCAGTCTTTATCAGGACGCAGAGGTGACGAAGAGTGCGCCGTGGTTTGCCAATGCGCTGCAGGTGGTTCAAACCGCCAAGCCGCGCCCAGTGACGCCGCGCTACAACGAAGTCAGCGAGGTTATCCGCACCACCGTCAACGCGGTTCTCGCAGGCGTCACGTCGCCGGAAGATGGCGCCGACCAGATCGAGGCACGCCTGAAGCGCATCCTGCGGTGAGGAGCCCTTAACTCCTTGCTCAATCCCCTCCTTGCGCTGCGGGGAGGGGAGACCTTCTCAAGAGATGTGACGAGCTGCCTTTCGGCGGTGCCGGGCAAGGAATAGGCCTTTCCGTCCAGACCTCTCAACGTTTCGGAACGAAACCATGGCGACGACAACCACATTCAAGGCAACGGACATACAGGAGGCCCCGCCTGCAGGCTGGACACGCTGGCTCGATCTCAGCGACCGTTCGCTGGCCGTGCTGCTTCTGGCGCCGGCCGCGATCCTTCTCGCGCTGATCATCGTCTATCCGGTCTGCCGGCTGGCCTATACGAGTCTTTTCAGCCTGTCCCTGACATCGGGGTTGCCGGCTGAGTTCGTGGGGCTGGAAAACTACCGGTTGATGATCGACGATCCGGTCTTTTGGGAAACCACCTGGAACACGGTCCTGATCACGCTGATCACTGTTCCTGGCGCTTTGCTGGTCGGGCTTTGCCTTGCGCTCATGGCGAACCTTCCGTTTGCGATGCAGTGGCCCGTCCGCCTGTCGCTGTTGATCCCATGGGCGCTGCCGCTGTCCTTCGCCGGTCTGATCTTCGCCTGGTTTTTCCATTCGGAGTATGGCGTCGTCAACGACGTGCTGAACCGTTTCGGGTTCGAGGGCATCATCTGGTTCAACTCGCCGAACTGGGCCTTTGCCGCGATCTGTCTCACCATCATCTGGAAGACGTCGTCCTTCATGGCGCTGATCATCCTTGCAGGCCTGCAAACCATCCCGCGCTCGCTCTATGAAGCAGCGGACGTGGACGGCGCCGGGCGTCTACGGCAGTTTTTCGAAATCACCCTGCCGCTGCTGAAACCATCGATCGTCGTTGCATTGATCTTCCGCACCATCACCGCTCTGCAGACCTTCGACATTCCTTACATGATGACGGGTGGCGGACCGGGCACGTCCACCTCGACGCTTGCCATGTACATCCACCAGAACACCGTGTCCTTTCTCGATCTCGGCTACGGATCTGCGCTCGCCGTCGTCATGTTCGCGCTGTCGATGTGCGTGACGGCCGTCTATCTCCGCATGATCCGGACCAAGGAGTAATCGCCATGAGCACGCTAGCCGCCCCCGGTTCGACATCCTTACTGTCCGGCAAGCCGTTGCGGTTCATCGCCGCCGGCATTCTTCTGGTGAACGGCATGTTCCCGGCGCTCTGGATCCTGTTCACCTCGCTCAAGACCGAGGGCGAGCTGACCGCCAAGCCGATCACCTGGATCCCGCATGCCCCAACCGTGCAGAACTATGTGCAGGCCTTTTCCGACCAGCCGTTGCATGTTTTCCTGTTCAACAGCTTCATGGTGGCGCTGCTTTCGACCGCGCTGACGCTGCTCGTCTCGGTACTGGCAGCCTATGCGCTCGCCCGGCTCAACCTGACCTATCGCGGGCTAATCCTGTCGCTAATTATCGCGGTCTCGACATTTCCGCTGGTGACACTGCTGGTGCCGCTGTTCGAAATCATGCGGACGCTCAATCTTTTAAATAGCTGGACGGCGCTGATCCTACCCTACACGGTGCTGAGCCTGCCCGTCTGCACGCTGATGCTGGTCTCCTTCTTCGAGGGCATTCCGCGCGATCTGGAGAATGCCGCGATGATCGACGGCTGTACGCGCATGGGAGCGCTGTTCAAGGTGGTGGTGCCGCTTTGCGCGCCGGGCGTGTTCACGGCGGGGATCCTTGCATTCGTCAACGCGTGGGACGAATTCCTGCTGGCGCTGTCCTTCAATTCCAATCCGTCGTTGCGCACTCTGCCGGTCGGCATCCAGCTCTATCAGGGCGAGTTTGCCTTCCCCTGGCCGGTGATCTCTGCAGCGCTGGTCGTCGGCATCGTACCGGTGGCCATCCTCATTGTCATCTTCCAGGAGCGCGTCGTCTCCGGCCTGACAGCGGGCGGCATCAAGGGATGAGCGACGTGAAGAAGAGACGCGATCTTTCGGAACTGCGCAGCCAGCGCTGGTTCGCCTCCGACGACATGCGCGGCTTTGCCCACCGGCAGCGCACTCAGCAGATGGGTATGCGTCGGGACGAATTCATGGGCCGGCCGGTGATCGGTATCATAAACACCTGGAGCGAGATGAGCCCCTGCCACGCCCACTTGCGCGATCGGGCGGAGGCGGTAAAGCGTGGCGTTTGGCAGGCCGGCGGCTATCCGGTCGAGATGCCCGCGCTCTCCGTCGGCGAAGTCATGGTCAAACCGACCACCATGCTCTACCGCAATTTTCTGGCGATGGAATGCGAGGAGCTTTTGCGTTCGCATCCGGTCGATGGAGCTGTGTTGCTTGGCGGCTGCGATAAGTCCACGCCGGCGCTGCTGATGGGCGCGATCTCGATGGACATTCCTATAATTTATTGCCCTGCCGGGCCGATGTCGAACGGCCAGTGGCGTGGAATCAAAACCGGAGCAGGCACTCACACCAAGAAATACTGGGACGAGCTGCGCGCCGGCAACATCACGCAGGACGACTGGGTCGATCTCGAAAGCCGGATGACCCGCTCGGCGGGCACCTGTAACACTATCGGCACGGCCTCGACTATGACCTCGATCGTCGATGCGATGGGACTGACGTTGCCCGGCGCGTCGTCGATCCCGGCGACGGATTCCGGCCATCCGCGTATGGCATCCTTATGCGGCGTGCGGATCGTCGAGATGGTCTGGGAGGATTTGAAACCGTCCGACATTCTCGACAAGGCCAGCTTCCAGAACGGCCTCGTCGCCTACATGGCGCTTGGTGGGTCCACCAATGCAGCCGTCCATCTGGTTGCCATGGCGCGCCGGGCCGGGGTCGATCTGTCGCTCGACGACATGGCGGCGATGGCCGGCAGGGTTCCTGTCGCTGTCAACGTGTTTCCCTCGGGCGAATACCTCATGGAGGATTTCTACTTCGCCGGCGGTCTCCTCGGGCTTTTGAACAAGTTTTCACGTCATCTCGATCTCACCCGGCCGACCGTCAATGGCCACACGCTTGGCGAAAACATCGCCGGGGCGGAGTGCTGGAACGATGATGTCATTCGCGATGAGGACAATCCGGTAGTGCCCCTGTCGCGCGGCAAGACGCTGGAAGTTTTGCGCGGTAATCTGGCGCCGAACGGCGCGGTGATGAAGTCCTCTGCCGCAAATCCGAAATTCCTGAAACATGTCGGCCCGGCCATCGTCTTCGACAATCCCGGCGTCATGAACAAAACCCTGGACGACCCTGAGTTGGATATCACCGAGGATACGGTGATTGTTCTGCGCAATGCCGGTCCAGTCGGTGCGCCCGGGATGCCGGAATGGGGTAATTTGCCCATCCCCAAGAAGTTGCTCAAGCAGGGAGTGCGCGACATGGTGCGCATCTGCGATGGCCGCATGAGCGGCACGCACTACGGCACCTGCATTCTGCACGTTTCGCCCGAGGCCGCCATCGGCGGACCACTGGCACTGTTGAAGACCGGCGACCTAATCGAACTCGACGTAGCGGCCGGGACCATCAACATGAAGGTCGATGAGCCGGAAATCGCCCGCCGACGGGCCGAGTGGAAACCCTCCCCGCGGGTCTACCAGCGGTCTTTTGCGGCACTTTACCAGCAGCATGTGAGCCAAGCCGACCAAGGCTGCGACTTTGACTTTCTAAGCGGAACGGCCGTCGTGCCGGATCCCGCGATCTATTGAGGAGACGACAATGAGCCTGACAAACCCTTTCAAGGCATGGCTTGCAGAAAAAGACCGGGCAACACCACTCGGTACATGGCTGATGGCCGCGGCACCTGCAACGGCCGAGGCGCTCGGTTATGCCGGCTTCGATTTCCTTGTCGTCGATATGGAACATGTCCCGGTCGAGGTCTCGGATGTCGCAGGGATACTGCGTGCCATCGGCTGCACGCCGGCCGAGGCGGTAGTACGGCTTGCCTGGAACGATCAGGTTCTGGTCAAGCGCGTGCTCGATGCAGGTGCCCGCACCGTCATGCTCCCCTTCGTGCAAACCGCCGAGGAAGCGCGCGCGGCCGCGTCCTACACCCGCTATCCGCCGCAGGGCATTCGGGGCGTTGCCGCCGTTCATCGCGCATCGAAATTCGGCACGATCCCGGACTATCTGAAGCGGGCGAATGACGAGGTCTGCACCATTGTCCAGCTTGAAACACCTGAGGCGATCGAGCGGCTGCCGGAGATCGCGGCCATCGATGGTATCGATGCGCTGTTTGTCGGTCCGGGCGACCTGTCCGCCGCCATGGGCCATATCGGCAATATCGCCCACCCCGAAGTGCAAGCACTGATCGAGAAGGCGGCGAAGGACGCGCGCGCGGCCGGCAAGCCGGTGGGCATCGTCGGTCCCAATCCCGATATGGTGAAGCGCTTCCTTGGATACGGCTACGATTTCGCAGCCATCGCTTCTGACATCGCAATGATGACCGGTCGCGCCAACGACTGGCTCGGCGCCCTGAAGGGACAGGCGGCTCCGGTTGCGGCACCAGCCGCTGCCTACTGAGGATATTTTCGTGCAAACCGGCTTCAACCTCGTTTTCGACGCAAAGACGGCTCTCGGCGAATGTCCCTTGTGGTCGGCGGCCGAGCAGGTGTTGTATTTCGTCGACATCAAACGCTGCAGCATCCATCGTTTCGACCCTGCGACGAGCGATTTGAAGACCCTCGAACTTTCAGAGGAGGTTGGCTGCATCGGTCTTGCCGAAGGCGGCGGATTCGTCGCGGGCCTGCGGTCGGGAATCTGGCTGGTCGATCCGGATGGCAGGCCGCGTCGCAAGCTGGCCGACAATCCCGAGGATCAGGAGATCAGCCGCTTCAACGACGGCATGGTCGATCCGATGGGCCGGTTCATTGCCGGAACCGTCGATGAAAGCCGCGAAAAAGGCATTGCAGCACTTTACCGGTATGACCGCAACGGACTGGCGAAATTGGCCGATGGTCTCCTGACGTCCAACGGTGTCGCGTTCTCGCCCGACGGAAGCCGCCTCTATCACGCCGATACGCTTCGCTACACGCTCTACACGTATGATTACGCACCGAAAACCGGGACCGCATCCAACCGGCAGGTCTTCGCCCGGTTCGGTAGCGACACTGACAAGGGTCGCCCGGATGGCGGCGCGGTTGATCTCGAAGGCTGCTACTGGACGGCGCTGTTCGAGGGCGGGCGGGTACAGCGCTACAACCCGAACGGCGCCTTGCTGGCTGAGTATCCGGTGCCAGTCAAATGCCCGACAATGGTCAGCTTCGGCGGTGCGGATATGCGCACGCTGTTTTGCACCAGCGCCAGTGTCGGACGCTCCGATGCAGAGCTTGAAGCATTCCCTCTGTCGGGCGGCCTTTATGCCATGCGTACCGATGTCGCTGGGTTGCAAAAACCTCTTTTTAATCCGGAAGCCTGATCCATGCCATCCACCTATGACACTGTCCGCTATGCATCTCTTCAGGGCCGTACCGTGCTAATCACCGGCGGCGCTTCGGGGATCGGCGCTGAAATGGTCAAGGCATTTTCGGTGCAGGGCGCGAATGTCTCCTTCATCGATATCGACGCGGTCGAAGGGGGAAAGCTTGCTGCAGAAACCGGTGCCACCTTTTCCACCTGCGATATCACTGACATTAAAGCCTTGCGGGTTGCCATCGCCGAGATTGAACAGGCGTGCGGCGGTATCGACACGCTCGTTAACAATGCAGGCAAGGACGATCGTCACGCGATGGCCGATGTCGAGCCGGAGAGTTGGCGCCGGGCGATGTCGCTCAATCTCGATCACCAGTTCTTCGCCACGCAGGCCGTCAGCCGGCGCATGGCGGAGAAGGGGGCGGGGTCGGTCATCATGCTCGGTTCGATTTCCTGGATGCGTGGGCGTCCGGGTATGGTCGGCTACACGACGGCCAAGGCGGCCATCAATGGCATGACGAAGACGCTTGCCCGCGAACTCGGCCCTTCCGGAATACGGGTCAACTGCATCGTACCCGGTGCGATCGTGACCGAGCGACAAATGAAGCTGTGGACCTCTCCGGATCAGAACCAACAGTTCATTGACCTTCAGGCGCTGAAATTCAGGCTGGATGCGACCCATGTGGCGCGCATTGCGCTGTTTCTCGGTTCGGACGAGAGCGGCGGCTGCACAGGCTCGAATTTCATCGTCGATGCCGGCCTGACCCAGAATTGACCCCGACGATGCAGGACTTGAAAGACACAACCATGAAACTCGAAAAGACGGAAACCGGATTTACGCTGTCGATCAACGGACGGATGATCCTCGATCATAGTACAAGTGCGCCTTGCATCTTTGCTGGCATCGGGGAGGAGCGCATGGATATGTATCGCGGCAACTTCGAAATCGAGGATTATGTCATCGAGCGTAGCCGCCTTGCACATGCGCATGTCGATGGAAACCGGATCGCTCTTTCGGAAAAGCCCGGCCAGAAGCCCCGACTGGTGCTGACAGTCACAGAACGCTCCATCGAATTCGAAGCAATGGACCCGTTACTCAATCGGCTCTGGATTCGTGTCGTCGCTGATACCGAAGAGCACGTCTGGGGCGGCGGCGAGCAGATGTCCTATTTCGATATGCGCGGCCGCCGTTTCCCGATGTGGACATCCGAGCCTGGCGTCGGGCGCGATCGGACCAGCGAGATCACCTTCAAGTCTAACGTCAAAGATCGGGCGGGTGGAGATTATTTCAACACGAACTATCCCCAGCCTACCTATGTTTCCTCAGCCCTCTACGCGCTACATGTGGAGACATCGGCCTATTCCGTCTTCGATTTCCGTCGCAAAACCTTTCACGAGATTGAGGTTTGGGCGATCCCTGAGCGGATCGAACTTTTCGCCGCGCCCACATTCGTTGAACTGGTCGAGGAGTTATCAGACCGTTTCGGCCGGCAGCCGCCGCTTCCCGATTGGATCTATAACGGCGCGATCATCGGCCTCAAGGATGGGGAGAGTTCTTTTTTACGGCTTCAGAAGATGCGCGATGCCGGGGTTGCTGTATCGGCGCTCTGGTGCGAAGACTGGGTGGGTCTGCGCCAGACCTCTTTCGGCGCTCGGCTTTTCTGGGACTGGCAGGCCAACGAGGATCGTTATCCCGGTCTGCGTCAGAGGATTGCCGAGCTGAATGATGACGGCATTCGGTTCCTGGGCTATGTGAACCCTTATCTTTGCGTCGACGGCCCGCTGTTTGAGATTGCCGAAGCGGCCGGCTATTTTGCGACGGATGCGGCCGGCAAGACCGCGCTCGTGGATTTCGGTGAGTTCAATTGCGGCGTTGTGGACTTCACCAACGTGGCTGCTGCGGAATGGTTTGCCGAGGACATCATCGGCAAGAAGATGCTGGACTATGGGCTTTCCGGATGGATGGCTGATTTCGGCGAATATCTGCCGATCGACGTGCATCTTTCGAATGGCATCGACGCCAAGCTGATGCACAACATTTGGCCAACCCTCTGGGCCGAGATCAATGCGAAGGCGGTTGCAAGCCGCGGCCAGACCGGTGAGGCGCTGTTCTTCATGCGTGCCGGCTTCACGGGTGTTCAGAGACATTGCCCGCTGCTTTGGGGCGGCGACCAGTCGGTGGATTTTTCCCGTCACGACGGGCTCGTCACCGTCATCTGCGCTGCCCTGTCTTCCGGTCTGCTCGGCAATGCGTACCACCATTCGGACATCGGCGGTTATACGAGCCTCTTCGGCAACGTTCGCACGCCGGAGCTTTTGATGCGCTGGGCCGAAATGGCGGCGTTCACGCCCGTCATGCGCAGCCACGAGGGAAATCGCCCGCGCGAAAACGTGCAGATCGATCAGGATCCGCAGGTGTTGTCACACTTTGCCCGGATGACGCAGATCTACACCCATCTTGCGCCATATCTTAAATCCCTGTCCGATGAGGCGGTTGCGCGGGGTTTGCCGGCGCAGCGGCCGCTTTTCCTGCATCACCAGGACGATCGCGAGACCTATGCGATCCAGGATAGCTACCTCTACGGTGCCGACATGTTGGTCGCGCCGGTCTGGGAGGCCGCGCAGGCGGACCGTGTGGTCTATCTGCCCCGGGGCGAGTTTTGGGTTCACGCTTGGACGGGTGAAACCTTTGCCGGCGGCGAGAAGCTTCGGATTGCCGCGCCGCTCGGGCAGCCGCCCGTATTCTATCGGGCAGGCTGCGCAAACGAGGCGCTGTTTGCCGGTCTTCGAGGCCTGTAGCGATGAACGCTGCCGGTCTTGCGGGGCTTCTGGTGCTGTCTGGTATTGCCGCCTATATGCAAACCCTGACCGGTTTCGCCTTCGGCTTGATCCTGATGGGCGGCATCGGGCTGTTCTCGCTGATGCCGCTGCCGGAGGCAGCAGTGCTCGCCGGTTGCATGGTGCTCGTCAATGCCGCGCAGGTTCTGGCCCGCGGCTGGCGCGATATCGCCTGGGCTGAGTTCTGGCCGGTCGTCATTCCAAGCCTTGCCGCTCTTGCTGCCGGATACTGGCTACTGGGCGTGATAGCATCGGCGTCGATCGACTGGCTGAAGCTTGTGCTCGGCGTCATCATCATTGCGTCAAGCCTGCAGCTCGCACTGAAGCCTCAGCCGCTGGCTCTGCGCTCGTCCAGCGCGTCTTTCGTATTTTTCGGCGCAGTTGCGGGTCTCATGGGCGGCCTGTTTTCCACCGCCGGCCCTCCGCTGGTCTACCATCTCTACCGGCAACCTTTACCGGCGGTGAGCATCCGCGAGACGCTGGTGGCGGTCTTTGCCGTCAATGCCGTAATCCGGCTCGCGATGGTCGCAGCCGCCGGCGCTGTACCGCATAGCGGCTTCTGGTGGGGGCTACTCTGTATTCCGGTCGTAGCGATCGTGACCTTCGTTGCAAAACGGTGGCCACCGCCGCTGTCTGCCCTGTCCATCCGCCGCATGGCCTTTGGCCTGCTTCTCATGTCTGGCCTGTCCCTGGCTATTCCCGCCCTATTCAAGATCATAGGAGATTACGTATCATGACCGAGCGCCGCACACTTGCCCTCAGAGACCCCGCCCTTCTGACAGACAAAAGTTTCGTCGGTGGCGAATGGATCACAGCACCCGATGGTAAGTCATTTGCAGTGACCGACCCCTTCGACGGAGCGTTGATCGCCCATGTGCCGGATCTCGGCCAGGCGGTTGTCGCACAGGCGATCGATGCTGCGGCAGACGCGCAAAAACTCTGGGCAAAGCGCACCGCCAAGGAGCGGGCGCAGGTGCTCAAGCGCTGGTACGAGCTTATCATCGAAAACGCCGACGATCTGGCGCTGATCCTGACGACTGAGCAGGGCAAGCCGCTAGCGGAGGCGAGGGGTGAGGTCGTCTCCAATGCCGCCTATCTCGAATGGTTCGCGGAAGAGGCAAAGCGCATCGACGGGGATGTAATCCCCGGCCCCAATGCCAGCCAGCGCATCTTGGTGCTGAAGCAACCGGTCGGCGTCTGCGCAGCGATCACGCCGTGGAATTTCCCTAACGGAATGATTACGCGCAAGGCGGGCCCGGCACTTGCCGCCGGCTGCAGCATGATCCTAAAACCCGCTTCGCAGACGCCGCTGTCGGCGCTAGCGCTCGCGGTTCTGGCCGAGCGAGCCGGCGTACCGAAGGGCGTGTTTTCTGTTGTGACCGGTGAGGCCAAGCCAATCGGGCTTGAGTTCTGCCACAATCCGAAGATCGCCAAGATCACCTTCACCGGCTCCACTGGCGTTGGACGTTGGCTGATGAAGGAAGCGGCGGACGGCATCAAGCGCCTGTCGTTGGAGTTAGGTGGTAACGCGCCGTTCATCGTTTTCGACGACGCGGACCTGGACGCCGCCGTAGAGGGGGCGATGATCTCCAAGTTCCGCAATGCCGGCCAGACCTGCGTCTGCGCCAACCGCATCTACGTACAGGAGAGTGTTGCTGCCGCCTTCACTGAAAAGCTCCTTGCCAAGGTTTCGAGTCTTGCGCTCGGTCGCGGCACCGAAGCTGGCGTCAGCCAGGGGCCGCTGATTGACGAGAAGGCAGTGGCGAAAATGGAAGAGCATGTCGCCGATGTGCTCGCAAAGGGCGGGACCGTGCTCGCCGGCGGCAATCGCAGCGCCCTCGGCGGCACATTCTTCGAGCCGACGGTCGTGACCGGCGTGACACAGGCGATGAAGGTGGCGAGGGAGGAAACCTTTGCGCCGCTGGCGCCGATCATTTCCTTCAAGGACGAGGCAGACGTCATTGCCATGGCTAATGAGAGCGAATTCGGTCTCGCCTCGTATTTCTATGCCAAAGACATGGCTCGTATTTGGCGTGTTGCGGAAGCGCTTGAAGCCGGAATGGTCGGCGTCAATACCGGCATGATCGCCAATGAAATGGCGCCCTTTGGCGGCGTCAAGCAGTCCGGTACCGGGCGCGAAGGATCGAAGTATGGCATAGAGGGCTTTCTGGAGTTGAAGTATGTTGCACTAGGGGGTCTCTAATAATCCCCATGACAAAGACCGATGCAGTCTGGAGAGGGCGGCAACACCTCATCTTCTACCGACCTCTAAACGTTGGTGAGCATTCTGTTGCTCGGCTTCAATGTTTATGAAGGATGGGCGGCGGCAGCGCGGCAGGATGCAATCGCATGCTGCCGGCAAGGTTTTGCTCGGGCATTAGCGTCACCAACCCTCCGCTCGCGATCATGTTGTGAGCATTGGGCAGATGGCTCATGGGCTCGAAGCAGAAGAAGTCGGCATGGGCATCCGGAGAATAAATCATGAAGCACCTGAAGATGCTGTCGGCGGTGAGCGAGAGGCACAGCCCGTCCTCGGGCCATTCCATCCATGCCGTGCCGTTCCAACCGTCAAAGGCATTGTTAATCCAGTGCGCGGGGAGAGGCCGTGAAGCCGCAAAATCCAGTCCTTCGGGTACAGAAATGGACACGTCAGGCAAATGCCCGGCCCGCTCAGTCCAATATCGCCCGGCTTGTGCCTTTAGCCGTGTTCGCGGTGTGCGAGGGAAGAAGGGATGGAAGCCGAGGCCATACGGCAGGGGGATGTCGGATTTGTTAGCAACGCTTAGCGAAATTGCCACACCATCGTCGGCGAGTTTCACGGTCTGGATCGTCTCATAGACGTAAGGGCTGGACGGCTCGCTACAGTGCACATAACGCAACGTTGCCAGGCTGCGGGTTTGTGATATGACCTCCCACTCGGCGAGCCAGCCGTCGCCGTGCAGGCAATAAGGATCAGCGGTATTGGGCTGCATCAAAAACCGCTTGCCACCGAAATCGAAGGCATTCGCCTCGATCCGGTTACCATATGGCACCAGCGGGAAGCTTGCCTCCGCTCCGAGCAAGCGTGAAGCGAGCCCTGCCGTTGGCGTCGGCTTTAGGAAGAATATGCCACGATAGCTTGCAGACAGAAGCGAGCCGCCGAAGCGGCTCACATCGACCGAGAGATCGCCATTCCGCAGATGCAGAACGCCCTCGTCCATCCGCGGCTCACCCACGCCGGCCGGCAGCCACGGAGCGCAGGTTATCGAGCAGAACCGCAAGCAACAGGATCAGTCCTCGCACCACATATTGGTAGAATGCCTGAATGTTGAGGAGGTTCATGACGTTTTCGGCGATGCCCATGATCAGTACGCCGACGATGACTCCAGCCATGGCGGCGCGGCCGCCTGCCAGCGAAACACCACCGAGAACGCAGGCTGAAATGACGGAGAGCTCAAGACCAGTCGCAGCATTCGGCTGACCAGAAGTGATCCGCGAAGCGAGCAGCACGCCGGCGATGCCGCATACCAGTCCTTGCAGCATGAAGATCCAGATGCGCATGCGGGCGACATTGACGCCGGCCAGCCGCGATGCCTCCGGATTACCGCCAATCGCCAGCGTGTTCTTACCGAAGACGGTGCGGTTGAGCAGAAAGCCGAAAGCAAGGAAGAGGAAGCCCATGACCCAGATGGGCGTCGGCACACCAAGGAACTTTGACAGGGCCAACTGATAGAAGCCGGGATCATTGATACCAACGGCGCGACCATCGGAGGAGATTAATGCCAGGCCGCGAACGATCTGCATTGTCGCAAGGGTGGTAATCAGCGCATTGATGCGAAAACGGGCGATGACGACACCGTTGACCAAGCCGACGAAGCTGCCGCAGACCAGTGCTGCCAACAAGCCGAGGACGATCGAACCGGTGGCGTTCGACGCCATGACGGCAATCATGCCGGAAAATGCCACTGTCGAGCCGACGGAAAGGTCGAAATCGCGGGAGGCCAGGCAGAACATCATCGTACAGGCAACGATGCCGATGGTGACCACGGATTGCAGGAGGCCAAGCATGTTGCGCTCGGTCAGGAAATTGGGAACCGACAGCGAGACGATCGCGAAAGCGAGAGCGAAAATGACGACCAGTCCCTGTTCGCCGAGAAGAAGTTTTTTCAAGGATGTCATCGGCTCTGTACCTGTTGAATGGGAAGTTCGGCGCAATTCGAAACGTCCGGCAGGGCAGCGGCCAAGATGCGCCGATCGTCGAAATCAGGTCGCTCAATCTCGGCAGCAATGCGGCCTTCGCACATGACGATGATCCGGTCGGTAATGCCCATGATCTCCGGCAGTTCACTGGAGATGACCATGATTGCCATGCCTTGTGCGGCAAGCTCATAGAGGATTTCGTAGATTTCTGATTTGGCACCAACGTCGATGCCGCGCGTCGGCTCGTCGATCAGCAGAACCTTGACGCCCTGCTCGGAAAGCCAGCGGCTAAGGATCACCTTCTGCTGGTTGCCACCGGACAGATTGATGATGTCCTGCTTGCGTGACGGTGTGCGCACGCGCAGCTTGGCGATAAAGGTTTCGGCCAGCTCGCCTTCCTTCTTCGGGTTGAGCAGGCCGAAAGGCGAAAAGTGCCGGCGCGAGGAAATCGCCATGTTCTCTTCGATGGACCGGCCCTGAATGATGCCGTCGAACTTGCGATCCTCGGGGCACAGAACAATGCCGGCGCGGATCGAATGTGCGGGGCTATCAGCCGTGACGGTTGCTCCATCGACGATTACCGTGCCCGTTGAGCGCGCATCGGCGCCATACAGAAGCCGCGCCATTTCGCTACGCCCAGCGCCGATCAGCCCGAAAAAGCCGAGGATCTCGCCTTTCCGCACCGTGAAATCAATGGGATGGAGGAGTTTTGGGCCAGTGATATTCCGGGCCTGCAGTCGCGTGTCACCAAGCGGCCGGCCCCGCCATCCCCAGATATTGGCGATTTCGCGTCCGACCATCTCGGCGATGATGTGTTCGCGCGTCACCGCAGAAATATCAGCATGATGGGCGGCAAGCTTGCCGTCGCGCAGAACCGTCAGGCTGTCGCAGAGGCGAAAGATCTCGTCGAGACGGTGCGAGACATAGAGAATGACGGTGCCGTTCGCCCGCAATCGGTCGATCAGCGAGAACAGGATTTCGCTTTCCCGGGAAGACAAGGAGGAGGTTGGTTCATCCAGTGCGATAACGCGCGCATCGACCATAACTGCCTTGGCGATTTCGACCATCTGCCGTTCGCCGATGGACAGCGAGGCGACTTTCGCCGCCGGATCGACATCAATGCCCATCTCGGTGAGTTTTTCAGCCACAACACCGAGCAGCTTGCGCCTGTCGAGCACGCCGGCTTTTGCCGGGAAACGGCCGAGCCAGAGGTTCTCGGCAACGGTCAGTTCGGCGACCAGTTGCAGTTCCTGGTGGATGACGATCACACCGGCCTGAAAAGCATCGCGGACGGATTTGTAAGCTTGCGGTTCGCCATCGATGTGGATCTCACCGGTATCGGCAGCCTGATCACCGGACAGAATGCGGATCAGGGTGGATTTTCCGGCGCCATTTTCGCCCATTAGGCCATGAACCGTCCCTTTCCGTACGGAGAAAGAGACATCGGACAGGGCCTGAACGCCTGGATAGCCTTTTGATATGGATTTGAATTCGAGAAAGTCTAGCATAAGCGGCGCTCCGAATAGGGGCGCCCGGCGGCTGAAGGCCGCCGGGCGTTTTTCGATGATGCGACGATTACTCGATACCCAGCTCTTTGCGGACCGCTTCATAATTGTCGCGCAGCGCGACTTGGCCAGCCGTCAGGATCAGCTTTTCCGGCTCCTTGCCGTCAGCAACCCAGTCATACATGTTGAGCGCAGTCTCGTAGCCGTGACGCTTCGGCGAGATGATGATCGTACCGAAAAAGCCGGTTGCTGTTGGCTTCTTGAACTCATTAATCGCTGAATCCGCGCCGCCGATGCCGACGCCGATCATGCTGTCAGCCGTAATGCCGACAGTTTCAGTGGCGCGCACGGCGCCGAGAACGGCTTCGTCATTGAGTCCAACCGCGACCCATTTTTTGATATTGGCATTCTTGTTGAGAACGACAGTCGATGCGTTGAGCGCTGCTTCAGTATCGGTCTTTGCTTGGGGTGCATCAAAGATATTGGCTTCCGGGAAGCCATTGGCCTTCAGCACCGAAAGAGCACCTTCGATACGATCGACGGCCGTCGGAAGCTGATCGTAGGACACGCGGATCGCGCCCACTTCGCTCATGTTCCAGCCGCGTTTCTTGATTTCGTCGGCGATCGACTGACCGACGGCTTCGCCGATCTTAGTGGCGGAAATGCCCATATGCGGCACATCTTCGATCGGGCTGCCGTCGGCGTTGACCAGCCGGTCATCAACCGTCATCAGCTTGAGATCGTTGGCAGCAGCCTTGGCGATGATGCCGGGGCCGAGCTTGACGTCGGGGGTGCAGATAATGAAACCCTGCGCCCCCTGTGCGCCGAGGTTGTCGATAGCGGACTGAACTTTTTCGCCGTCTTCGGCGCCGATCTTGACCAGCGTGAAGCCCTTTTCCTTGGCGGCAACTTCAGCAAACTTCCATTCGTCCTGGAACCAGGGCTCTTCAGGCTGTTTGACGATGAAACCGATTTTCACATCAGCAGCATAAGCCGACGTGGCAGCGAAAACGGCGACTGTGCCAGCCAGGATGGCTGCTCTTAAAAAGCGCATGGTCTCTCTCCCTAGATCAAACTGCTCCCTGCAGTGTTCATTTGTGTAGGACGAAACATCATACTGGTCAATTGCCTTTGTATGATGATTAAAATAACTATGTATGATAATGAGAATGAGCGTGATGGTCCGTTCGCGACGGTCGCCATGCAATTCAAACTGCGATATGCATCGCCGAAGGCTCGTTGAGCATGCGGCGACGGGGATGGAGATGTCGGTGGAAGGACTACAGGAACGATCAGCGGATGAGGCCGGCGACAAGGCCGTCCGGCGGCCGCGTGTCCAGAAAAACGTGACGAGGGCCATCGCCGCCGATATTTGCGCCGACATCTTCTCGGCCGGCGACTTTCTTCCAACGGAAAACGAACTTTGTGAACGCTACGGCGTCAGCCGCACGGTCATCCGTGAATCCCTGAAAATTCTCGAATCCAAGGGCCTCGTGCGAGGGCGCTCGCGGGTCGGTACTGTTGTTTGCCGCAAGGACGAGTGGAACATTCTCGATCAGCAGGTGCTGGAATGGATAGGCCCCCGGATCTTTGAATTTGACCTCTTGAACTGCATCCTCGAAGCGCGCCGTGCGATCGAGCCTGCCGCCGCCGAACTCGCGGCCGAGCGGGCGACGGTACAGGAGATCGCAGATGTCGAACGCGCCTGGCATGAGATGCGCGATGCAGACGGCGATATCGAGCGCTTCACAAAGGCTGATGTCGCCTTTCATACCAATCTCCTGAAAGCCAGCCACAATCAGGTGTTTCTGCAATTGGCGAGCATTATTCAGGTAGCCTTGGAGTTCTCGCTGCATGCGTCCAACGAAGCGGTGGATACGCGCGACGAAGCAGTGGATATACACCGGCAACTGGTGGAAGCGCTGCGTATGCGCGACACCGCCGCCGCCCGGAACTGCTCGTTGCAATTGCTGTCTCTGGCCGCACGCGATCTTGCTGTCGCTGTTAAACGGCACGTTCCTCAGTCCTCCTCCTAGAAGTCCGGCGCATAAGCGCTCTGGCGCGAAAATTCCGGACCGACACTTCCCTTCGACACAGGACCTTCGCTGATGAAGATCACCAAATTGACCACCTATATCGTTCCGCCGCGCTGGCTGTTTTTGAAAGTCGAAACAGATGAAGGCATTGTCGGTTGGGGCGAACCGGTAGTCGAGGGGCGTGCCCTGACGGTGCAGGCTGCCGTTCACGAACTGGAAGACTATCTGATCGGCAAGGATCCGTTCCTGATCGAGGACCACTGGAACGTCATGTATCGTGGCGGTTTCTATCGTGGCGGCGCGATCCACATGAGCGCGATCTCCGGCATCGATCAGGCGCTGTGGGACATCAAGGGCAAGGCGCTCGGCCAGCCGGTTCACTCGCTGCTCGGCGGCCAGGTCCGTGACAGGATCAAGGTCTATTCCTGGATCGGCGGGGACCGCCCGGCCGATGTGGCCAACAATGCGAGGGACGTCGTCTCCCGCGGTTTCAAGGCGATCAAGCTCAATGGCTGCGAGGAGATGCAGATCGTCGACAGCTACGACAAGGTGGAAAAGGCTGTCGCGACCATCGCGACCATTCGCGAAGCGGTCGGTCCCTATATCGGCATAGGCGTCGACTTCCATGGCCGCGTGCACAAGCCGATGGCGAAGGTGCTGGCCAAGGAACTCGATCCCTACAAGCTGATGTTTATCGAAGAGCCGGTTCTGTCGGAAAACAAGGAAGCCCTGCGCGATATCGTCAATCACACTTCGACTCCGATCGCGCTCGGGGAGCGGCTCTATTCCCGCTGGGACTTCAAGCAAGTCCTGTCCGACGGTTTCGTCGATATCATCCAGCCGGATCTTTCCCATGCCGGCGGTATCACCGAATGTCGCAAGATCGCGGCGATGGCGGAGGCCTATGACGTGGCGTTGGCGCCGCATTGCCCTCTTGGCCCGATCGCCCTTGCAGCCTGCCTGCAGGTCGACGCCGTCAGCTACAATGCCTTCATCCAGGAGCAGAGCCTCGGCATTCACTATAACGAGAGCAATGACATTCTCGACTATATCTCCAACAAGGAGGTCTTCCAGTATGCCGACGGGTTCGTCTCGATCCCGCAGGGACCCGGCCTCGGCATCGAAATCGATGAGGCCTACGTGATCGAACGCGCCAAGGAAGGCCATCGCTGGCGCAACCCGATCTGGCGCCATGAAGATGGCAGCTTTGCCGAGTGGTGATGCAGGGGACTGATGCGATGACGAACCGGCTCAAGGGCAAGCGGATCATGATCACCGGCGCGGCGCAGGGCATCGGCCTTGCGATAGCGCGGGCCTGCGCCAGTGAAGGCGCAAGCCTGTTTCTCGTCGACCTTGATGGCGGCTTGCTGGAGGCAGAGGCCGAGACTTTGAAGGTGGGTGGGGCGACCATCGGATATGCCGTTGCCAGCATCACCGATGCGACGGCAATTTCCGCGGCCGTCGAACGCGCCGCCGCCGAGAGCGGCCCTATCAACGCGCTGATCAACAACGCCGGTGTCAATGTCTTTCACGAGCCGCTGGAAACCAGCGACGCGGAATGGCAGCGCTGCTTCGATATCAACCTGAAGGGCGCCTGGAACTGCTCGAAGGCCGTGCTGCCCGGCATGATCGGGGCGGGCGGCGGCGTGATCCTCAATATCGCTTCGACCCACGCTTTCACCATTATTCCGCACACGTTCCCCTATCCAGTGGCCAAGCATGCCCTGTTGGGCATGACCAAGTCTCTCGGTATCGAATATGCCTCCCAAGGCGTGCGAGTGAATGCGATGGCGCCGGGCTACGTCCGGACCAAGAAGGCGACAGAATACTGGAACAGTTTCCCCGATCCCATTGCAGCTGAGGCCGCGACAATGAAATTGCATCCCGGCGGCCGCATCGCCACGGCGGAAGAGATCGCGCTGGCAGCCCTGTTCATGATCTCCGACGAATGCCCCTTCATGAATGCGGCATGCCTTACGATAGACGGTGGATTGAGCGTCCTAAACCACCCCGTCTGACCGGGCGGCGCTGGAGCGGCGCGCCATGCGCCTGAACCGTTTGCCCAGGAGCGGATCGATCGGCTCATCAGGGAAGCATTCGTCAGTTGTTCGACTTAACTGCCCGACAGAATATCTCGCATTGGCCCGGCCAACCGCTCCGCATTAGCCGCAGTTTCACTTTACTCCGTTTGGATCGAACCAACCTTTGGGGAACCTTCTATCTAACCCAGGGTTTCCAATGCGAAGGAGCACAACATGCAAATCCCCCCACCGACATATGAACTTGGCGATATGCAGCGTACGATGGAGTGCGAAGAGCTTGTCCACCCGGTTGTGAACGCGATTGTATCCGCGGCCGCAGCATCCGGCTGGACCGTAGACGAGGTTTTGGTCGCTGTGGAGGAAGTAGTGAAGGATATTAGGACAACCAAACCCAACGTGTAGACAGATAACAAAGCCGCGGTATACGTACGCAAGTACGTTTCATCTTATTTGCAGCCGCGCCAGCGAATTAAGCTGTTCCCGTGGTTACAGAGGGGCCTCCTCGTGAAAGAGCTCACGATGAGCAACAAAAAACGCGCGAGCCGCGATTTTTTCATAGTCATCGTATATCACGTCATTCCTCACGACGAGGCTCGCCGCAATACGTAACAAGGCTTTTAGGTGCTTTTTCCCTCCGTAACCAACGATCGGCGCAGCAGGCTTCATTGGAGTATCGAAAATCCCCGGAAAAAGCTGCCGCAGTTCAGCGAAATTCGCGAAGTGCTCGTCATTTTGCCCTTCTAAAAGCAGAGTTTCGGTTGGTGCACCCTGAGCAAGGATTACTTGATGACCATCGAGCAAAATATGGAAGTATTCGATGGTATCTGTCCCCTGAGGCAGAGCTGGGGCAATGGAGGCCCCATTCACGAGGTCCATGACCCGGATCAAAACCCCGTCAACGAGCAAGGCATGCCCCGGCGATAAATAGAGGTCTGAATGAGGTACTTGCCCGTCCAAGGCATGTCGCCGGATACGAATGGGCATCACGTTTCCGGCCGTAGGGTAATGAGTTGACTTGTAGTTCCGACGACCAATCCATCGGATGGGCATCGCCTCCCCATGCAACGTCGTTATCAAGTCCCCGATGGAAAGCTCTTCAACTTTTACTTCGCCGGTCGATGTGGAAAGGGTGGTTCCCCGCAGAAAACAATTTGAACCGTGTTTTCCTTTCCCCCTATGCTTGCCCCAGTTCCTCCCCATGCTGTTGGCGTCTGAAGGTGCTGTAATCGCGCCTGCCGCGCCTGTTACTGCGGCAAGCCTGGCGCCCGCAGCTGCAGCAATGCCCAAGAAATGGCGCCGCGCCAGCTGCGTTTTGATTGAGCGATTGCTACGATTGGGCATTTTTTTCTCCATCGTTAATGTTCGAGAACGATAGCTGCCTTAGGTCGAGAATATAGCCTCTTAAAATTGCGTACGGTTATCATCCGACTGAGCGATTAGATGAACCGTTGGGCGATATCCCAAATTTGGACATCCAAAAGGTGGCTTGACGTCGCGGACTAAAGTCCATCGTGGGCTGGCATAGGTCCTGTGTGCCGTCGGAGCCGAATTTCAACGGTTCAGCCTTCACCGTGGATCGCAGAGAGACGGTTGCATGGCTACCCCAGCCAGGCCCCTCGTTCGTTTTCGAGCGGCGGGTCATCGTATGTGATAAGAGCTGGTAGCCAAATGTCTTCGCCAGCGATATTTGGGCTGGCGTTCCACCGGGAGTTTGCGCTTAGCAGATAACAGCCGCAGTAAATCTTCGGCTGTAGCCGGCTAGCTTTTCGAGTGACCGGTAACAAGTCCACTCTCTTCTAAGGAGATTCGCTGCTACCTCACTTCAGGTAACGTCACTGGGCCCGTAGTAGACTTTTGTCCAGACGACGGACCATTCATCCGAGCCACCTTCATCATAGACGTAGCGGCCATCCCCGGAAAGCTCTTCGCGCCAGGGATCCATGGTCAACCATGCCGGAGGTGCTATTCCGGGTAGCTTCAATAATTGAAGTACGTCGTGAAGTTCCGGCAGCGTGGTGACCTTTTGTACGTCCTGCAAACCGCTAGCCCTTATTGTCCAGGCATAATGCGTCATCGTGAGATTTCCTTCCAGACAGGTCTGCGCGGGGCCGTGCGTTGGGGGAAGAGGCTTCTACGAAACGTAAATCCGTCGGGCATTTCAACCTCGTGATACACCGGCTTTTTTTATTCAGCCCAGCGGCTGAGCAACACAGGCCTAATGTTGATATAGCTCTCGTGGGTCATCCATCCATCCGGCTTCAGCCGTCCAACGAGCTAAGACTTTCGGAACGAAATCAAGGCAAAGGTCCTACTAAGCAAGCGGACAACGAGTTTTGAGACCAAATCCGTGTAAACTACAGGTTCTTCTGGTGTCGCGACATTCAACCCTGCCAGAAAACGGCTTGTGCCTGGACGAGATTGAGAAAAGGCGGGGATGAAGATAAATACGATTAGGTCCGTTGACGACCGGCGCGTCAAATTCAGAGTATAAAGCGCTACTGCACGCATGCCTGCGTTCTTTGAGATGATGAGCGTACAGGTTCGCTCGCGAGGAGTCCCACATGACGACGTGCCGAAAAATTGTTCAGTCTCAACTCGGCATTGTTTTTAGCGTATTGATTGCGGCGACCCCTTACACAATGAAGGTTTCCGATTTCACCCTTGAGCTTACCCCCCAGTCTCTTTTTGCAAAAGACGGCAACAACGGAAATGGAAATGGCGGGGGAAATGGAAATGGTGGGGGAAATGGAAACGGCGGGGGCAACGGAAACGGCGGCGGGAATGGCAATCAGGGCGGGGGCAAAAGTGAGACGCGAGGAAATACGCAAGGTGCGAAAGAACAGGGTGCCAAAGGAAACAGCGCGGGACTATCTGTTCGCCATAGCGATGGGATCAGCGAGTTCGTTCGCAATGGCCGATATATTATGACGGACTCCAAAGGTCGCACCATCGTAAACCGCCGGGCCACCCTCGCAGACGAGGTCCGTCTGCGGTTTTTGCATTAAAAACTGATCACGTGCGTTGCAACGGCCTTGGGGTGGCCTCGAACGCGCGATTGCAGCAAGTTGGATTTATTGTTTGCCGATCGCACCTTCAAGTTTTGCTTGGAGAAATGCTATCGGCTCCTGGATCGTAATCGGCCCTCCAGCCGTTAAAATCCGCGTAAGTTTGTGCTCATCCACCGGATAAATGACGATGAGCTGAGTAGCGTTCACGTAAATTTTTTCATCTGCTTCAGATGTCAGCTCAAGCCACATTTTAGTGCTCCTAGGTCGTGCCGATGAACCACTCTCGACGCTGGCGACGCGAGGGCGAGCTGCGAATGCTGCAAGCTATTTCGTCTGGTCCAAGTGAGTACTGCCAAACGGCAAGACCACATTAACCTGTCGTTTGGGCGGTCCGGCGATGCTTATGGAGAAGACTGCCAAGGTCATTCCAGCCATCAAAAAAAATATAAAGAAGAAAACCCCGCTTAGTGAGGAACTGGACTTTGACGTAGATTGATAAGACATTTCTTGATCTCATTGGGGGGGCGAGACGAGGCAGGGCGGTACGTGGCGTATCGCCCTGCTGTAAAATTCAGGCGAAGCCCAGAAATGACAGGATAACCCCGATGATGACAATTGCTCCAACAAGCCAGATTAAGCTGTTCATCGTTTATCTCCTTCATGGCTACAGTGTTGGTGGGGTAGCTACCGTTACTGGATCACCTGGACGACGTTGCGTGTCTGCGGATCGACGATGACACGCTGCTCATTGACGATGGTGTAGGAGTAACGGGGATCTTCCGCGATCGGCATCAAAACCACCTCTTGTGGCAAAGGCTTCCCAACGACGACAGCCTGTTCGACGACGACTGAACGCTGTACAGGTTGCTGTCGAACATAGGTGACAACACGTTCCGGCGGGGGATCAATGACAGCGCCTGCGATCGCGCCGGCGACGCCGCCAACTGCAGCGCCCACGGGACCGCCTACGATTGCACCAGTGATGGCACCACCAGCCGCCCCGGTAACTGCACCGTCTTCTGCAAAAGCGGCGCCGCTGAGCACAGTGGCGAGGGCTGATGCGAGAATGAGTTTCGTTTTCATGACAGGCTCCTTTTCCGTTTACAGCAGCACAACGTCATTCAACTGAAGCTGTTCCCCCCTAGGGCTAGAGTCTCGTTTCCGTGAGACGAACGCAGGAACATGGTAGGGCTAAAGTCCTGTATCGCCACAGTAAACGTCGGCCGTAAGCCGCCCGCAGGGAACAAACTTGGGCGCGTTCCATTCACGCTGGATTGGACATGGGAGCCGACGATGGACACTAGTTTGCGTGAAGCCCGCTGGCTTCTGATACCGGTCGTGGGACTGATCTTTGCAACGCTCGCAACTGGCCTACTGGCAGGTTGAACCGTAGATCGCTAGACGATAGTGCGATTGCGGAGGACCATCGCAGCTTCCGTTCTGTTGCTGGTGCCGAGTTTTGCAAAAATATGGGTCATATGCTGTTTGATTGTCTTTTCGTGGACGCCGAGCCGGAGCGCTATGCGCTTATTGCTGAGTCCTTCCGCAACTAGGTCGAGGACCTCCTGCTCGCGGCTCGTCAAGTGGTTGATCGGGTTGGGCTGCTTTGCCAAGGCTGCGGCCGATGACATGTCGGAGAGCAACCGCGCCGACAATGTCGGGGAAACATATGTCTCTCCGGCAGCGACGGATGTTACTATGTCGGCAAGCACACGCGATCCGACACCCTTCAAAACATAGGCCTTTGCCCCTTTGTCCAGGGCGCTCATGACGTCGTCGCTTGTTTCTGAGACTGTCAGCATCATTATCTTTTGCTCAGAGTTGATATCCAGGATAGGCAGGATCGCATTCAACCCACCCCCTGGCATCGAAATATCCATGAGCAGGATATCGGGCTTCAGGGTAGCGCAGATCTCAAGCGCGTCCTCCCTTGTTGAGCCTTCGCCGACTATTTTGAAACCTTGGATTTCCGTAAGAATCCGCATGACGCCTTCACGGAAAAGCGGGTGATCGTCGATGACCGCAATTGTTATCTCTCCCATCACGAGGGCTCCATTTCATCTAAGTTTAAGGACATACACAGCTCCGTTCCCCTGTCCGATGTCTTCAGTTCAAATGTTCCCCCGAGGCTTTCAACCCGTTCTCGTAGACCCGACAAGCCAAGGCTGGACGGCTGGATTTTAGTTGGGTCAAAGCCTGGACCGCTGTCGCCAACTTTAACAGCGACAACCCGCCCGTCGTAGGTCTGGATGACATATTGCCCAACGCCACCCCCGTGACGATACCCGTTGTTGAGCGCCTCCTGCAGAAACCGAAACACGCAGATTTTCGCTGAGATCGAGAGCTGAGGAGACGTGGGTGACAGGGAAAGTTCTACCCGTGTGCCTGTGCGCTCAGAATGGGATTTGAGGGCGCGTTCGATTACTTCCCGCAAATCGGCTCCTTCGATCTGGGGCAGGACGAGACCGCTGCAGATCGTGCGGATTTCCTGCATAGCGTCGTCCAGACTGGATTTGATTGACGCGATCTCGCCGTCCCGTACCTTACGCGAAGTTCGAGGGTTGCTGATAATCTCGCTGTCGACCTTCAGTGCGGCCAAGGCGACCAGCTGCGCCGGGCCATCGTGGAGTTCGGCCCCAAGGCGTCTGAGGTACCGTTCATTGAGGGCCGTCGTGCGCTGGCTCGCCCGTTGGAGCTTCGCGCTTAGCTCGCCGTTCTGCAATAGAAGTTCAGACAGCTCGTGGATGCGACGCTTCAGCGCCTTATCTTGGCTGTCTATTATCTTGCTACCTCTAAACACGAGGGCCGACAAAATTGCAAAAAATGACATCGTGAATGCTACGACCGCGAGCCAGCTCTGCAAGCGTGCGTGGTTCAGACTGTGCTGAAACTCGGTGGCGATTTCATAAAACTCCAAGACGCCGACGACTTCACCCGACCATGGTTGGAGGACCGGATTGTAAATTTCGAGCACTGGCAAGCCACTATTTCGCACGGTTTCACTGCCAACATCGTCGGCATGGTCGTATTCGGCAACCATCGTCCCAGTTAACGCTGTTTGCAGCCCGTCGCTAATCGGCAGCTTTCTTCCGATTAGCGCTTTTTCGTTTGAATACAGAATGGTGCCATCTGCACGCCACAGCCGAAACGACATTAGGCGTCTCCCTAGGGTACCTTGGCCCAATGTCTCGTCCAGCGCTCTTTGTACCGACTCGCTAAGATCATTGTTGGTTTGCATGTCGGGTAGAAGGGGCGCAATGACACTGTCCACGTAGAGAGCGGTCGCAGCCCCGGTATTCCTAGTGACTGCGGCTTCAATCAGACTGGTAACGAACGCTCCGACTATGATCGTCGCGCCAAGAGACACCAAACCTCCGATGAGGAGAAACTGCTGGGCCAAACTGGGGGTATTCCAGCGGTAACGCTCCGCGAACAACCGCATGATCGATTCAGCTCCCAAACGCACGCTTTAATTTTGGCGTGCCATCTATCGTCCCAAGTAAGGCGCGACGGCTGTTCGTCAATAATGCAGGCCTGATAGAAAAAGGAATGTTGGTGCGACGTCGAAGGGGAAAATTGCGGAGCCAAGGCTGCCGTCTTAAATTTGGGTAGGAGCGCAGGCATCAACTTTCGCTCCATTCAACGTCTCGAGTTCTGAAAGGACGGGTCACCTTCAGTGTAAGACTAGTTGGTGCGGAGGATCGCTTCTACCGGCAGATATTACTGTTGTGTCTAGGTCTGATCGATATCCGCCAAAGGTCCGACACGCATCCAAAGGAGAAGGTCCCACTGACCATCCTAAGAAGACCGATGCGCGATGAGCTTTGTCCGTCTCGCCACCCGCGAATGAAAGGTGCGATGGTTAAGTCTATGCCATCGGGACCAGCGGTGCTACGCGACGGATGTCACCCAGGGGTTCTGGTGTTCGGCCTCCCGTGTACGGACCTTGAAGAAGCGCTACTGTAAACTTGGTTCTTCTCAGTGCGGCTTGACGGCGCCCAGCCACACTGGCCGTTGACACTGTTCCCATCGGTCAGGCCTGCCGACTGAGCGGCCCAGCGGCACTCTAGCCGAGATAACGCAGCGAGCAGACAGGTAGTATACACAGGGACAGGAGGTCCGCCGTCAGTTCTGCCGGAGGATACCAGCTTCACGCGCAGCGAATTCAAATGCAGCGCGGGCCTCGGCGTTCGTATTTGTTCCCGCCAGAGCACCCAAGCAAGCACGCCGGGCAGTGGCCTGGCTGGCTCCCCTACCTTCCGGCCATTTAGACAGCAGGTAGGCGAGAGCGTCGCGCGGATTTCGAATAACGTCAAAATGATCCTCGCACTCTTTTTTCAGCTCGACGTTCGCATCCCAAATTGTTGTGTTCATAAAACACTCCATTGGCTAGTGCTTCAAGCATGGTTGGCTCGCCATCTGACGAGGCTCGTCGAACGTGTTTCCTCATCGCAATGGGGCGCTGGTCTAGGTATCCGCGGATATTTTGCGTACATGGACAAATGCAACTCGGTAGACGTTTTGAGACTGTCGGCTTTCTCGACTGACTCCAGGTCCCTACGCGAACTCCGATTTACGTTTGAGGAGAAGTCGTATACGCCTCAAGGCAAGGTTGCGGAGAAGATACCCTGACAATTGACGACCGGGTTAAGAAGGTCGGCCGATCGATTTGGCCATCATAATATGGCTGGGGCGCCACATTCAGTGGATCTTCTGGATACAGACCTCCGGCGAAGGCGAGGCGCAATCTCATTAGTATTTCTTGCATGGCCTGTATGGTCTCGACTGACTCCCACCCTTTCCTGGTCGCTTCGGCGATGATCTCCTGCATGACGACTTCTACGCACTCTTGACATTGCAGGTCACGATCAGGATGGTTTTCGCATAGTTTCGGGGCTTCGATATTCATGTGCTCCTCCTTGAATTCTGTAACACAAGTGATCAATCCTGCTTCCTCGCAGACCCAGTAAGAATACCTTCGGTGCAGGGCCCATCCTGCAGTAACGAACATTACCGATACCGCGCAGCCCGATCCGCCTCTAGGAATGTTTCGCGGTTGTCTTCGTGAAAAGTCTTTCCCTAATTATGGGCTACGTGCCGCAGCGAACTGTCCCCCGGCGTTTCAATTGTTTAAGTTCCTCTGCGCGGCCATGAGAAAGCGCTCGCCATAACCTTGCGTCACCCCGTCTACAATCGGGATGTCGCAGACTTCGGTCCGCAGAGAGGCGACCGGTTCGGAACGTTCTTCGGAGAGTAAAGGGTTCCGTTCCGGCCGGAGTGTGCTCCCGGCCGTTCCTGGTTTTATGCATATTGACGCTGATCAATATGGTGAATTGCACTGTCGTCTTGGCCCGTTGTAGGGCTGGTATGTGTTGTCGTACGTTCTGTAGCTGCGGTAGCGATTTGCGCACCATTCCACGTGACTGCCACCGTATCGAACCGGCCGATCTGCAACCGCTCCTCCAATAATGGCGCCGGCGGCAAATGCACCCAACGGGAACCATGCGCCGTTATATCGACGATACCCGCGGCGACGTTCGTAGTATCCACGGTGGCCGTTGTAGTAAGTCTCATTCCCACGACGGTAATATCCGTGACGTCTGCGCAAGTCATCGCCATCGAGTCGGCGATATTGCACGACATCAACGCCTTGGCCTAGTTGAGCAATTTGGTTGGGGCGAGGCGCTATAAACGCTTCTGCAGGAGCGAATGAGGTTGCGAGCATTGCCACCGAGAGCGCCAGGGGCGAGATATTCAAACCTAATATTTGCATCGTTTTAATCTTTCCATTCGGCGATTACTCCATCGCCAAATGAACGACCAGCCACCGTCTATGTTCCGTAAATCCAGCATCTGGGACCTTTGCGCTTTGACACAAGACCTTAGTCCCGGTGTGGCATCGAACGATGCCGCTGCTTGGTAATCGCAGGGCCCGACCCGAGCTAGACAAGCGCGATGACGAAGTCGCGCGTTGGACACGAAGAGGATCACTACAGAACTACCTCCTTCCCTCATGCGCACTAAGCGCTAGATTGTGTGTGGAGACATGAAAGCGATACGAATGCCGGGCACACCCTAAGGTAATGACGGCAAATCTGCTGTCGTGACTATGTCAGGTGGCGATCGGTTGGCTCTCGACTATGAGCCGAACTCGTTTGAAAGGCGATCTGTGAAAATACTTGTGTTGAACTGCGGCAGTTCCAGCCTAAAAGCCGGCGTTTTCGAGATTGCCGAAAAGGCGACTGAAATCTTCAAAGCGACTTACGAGAAATTTGAGGCGGGATGCTGTTCCTATAAGATCACCAAGGGCGGGCGGACAGAAACCGGGCAAGCGTCACTTGGCGACATTGCCGCCGCCTTGGTTGCTCTTCCGCAAATTCTTGATGATCACGGGATTACCAAACTGGAGGCGGTTGGCCATCGTATCGTGCACGGGGGCGAAAAGTTCCGAACCACAGCGGTCCTCGACGAATCGACGATTGCAGCGATCGAGGCGCTGACGCCGTTGGCGCCGCTGCACAATCCCGCCAATCTGCTGGCTGTGCGCATTGCGAAGGAAGTCTGGCCGAGCCTGCCTCAGGTCGCGGTCTTCGACACCGCATTCCATGGCACCAATCCGCCACGCGCAACGATCTACGCCGTGCCGAAGGCTTGGCGCGATGCCGGTCTGCGGCGTTTTGGATTTCATGGCACCTCACACAAGTATGTGGCCATGCGCGCCGCAGAGGAGATTGGCGTACCGCTGCGTGATCTCCAGATTGTCAGCGTGCATCTTGGCAATGGTGCCAGTGTCTGCGCGGTCAACCGCGGGGAGAGCATTGATACCTCGATGGGCATGACACCGCTCGAGGGATTGGTGATGGGAACGCGCTCCGGCGACGTTGACCCAGGCCTGTTTGGATTCCTGTCACGGCAACGTGGCCTTTCGATCGCGGAGGTAGAGGACGCTCTCTATTCGCAGAGCGGGCTGAAGGGACTAACGGGCTCATCCGACATGCGCGATGTCGAAGATCGGGCCAGTAAAGGTGATACCGAAGCCCAGCTTGCCATCGAATTGTTCGCCTATCGTGCTCGGAAATACATTGGTGCCTACGCGGCGGCGATGGGTGGCCTTGATGCTGTCGTCTTTACCGGAGGCATCGGCGAGAACTCCCCGTCAATGCGTCGGCGCATCTGCGATGGACTGGAGTTCATGGGTTTGCGGCTCGACCACGACCGAAACCAGTTTGTCGAACTTGCTAAGCATGCTGCACCGCAGATCCAGGCCTATGGCGCCAGGGTACGGGTCATCGTCACAGAGACTGCCGAGCAATTGATGATCGCCCGGGAGACGGCCGCCGCTTTGGCGCCGAAGGCAACAGTGCCTGAACCGATCCCTGTCGCGGTATCGGCCCGTCACGTTCACCTGTCCCGACCAGCGGTCGAGGCCCTGTTTGGTGCCGGATACCAATTGACGCCTGCCGTTCCTCTGCGCCAGCCCGGACAATGGGTCGCAAGCGAGCGCGTCACGTTAGAGGGGCCCAAAGGTCGCCTGGAGCGCGTCGCCATCCTCGGCCCCGAGCGTCTGCGGACGCAGATCGAAATCTCAAGAACGGATGGTTTTGCGCTCGGCATTGATGCGCCCGTTCGCGATAGTGGCAAACTCGATGGTACGCCAATGGTTCGCCTCATCGGCCCCGTCGGGAACCTCAATACCGATGGGCTGATCGTGGCCGCGCGGCATCTTCATACCAATCCGGATGATGCCGAACGCCTGGGCCTTGCGGACGGTATGCTGGTGGACGTTCACATCGGCGATGAAGAGCGCGGGCTGGTGTTTGGCAAGACGCTTATCCGCGTCAGCGCGGACGCCGTAACCGAGATGCATATCGACACCGATGAGGCAAACGCCGCCGATATCCGCGTCAGCGGTGAAGGATCGCTCGTTCCCGATCTTCGCGCAGTCGCAGTGGCGAACAGAGAATAAGGCTCTATTGTAGGCCTCTGCTCCCTTGCCGAAACGAAGGGCACGCTGGAGATGCTCGCCGGATATGCGACCCCTGGCCGCACGGGTTATGTCTGTCGGCTCGCGTTTGTCTGGGACGAATGGACCCAAGGTCCGCTTGATGCGTTAGCGTCTATAGAGACGCCAAGAACGGTGCTTCGAGTTCGCAGCCGAATCCGCCTCCACTACGCAAATTTCTAGGTCTGCGAAACCAGGAGCCAATATGAGCGATCCCCTGAATGCAGCTATTGAGTCTGAACGTCTTTCGCAGCGCGAATTGCATGACATCAACGCGTACTGGCGGGCGGCAAATTATCTGACGATCGGCCAGATATATTTGATGGACAATCCACTGTTGCGCGAACCGCTTCGGTTGGAGCATGTCAAACCAAGGCTCTTGGGCCACTGGGGTACATCGCCGGGCCTAAGTTTCATCTACGCGCATCTGAACCGAGTTATCCTAGCCCGTGACGAGGACGTCATCTACGTCTGTGGGCCTGGCCATGGCGGCCCTGCCATGGTCGCCAACACCTATCTCGAAGGAACCTATAGCGAACTCTATCCAGACATCACGCTCGACGAGGCGGGAATGCGAAAACTGTTCCGGCAGTTTTCCTTTCCGGGCGGGATACCGAGCCATGCGGCGCCCGATGTTCCCGGTTCCATACATGAGGGTGGCGAACTCGGCTATGCACTTTCACATGCCTTTGGCGCTGCTTTTGATAACCCAAATCTCCTCGTCGCCTGCGTCGTGGGCGATGGAGAAGCGGAAACCGGGCCGCTGGCGGCCGCGTGGCATTCGAACAAGTTCTTGAACCCTGCTCGCGACGGCGCCGTTTTGCCGATCCTGCATTTGAATGGCTACAAGATCGCCAATCCGACTATTCTGGCGCGCATACCAGAGGACGAACTTCGTGCGTTGTTCATCGGCTACGGCTACGAACCGCTGTTTGTAGAGGGGCACGAACCAGTACTGATGCACGAACGAATGGCCGTTGTGCTCGACCAGGCGATGAACAAAATTCATGACATTCAAAACGCAGCGCGGGGCGGCTCTAAACAGTCCTCGCGTCCCAAGTGGCCGATGATCGTCTTGCGGAGCCCAAAGGGCTGGACGGGACCGAAAGAGGTCGATGGCCTCAAAACAGAAGGGTTCTGGCGGTCGCATCAGGTACCGCTTTCGGGGATCGCGGGAAATCCGGATCATCTGAAGCTATTGGAGGAATGGCTGAGAAGCTATCGGCCAGAAGAGCTTTTTGACGCGACAGGCGCTCCCTTGGCATCAATCCGTGAGACGGCGCCGCAAGGCTTGCGTCGGATGAGCGCCAACCCACATGCCAACGGTGGTCTTCTGCGCAAATCCCTCAATCTCCCCGGATTGCACGATCATGCAGTGGTAACCGGGCAGCCAGGGATTACGAAAGCCGAATCCACAAAAGCGATGGGCGATTTCCTGCGCGCCGTGATGGAGCTGAACGATGCTGCCAAGAACTTCCGCATCGTTGGTCCCGACGAGACCGCGTCTAACCGGCTACAGGATGTCTTTCAAGTGACAGAACGCGCCTGGATGGAGACAATCCTTCCGGAGGACGTTCACCTTGGGCGCGAAGGCAGAGTTATGGAAATCCTATCCGAACACACCTGCCAGGGCTGGCTCGAAGGCTACCTCCTCACCGGCCGGCACGGGCTGTTTTCCTGCTACGAGGCGTTCATTCACATCGTCGATTCGATGTTCAACCAGCACGCGAAGTGGCTGGATGCGTGCGAGGATATTCCGTGGAGGAGACCCGTCCCGTCGCTGAATTATCTGTTGTCGAGCCATGTCTGGCATCAGGAACACAATGGTTTCAGCCATCAAGATCCAGGCTTTATCGATGTCGCCCTCAACAAGAAAGCTGACATCGTGCGTGTCTACTTGCCGCCGGATGCAAACACACTGCTCTGCGTGACGGATCATGTCCTGCGCACGTGGAACCGTATCAACATCATCGTCGCCGGCAAGCCACCGTCGTGGCAGTGGCTGTCCATGGACAAGGCGATCGTTCATTGCCGGGCGGGGATAGGCATTTGGGACTGGGCGTCGACCAATAGCGAAAGCGAGCCCGACTTGGTTCTGGCGTGTGCCGGCGACGTTCCCACGCTGGAGACGCTTGCCGCAGTGCAGATCCTCAAGGGGGTTGCGCCGGATCTGGCCATTAGGGTTGTGAACGTCGTGGATTTGATGACGCTGCAGCCAAAAGAGCATCATCCGCATGGCCTCTCAGACAAGCAGTTCGACGCGCTGTTTACCACCGACAAGCCAGTCATCTTCGCCTACCACGGCTATCCCTGGACTATCCATCGTCTCACCTATCGTAGAACCAATCATAACAACATCCATGTGCGCGGCTACAACGAGGAAGGCACGACGACGACGCCCTTCGACATGACTGTGCTGAACGGGCTCGACCGTTACCATATTGTCCATAGCGTGCTGGATTGGGTGCCGGAACTGAAAAGCGTCCGCGTCGGGTTGAAGCAAGTGATGGACAGCAAATTGCTTGAGCACCGGGCGTATATTCGCGCGCATGGGCAAGACATGCCGGAGATTCGCGATTGGCAGTGGGTGGATGAGGGCGCGTCGATCAGGGGCTGAGGCGTAAGATCGTCGGATACCCCTGCGCATTCACTTGTGGAAATATTGTGATCGCGCCGGAATGGCCAAGGCGGTAAATGGCAGAACTGACTCTGCTAGGTGGGGAGGGCTGCCAGAAATTTCAGAGCTGGCAGCTCTTTTGCACTCACTGCAGCAAAGCGCTGGAGCCGTGCCCCTGGATAAGACACAGCTGCTCACCGGCAAGTCGAAGTAGAACCTTTTTGCGTGCAGTTTCGTGCGAGCTGGTCGACATTCTCGCTAAATTGTGTGTGCTCTTCGTCACAATTTCGTATCAGATTGGTTCAACCATTTACGTCGTATTATCGACCGCAACCAACGCCTGCGGGGTCTGGGCTTTTCGTCATAATGTCACGAGGGGTCCATGATAACAGGGACGTTATGTCGCCTCCTTCGCAGCCAAGGAAGATGCTGATGCCGGTACTGAGCAATGGAAATGAGCTTTCCGTCTGGGAAGACGTGAATAATGAAAGCCCGGACGCAATTCTCTTCACGATAACCGACGCTGCGGGTGAAGTGGTTGGCCCGATAGGCGCACAGCCCGACTATTTTTTCGGGTCAGTCGATGTCGCCTCAGTCGATGTCTTCGATGGTTTCTTCACCGTAACGAGCTTTACCAATGACGGCAGGAACGAGATCTTCTCAAGGGTAGAAACGCATGTCTTCGACAATGAGGGCAACTATATTCGTACCTTGTCCGCCCAGGCTGCCTATCTCTCCACAGACATCGTTTCCGTCACGGCCGAAAGCCCCGACGACATTACGGTCACCTATGGTGGTGCAAACGAGTATTTTGGCGGCGAAAACACACAATACGGTGAGCATCAGATCATTCTAACGGATGGCCTGCTTCAACCTGATACATTTATCAATCATTCCCCGACCGTTACTGACTTGACCTTCACGCTTTCTACCGGGGAGATCCTCGACGATATTAAGTTCAGCTCTTCGGACAAAGACTTCGACCTGCTGTCGTTCGTCATTCTCGATGGACCCGACCATGGGAGAGTGGTGCAAGAAACCCGCTTCGAGCCCGGCTCCTATCCGTTTCCGCAGGGCGAATACGGCGGAAGTGTTCATTACCATCAGGATTTCCTGAACGGCAACTTCTTCGATTACCTGCCGGATGTGGGTTTTTCTGGCACTGACACGTTTACAATCTATGCCACGGACGGCCAAGGCAACAGCAATGTTGCAACCATTACCATCATGATCGCGCCACCGGCAGAGTTTATTGTGCTGACGAATGGCAGGGACACGGTCAGTTACAAGGCCTTCGATCATGCGGTTGTGGTCGATGCCAAGGAAGGTAGCGACAGCATTACCGGTAGCAAATTTGACGACATAATGGATGGCAATAAGGGACACGACAATCTGCGTGGGGGGGCTGGCGATGATGTCCTAACCGGAGGATTGGGCAATGATCGCATATCGGGTGGTGTTGGTGATGATGTCTTGAACGGTGGTTTCGGCCTCGACTTTCTGACGGGTGGAAAGGGCCACGATGCCTTCGTTTTCGATGTCACACCGCGTGTGGCCGATCTTGACTGGATGACTGATTTCCGCTCCTCGGACGACGAGATTCGCTTGGACAACTTAGCATTCACCGGACTTGTTGAAGGAACTCTGGACGCTAAAGCCTTTATTACCGGCAAGGTTGCCCTAGACGCGGATGACCGCATTATTTTCAACAGGGATACGGGTGTTTTGTCGTTCGATGTCGATGGTGTGGGCGGACTGGCGGCAGTGAAGTTTGCGATGGTAACCTTTGGAACGGGATTGGCTGCTGGCGACTTTTTTGTCGTCTAATCTGTTCGTCACGTCAGGAAGCAGACGTGCCTTGATATGTCAAAGTGAGTAAAACGTGTGTCGTGCCTTTTGGAGTTGCCCCCGCAGGGTGCCCGGCATTCGAAATGACGTTATGTGAACAAGGCAGAAGCACGGGCGAGAAAAAGATATCCGATTAGACGGTCTCAAATTTGATTTCGTTCTTCGCGAACGAAGCGAGCCTGACCTCCATATCTGCCCTTTATACGAGACTATACGGTGGCCCTGTCAAAGGGCTGATAGTGAAGTTAAACGCCGATCGTGCGTTAGTCTGCGGGATTGATGAAGATACGATTTATCGCCTTCGGCGCTGACATCAATCGATTTCTCGACAGTAGCGTTACTGGCTAAAAATCGCCGGTGAGCGGTTCGAACGGGTGAGGGCGGTGGAAGCGGAAATTTCGCTCGGAGGGTGTGGTAGCGTTTTGCCTTCCGCACTTCTGCCGGATAACAGTTGAGCGAACCTAGACATGTGCCTTACCGAAGGCGAACTCGCCATCATCCGGCTCATTGTATAGCGATGCAAAAAAGACGGCCGCGTATAAAACCCCCACCAATGTCAACACGATCCATCCCGCAACAGGCCCGAGAGCTGCATTGTGGATCAGGTCACTCCATTTGCTGACAACCTGCGCATTCGTATCGTCAGGAAGCATGTAATGGCCCCATAAATATCCGGACACGATCTCCCACTTAACAAGTGTGCGAGGTAATGTGCCCATTATGACTAGTCACAATCCGAAGATAGAAGTCCTGCCCGGTCCTGAGCGCCGC